>NC_014664.1:2987500-3587500 GCF_000166055.1 Rhodomicrobium vannielii ATCC 17100
AGAGTTCCGCGATGGAGTATCGTTTTTCGAGCGAGAACAGCGCGATGAACGCCGCGATCACGCCGAGCGCCGAGAACAGGATGCGAGAGGGGATCGCTTTTTCGAGGTCGATGTCGGGGAGGATGCCGCCGATGGTGCCCGCGAGCGTCAGCGTGAGCAGGTAGCTGTTAGGCGCGGCGTTGCCTGCGAGCGCGACCGTGGCGCAAAGCCCGCTGCCGACCGCCGCCACGGCGAGATGCGTGTTGAAGTTCGCCATTTGTGCCCTCCGTTTGCAGAAGATTAACTGATTCGGAGTGCGCGGGCGTGGTGCGGCGGCGTTTGTCCCGTCAGATTGGCGTGAACCAGTCCGTGACGGGAAAAGGCGACGCTTGCGCTCAATCGCAAAGAAGGGTAAAGAAACTTGTCTGATCTTTTTTGGACAGGTTTTTTGATGCGCCATTTTCTGACGACCCTTATTGCCCTCTCGGTCTCATCTGCTGCCTTCGCCGGAGATGACGGTACCTACGTCGAGCCGCACTACCAGACGAGGCCGAACAATAATCTCAATGATAATTTCAGCACCAAAGGGAATGTTAACCCGTACACCGGGCGCGAAGGTTGGATCGACCCGAACCGTAACTCCTACGGTTCGGGTTCGTCCAACGACCATCGCTCCGGTTATTCGAACGGCTGGGGCCGCTAGAGCCCAAGCTCCTCGCGGAGGATTTCGAGTTCGAGCCAGCGGTTTTCCGCTTCGGTCAACTCGGCCTGCGCCTTCGCGAGCGCGGCGGTCGCCTGATCGAACGCCTTGCGATCTTTCGCATAGAGGTTCGGGTCGGTGAGCTTCGCCTGAAGCGTGCCGATCTGCTTTTCAAGCGCGGTCACCTTCGCGGGCAGCGTTTCGAGCGCATGCTTCTCGTTGAAGCTGAGCTTGCGCTTCGGCTTAGGCTGATCGCCGCCGGATGCCGCCGCCTTGAGCTTCGGCTCCTGCGTAGACTTCGTCTTCGCAGGCTCGGAGCCGAAACCGCGCCCGCCGCGCTGCGCGAGCGTGTCGGAATAGCCGCCCGCATATTCGATCCACTGGCCGTTACCGTCCGGGCAGATCATCGATGTCGCCACGCGGTCGAGGAAGTCGCGGTCGTGGCTGACAAGGATGATGGTGCCGCCGTAATCGTTCAGCAGTTCTTCGAGCACGTCGAGCGTTTCAAGGTCGAGGTCGTTCGTCGGTTCGTCGAGCACCAGCAGGTTCGACGGCTTCGCGAAGGCGCGGGCGAGCATCAGCCGCGCGCGTTCGCCGCCGGACAGCACCTTCAGCGGCGACCGCACCTGCTCCGGCAGGAACAGGAAGTCCTGCATGTAGGACGCGACGTGACGCGCCGCGCCGTTCACGACGACGAGGTCGCCATGCCCGCCCGTCAGCGCATCGGCGACGGTCATGTCGGGCTTGAGGCTGTCGCGGTTCTGCTCCAGCGCGGCAATTTCGAGATTGGTGCCGAGGCGCACTGCGCCTTCGTCCGGTTCAAGCGCGCCAATGAGCATCTTGAGCAGCGTCGTCTTGCCTGCGCCGTTTGGCCCCGCGAGGCCGATGCGCGCGCCGCGCATGACGCGCGTTGAGAACTTCTCGACCACGGGCTTGCCGCCGCCATAGGACTTAGAAATGCCCTCGGCCTCGATGACGAGTTTGCCGGATTGCGCCCCCTCGGCCGCTTCGAGCCTGGCCGCGCCGGGCGCGCGCCGTGCCGTGCGCAGCTCGTCGCGCAGGCTATGCAGCGCGCCGAGGCGGCGGACGTTTCGCTTGCGCCGCGCGGTGACGCCGTAGCGCAGCCAATCGGCCTCGCGCTCGATCTTGCGCGCGAGCTTGTGCCGGTCGAGTTCCTCCTGCGCCAGAAACTCGTCGCGCCAGTCCTCGAACTTGCCGAAGCCGAAGTCGAGCGTTCGCGTCGTGCCGCGATCCACCCACACGGTCGAGCGCGACAGGTTGGTGAGGAAGCGCCGGTCGTGGCTGATGATGACGAGCGCCGACTTCATCGCGGCGAGGCGCTTTTCGAGCCACTCGATCACCTGAATGTCGAGGTGGTTTGTCGGCTCGTCCAGCAGCAAAACGTCCGGGTTCGCGGCGAGGATGCGGACGAGCGCCGCGCGGCGGGCTTCGCCGCCCGAGAGCGTGGCGGGCGCTTCCTCGCCGGTGAGGTCCAGCTCGCCGAGGAGCAGCCGCGCCTGATAATGATCGTCCGTCGGGCCGAGACCGCTTTCCACATACGACAGCACCGTGGCGTGGTCGCCGAAATCGGGCTCCTGCGGCAGGTAGCGCATGATCGCGCCGGGCTGTGCGAAGCGGCTGCCGCTGTCCGGCTCGATCAACCCCGCCGCGATCTTCATGAGCGTGGATTTGCCGGTGCCGTTGCGCCCCACGATCGCGATGCGGTCGCCTTCGGACACGACAAGGCTCGCGCCGTCGAAAAGCGGCGTGCCGCCGAAGGTCAGCGCGATATTCTGAAGCGTGAGAAGCGGTGCGGCCATGTGCGGGGCGTTGGTTCCATCTGGTTGGGATGCCCGCAGATTTGGACAGGAACGCCGCGCGATGCAATCTTTTCCGGTGGCGGGTGGTTGGAAGCTTCAGATTTCGCTCGCCAGGCTTGGTTGCTGCGTCGAAACGAAACGGCCGGACCAAGGGCCCGGCCGCTGAACAATCAATAGGGCGAAGCTTAAAGCCCCACTTCCTTCACGCCTTCCGGTTCGCCGACAACCGTCACAATGAGGTTCTTCGGTTCGAGCAACCGCTTCGCGACGCGCTTTACGTCGGCGACGGTCACGGCTTCGATCTCGCCATTTCGGCGGTCGATGTAGTCCGCGCCAAGGTCGTCTAGCTGGATCGCCAGCAGTTGCGCCGCGATCTTCCCGCTGGTGTCGAAGCGCAGCGCGTAGGAGCCGATGAGATAATCCTTCGCCTGCCGCAGCTCCGTTTCGGTCAGCCCTTCCTTCGACACACGCTCAAGCTCGGCGCGGATGAGGTCAAGAGACTGGCCTACGCTCTTGTTCTCCGTCGCGACGCCACCCGCGAAAATGCCGGCGTGTTGGAGCGGATAAAGGTAGGTGTAAACGCCATAGGCGAGGCCGCGCTTCTCACGCACTTCCTGCATCAGCTTCGACGAAAAGCCACCGCCGCCGACGACGTAGTTCAGGATGAACGCCGGGATGAAGTCGGGGTCTTTCCGCTTCAGGCCCTGGAAGCCGAACTGGACCACGGACTGCGGATTGGGCATCGCCACGACGCGCTGCTTCGCGACATTCGCGAGCGTCACCTCCGGCACGAGCTTGAGGTCGGCCTTCTCGGGCAGGTCGCCGAACACGGTGTCGAGCACGTCGCCGAGCTGTTTTGCGTCGATGTCGCCGACGACCGCGACCTTCAAATTATCGCGAGCGAAGATGCGCTTGCGGTAGGCTTTCAGGTCGTCAGGCGTGAGGGACTCGATGCTTTCCACCGTGCCGTTCGATGAGCGGCCGTAGGGATGGGCGCCGAAAGCGAGCTTGTACCACTCGATGGAGCTGACCTTGTCCGGATCTTTCTCCTCAAGCCGCAAATTCGCGAGAAGCTGCTCACGGATGCGATTTGCGTCATCCGCGTCGAAATGCGGATCGTTAATCGCCGCCCGCAGAAGCTTGACCGCATCCTCGCGATTTTGCGTCAGCGTCTGGAACGAGCCGGAGAAGTTGTCGTAGTTCGCACTGAACGACATCTTGGCGGCCAGTTCTTCGAGGCGCTTCTGGAAGCCCGACGAATCGAGGTCGCCAGCGCCTTCATCGAGCATGCCCGAAACGAAAGTTGCCACGCCCGACTTGCCATCGGGATCCTGCGTGGAGCCCCCTTTGAAGGCAAACTGGAGACTGAGAATGGGGCGGCTGTGATCCTCCACGAGCCAGGCCTCGATACCCTTTTTGCTGACGACTTTCTGAATCTGCATGGCGCTCGCTGGCAGGACGGCTCCGAAAAGGAGCGAAACAAACAAGGCTGAGGCAGCAAGCGACTTAATCAGTCGGCTGCCGGAAATCTTGAGTATCATGTGGGTCTTCCGCTCCTCAATGCAACGTGCCGCCAGCGGAAGCCGGACGGGGATCGACCTTCGCCACCTGCGAAGGTTCGGGGATGAGATAGCCTGTCACGGAGCGCTTCCGCTTCAGGTACTTCGCCGCGACGGCCTGAACGTCCTCGCGCTTGACCGCTTTCAACCGTTCGGACCGCGCCTCGACATCGTCGACCGTGCGGCCCGTAGCAAGGCTCCAGCCATAGGTATGCGCAAGGCTCTGCTGGCTGTCGGAGGAATAGACGAGGTTCGCGATTTCGCTCGTCTTGGCGCGCTCAAGCTCTTCGTCCGTGACGCCGTTTCGTATCACTTCATCGATCACGGCGTCGATCGAGGCCTCGATGTCTTCCAGCTTGTTGTCGCCCGCAGCCACCGCGTAGAAGCCGAAGCGGCCATTGTCGAGGGCAAGCCCGCTGTACCATGCGCTGGCGGCAGACGCCTTTTTTTCCTCGCGCACCAGCTTGTTGTAGATGCGGCTCGTGTTGCTCGCGCCGACGATACGCCCGAGCAATTGCATCGCCTCGGCTTCGCCGTTGGTGGCGGTGTTGAAGCTCGGCGCGGTGTAGTAGCGCTCAAGCGTCGCCTTGCCGACGCGGCCGTCGCGCAGAAGGACGCGCTTCTCGGCGACCGGCTCCGGCTCGGACGGGCGTTTGCGCGGAGCGCCGACAGCCGGGTTCGCGGGGATCTTGCCGTAAGTTTCCTTGGCGAGCCTCACAACTTCTTCCGGCTCCACATCGCCGGTTACGACGAGAACCGCGTTATTCGGCGCATACCACTTCTTGTAGTGGGCGATGGCGTCCTCGCGGGTGAGGCCCTTCATCTCGGTTTCCCAGCCGATGATCGGCGTGTGGTAGGGGTGCGCCGTGTAGAGCGAAGCCATCATCTGCTCCTGCAGGAGCGAAGACGGGTCGTTGTCGACGCGGCTGCGGCGTTCTTCGAGGATAACCTTGCGCTCGGTGAGAACATCGTTCTCCGCGAGCTTGAGGTTTGCCATGCGATCAGCTTCCATTTCCATCATCTTCGGAAGCTTGTCCTTGGCGACGCGCTGGAAATAGGCCGTGATGTCCTGAGCGGTGAAGGCGTTGTCCTGTCCGCCGAGGCGTGCAACGATTTTCGAGTACTCGCCCGCCGGGATCTTGTCCGTACCCTTGAACATCAGATGTTCGAGGAAGTGCGCGATGCCGGACTTGCCGAGCGGTTCGTCCGCCGCGCCGACCTTGTACCACACCATGTGCGTGACGACCGGCGCGCGGCGATCCGGGACGACCACGATTTCGAGGCCGTTATCCAGCGTGCCGTGATAGGCAAGACGCGCGGGAGACGAGGTTTGCGCGGCGGCGAGGGTATCGAGGGGGGACAGCGCTAAAGCCATGAGCAGGGCACCAAGGAGTTTGATTTTGGTCAGTGTGCCCGATCTAGATGGCGTTGAACAGGGCTGGGTTCCATATGATGAAGCTTGAAACATCGGCAATCCGGCATCCTTCTGCAAAGAGTCGCTGAAGATATAGCTCTTTCCGCCCATGGCGCCAGTAGTGGTGCGGCGATTTCATGACATTGCGAGATAAAAGTCGTGCTTCGGCTCAGGAATAGGACGCGCGGCGTCATATTACATTTTTGTCATGTGCCGAGGTTGTGTAGAGGGAGCGCCCAAGACATCGACCGCTCGGGCGAGAATCTGCGGCCAAGGCACCCAATACATCCCGCACATTCATATTGCCCACGCAATCGTGACCGCCCCCCGCCAGCGCGGTGTCATCGGAATAGCAGTCGGGGCCTTCGCGTGCATCTTTCCGAACTCGGTGAACAGGAGGTTTTTGTTTTACAATTCATATGCCGGGTACGAACGCATGCATTGACCCTGCCCTCGATGCATTGAGAGAAACGCACCGTTTTCGGTAGGCAAAAACCCACACGAACAAGCTTATCCTCGGCCGCTTGCACGGGAGCTTCCACAAGCAGGAGCGAAGCCAAAGATATGACCGCTAGATTGATCATGACGTCAGTCCTCTGATTACGGTGTAAATATTATCGAAGGTATCAGGTAACTTTCATTGGTCTATTTTAATCCGCCATTTGGGCGAGGTAACATTCAATTAATCCGCGCTCGCCTAGCCTGCCTCAAATGTTCCAACAACGAAGAGGCAATGTCATGAAGACTTTAGCGCTTGCGGTCGCCGCTGTGTTCCTTCTCACCACGGCGGCTTCGTTCGATGCCGATGCGGCGAGCCGTAATCAGGGCCAGCATAGCCAGTCAGGCAAGAGCCATATGAGCAAGGCGAAAAACAAGGCCAGCCAGATGGGCAAGTCGAGCGACCGCCGCGCCAAGGCCCGCACAACCGGCCAGCGCACCGGTCAGTATGGCGGCCGCGGCTGATCAACCCGGGCGACAGAGCTTCGGCGGCCATCCCGGCCGAAGCTCCCTTCATCTCAACAAGCGGGGAAGTTCATGAAAATCATCGTCTTTGCGGCCATTCCTCTTTTCACCATCCTCGCCGCGTCCGGGTCGGCAACGGCTCAAACGGGTCAGGGCATCGACGCTCAAGCCCAGCGACAACTTTCCCGCTCGATGCAGAACAGGGCGAATCCCGTACGCGACCGCTCGCAGGCAGCGAAGCGGGCCAACCAGAAGCGCCAGCAGGCCCGTCTCAAAGCCCGCTCACAGCAAATGCGACGGGAACCGGCCAGCGGCACCCGGTAACGCGCCTACTCTGACTTGAAGCGTCAGCGCACCGTCGCGCGCTGGCGCTAGATCCCCTTTCTAACCAGCGGCGCCCCGCCCATCTTCGTGGCCCTCGCCACGACGTCGAAAATGAAACTCAGCGCATCTTCGATGTCCCGGTCGAAATCCCTCGGGTACATTTCCGCAAGCGTTCGCGCCAACGCCCATTTCATCGCCGCGAAGTGCTCGGGCTGAACACCAACACACGCGTGGCGCAAACCGAGATATTCGATCTCGGGAAGTGAGGCGCGCCCGGCTTCAGCGTCAACAGGCCAGAGCTGGCTCGACCGCGTCAAGGCGATGGTGCTGCGTAACATCGAGGTGAATTGCATCTGCTGCGCCGCGAAGTCGCCCTTGAATAGCGACGCTGCTTCGGGGACCGCCTCAAAAAATCGCTCATACATAAGAGACACGATTTCTGGCAGGTCACTTTCGATATTCGAGAAAAATTCTCGCAAGGCGGCTAACTGATTAGGCACTATCAACGGAAAACACCCCACTCGACACAGCATCTTACATCCGGCGTAAGAATAGGGAAAACACCGCGAACACGCAATTTGCCCATGAGGGAGAAATGAACGGCGCGCGAAAGCAAAGCCTCAGCCTTGGCTCAATCTCGCGCTGGCTTCGCGCCTGCCGATGAGGGGCAGTAAGTCTTTCAGCTCCGGCCCGCGTTCCAGCCCCGTCAGCGCCAACCGCAACGGATGGAAAAGCGCGCGGCCCTTAGCGCCCGTTGCCTGCTTCACAGCGTCGGTCCAGCTTTTCCAGGTGGTCTGGTCCCATGGCTCCGGCGGCAGCAGCGCGAGCGCCTTCTCGACAAGCGCCGCGTCTTCGATCGCGGGCGTGATCGGCCCATTCGCCACGCGCCACCACAGATCGACATCGGCGAACACTTCGAGATTGGCGCGCACCGCAAGCCAGAACGCCTCGCCGCCATCGATACCGCGCGCCGCCAGCCGCTCCGCCACCGCCTCATAAGGCGTCGCGTGCAGAAGTTTCGCGTTGAGGCCCGCGAGTTCGGCGGGGTCGAAGCGGGCGGGCGCGCGCGAAATCTTCGCGAGATCGAACAGCGATGCCAGCGCGTCGAGGCTTTCCTGGGGGTGCAACGCCTCCGAGGTGCCGATGAGCGCGGCATGCGTCATCACCGCGAGCGGCTCGAAGCCATCCTCGCGGAGCCCGGCGATGGACAGCGAGCCGATGCGCTTCGACAGGGCCTCGCCCTGCGCGCCGATGAGCAGATTGTTATGCGCGAAACGCGGGACGGCAGCGCCCAGCGCCTCGAAAAGCTGAATTTGAACGGCGGTATTGGTGACGTGGTCCTCGCCGCGAATGATGTGCGTGACGCCGGTGTCGGCGTCGTCGGCGACGCTCGTGAAGGTGTAAAGCGGAGTGCCGTCCTCACGGATGAGCACGGGATCGGAGATGGTGCCCGCGTCGATTTCCTGCGGCCCGCGAATGAGGTCGTCCCACGCGGTCGGCCGCTGGTCCAGCTTGAAGCGCCAGTGCGGCCTACGCCCGGCGGCCTCCAGTTGGGCGCGCTCGGCGTCGGTCAGGTTCAGCGCCGCGCGGTCGTAAACCGGAGGCTTGCCGCGCGCCATCTGCAGCTTGCGCCGCCGCTCAAGCTCCGCCGCCGTCTCGTAGGCCGGATAGAGCCGCCCCGCCTGTTTCAGCTTTTCCGCCGTCTCGGCGTAGAAGGCGAAGCGCTCCGACTGGCGAAACTCCTCGTCCCACGAAAGCCCGAGCCAGCGCAGGTCCTCGCGGATGCCGTCGACATATTCTTCCTTCGAGCGCTCAAGGTCCGTGTCGTCGAAGCGCAGCACGAACACGCCGCCCGCGGCTCGCGCGAACAGCCAGTTGAACACGGCGGAGCGGATGTTGCCGATGTGAAGCCGGCCCGTGGGGCTCGGCGCGAAGCGGACTTTGACCTGTGTCACGGAAGTTGCTCGCGGAAGCGATTGACGATCGGATAGCGGCGGTCGCGCCCGAAATTGCGCTCGGTGATCTTCACGCCGGGGGCCGCCTGCCGCCGCTTGTACTCCGAAAGATAGAGCAGGCGCTCTACCTTTTTCACGGTTTCCGGTGCATGCCCGCGCGCAACGACGGCGGATAACGGTTCCTCGCGGTCCACGAGGCTTTCGAGGATGTCGTCCAGCACATCGTAAGGCGGCAGCGAATCCTGATCGGTCTGGTTCTCGCGAAGCTCGGCGGTCGGCGCTTTGGTGATGATGTTGTCCGGGATGACGACGCCGCCCGGCCCGAGGCAGCCCTTCGGCACGTGCTCGTTGCGGAAGCGCGACAGCGCGAAGACCTGCGTCTTGTATAGATCTTTGATCGGGTTGAAACCGCCATTCATGTCGCCGTAAAGCGTTGCGTAGCCCGCCGACACCTCGGACTTGTTGCCCGTGGTCACGACCATACCGCCGAACTTGTTCGACACGGCCATCAGCGTCGTACCGCGAATGCGCGATTGCAGGTTTTCCTCGGCGAGGCCCGGTTCCGCGCCCTTGAACAGCGGTGCGAGCATGCCGCCGAACGCCTCGACCGCCGTGTGGATCGGCACGATGTCGTAGCGTACGCCGAGCGCTTCCGCGCAAGCCGCCGCGTCGTCAAGCGAGGCGTTCGACGTGTAGCGGTAAGGCAGCATGATGCAATGCACGCGCGCCGCGCCGAGCGCATCCGTCGCCATCGCGGCGCATATCGCGCTGTCGATACCGCCCGAAAGGCCGAGCACCACGCCCGGGAAGCGGTTTTTCTCGA
The DNA here is from genome assembly GCF_000166055.1 of Rhodomicrobium vannielii ATCC 17100. Lineage (NCBI taxonomy): Bacteria > Pseudomonadati > Pseudomonadota > Alphaproteobacteria > Hyphomicrobiales > Hyphomicrobiaceae > Rhodomicrobium > Rhodomicrobium vannielii. Next base: position 2,997,038 of record NC_014664.1, read on the forward strand.
CATAATCGCGCAGTCCGATGACGCAAGCGAGGTAGGCCGCCTCGCGCCCTTCCTCGACGCGCGCACTCGGACCCTCGACACATGCCCAGCCGCCAGCGTCGCGCCGCCATTCGGTGATCGCCAGCGCCGTTTCCCACGCCGGAAGCTGCGCCGCGAGCGCGCCGTCGCGGTTGAGCGCGAAGGATGCGCCGTCGAACACAAGTTCGTCCTGTCCGCCGAACTGATTGATATAGAGCAACGGCAGACCGGTTTCGGCTACCCGCGCGCGGGCCACGTCGAGACGTTGCGTGCGCTTCTTCAGCGTGAAGGGCGATCCGTTCGGCGAGATCAGAAGCTCCGCGCCGCGCGCCGCAAGCGATCCCACGACGGCGGGCGTCCAGATATCCTCGCAGATCGGCAGGCCGAGACGGAGCCCGGCGAAATCCACCGGCTCCGGCAGCGGGCCGGGCGCGAAGACGCGCTTCTCGTCAAACACGCTGTAATTCGGCAGGTCCACCTTGTAGCGCAGCGCTTGGATGCGCCCGCCCGCGAGCAACGCGACCGCGTTGTAAGCCTTGCCATCTTCGCCCCACGGCGTGCCGATGAGCAGCGCGGGGCCGCCGTCCGCCGTCGTGGCTGCAAGCGCGCGCGTCGCCTCCATGCAAGCCGCCACAAAGGCGGGCTTGAGGATCAAGTCTTCCGGCGGATAGCCCGCGATGAACAGCTCGGTGAAAACAACCAGATCGGCCGCCAAGGCGCGCGCATCATCCCGCGCCGCGCGGGCCAGCGCGACATTTCCGGCGAGGTCGCCCAAAACGGGGTTGAGCTGAGCGCAGGCGATGCGGAAGGATGCGGTCATGGCGCGAAGGTCTCCGATTCCCGCCGACGAACAGAACGGCGAGACGTGTGCAGGGTGCACCACAAATTACGTCACGTTGCACGATTTTACGTCGGATTACGTCAGACTTGCACACTAATTCAAGAGCCGAATGCCGTCACTGCGCCTCGGTCCGGCAGATCGCCGTCGCCAAGGGCGAAGAGGCGCTTCAACACGCGACCACAGAATTTCGCCGGTCGGCGACGCCGAGCGATTGCCTAAACAGGCGCGATTTGTTATCTGCAGTGCTGATACGTTCGCATTTGGCGTGTCGCATGCCGGCTTAGCACAGTGGTAGTGCAGCGGTTTTGTAAACCGAAGGTCGGGGGTTCAAATCCCTCAGCCGGCACCAAAAACTTAAAGTGGTTCCTCCCCGCGCCTGACATTCATTCGACTATTCGCGGTCCCGTTCCCAGGTTCTGCTATTCCGATCCTATGCAATGGCCATGTACCGAACTACTCATGATGATGTGCCTGAGGGATTGGCGATCCGCTGCAAGAGCGAGCTCTCCCATTGGAAAGGCGCCCACTTCTTCAGCGTTCCGTTCTCGATGAAGACGGTTGCGGTTCGGCCCGACACGAGCTTGTCGCGGTCGGCCGCGTTGTCGAGCGCGATGCGGACGGGCACGCGCATCGCGAGCCGCACCCATGAAAATGTCGGGTTGACGTTGGGCAGAAGCTTCGAGCCGGCACTACGCTCGCGATCTTCCACGCCCGCCGCGATGCTTTCTACGCGGCCCATCAGTTCCGCGCTTTCTCCCATCAACCGGACGCGCGCCCTGTCGCCCACATGGATGCGGCCGAGCTTCGTTTCCTCGAAATAGCCTTCCACGCGCAGGCTGTCTTCGTCGAGCAGCGCGAATACGCCCTGACCGGTGGCGACGTAAGCGCCCGGCAACAGCGACACATTCACCACGCGCCCATTGACCGGCGCGCGCACGGTGGAGCGTTCGAGGTTGAGCTTCGCGACGGCCTTGTCCGCGATAGCCTGATCGTAGGCGGCTTTCGCGGTGAGCTTGGCTTCGAACGCTGCTTCGACCTTCTGCCTGGAGACGGCGATTTCGGTCATATTGCGATAACGGTCATAGTCGCTTGACGCCAGGTCGAGCGCTGCCTTTCGGCCTTCCAGCACCGCGTCAGCCTGCGCCAGCGCCAGCCGGAACCGCTCCGGATCGATGCGGAAGAGCACATCGCCGCGCTTGACGCGCTTGTTGTCTGTGACGAGCACTTCCGTCACAAGGCCGGGCACATCCGGCGCGACGGCAACGACATCTGCGCGAACGCGCCCGTCGCGCGTCCAAGGCGCGTCGATGTAGTAATACCAGAGCGAGGCTCCGATCAGCAGCGCCGCGCCCGTCATCGCAAGGGTCACGAGAAAGCGCAGCAGAAAGGGAGCGGACGTCTTCGGCGGCGTGGTTTTTGCGGGTGTTGTCATGATCCGGGTAACAGGCTCGTTTCGAGCGCGACGACCGCGCCCAGCACAATGAAATAGAGGGAGATGTCGAACAACGCGCGGTGCCACGCATAGCGGTAGAGGCCAAGGCGTTGGCATAAGCTGCGCAACATCGCGGTGACGGCGTAGGCGATCAGCATCCAGAGGAGGAGCGCCGGCACGAACACGCCGTAGATGTCGAGTTCGCCGATCATGCCGCCACCGCGTTGTCGACGCGGATTAGCCGAGGGTCGGGCGCGGCGGGGAAAAGAGCGCGACGAATCCCCGCCAGGCCGAGCGTCGCATGCTGCGTGGCGCTCGTCTCCGGCTCGCGCACGGAAACGGCGAGCGCGGCGTCAATGCTTTCGAGAAGCGCCGCAGATGGCTCATCGTCGCCGCTGCGGACGTGCCGCGCGACTTCGGCCAGCGTATGGTTGATGGCAAGCCGCGCGGGCTTCGACACCTGCCGCCGCACGCGGCGCAGCTCCACGATGTTGATGCCGATGCGCACCTCACGCAGCAGCGTGGCCGAAAGTGCGGACTTGTCGGGCGGCTGCTTGGAGAGCCGCGTCGCCATCAGCGAAACGCGGTCAAGCATGAGCGCTGCGAGTTCCAGGCCGCTTTCGCTGCCGCGCCCGCTCGCCGCCAGCACCAGGCTCGCGCGATTTTGCGCGTGGAGCCGCTTCGTCGCCCATCCGGAATCGAGCGAGCGGAAGACGGCGATGGACGCAGTCGCGATCCACACCCCCGCTACGAGCGCCAGCCCCGAATTTGCAAAGGCCGGGAAATCCGCCGAGTAGTGATCCTGAATAGCCAGCGCCATGGCCCCGTTGACGGCGGTTCCGAGGCCGATGGCGGCGGTCGCCGGGTTCGTCATGAGAAGGCCGCTGAAGATGAGGCCGGGTGCGAGCGCCAGCGCAACCATCTCGAACGAAATCGCGCGAGGCATGAGCGCGAACTGGTGGAACAAGGCGCCGGTTACGCCCAGGATGGCGGCTGTGGCGAAGCCTATCATCGCGGGTACCGGATCGTCCTGAGTCGCGAAGAAGCAGCACGCAACGGAAGCCAGCATCGCCGCAGCAGACCCGTCCTGCCACCCGGTCGCGATCCACACCGCGCACACCATGACGATGGCGATGAATGCGCCGAACGCGGAAAACACAGCCATCATGTGATCGCGATGGCGCACCTCTCTGGCCTTCGCCGTGTATTCGAAGGCACACGGCGCTGCAAGCAGGCCGCCTGTTTCGATATTCGCGCGAAGATGGCGGATGTCCTGCTTGAGGTTCACGAGTTCGCGCAGCCGCACAACCAACCCCGCAACGAGGAGGTCGCGCCAAAGATCGCCCTCGCGCAGGCTGTGTTCGAACGCGTCGAGGCGTGCCAGCAGGATCGCCGCGTCCTCCGGGGCGGCGGTGTCGGCCTGGAACCAGTCGGCCACATCGTCGAGGATTGGCTGGAGAGTGGCCGCTGCGTCGGTTCCCTCGATCGCCTTCAGCCGGTCGGACACGGAGGTAAGCAGCGGCAGCAGCATCAGCATATGCTGACGCAGCAGGGCGAGCGCTTGCTCTGAAACAGGAAGGCTTGTGGCCTCGCGAGGAAGTTGCGCGGCGAGCGCTTCCAGCGCGATGGCGTCGGACGCCAGACGAAGGCGCCCCGCCCGCGTATCCATTACCGCTCGCGGCTCCCGGCGCAACACTTCGCGCGTCCAGGCTCTTGCGGACTTGAGCCAGGCACCGAGTTGCACGGCAAAAACCGGCGCGGCGGATCGGGGCAGCACCAGGCCCGACACAAGCGCCGCGCACAGGATGCCGAGAGTGATTTCCTCGGTCCGCGACACGGCCGCATCAAAGATGCCCGCCGGGTCATCCACCGCCGGAAAACCGATCAGCGCAACAGTGTAACCCGCGAGCATGGCAGTGTAGCTTCGCGCCGTGCGGTCCAGCATCGAGATGTAGAGACAGACCGCAACCCAGAGTGCGATGGCAAGCACGGCCAGTTCAGGCGAGTTAACGACGTTCGGCAGGATGGCAACCGCCGCCGCGGCACCAACGGCCGTGCCGACCGCACGGTAGAGCGCCTTCGATTGCGTCGCACCGTCGAAAGCCTGGCTCGTGATGTAGACGGTGGCGAGCGCCCAGTAGGGACGCGTGAGTCCGGCCCACATCGAGATGTACAGCGCGAGAAGTCCGGCGGACAAAACCTTGAGTGAAAACACCCACGCGCGGAAATCGGGAAGAGTCACTCGCTCCCTCCGGTCCCATCGCTTCGCGCATCGGTGAAATTGCGCATGGCGGCGAAGACGCGAAGCGCCGCTTCGAGGTCTCGTGGATCGACGCCGGCAAGCGACTCGTTCCGCAGTCTTTCCAATTCCATCTGGATTTCGGCGACGAGATCTTTGCCCGCCCCAGAGAGGGTGACAAGTTTCGCGCGCCGGTCGTCCGGGTTTTCGCGCCGCTCGATCCGCCCCTGCTTTTCGAGTTGATCGAGCAGTCGCACGAGCGTCGGCCCCTCAATGCCGATTTCGCGCGCAAGTTCGATCTGGGTCACGGCGCTGCCGAGGCTGTCGATGACAATAACCACGAGCGCGGTGGCGTGCGAGAGGTCGCGGCTTTTCATGGTCGCGTCGGCAAGCGTTTTCCAGCGGCGAGACGCGAGGATGAGCGAGCGCGTGAACGACGCCCGAAGTGCGCGAATGGACTCGTCCGGAGGCATATCGCTCCCATATTGCTGCATGGCTATTAATTAGTATGCTAATGATCGCGATGCAAGACCGTTGTGCTGTGTGGAATATGCGCGTGAACGGATGCCTGCGTTGTTGGGCCACATGGACGCCGGGGCTCTCGGGGCTTCTGACAACGGTCAGCCGAACGGAACGCTGCCTGCTCCTGCCGGGCGGAAAGGGATCTCCGATGCTGAGGCTGTGCAAAAGCTTGCGCTTGCTGGGAGCTATCTTACCTGCGGTTTTCCTCATCCCGCTGCCGGCGCTGGCAGACATGGGGCGCGTGATGGTTTCGAACCAGGGCGTCACCGTTGAGGAAAGCGCACAAAAGGCGATCATCCTCGCCAACGGCAGGGAAGAAGTCCTCATCCTTGGGACGGAAATCGGCGCGAGCGGCAAGACGTCGATCCTGCGTTTCATCCCGTTCCCGGCCGAGCCGAAAGCCGAGCTCGCCGCGCCCGGCGCTTTCCAGCAACTCGCCAGCCTCGCCAAGAAATACGACCTCCGTTTCCAGAGCCGGTGGCAAACGAAAGGCGGCAGCTCATCGAAAGACGAGGGCGTCAAAGTCGTGTCGTCCGCCCGTCTCGGCGCGCATGATCTGACGACGGTCAGGATTCGCGATGTCGCGGCCTTCCGCTCGTGGGTCAACGATTATTTCAAGAGCCACGACCTGCCGCTCGCCGATGCTTACCCGACGGAAGAGGCCATCGTGGCGGATTATGTGGCGCGCGGGTTGACTTATTTCGTGCTCGACTACGTGGCGCTTGAGAAGGAGACGCGCTTCATCGAGCCGGTCGCGTACCGCTTCGCGAGCGCGGAGCTTTATTATCCGCTGGTGACGTCCAACAGCTTCGGTGGCAAGGGTGCGATCGAACTTTTCGTCGTCGCGCCGGTTACGCTTTGCCGCCCCGGCTCCAACGATGGCATGGGCTATTTCCGGGGCGATGATCACGATCTGGCGGTCACTATCCCCGGCCAACCCGATCGCAAATGCCTCGACCTGCCGGTGAAGGCGAGCACGTCCGCGCGCCTGCCTGTCGAGGAACGCGACCTCGACGCCATCTATTCCGGCTGGGCCGAGCTTTTCGCAGATACGCCGATGTTCCTGCAGGCGTTTCGTTACACGGGCGACTACCACTTCGCGGCGGATATCCTTGTGCCGGTGATCGGTGAGGGCAACGCGCTCAAGGCCGAGGAAGACGGCCGCAATCCGTTCGCGCCGCTTCGCGACCTGGCGCTTCCGGAAGCCTGCCATCTCAAGCCTGAGGGCGGGCGCTGCAAGGCCAATTTCGAAGCCTATTATTTCGATCCCGCTGCCGGAGCCTGCAAATGGTTTTCCTATGGCGGTTGCGGCGGCGTCGTGCCGTTTGAGACGCTCGATGCATGCGAGAAAAGCTGCCTACCGAAGAACTGAAGGAGTGGGCCGGACGTTCATCGCTCTCCCCTCGGGCATTGTGGTCCATTGCCGCAGCTGATGCTGAGCAGTTGCCATGCCATGAAGTTGGCTTATGCGGATAGCCGGTGTCTATCGAAATGCGTCTGGACGGCGACGCTATGTGACCTCGCCGCCTCTTCGGAGGGAAACATGACAAGCGAAAATACCAAAGATCGCAGACGTTTTCTAAAGCAGATCGGGCTCGTTGCCCTTGGTATCGTTGGTGCCGGCGCGGCAAAAAAAGCCATGGCGGCCACAGATCCAAAGGGATTGTTCGCCGGACAGTTTCTTGAGGACGGGCATATTGTCGAAATCCCCGCCGGTTACTACGACCGCGAGCAGAAACTGTTTGTCGAAGCCGAGTCTGGACGACCGATGTTCGCCCAAAACCAGCAGATGACGGGCTCTTGGACTTACAGCAACACGACGCGTTGCTCGAACATGTTCTATCCCAAGGACGGCGTGCCAACCTGCGTGTCTCAGGATTCAGAACAGGATTCTCATCCGGACGGCTTCAAGCCAGGGGAGTAATGTCGCGCTTCGCCGCGATGCCTTCGGGATCGCCAGAAATGCGGCGCGGGAAGCGTTGCTTTGACGCGCCGCGCAAGCGAGTGAAGAATGGCCGGAAAAATCCTTATCGTTACCGGAGAGTTCGACTCGACGGCCGACCTGATGGTCGTATGCCTGCGAGCGCGCAACATCCCGTTCGAGCGGTTCCACCCGCAGGACATTCCCCGCGATGCCACGATCTCCCTGAGCTATGGCCCGGATCGCGCCCCGGTTGCTACCCTCCGAGACCTTTCGGGCCCCGTCGAATGGTCCCAATTTTCGAGTGTCTGGTATCGGCGGCCGGAGCCGTTTTCTCTGGCGAAGACGTTAACCCCCGAAGAGCAGGAATTTGCCTGGCACGAATGCACGGCAGTCGTACAGGGGCTGTATCGCGCCTTCGATGCCTTCTGGGTGAACCATCCTGACAAGATCCGTGTCGCGGAATCGAAACCGCTGCAATTGACGTTGGCTCACAAGCTGGGCTTCGCGATCCCGAGAACGCTTTTCACAAACGATCCGGAGGCACTCGGGCGCTTTTTCGAAGAGTGCAAAGGCCGCGTCGTCTACAAATCCATGACGCAGGGTGTTCTCGGAAAAAGTGGGCAGCAGTCGGTCTACACCTCCCGGCTGACAGCCGAGCATGTCCAGCAAGCCGACCTCTTGAAAAACTCGCCGGGGCTGTTCCAGCAAGAAATCACGAAGGCGTGTGATCTGAGGATCACGGTCATCGGCGACCGCGTCTTCCCGGTCGAAATCCGGTCCCAGTCCAACCCTGAAAGCATTGTCGACTGGCGCCGGGGCGAAGTGCCGCGCATGGAGCACAAGCCGCACCAACTGCCCGCGGAAATCGAGCGGCGATGCCTCGCGCTGAACGAGCGGCTGGGTCTCAATTACTCCGCGATCGACATGATCCTGACGCCCGATGGGGAGTACGTCTTTCTAGAGATTAATCCGACAGGACAGTTCGGTTGGATTCAGGATGTTACAGGGTTGCCCTTGATCGATACGCTGGCCGACCTGTTGGTCGGCGAGGGTGCCTGAAACTGTCTCGGATGACGGCGCCACAGCATCGGAACGGGATTCAGATCCACGTCGTTGAGCGAACGTTCGTGGGGGAATCGTACAAACCGGGCAGTCGGCACCACCGTACCCTACGAATTGATCGTGCGCGGGTGGGACGTCCTCATTTCCGTCAAAGCCACGTTCGCTCCCGGTTCGCGCACCTATCCGAGCATCACAAGTTTTAGCCATCTTGGCAATGGCCCACTAACCGCCCTCTTGTACAACTCAAGGCCACGCTTGGCTGTAGGCTGGCATTGGAGTCGGGGATGTTGAACGTACTTTTCGCGCCAGCCATGGCGATCATGAGCAGACTTCATTTTGGAGCGAAGTTGGGTCTCGCTGGTCTTCTGTTTGTTGTGCCGTTGGCGACGCTGTCATTTGAACTGTACAGCGAGCTCGACAGAGACTTTCAGTTCAATCAAAAGGAACGGATCGGAATTGAATTGATGATGCCTGCGCGCCGACTGCTACAGGCGGCGCAGGACTATGGCATCGCAAACCCTATCGCCCTCACCGGTCAGGAGGAGGCAAAAAAGAAAGAGGCAAAGTCCAGAGAGGCTGTCGATGAAATACTGGAGCTTTTGACGAGTAAAATCAACCCGATTCAGTCGTTCCAGAAGACGAAGGAAACTTTGCCTATTTTGAAACAAAACTGGAAGGCAATAAATATTGCGTCTGCTTTCAAGGCGATCGATGTCGGCAACGACAAGATGATCGAATTTACGAACAAGATCCAAGATTTCATTGTTCTTATCGCTGACGAAAGCAACTTGACGCTGGACCCGGAAGCGGATGCATACCACCTCATCTTGACGACGACCTCAAGCATTCCGGCGCTCACCAGCGATCTGATCCGTCTCGGATATGAAGGCGAAGCTGTGCTTTCGAGGAAAGAAAGCTCAGCATCCGAGCGCGTTCGGCTGAGCGTGCTGTCAGAGATGGTAAGCCGCGATTTCGACGCATTGAGGCAAGGTCTCGATAAGGCCATGATGGCCAATCCAAACGTTGTGGAGACAATAAAAGCCAGGACCGACCAAGCAAGAGTTGCTGCGGCATATTTTCATAAAAGAGAAGTGGGCGCTCTCTTGCGTGGTGACTTCAGCAGCGAGCGGGATGAATTCGCCAAGCGCGGCTCCTACGCTGTGGAAAAGCTTTACGCACTTATGGATTTTTCGCTTGATACGCTCGACGGCATTTTAGCAAGCCGGGGCCAAAAAGCCGAAAGAAATATGCAGTTTGTTTTTCTCGTAAATGGTGCCGGGCTTTTTCTTGTTCTCTATATTTTCATCGGCACACTTCTGTCGGTTCTTCGTTCATTGAAGGCGATCGAAAATGGCGCGAACAGGCTCGCCCGTGGCGACCTTGCCGAGCAAGTCGAAAGCCATTCGAAAGATGAACTCCGGAAGGTGGGCCATGCCGTCAACAGCGTGATGGCGACGTTGCAAAAATTCTCTGCCGCGCAACTCGACATGGCGCGTGCGCATAATTCGGAAGGGCGCATTTCCGCACGCCTGCGCGCGCATGAATTTGCGGGAACCTATGGTGAGATCGCCCACAATGTGAACGAGATGGTGCGTGGGCAAATTGATCTGACGATGCACATTGCCAAACTCGTAGAGGAATACGCCGACGGCGATTTCTCAAAGCGCATTCCACCTCAGCCAGGTGAGCGCAAGGTCATTACGGACGCTATCGAGAAGGTCCGCGACAGGCTTGAAGCCGGTGCCAATGCCGCGCGGTATACCGCGCGCGTCAAGGCGGCGCTCGACAATGTTGGCGTCCCGGTTCGCATCGCCGATACCGAAGGCCGGATCACTTATGTAAATAAGACCTTCATGACGATGCTCGAAAAGCACGAAGCGGCTTTCCAGCAGCAGTATCCCGGTTTCGATGCTGGCAAGATTGTAGGGAGCGTTGAAGTATTTGGTAAAAATGACAGCGCTTGGACGTCGGCACATTCGCAAAAAGAGCCCGCCCTACGCAGAGTGTTCGGCGGACGAGACTTCGATATCGTCATCAGCCCGGTCATCGACGAGCACGGCGAACGGCTCGGGACGGCCGCGCAATGGAACGATATGACCGAACAACTAATTGCAGAAAGAGAAATAGCTGCTCTTGTCGATGCCGCCGCTGCTGGCAACTATTCGAAGCGGGCGTTGGAAGCCGGCAAATCCGGATTTCTCCTCCAGATGTCACAAGGCCTCAATGCGATCCTCGGCACGAGCGAGCATGCTCTAAATGACATCGACCGCCTTTTGAAAGCTTTGGCGGCCGGCGACCTTAGCCAGAAGATCGACAACCGTTTCGAGGGCGTGTTTGCCGATTTGAAAAACAACTCGAACAGAACTGTCGATCAGTTGCGCGTTATCATCGCGCAAATCCGAGCTGGGTCCGGGACAATCCAGAACGCCGCGAGCGAGATCGCGTCTGCGAACGATGACCTGTCAAGGCGCACAGAAAACCAGGCGTCAAACCTTGAGGAAACAGCGAGCAGCATTGAGGGAATTGCCTCAACGGTGAAGCAAAACGCCGAGAACGCGCAGGAAGCCAATAAACTCGCCGCAGAAGCATCCAAATGCGCGCTTCACGGAGGAAAGCTGGTGGCCAAGGTCGTGACGACCATGAATGACATCACCGCAAGCAATCGTGAGATTGCGGATATCACCACCATAATCGACGCCATTGCTTTCCAGACGAACCTTCTGGCTTTAAATGCAGCGGTCGAGGCGGCGCGGGCAGGCGAGCAGGGTCGTGGTTTCGCCGTGGTGGCATCGGAAGTGCGCAGTCTTGCTCAGCGTGTGGCTGAAGCCGCCAAGGATATCAAATCAGTTATTGCGAACTCGGTCGGCAAGGTTGACGAAGGGGCCAAACTCGTGGAAAGCGCCGGCATGGCGATGCAAGAGATTGTTGGCCAAGTGCAGCGCGTCAGTTCGATCGTCGGCGACATCGCGATGGCCAGCAAGGAGCAGAGCGAGAGCGTGCAGCAGGTAAATGTGGCAATCACTCAGATCGACGGTATCACGCAGCAAAATGCCGCGCTTGTAGAAGAGGCGACGGCGTCGGCGAGAAGTCTTGAGGAGCAGGCCCACGAGCTTGTCGATGCAGTCGCCTTTTTCAAGATCGCGGAGGAACGCTCTTCCTCAAGGAGCGAGCCAGCCCTTTCGCATGGTTTCGCTAAACGGGTAAAAGACCCCGCGCTGCATTGATGTGCGTCTTGAACTCAGCGCTTGTCCAAGGCGGAGAACTCGGCCGCCTCGCAAAAAAAATACGACCTTCGTTTCCAGAGCCGCTGGATGACTCGAAAGTCCAGTTGCGCGTTCCGATAGATCTGAAGCGTAAAGCCTCAAACTCGATATCTTTGATCAGGCTTCATTGCACCGCCGGCGGTGGCTTTCGCAGGCGCGGCCGCCGGCTCTAGCCCGTTGGCGGCCCTCTACCTCGTGTGGGTGATCGTCGACGTCCATCCAACCGTTGAGGCATTTGCGCCCTGCCCCGGTGGAGCGGTGTTTTTCGTGGCTTCCGCCGGGCTTGGGGGGACGTCGAGGCGCGTTAGCCGCAATTCCGCGAACCAGACCTCACCGGAAACGAATTCCTCGGATGGCGAACGCGCATCATGATAGAGACGAAGCATCTGCCCCTTGCACTCATCAGTGGGCGGGACGTCGAAGGAAAACGCGAAATTTCTCCATTGCTCTGACCGGCCTACCATTTGTTCTGTTTCGCCGATAACGCGCTGGGTTCCGTGGGCGCAACGCATCTGCCAGCGCAGACCACGTTTACCGGTGATGTGGCCCCTTAGTTTGCCTTCGATCCGGTAGCTGCCAGAGGAAAAGAATACGAACTGCTTCACATCAGGAAACTGAATTCGCCCTTCCCCCAAATTGAAGTATATCGCGTGCCCCTTTTCGATGGGCACGAATTCGACAATTGCGTTGACGCCAGGGTGGACCCGCCAGTCAAAAGCAAGGCCGCTCGGTTCACGCTCGAAATTGGGGTGTGTTATCCGGCTAACCGTTTCGAGTTCGGTTGGCGGCAGAAACTGAAGCCACGCATTGTAAGCAACGTCGACGAGGTTTTTTGCGATCAGCGCATCCAGATAAGGAGAAAACCTCGCTTGCGGTGAGAGGGTGCGCCGTACCCTTGCAGTGCGAGCATCAGCGTCGCGGGCGTGTCCGCTTTGCGCATATTTTTTGGCAGCGCTTCGAAGAAATGTAGCCGCCAAGCAGGCGCAAGCGCGAGTCTGGGAATTAGAAAGCGTCGGCCCTCCGTGTCTTCAGCAAGAAGCGTAAGATAGCTGAAGACGTACAGAGATAATTTCGGGTGTGACTGAAGCAGTATTTCGGCATGACCGAGAGCGCTCTTGAAGTCGTTGCGCAGGAAACTGTCATTCAGAAGCCAGAATTGTGCAATGGCGTCGCGTTGCGAGCGTCGAACTGCCTCCCGCATGAGAACACGAGCGCGGTCGGGCGTATCCGCTATTTCGCCGAGCATGCGGAATGCGGTCGCGTTCAACGGGTCGCTTTCGAGAGTGCGCAGGGCTAGCCAACGAATCTCATCACGCAGACGACGACGCTCCACGCTTTCCATCCCCTCCGCCTGCTGCGCCGGCGGAAGGCTACTTATGGTATCTTGAGAGGCGTCAGCATCGCCAGGCGTAACGCCGGTGGCACGCTTCAGGTTCAGGAACTGCACCCGAAGCTTCTCCGCTTTTGCTATGAGGGCCGCCGGGTTCGACGAGTTGAGACGTAGCGCCAAATCGGCATCATAGGGCGCGAGGGCGTAAGGCAGACTTTTCGTCGCGATCAGCAAGATGAGAAAAACACCGAGTGCGCACAAGAACGTAAATCTTGCCGGATGCGCCTTGATATTCGAGAACTTGCCGATTGCGATACGAAGCGCTCTGGCGCGCGCCGGTTTCGATGAACTCCTACTCATGGCGGAACCCGAACAGGTTAAGTATGTGGGTCAAGGCGGCACGACGTCGGCGTGCCCGAGAACCGTGGCTCCTCGCCCGGACTTTGCTCTTGACCTTCGCCGGAGAGGCGGCTTCTTGGGCGGGACTGCAACCGTTTTTGCGCGGGTTGAATCATAGGCAGAGCGTCGGGCGGGTGATTTGACAGTCTCCCAAGCGAAAACGATACGATTTGCGTAAAGACTGCGGTTAAAACCGCCGTCGCGCTCGTGGATCGTTATCAGATCCGGATGCAGCCAACGCATGATAAGCGCCATATGCCGCCGCAGTTCTTTGGCGGGTGCCGCGGGGTTCGTCCCAAGCATTCGATAGAGATCGGCACCCTCGTCGAGCATGACCTGTTCGATGAAAAACCCGGCCGCCTGCCTGAGCGTGGCTTCCGTTTGCCCGGTGATGGCTGCGGCGTCCTGAAGTGCATCGGGCTCGGCGGCTGCAATCTCAAGGAGGAATGTTATGCCCCGAAGCAAAGGGAAGCAGCGCGACTTACGCGCCATGCGAGGATAGGAGAGCATCCAAGAGCGGCGACGATTGCTTCGCGGCTTCGCATGATCAGTAACGAGCAAGCTGCGGCGTTTGCGTGCTGCCATCAGCTTCGTCGTCATTCATATGGTAACCGTACTTATAATCGTAGCCCTGCCCGTAAGCGTATCCGACCGACTTCGAGTCGAACTTTGTAAGTAGCGTACCGAGCAGTGTTACGCGGGCCATGGGCATCCGGCGTAGCGCGGCACGGAGCGCACCTTTCCTGTTGTCGCCGGCGCCCACGACAAAAACTGTTGCCGCTGAGGCGCTTGAGAGCAGTTGCGCGTCAGCAAGGCCCAACACCGGAGGTGAATCAAAGACTATGAGATTAAATACATCCGACCCGAGCGAGATGAGCGAGTAGATTCGGGGGCCACTGAGGAGATCGGCTGCGTTCGGCGGAAGAGGCCCAGACGCCATGAATGCGAGATTGGGATGATCCGTTCTCTGCACCAAATCCGGCGGCATCAAGGAGCCGGTCAGGTAGTTACTGAGGCCAATCGAATTATCGAGATTTAGCTTGATGTGCAGAGATGGCCGCCTCAGATCCGCGTCGATCAGCAGAACCTTCAGGCCCATTTGTGCGAAATGGCGGGCGATCGCAACCGCTGTGGTCGATTTACCCTCACCGGCGCCCGCGCTCGTCACAGCAATCGATCGCGGCAATCCGGTATCGGTAGAGAACTGTAACGCCGTCGCGAAAGAGCGATACGCTTCCGCTACATGCGAACGAGGATCTTTAAGGACGACACTTAATTCCATGTCGGATTCATCGCGGGGAATGATGCCCAGTGTTGGCAGTCCCGAAATTTCTTCGACTTCCTCGGGTGCTCGCACGCGATCATCAAGCATCTCCAGCAAAAGAGAAAGTCCGATCCCGATAATGAGTCCAAAGCCAAATGCAAGAATAAGCGTACGACTCAGGCTCGGCTCGGATGGGAAGTTCGGAGCGACAGCTCGGTCTACGATGAATATATTGTTGGCTCCGACGCCGCCGGCGATGTCCACTTCCTTGAGGCGTTGTAGAAGGCTGTTGTACAAATTACGGTTGGTCTCAACTTCTCTTTTTAATATGTTGTAGCGAATGCCTTTCTTCTGAAGATCAATAACTTCTGCGCGCAGTTCCTCTATTCTTCCCTTCATCTCGACTTCCTGGGCGAGAGAAGACTGATAGGCAGCTTTCAAGGAGTTTCGAATTGCCTTCACTTCAGCGGTAAACTGCCTATCTACTTCTTTGATCTTGTTAGAGATCTGCACCATCTCCGGATAGCTTGGCTTAAAGTTTTCCAGCTTTTCCTGGTACTCGGTTTCCAGCGCTTTGCGTTGACCGCGCAATGTGTCTACAACCTGGTTGGTCAGAAGCTGGGGCAGATTAATAGCGGTCGTGCTCTCGACCTGACGCCAAAGCTGCTCGTTTTTGATACGCTCGGAAATTAGATGACCTGTCGCAGTGTTCGCGGCGGCAAGGCTGTTTTCCGCGATCGAAGCTTTATCGTTTACTTCGACCATCCCCTCCTTTTCCGCGAAATCGATCAGAACCTGTTCGGATTCCTGCAGCCTTATCTGCAACTGCTTGATCCTCTCATCGAGGAACGTCTTTGCGTAGGCGTTCGCCTCGAACCTCCGGTTTAGATTGGAGGCAACGTATGCGTCTGCATAGCCGTTCGCTATGATCTGAGCGCGTTGTGGGTTTGGGTCAAGATAACGAATGTCGACGAGCCGTGAGCCTGGAACAGGCTTGATCGTGACAGCATTCATCAGGATATCGGCAGCGGTGGCGACTTTTGACGCTTGGGAGGATGTCGGCATCCGCGAGAAGTAGCCGGTTATCAGTCCCAATGCAGAAACATCGCGTGGCTTAAAAAACGAGTCATCTTTATAAAGATAAAGCGCCGACGTCACGCGCTCTGCCATAGCACGGCTTTTCAGGAGCTCGTATTGCGTGCGCAGGAAGTCTGCGCTGCCCGTTTCTGTCGGGCTCGTCGTTCCGCTTTCGACGATTTTAGCGCCTTCCCGCTCAATCTGTATTCTGACGTTTGCAGCGTAATGAGGTGTCTTGAGCAAGTTATGGATTGCGCCGAGAACGCAAGAAGTGAGTATCACTCCCAGTATGACCCACTCATGCTTAACCAGTAGATGAGCATAACGACGGAACGAAACCGCCAGCTTATCCCCTTCCTCAGGCGCGGTGCCATATCCAACGGAGGCATAGCCAAGCTTTGCTGGCGCGAGCGCTTGAGCTTCGACCCGAACTAGCTGTTTGATCCCGGCATTTGATGGTGCATTATTCTCCCTCGGCTGGAAGGATGCGCTATGGGACAAATTCTTCATGGGAGCGCCACAACGACTGAGGCGGTCCGTCGAGCGATACAGCATAGTCAAGAGAGCTTGAGGGCCCTGGCCAAGCGCTACGGCATCAACCCGAAGACGGTTTCGAAATGGAAGAAGCGCTCATCCGTCGCCGATGTGCCGACTGGACCGAAAGAGCCGAAATCCACGGTTCTGTCGGTCGAGGAAGAGGCGATAATCGTCGCCTTCCGCAAGCATACGCTCTTGCCGCTCGACGATTGCCTCTATGCGCTACAGGCGACGATACCGCATCTGACTCGCTCGTCGCTGCATCGCTGTCTTCAGCGCCACGGTATTTCTCGGCTGCCGGACGTCGAAGGCGACAAGCCCGCCAGGAAGAAGTTCAAGTCCTATCCGATCGGCTATTTTCATGTCGACATAGCCGAAGTGCAGACGGCCGAAGGCAAGCTCTATCTCTACGTCGCCATTGACCGCACGAGCAAATTCGCCTTCGTGCAACTCGTCAAAAAGACCGGCAGGACGTCCGCTTCAGCCTTCCTCGTCGCCCTGATAGAGGCAGTTCCCTACAAGATTCACACGGTGCTCACCGACAACGGCATCCAGTTCACGTTTCCGCCGCGTTATGCCGATGGACCAACGGCCAGATACATGACGCACATGTTCGACATGCGATGCAGCGAGAACGGCATTGAGCACCGCCTCACCAAGGTCAAGCATCCCTGGACAAACGGCCAGGTCGAGCGAATGAACCGGACGATCAAGGAGGCGACGGTCAAACGCTATCACTACGACCGTCACGAGCAGCTCGAAACCCACCTATCGGACTTCATCAACGCCTATAACTTTGCTCGCCGACTAAAGACCCTCAAAGGCCTCACGCCTTATGAGTTCATCTGTAAATGCTGGACGAATGAGCCGGAAAGATTCAAGATCGATCCAATCCATCAAATGCCGGGACTGAACAACTAGCGCCTGTGACCCGCATGGGCGATCGTCAGCCCCGCCCCGGAAAGTATCCTGCATAGTTTGACTCACAACCCCGAAGCTGCCGGTTTAGGTTCGTAGAGCGAACCTAGCTACATTCTTCGAAAACAGGTCCATGCGTTGACTTTGGGCCGCTGCCCCGGACCATCCTGGCACTCGCCCCAACCCGAAAAGACATCCATAGCTCCCCTTCAGGCAAGCACCGCGTGGGGCGTCTCCCATCTTGTCCGCAATCTTCGATTGAAAACTGGCGCCAAGTTGCGCAACCTTTGGTGTATGTGTGCCGTTTTAAGGAAAAAGACATTATTCCATTAACATATAAATTGCTCGGATACCATGATGCGTATAGCTTTCATAATGTTTCCATTTCGTGGAAAGACCTTAAACTATTAGAGGGTGTAATGAAAAACCGAAAGCGTGGTCTGAGGATGCACGCGGCGTGGGCTTCGGTGTTGGCTATCGGTGCCGCCCTCATGTTTACGGCAGCGCATGCGACCGTTTTGACCAACATCCAGGGTTCCGTGATGGTTGATCGTGGAAGTGGGTTTCAGTCGGTCTCGGCGACGTCGCCGGTCGCGGCGGGTGACCGCGTTCGCGCAGTTGGGGGCAGTGCTGACATCGTGTACGACGACGGCATAGTACAAAAGGTCGCCCAATCTCAAACCGTTGCTGTCCTTTCGAAGGGGCGGCCCGACGTGCCTTTTGTTGGGGCCGAAGGCGGCCTCGCTGGCAACTTGCCTGTGATAGGCGCTACTCTCGGTGTCGTTGGGATCGCTGCCGGCGTTGGTATGGCGATGAGCGACAGCGGTAACGATTCCAGCGGTTTAACGCCACCGGTTGAAGGGGAAAGCCCGTAATCCTGAGTCGGGGTATACCGATGTTGTTTGGGTTTTGCGTCGCTGTCTTAGTGCTGGCGATTCTTCTCGGGGGCGGCACGAGCAGCGGCTTCCTGGGAGACGTAGTGATACAGGTGGCGGCGGTACAGCTGCTCTGCTTAGCGCTTTGGCCGGTGTTAAAAGGGGCTGGCTGGGACGGGCAGCGGCGCGCTATAGGCGTTGTTGTTCTTCCGGCTGTGGCCGCTACTGCGCTGCAGGTTCTCCCGCTTCCGCTCCATATCTGGTCCGGAGGTGAGGCTATACTAGCGCGTGACGGTGCCACGGGGATTGTGGGGTCGAGAGCGTGGGACACATTATCTCTCACCCCTGAGGCAACTTGGGCAGCGGCTGTATCTCTCCTTGTTCCGATTGCGATTTTTTGTGCGGCTGTTCGCCTGAATTTCCAGCAGAGAGAAACGCTTTGCTGGGTCGTGCTCGGACTGGGTGCGCTGTCGCTGATGATTGGCTTTCTTCAGGTGGCGCAGGGCCCCGGAAGCAGCCTCCGCTTCTACAGTCACACGAATCTGACGGAAGCTGTGGGCTTCTTCGCAAACCGCAATCACTTTGCGGCCCTTCTGGTCGTGTGCCTGGTGCTGATTGGGTATTGGGTAACGACCGCCAGAGTGGAGGTCCGGAGGTCATCTGCCAACCTCCTCCTTTGGGCGGCGGTAGCACTCGTCTCCGTGGCATTCATGGCCGGCCTGATGATGGCAAGATCGCGAGCCGCGGTATCGCTGGCAATGCTAGTGATCGGAGGGGTCGCTGCCGTTTTTTACGCCACCCGAAAGGGCGAGGTATTCGGTCGGGACAAGCGGACGCCTGCGAAAGCTGTCGTAATGGTTGCGATTGTCGCGATGCTTCTTGCGATGCAGTTCGGCCTCGGTCGCCTTCTGACGCGCTTCGAAGAGGATTCCGTTGACAGTCTTCGCATCCGCTTCGCCGGTGCCGCTGTCCATACCGCAATGAGATCGCTGCCTTTTGGTACCGGTCTGGGCTCCTTCGTGCCAGTCTATGGTGCGGTGGAGGCTAGCGATCAGGTGCGCCCTTCCTATGCTAATCGTGCCCATAATGATTTTGCTGAAATCTTTCTTGAGACCGGGATACCGGGGGCAATCCTCGTCTTGGGTTTCGTCGCTTGGTTCTTGCGACGGAGCTGGGCCGTTTGGAGGGCGCCTCCCGGTGGCGAGGCGACGCGTGTAACGGCGCTGAACCGAACTGCGATGCTGATTGTCGCTGTCCTGATACTCCATTCGCTTGTCGACTATCCTCTCAGAACTACCGCTTCGGCTGCCATCTTTGCATTCTTCTGCGGTGTACTCGCCGTACCGGCGACCTGCGAGCCCGTCACCAGGCCCAGACAGCAGCGCAACCCGCGCCATTCAGGCGAAAAAGTGAGACGGGAAGCTTGGACCGGCGAGGTGAGCTGGCCGGAAAAGTGGCGGAAAACTGCGCCAAGCTAGTTTGCTTGCTGGTTATCCTGCAACCTCAGGTGTTTTATGGAGCTATGTCGATGCGTCGCCCTTTTTTGCTCATCCTGGATGTCGTGTTTCTATGCGCCGCGACTATTTTTGCTTTCATTCTCAGGGAGAACTTCGAAATAAGCGTGGCACGTCTTCTTGGGTTCGCCCCCTATCTCCTTGCCACGGCAGTCGCATCCCTGATAATCTTTTCCATAGCTGGCGTAAACCGAACCATTTGGAGGTTCTGCAGTGTGCCGGACTACTTGCGCGTGATGACCGCGGTCGGGGCGGTTGTCGTCGGCGCCGTCGCCTTGACCTTCTCATGGAATCGTCTTGAAGGAACTCCGCGCTCTCTACCTTTCATTCAGCTGATTTTCGGTATTGCTTTGCTCGTTGGCGCACGCGCTATTCATAAACTACGCCACGATGCCCGGCAGCATCGGAAGGCCTTCGGCGCTTTTCTTCGGCCCGCTTCACCGTTACAGCAGGTTACAGTGCTGGTTGTGGGCATTTCCAAACTGACGGAGCTATATTTCCAGGCGGCTGCAGAACTTGCTCCAGGGAGAATAAGGGTAGCCGGTCTCATTGGAAGTAACGATCGGCATGTCGGACGACTGGTCGCTTCTCATCCTGTGCTTGGCGACACGGATGAGCTCGAGAGCATATTGGACGATCTCGAAGTCCATGGGGTTACCATTGATCGCATCGTTGTCGTATTGCCATTTCACTCTCTTGGCGATTCGGAACGCGAAACATTGCTTCGAATAGAGCGATCGCGAAGCATAATGTTGCAATTTCTTGGCCAGGATCTTGGCTTCAATTTTGGAAAGCCCGTCCTGATTTCGAAGATCGGTGGAGCGGCTTGGTCGCAGCGAACCTCGAATTTGGGGCTTCAAAATGTCAGCTTTCACATACCGCCAGAGACGCTTGAGAAAATCGCCCGACGCCGATATTGGAAAACCAAGCGTTTCTTCGATTTTTTCATCGCGCTTTCCGCAATCATAGTTCTTTCTCCCTTGCTGCTTGTTTCGGCGGCATGCGTTGCGGCGAGTGTGGGATTCCCGGTACTTTTTTGGCAGCAGCGTCCCGGACTTGGAGGCAGGCCACTGAGATTATATAAATTCAGGACTATGAAAGCCGCCTACTCCCCGGATGGCAAGAGATTATCCGATGCCGAACGGGTCTCGCCGCTCGGAAGCTTGATGCGCCGCCTGCGGTTCGACGAGTTCCCACAGTTGTTCAGCGTAATTCGGGGGGATATGGCCGTCGTCGGGCCCAGGCCGCTACTACACTGGGAACAGACGGAAGCACAAAGCGCGAGGCTACTGGTGCGGCCTGGCCTCACGGGATGGGCTCAGGTTGTCGGGGGACGTCATATATCGTCCGACGACAAAGCAGCGTTGGACGTCTGGTATGTGCAACATGCGAGCTTGCTTCTTGATATCGAGATCGCGCTGCGGACCATTCTTGTGGTGGTGTTGGGCGAAAGGATTTCTACTGGCGACATCGAAAAGGCCTGGAGCGATCTTGGCGAGAGCGGAATCGTCCGTAGACCGGCCGGAACAAAATTCCCGGTGGTGCTTGGTGGGGTCAGAGTTTAGGCTGGCTAGCCCCTTGCGCTGATATCTGCCTTGCAGATATGACGTTGCGAAGCTGCACCGCAGAGAAAGCACGTGGAGAGGTCTCGTTTATGCTACATCGCCGATCGGTCCTCAGCATCGGTGTGGCCCTAGGTGCTGCGCCTCTTTTATCCAGTGCTGTCGAGGCGCAGTCGGCCGACCGAAGTCGAGATGTTATCCTGGCCGTGGCTGATGCGAAGGCTGCAGCCGAAAATATCTTGTCGCTCGCGTTGTACGCCAAGTTCTCGCCTGAGAACGTTTCGGCGCTGGAGGGATTGAACGAGCGGATTTTTGCCTCCTTAGCCCCCCTTGGAGGCGTCCCAGCGGCCGAGGCAGAGGTTTATGTCGAGCCGGGTCAGGCGATACTTACTGCCCAGATCAACGAGCGGGGGATGCCTCTCGTGCCAAGCTCGGCAAGTGCCGTCGTCTCCGTCGTCAAGTCCGAGACCCCCGGCGAAGATCTTAACGCGGCGGTGGCAGCCGTGATCAAATCCGCATTCGGGCTCCGGGACATTGATGCCGCCGGCCTCTCCCGTCTGGCTGAGCAGTTTTCGCTTAAGGATACTCTCGTGCAATTGGCGGCTCTGATCCGTTCGGGCGAGTGGGCCTTCGCGGCCCAGATCCTGAGAACACTCCTCACCCAACTTGCTGCGATCTGGCAGGCAGTGCCAGCCATTCAGGAGGCCATAGGCGCAGAGGCAACCAAGGGCATCCTGAACGCGGTGACCACGAGATTTATACCGTTCGTCGGGTGGCCTGTGCTTGTTACGACGATCCTCTTCGCTGTTGCGCAAAACCGGGAGAGGCTCATCGCCGCCCTCGACAAAGCGGGCCTTTGAGACAAGAGCGCTAAGCTCGATCAAGGCTCAGCTTAACGTCGCGCCAATCGACAGATCGATCAAGCTGCCAGTTTGCCTTTTTCGGCGCTTGATGCGAGCCGCACCCATACAGTCGACGTGGCCGCGTCGAATGGTACGCAAGGCCTTCGCACAAGCCGTAGATGGATCACCCGCTACTCAATGCTGAGCGAGACTCTCAGGACAGAGGGCTTGCCGACTCGCAATTTGCAGACGCTTGATGAAAAGCGTCTATGGACCGTCGCGGTCTATCTGCATGTTACGACGGAAATCTGCGAAGCATGCATTGCGTCCATCCGTTTCCGATGATAGAAACGGCAAACTCGGGAACCGGCGGTTCCACCGTCCGGGTTTTTGACGTGCGTGGAGACGTGGCCGAGAGGCTGAAGGCACTCGTTTGCTAAATGAGCAGACCCCTAAAAGGGTCTCGAGGGTTCGAATCCCTCCGTCTCCGCCAACGTGTCCAAAAAACTCAATGAAATCAAGGCTTTAGGCCCACCAATTTGAAACCAGCGCGACACGGTTTCACACCTTTCGTTCGTCAGACGTTCCTCGAAGCGTTGCGAACGCCGCCTCCGCCAGCCGCAGCTGGCTCGCTTCTTTCGTGTAGCGCTCGATTTCCCTAAGCGTCGCGTGGCCGGTAATCGCCGCGATTTGATGGACCGTGCAACCGGCTTCCGCCAATCGCCGCGCCGCCGCTTTCCGCAAACCGTGGGCTGAACAGTGGGTAAGCCCGGCCGCGACGCACGCCTTCTTTATAAAAAGGCCGAAGCCCTTTTCCGTGAACGCCCGCCCATATTGCGTGACAAGCGCCGTCTCGGCGCCGATGACGGGCGCCGCTGCGAGCGCCGCCTGAAGCTCCGGTAGCAGTGGAATGCGCAAAGGCGCGTGCGTCTTCTGTTGGGAAAGAGCCACGCAACCGCCCGCGATTTGCGCCGTCCGCATCTGGCGAACATCGCTTGACCGCTGCGCCGTGCAAAGCAGCAACTCGAAGGCCAGCCGCTGGCGCGTCTCGATGGCCCAATGCGCCCGAAAGGCCGCCACCTCGTCTTCGGTCCAAGTGTGGAAGCCTATGGCGCGGTGCTTGAGCTTCTTTACCGTGCGGGCCGGATTTGTCTCAATCAGGCCAGCATCGAGCGCGACGTCGAGCAATATCCCAAGCACCGACAGCAGCCGGTTGGCGGCACAAGCGCCACCTTCGAGGGCCTTCTTTTCGATGAGCTTCTTGATGTGCTCGCGCTTAAGCCCCGCAATGGGCATGCCCCCGTGGGCCTCGCGAAGCGCCTCGATCACTCCGCCGTAAGTCCGCTTCGTGGAAGACGCGAGGCCGCGCCACGCCGCCGAAGAGTAATAAGCAACGATCACCGCGCCCAACGAGCGGGGAACGGTTCGGCTCGCGCCGATCTCGGCGGGCTTCGCCTTCGTCGCCTTCTCGTAAACCGCCATAAATTCGGGCGTCCATGGCAGGCCCGGCACGCGAACGCGCGGATAGCCCGGCCGCTCGAAATACCAACAGCCGAAGTTGCGGCCGTTCGTTTTCCAGTGGCAATATGGTGGCGCTTTAGATTTCAAAGGATTGCGCATGAAACCGTACTCCTACGTTTTTACGCTGGCACCGGCAGCGGTGCCGCTTCGGAAGTGGGAAGTTTCACCGCCGCTACAACCGCCTTCTCCCCATCGGGCGGCAACACAACCTCGATGCGATAGGCTTCGCCGGGCGTGACCGACACTATGGCGCCCTTGCGCGGCCGAAAATCCATGAAGACCAGCTTGATAGTGCTATCGGCCATGCCGGCATACTCGCCGTCGACGCGGCCGCGCCAGCCATCGCTGCGCAGCACGCGGATCGCGACGGGCGTGACGGCGCCCGCGTATAGGTAGAGCGCGGGGACCATCAACGCTGCGTGCAAATCGCGACGCGCTTGCGCCACGGCACCCTTTAGAGGATCGAGTCCCATGGGTTTACTCCTTTGCTTACGCTTGATCCGCCAAGCCGCGCCCAATCTTCACGCAACTTGGCCAGATCGAAACGTGGGCAGCGGGGCGCGAGCCGCAAGGGTGGCGTGATCCGGCCTTCACCGACGAGTCGCGCGAGCGTGGGCAAGCTGACGCCGATAAGCCGCGCGGCCTCACGGGGCGACACGCCCAGTGGCTCAATCTCGGGAACGATTATCGGAGCTGCGCGGCGCATTGGCGTTCCCCTTCAAGCAATTCGTTCACGTCGTCTTCGAGTTGCTGGCATTCGACTGCGAGCGCGATACCGGCCGCCTCGATAACCGTTTCGAGGCAAGGGCAATCTGCGGGCATGAAATACAGTGCGACTGTCGCTTTCGCCTGGTGCAGAGCGGCGGCTTGCTTTCGTGCTTCTTCCAGCCGGTCGGTCAGCATGTGCTTCATCGCGCTCTCTTCCGCGAGTGCGAGCAAGTCTCCCACCGCGTCGATTTGGCGGAAAAGCCGCTCCGTCGCGTGTAGCGACCTGTGCAGCTCTTCCGTTTCCTCGATTTCGCACGCGGTGCGCTCCGCGAGCCTACCCAAGCTTGACATTGACCGTCCCGCTGGGATTGGGCGCGGCCGTCACCGCTACGCCGATTTTCGTGTTGCCGGTCGCGGTGCTCGTGACGAGCTTCGTGGCGCTGGCGTAATAGGCAGAATCGCCGACGGCGAATGCATCGGTCGCGACCTTGGGCAGTTCGAACACGCCTTCGGTCACAAGGTCGAAATCCACGCCCGACGCCGCGTCAGCCGCCGCAATGCCGTGAAGCGAGCCGATCACGATGACTTCGCCCGATGTCACATCGGCGGGAGCGGGAAGAGTCAGGTTCACACCCGGTTGAATGTAGTTGCGCATTAGTAGAGTCCTTTTGAAGTCCTGAAATGGATGGTGGACGGCTGCCTTCTCTGGGCAGCCGCGATCTCGGAATCGGCGGCCGCGATGGCCGCCTTCATTTCGTTGTCGGAGCGGTATTCGATTTCCACGCCGTCCGCGTCCCGAACCCGTCTGACGCCTGTCATCCGGGCCTCAAAGAGCGCGTCACGCCAGTCGATCAACTGGGCGAGGGAAGCGGCCATGGTTACACCCCCGGATTTCTGGCAGCCCCGCGGTGATCTATAGCGCCCGCGCCGAAATCGAGGTACACGCGATATTCGCGGCTGAGCACGTCCCAGCCCTCGCGCTCCGAAATCTGCGGGCCGGGAGCGCTCGAAAGGTACGAAAATTCGAGCACAGGCACGCTTGCCGGATCGGCGAAGAGGTACCACGCTTTGCCGGAAATACGCGGCTCGACCAGAAGCGTGAGCTTGCCCGCAAACGGGTTCACATCGCCCGTGGTCGTCGCGGTGATCGAGGTGAGCAGCTTTTCGGCGGCCGTCTCGATTTCAGGGCCGACAAGCAGATATTTCGGCACAACCGAAATGACCGTTTTCTTGTCGAGACCTTTCCGTGTACGGAGCGCCAGGCGTGCCGCCGACAGCGATGTTTCCGACAGCGCGGCGGCCGTCAGGAGATTGCCGTGGTCCGCATGGAACAGCCGCTTGTTGTCCTCTCCCATTACCGGGCCAGCGCCTGAAGACTGCGAAAGCAGGCTCCAGAGAAGTTCCGCTTCCTTCTGTGCAGCGGCTTGCCCGGCGGCCTGGGCGACGTCATTGAATGCGCCCAAATCGTCGTTGATGAGGGCCTTACGGCTCAAGCTGAACTTAGCGCCGAAACTGTCAATCGCGTAGCTTTCCTCAGATTCCCCGCGCGTCACGGATTTGATTTCGCCCGCCTCACTAAGCGGTTGCAACGAGCCGATCTCGCCCAGGCGCAGCGTGCTGCCGGAGCGGAAGTCCGAACGAGTGCTCTGCCTCGCCAGCGCCTTCAGCGGGCTTTGAGCCGCCTGATAGCTTGCGAGCAGTGACCGGCGGCCAACGCCAGTCAAGAGCTGGGGAAAGTCGCTCGTGGTGTGCATGGCGGCGCGGAACAGCTCGTCGGTATTGAGGCCGCGCGTCGAGTGGCCCGCCGCTTCAAGCGTTTCACGCGCAAAGTCGCGCAAGCTATGGCCCAGATAAGGCTTTGCCGCTTCAGAAGGCGTGCCGCCCGCAGTGCGGACGAACAGCGCCTCTTCCTGGGCAGCGCGTCGAACGTCCGGGCTATCAGCGGCCGGACTGTGAACGCGGATGATGGGCGTTTTCTTGCTGCGCTTTACGAGCTTGTCGAACAGATCGGCGCGAACCTGTTCCTCGGTCAGCTCCGAGTCGATGAACTGGTCGGCGAGTTCAGGCGTTTCGCCCGCTGCGCGAACCAGCTCACGGACGCGGGCGCGGTGTTCGGCCTGCGTCGGCTGGTTATCTTCGTTTTCGTTGCCCTGGGGCATGGTTCTACCTCTGACAGTTGCTCCCGCATCTGCGGGCGTTGCGACAAAAGACGCTTCACGAATGGCGGGGGTGATGGTGCGGACTCTCTGGCCGTTCTCGGTCGTCTCGCGAACCGCTGCGGCGCTGTAACCGATGCTCAGTCCACGGAGCGTTCCTTCAGCAACTTTTGTGCGGATGCTCGAAACATCGTCGGCAGCGCTCAGCTGGATAACAGCGACCAGGCCAGCGGACTCGCGCCGCGCCTCTCGGATCACACCCACGACATGCTCCGAGCCGCTCGAACGGTGCGCGTCCAGAATGGGCAAGCCCACGAGCTTCGCCGGATCGACGCCCGACAAATCGAGCCGCTCAATATATGGGCCGCGTGAATCGCTCCGCTTAACCGGCGCGCCCGTAGAGATGACGGCTTCGATGGTGCGCGTCGCCTCATCCCAGGTGAGGGGCGAGACAGGCGCGCGGCGCTCGAAAACCTCATCCGGCGATGACCGATAAACAGGCCGCCTATATTGCTTTTTGGGCATCGGTGCTTCCTTCAGAAAAAGTTAACCCTAGTGATGCCTCACGCTCGCGGTCGGACGCGATTTCGCTATCGAGGTCCGCTACCGACCAACCGCGCGACGCGACCAGTTTGCGACGGCTAGTCAAGCCCATTTCAAGCTCAAGCTTGTCCGCCTGCGCCGCCTTGGCAGGATCGACTTGCATCAACGCTGGTGGGAGCCATTCGCAGTGAGGCACGCTCTTGAGTTCGCCCGATAGCAGCGCGAAATTCATCACGGCGCGCCATATCGGATTGAGCAGCTGTGGGACAAGCACGCCGTACTGCACTTGCTCGCAGCGTTGGCGGAAAGGTAAAAGCCCAGCGCGAAGGCTTGAGTAATTCGCGTTGCTCAGGTCGCCGCTAAGCATATGGTCGGGTAAGCCGAGACCGGCGGCCAGTTGCCGGAGCTGGAAGTTCAGAAACGCCGCTGTTTCGCTTGCCTGCTCCGGGCTCGAAAACTTGATATCGAAGCCTTGGGGAAGCCGACGAATGGTGCCGGGTTCGAGGCTTATATCCGAAAGATTGCCTTCGAATGGCTCGCCCGCGCCGTTCAAATCCGTGAGAAAACCCGCATGCATCGCGGCGATCTTTATGCCCACGCTTAGCGCGTCGACGATGCCGTCAAACTCATTTGCGCTTATGGTAATTGGTGAGAGCCACGACATGCCGCGGACCTGCCCGGCGCCCAAGGGCTTGAAGATATGCAGTATTTCCGAGGCCGGGATACGCACGGGCGGGGCGTAAGACTCGAAAGCCGCTGTTGGCTTCGACGGACGAATCCAATATGCGACGCGCTGGCCGTCCGAGTTGAACTCGACTCCCGACACACAGTAACCGCCGTTGGGCGATTCAACTGTTTTCGATTCGTCGACCAGTTCGGCCGGAATGGCCCGAAGGCGCACTCCGGCCTCGGTGACGAGCACTTGCAGGAAGGCTTCGCCATCGACCACTAGGCTTCGAGCAAGCTCGCTTTGACTGCCAAAAAAATCCGTGCGGCCGTCGAAATCGGCTTCGTCCGCCCACTGATTGAACAGCGCGACCGCTTCAGCAGCCCCAGCTGGGACAATGCCACAGCCGACGAGCGAGCCCACCCAGTTGTCTACGCCCTGGCGAATCCATGGGTTGTTCGCGTAAAGATAACGCGCCCTTGAACGGACCTGATAAGCCGCGCCGCTCACCTCGGTTTGCGTGCGGCCGAATGAACCGAAGCCATGGGCGCGCCGTCCGCCTCCCGCTGCGTCGAAGCGTCTCACTTGAAATTTTGAGGTTGCGAACCAATCGCGGATGCGCGTCAGCGTTCCCATGGCTATTTCACCAGAAGGCTGAGCACGGGCGAGGCGAGCGCGCTCACCGGCCACAGCAGCGTTTGCGTCACGCCAGGGCGCATATTGGCGGCGGGCAACTCAACGCCGCCAATGCGGACATCCACGCCGCCGAGGCCGATATCGGCGCGAACGAAAAGCGGAACGCCCGCGCGGATGAACGTCATGTGCTGCTCGAACATGCGCGACGAGCGGAGCTGTATGTCCATCACCTCCAGCACAGTCCACGACGTGCCGTTCAGGCTAGCGATCAGGGCGAGCGCAGCGAACGCCGCGTCGGCCTCAGTGTAAGTCGTGGTCACGCCGCGCCGCGTCTCGTGGTCGAGATGCAGGCCCGTGATGCGGTGAAACGAATCGACTGCCTCATCATCACCGTTGAATGAGCCATCCGTGCTTCGGATGATTCGCTTTTTCTGAAGAATACGGGCGCGTTCATACACGGCTTCCTGCGTGTAGGTTGCGATATTCTGGGTTGCCCATACAGCGTGGGCGATATTTCGCAGAGTAATCGGCATGGTCTCCCCCTTCGGTTGCGTAAGAAACTAGCCGAGTTGGGATATTTTTCCAAGATAGATTTTTAGTAGTTATCAGCAACTTCGAGGTTGCCTAATTTTGCCGAAAAATGCGTCAAAATGCACAAGTATAACTGCAAAAATTAACCCATTTTAAGTAAATTCCCGCTATGGTTGCGGATGTTCACGGGTCAAAACCCGGTGTAGTGCGTCAGTCGATCACGAAAATGTGAATAGGAGCTGACATGACCACCGCCAATCCCATCATCGAACTGCACGCACTGAAGATCGTGCAGCTTGCCCAAGACCCTCACGACGACCGCGATGAAAAAATGGAGCAGCTATTCCAAGACATCCGCGACGAACTCGATGAGTCGGACACCGAGGCCGACCTGCGGACAAACCCCGAGTTCGAAGGCGGCGGCGGCGAATACCTCGCGCGGCGCGAGAAAGAGCGGGCCGCCGCTGCCGCTGCTCTTGCTGTGCTGCGAGGCTAGAGCTATGCCAACACTCCTCGTAGGCGTCGTCCTGACGGTCTACATGCTCGCGAACTCATCGGTTGCTTTTTGGCCGATCGCGCTCGTGATCGTGTTCCTGCTTATAACGGTGTTTTTCTGCTGACATGCGCTGAGGCCCGCCAGTTTGACCGCTGGCGGTTCTTTCTGTTGGTCTCTAGGGTAGTAGCGGGCTACCACACTCCCGGCTGCTTGGCAGGCCGTCCGTTGGGGTACAGCCACGAGCTGTAGACAACAGGCGAAACGGGCTTCGTCGTCATGCCCGGATTAGCCACCTCAGCTTCTCGCGCCTCGATCTTCTGGCCGATCAAGTGGCGCACCGCGGTCGCGTAAACCACACAGTCGAGACTTTCAGCCCGTCGCCCTGGGACGCGCTCCCAAAGCCGAACGGGCGCGCCGCGCTGGTAGCGGATGACAAGGCGCTCGCTGGCCAGTTCTTCGTAAAACCGCCCTTCAAGCGTCTTCGAGAACCGCACAGAATGCCCGCGCGTCAGTCGGTCGTTAAGCTGTTGCTTCAGCCCATCGACGCCAACGATGAACAGGATATGGCCCTTCTGGTTACTGCGCTTGATCGCTGGTCGATTGCCCGCCATGCCCTTGATCGCGAAGATTCGGCGGCCCAGCCGTGGGCGGCAGAAGTTCACGACGCGGTCCATCGTGACGCCGTCGCTCGAATCCACGGCCGTCGCGTCGACCTTGAGAAATCCGCCCTTGGGATGCTTCCAATTGGTGCGGATAGCTTCGTCGAGTTCGGCCCAAACGTCATCGGCCATCGGATCGCCATAGATCGCCGATTGCCCAAGGACGAAGATTTCATCCCGTGACCATCCGAGGAAGACGACTTCAAGCCGATCGCGCTGAACGTCCACGCCCGCCGTCACGAACAGCACTTCCGGCGGGATGCTTTCGAGGCTGAAATCCTCCGCCCGCGCGGCAAGCGCCGTATCGTCGAGCGATTCCGTTGCCTCGCGCCATCCCTGGGCCAGGATCGTGTTCACGAAGACCTGGAGCTGGTCCGGGCTTTTCTTCGCTTCGATGAACTCGGCGGCCAGCGCGCCCCATCGAGCGTTGTGCAGCGTCGAGACGAGCGCGTTAAGCCTGAAACCCGCATGGCCCTTCACATGGGGCGCTGTGGCCCGCCAGCGGCCGTTCTCGACCATCGCCGCCTTATGCCGCTCATCGATGCAACAGCCGCACGATGGGCACACGTAGTGCGCTCGCTCCGGCTCGCCTTCGGGCCATTGGATGTCCGCCCAGGTGATTTCATGGAAATGTCCGCACTCAGGGCAAGACACCTCGAACACGCGCTGATCGGACTGGGCATAGGCCCGCAAAACGTTAGAGGTCGCCTCAAAGGTCGGAGTACTGCCCAAAATGATCTTGCGATTCGCGAAGCTCAAGGTGCGCTTTTCTGCCAGCGTGACCGGCGATCCCTCAGCGCCCGCTTCCATCGCGTCGGCTTCGTCGATAAGCAGTATACGGACATTATGCCGACGCAAATTCCTGGGCGACTTGGCGGCAACGATCTTCAGCGAGCCGCCTGGGAAGCGACGGCTCAGAAGCGTATTGCGGCCCGTCTCGTCGGCCTCGGCGGACAAAAGCCCGCGCAGCACCGGTGTTGCCTCGAAGATCGGTTCGATGTCCGAAACCACATAATCGCGGCAATCGCTCTCGGTCGGTAGCAAGCATAAAATCGGCGAAGGTTCGTTGGCGATGTAAGACGCCAAGGCGCCCGTCAGTAGCGTGGTGAAGCCAACGCGCACCGGCTTGACGAGCGAGATGCGCTCGATCTCGGGATCGCTGATCGCGTCAGCAATCTCCCGCATGTAGGGCGCGAGCCTGATCGGCCCAGGCAATGCGCTCACGCTATCCGGGAGCCGCATATGCGTCTCGATCCACTCGGACAACTTAAGCCGTGGTGGCGGAATCAGAGCCCGCAGCGCGTTGCGGCGGACCGTGGCGATGGCTTCATTCGGCATGGGCGGCCTCGCTCAATGCGGTGCGAATCTCGGCGTCGATGGCAAGGATGTCGTGCTTGGTGAGATGGCCCATGCGTTGCTGAACGCGCGAGGGGACCGACAGCATGCCCGCGCGCACGTCGCGGAGGACCGTCGCCCACGCGCGTTCGACGTCGCTGGCGGCGATCAGCTCACGCCGCGCGGCCTGGTTGTGCAGTTCGAGCTTGTCGGCCGTCGCTTCAGCCGCTCGTGTCTTGGCAGCCGTGAGGGCCAGCGACTGGGATCCCATGCCTGGGCGGCTCGTGCGCTGCCAATCGGCCCATGCACGCACTGCGGCCTTCAGCTTGTAGCGGCCGGGCGTGATTGTCGGGATGAGCCCGGCGCGCGCCATCTCCCTGATCCGCTGATTGGACACGCCAAGCCACTCGCTCAGCTCGAAGGTCGATACCACGTGGCTAGAGATATCCGTAGGCGGACCATCAGCAGGCGGACTATTACCCAGAAGTTGGGCTATGCTGGCATTCGGTTTTAGCATCCGAGTTATCCTTGTGAGCTGAGCTGACTTAAAATTTAAGTCGCGGTAAATTTAACGGGGTAGCGGGCTTGTCGTAGATCGTAAATTTAACTGGGACGCGATGGGTCCTAAGTTAGCTAAAATGGGCGCGAGGGGCGTGGAGCCGCACTGTGTCGGCCGTTGCAAAAATGTCACACCTCGATTTCGCCGTTTTAGCTTTTCAGGCCGCGCTAAAAGCCCAGCAGCTACGACGGCGATTTTTATATTTCCCATATTTTTTGCCGTCCCCCAGTTAGCCGCTATTTAGTCTGCATACGGACCATACACGTTTTACACGTTTCTTCCGGTTCCCCTTTACATGTGTGCGCGTATGTGTGTGTGTGTGCGCGCTATGGCGATAGAATACGGGAGAAACGTGTAAAACGTGTATTTCCAATGAAATCAATGGGTTACGAGGCCATTTTACACGTTTCTCCGAAGTGGGCTCTAACGGTTTTTACGCGCCGCAGATAAAATCCGTTATTTTTAATCATCGAGAGCCGCCAAATCCCCCTTATTTTTACGAACGCGCAAGCCGCGATAGCCCCGTTTCCGGTCTCGCCCGATCTGATCCCGCTTAAAAAATCCCCGCTGGGATAAGGTCTCCGCAAAAGTTCCTTTCTTCGTGCCGGGCTCTTCGCCAAGTCCGTAAGCGTAGCGCGACCACGAATCCCAGAGGTTATCTGACGTATCCACGAATTCCGGGCCGACGTCGCAACGGTCGGCAAGCCACTGGGCAAAGGTGTCTTCAGCTGCAAAATACTCTTTCGTGGCCGCGTCCATGACCGGCGGAACGATAAGCCCGCTTTCCTGCCAGTCGAGGCAACCGTCGATCAGCCACGCTAAAATGCCCGGCCACTCCCGCTTCAGTGCGTCGGCCAATTTCGTATTGGGCCGGCGCGGTGGGTGATCGAAGGGCAGGATCAGAAAACGCCGCTTGATTGCCGCGTCCACGTCGCGAAGGCTGGGCCGATTATTGCCGAAGATCGTGAGCTTGAATTCAGGCGCGAACTCGAAGTCGTCCTGTCGCATGAACCGCGCGGTAATCGTGTCCTGCCCGGTCAGGTTCTTGATCCGATTCTCAGCCCAAGCCTTGCCCTTTTCGGTCTCGGACGCGCGCGCCATGCGAGCACCCCGAAGCCTCGCCAACTCGGTCGTGTGACGCTCGTACTTCGAGGCCGTGAGCGTTTCCATGCCGACGTTGACGGCGTAGTCGCCCAGGATGTCGCCCACAGTGTTGATCGCCGTCCCCTTGCCCGAACCGCCCGGCCCGTAAACGAAAACCAGCTTCTGTTCTCGCGTCTCGCCTGTCAGACTGTAGCCACACCATTGCTGAAGAAACCGGATCGCGCCCGCGTCACCCGCCAACGCCTCATCGAGGAAGGCGAGCCAGCGCGGGCAATCCCGTTTCGCCCGAAACTCATCATGTGGGATAGGGGCGACGGCCGTCACGCGGCTGATTCTGTCTTCTGGCCGTGCGTCGCGAAGCTCGCCTGTCCGCAGGTCGACGGTGCCGTTCGGTGTGCCGAGAAGCATCGTGTCGCGGTTCCACACATCCGATGTCACCGCGAATTCGCGAACCGATCGGGCGCCGCGTTCGATGGCTTCCCACGTGGGCACGGTTTTGAGCGTCTTTGCTTCGCTCGAAGCGATCTTCAAAGACTGCTCGCGGGCATAGTGCAGCGCCAGCTTGGTTTCTTCCCGTCGCCAATACCCATCGAAGCGGAACCACTTCCCGGCATGATGGTCGAACAGCAATTCACCCGCGTAGGCCTTCGTGAAGGCGCGAATCACGCTGTCCTGATCGAACCCGGCCGGTTCGTCTTCGTGCGTAGGCTCGAAGGGCTTGGCGGCATTATCCCAGGCACGATCAAGGGCGCGCTGGCCTTCCTTCGCCACGTGTGCGGCAGCGTCCGGGTGATCGGCTATCACGTCCTCGAATTCTTCTTTCAACCATTCGAGATCGTGGGCAAGCTTCGCTAGCCGGAACAACTGCCCGCTGCCACTCTCGTCTCTGGGCCGCTCGCCGCCTCCCTTCATCTGCTTCTGGTAGGCAGGCCCGGCCACGTCGATGAACCAGCGCACCGCGCCCGCATCGATTTCGCGTAAAGCCCCTCGGGAATAAGCCTTCTCGGTCAGCGTCGACCAGCCGCGAACCATGAGCTTCATTTCGGAATGCGCCCCAGGGCCTGCGAACGCCTTGCCCGCGGTCACCCCCAGTGCCGCCACGTCCGTGTCCGATATAAGGAAGAACAGCTTCAGGCCCCTCCCGGATGGCGACACCTCGCAATACGAGCCGAAGCGCTTCACCACGTCAGCGGCGTGCGGGGCGGCGCCGTCATTCCCGAGGCAGCCATCAAGGTCGATGCACCACAAATGCCCGTCCCCGAGATCGCCCAGCATCACCCCAATGCCGCCGGAGCGAGGATCGCCAATAAGTGCCTCGACTGTGCGATTGCGGCTCCACCAAGCCCGCGCCTCGCGCTGTGTGGCCCAGCTCGATGAATCGTTCGAGCGTGCGTTACCACCCGTCCGCGCGTCCTTGGGCACCTTCCGCCCGTCTTCGAGCCGCCATGCAACCCAACGCCGCATGCCCGCGAGATCGTTAAGACTTTTTTTCGCGGAAGCCCTTGAATCTTCGGCGAAATCATCATAAATCTTAGCCATAAAATGACCTTTCGAAGAGGGTTGTTTTATCGTCCTGATGACTGGCGTCTCTCCTACGCCGGGTTTACTGCCTGCGCGAATCGTCGCCGCCCCGTAGCCAGGGCGGCGATTTCTTTTTGTAGACCAGAGACTTCGGTTTCAAGCTGGCGAGATTCCCCAATGGAATCAATGGTGGCGCTTTGGCTGTGATTCAAGGGTAGCGCGTTGATTTCATTAGCGAAAAGGACAGCCTCCGTCTCCGCCAACCTTTTTTTGCAAAAATCCCGTAAGCACCTATTCCAATTCACTGTTTTGCCGTAGAGCGAATTACTTCAGACTTGTTTCGCCCGGATGTGCTATACATTTCGATGCACAATTTGGGAGACACGCGGGCTTTGAAAGACACAACCATTTTCAAGCGGGCCGATACGTGGCAACTCCGCCGCCGCGTGCCCGCGCGCTATGCCCCCGTCGAAGAGCGCAAGGTGATCTGGCTCAGCCTTCACACCGATTCGGAAAGCGTGGCGCGCCGCAAGGCCGCTGCTGCATGGGTGCAACTCGAAGAGGCCTGGGAGGCCCGTCTCGCGGGCGACACGAACGATGCGGAGAAGCGTTACGCGGCGGCCCTGAACCTTTGCGGAATGCGCGGCTTTCGCTACCTGCCTGCCGAAAAGATCGCGGCCTTGCCGGAGGAAGAGCGCATCCGGCGCGTGGAAGCCGTCGCTTCCGGCAAGCCGGAACGCTTTGAAGCGGCGGCTTTGCTCGGCGGCATAGCGAACCCGCCGCTCACGGTGACGCGGGCGCTCGATCTCTATTGGACGCTTGCCAGGGATCGAACATTGGGCAAGAGCGAGGACCAGCTTCGCCGCTGGCGCAACCCGCGCATGAAGGCCGTAAAGAACTTCGCCCATGTGATCGGCGCGAAGCCGCTCGCCGAAATCACCGCCGACGATGTGCTTAACTTCCGTGAATGGTGGATCGAGAAGATTGAGGCCGAAGACCTGTCGCCCAGCAGCGCGAACAAGGATTTTACCCATCTCGCGGACATGGTGCGCACGCTCAACCGCATGAAGCGGCTCGGCCTGCCGGACCTGTTTCGTGGTGTGGCGCTCAAGGAAGGCGCCAAGCGCACCAGGCCTCCGTTCTCAACCGAATGGACAAGGATGCGCCTCATCGCTCCCGGAGCGCTGGACGGCCTCAACACCGAAGCCCGCTGCATTGTGCTGGGCATGGTCAACACCGGCTACCGGCCAAGCGAGGCGGCAGGATTGCTGCCGGACCATATCAGGCTCGAAGGCCCGATCCCCTTCATCTCGATCGAACCTGTAGGGCGGCAACTCAAGAACGAGACGAGCAAGCGTATCATCCCGCTCGCGGGCGTGTCGCTCGAAGCGTTCCGGGAGTGCAAACAAGGCTTTCCACGTTATCGAAATTCCAGTGCGACGCTGAGCGCAACGGTGAACTCATATTTCCGCGAGAATGGTCTGCTCGAAACGGAAGATCACAGCCTCTATTCCCTTCGCCATTCTTTCGAGGATCGGTTAATCGCCACGCATGCGGACGAGCGCATCCGGCGCGACCTGTTCGGGCACGCCTATAACCGCGAGCGCTACGGCAAGGGCGGAAGCCTCGAACGCTTGCGCGAAACGATTTTGGCGGCAGCGCTCTGAGCGACTTCGCGGGCGCGCTCCCACGCCTTCGCCTTTTCCATGTCGCGCTCGAAGGCCATGAAGACGGGCAAGAGCGCGGGGTTCTGAGTAGCGAGCCGTGCAACTTTCGCATGGGCTGCCTTCAGGCGCTCGATGTCCTTGAGGGTGC
The DNA here is from genome assembly GCF_000166055.1 of Rhodomicrobium vannielii ATCC 17100. Classification (NCBI taxonomy): domain Bacteria; kingdom Pseudomonadati; phylum Pseudomonadota; class Alphaproteobacteria; order Hyphomicrobiales; family Hyphomicrobiaceae; genus Rhodomicrobium; species Rhodomicrobium vannielii. The sequence continues at coordinate 3,032,908 of NC_014664.1, forward strand.
GCATGGCTCACACTCCCACGTTGCGGGCGAACCGTCCGAACTCGTCACGGCGTACCGCTCCAGATGACCCAGACATGTTGCAGCTTGCAGCCTTCCAAGCGCTGCGTGTGCGTTGCACGCGCCTCAGGCCCACGCCGAGCCCTCGGCTTGGTGTCTCGTGAGAACCGCGCCATTTCCCCTTTTGGAAATGCCTTGGGCAGGGAGGAAGGGATGCGGAGAGACATGCGGCCTCATCGAACCTTCCTTTCACGATTATAAACGGGGCAATCAAAGATCAGCTCTCGTCCCGTCCGCACCTCAACGCCGAAGACTTTCGCGGCGAGGTCTGCGCCATGCGCCCGCGCAAAGGACGTAATCAGCTCATCCCAGTAAAGCGCTCGGCCGGAGGCCGTCTCCGGATAAGGTCGCGCGAAGGCGGCGATGGACGCCGCATGGATCCGTTCGAATTCGTTCGAAGAGCCGGGTTCTGGTACGTCGCTTGGTGGCTTGACGCGGGCTCTTTTCCTGGGCTTGCCGCGCACCGGGGGCTTGTGCCCTGCAGAAGCAACCGCGAGGGCATCCACGCCGATAGACTGAAGCCACAGCAATTCCGCCACCGGCCCAAGCGGCGAAGCCAGGTTCAGGCAAACGCGGCACAGTGGCAAGGCCCAGACCGGTTTTCGCGGGGGTATTCGGATTTTCAATGCATGAAGGGCGATTGCCGGCTGCTTTCGGCACGCAACGCAGCCGGCTTCTGTCGGGGCTTGACGAGGGACGCGATCACTCGCCGCCTGTACACATGTGATCGACGGCGTTTGTCGCGCGCCGGCGGGCGAAACTCGCCCTTTGGAAGCAGGAACTCTGCCTATCATGCTGGCAACCCCAAGACACGGTACGAAGCAAGAAGCCAACTGCCTGATACGCTCTAGGCTTGCCCAATATTGTCTAAAAAGCAAAAAATAAAAATCGTCCAAAATAGGGCAACTATGGCATGACTCGCCTCAAGCAAAAGACGCCGTTTGGGAAAAAGGCGCGGCGAACAAGCTGGGGAAAAGATTACTTGGCGGGCGCGATCCTCGCGGGCGGCTGAGCCCAGGGCGCAGCGGCAACGAGCCGGACATTTGGGCCAAGAACCAGAGGCGGGAGTTCGAGACAGCTGGTGTTGATGGTGAGTTGCCGGGGCGGCACGAACAGCCGCAACAACAAGAGCTGTCTGGGTGGTGATCCGACGGTGACCGCCGCGAAGGAAACCACCGAAGGCGTCTCACCCTCATCAAGGAGGCGCAAGGTCAGGAGATCGCCAGGAAACACGCCGCTGTCGGACAGAACGCGAGAGCGAACTTCGTAGACCTGGCAGGAGGGATCGGATCCAGATCTGGCATGGCTGCGATCGAGCGCGATCAGATCGTCATCGAGACCGCTCTGCCCCTCGGCCGCCAAAGCCGACGCCCACGCACGCGCAAGTCTCATAGGCCGCTTTTCCGCTTCGTTGCCTTGGACTTAGACTTCTTCATTTATATTGAAACTGCAATCTGAGATCCGATGCAGTTCAAAGAATGTGCGCGGACCTATTCAAAGAAGGACGCGGCCGATCACGGTCGCTTTTGCTCTAAGCCTATGAATAGGCATGGCATTTTGATCATCGCTGTTGGTAATCAAAAGGTGCGGCCCGATGTATTGCCGCAACAGCAAAACGCCTTCTGGGCAGTTACTGGTAAAGATTTGGGCAATCACCAACTGGCCAAGCTCCAATTTCTGCAATCCCTTAGGGTCCATATCCGCGATGATCGGATCGCCCTCGGTGATGCCAAGCTCGCTCATCACGTTCGACAGAACCTTGAACATCTCTTGCGTCGAAGATGTCAGCGCCTTTTCGATTGCCGAGCCTTTGGGCGGGATATAGGGCGCAAGGTCGGCCATGTAGCTCAAGCTCTGAACCGAGAGAATTTCGGTCACAGGCACGCCCAACGCGCCGGCGAGCGCCTCCATTTTGGAAAGATGCAGCCCCCGCGCGCCCGCTTCGACCCGCGACAAATGACTTTCCGAGATGCCGATTTTTTCGCGAGCTCGGTGAGCGACAAGCCGCGTTCAAGTCTCAGTTGCCGGATTCGATTGATTGCCATGGAGGGCTTCTTGCCAGCTTTCTTGGTGGCAATCCAGAGTTTGTCCAAAAAAGACCTTGGCTGAGGATTGTCTAACAGGCAACAATCGGCAAGTCAAAGCTAAAACCTGTCAGGGAGGCGCGGGGCACGCATGAACTTGGCGACCAAATTCCAGAGCGTTTTGCAAGTGACGGGACATACCCGCACGAGTTTCGCGAAGCGCGCAGGCGTCACGCCCGCGATGTTATCGCGGCTCATCCCCCAGGATGGGAGGGAGCCAGAGAGAAAAGCCACGCTCGCAACCCTGCTCCGGCTGATCTCGGCCTCCGAAGGCCTACTCACTATCCAGGACTTCCGGGCGCACCGCGCCACGCGCGAACGGCCCTTCCTGATGGAGACCGCCTGCCCGCTCTGCGGGCGCGCCATCGAGGGCGATGCGAAGCACCCCAAGTGCAGATCAGCCGGATGAGCGCGGCCTTGCGATAGGCCCGAGCCAAGCGCGGCTCGCATGCAAGCAGGAAAGCAAAGGATGTCGCATGAAACGGGGATCGGGCGGCAAGGCTAAAGCCCGCGACGGCGACACGTCGCCAGGCAAGACATCGCCAAGCGAGACATCAGGTATGGCGTCATCAGGCCGATGGGAGTCCGTAAAAGCCGACCTCGCCGGCCGGGAGCTCGATATCCTGCGCTGGATCGGCATCGCCTGGCCACCGGCAAGGCGTCAAACCCATATCCATTGCCCCTTTCCGGGCCACGACGACAAGAACCCGTCCTGGCGATGGGACACGCGAAAGAAGGCATGGTTCTGCAGCCAGTGCGGCGGTGGCGACATCCTTCATGCCGTCGAGCGCATGAAGGGACTGTCCTTTCAGAAAGCCCTCGATTTGATCGAGACGGAGCTTCTCGGCCGCGCTTACGAAGCGCCGAAGCCGGAGCGAAAAACACGCCGCATCAGCCAGCAGCAGCCCGCTGAACGCGCCTTACAAAATAGGGCTGAGGCCGAAGCTTTTGGCGATTTGCCCAAAGCGCTCGATGAAAGCGCCGATGCTGCTACCGGTGGGCCGACCGGGCGACCGGTCCTTGATGCAGCCGATGACGACATCGAGAGGAGGCGCCAGCGCGCATTCCAGCTCTGGAGCGAGGCCAAAGCCGTCGCCGGCACGCTCGCTCAGACCTATTTCGAGCAGCATCGCGGCATTGTGCTCGATTGGCCGCTCCTTCACACGGCGATCCGCTTTCATTCCCGTCTTTGGTGCAGCGAGCGCGACGGATATTATCCGGCCATCCTGTTCCGGGTCTCGGACGCCTATGATGGGGAACTCAAGACCCTCCACCGCCTCTATCTCGGCGAGGATGGCGGCAAGGCCAAGATCGCAAGCCCGAAAAAGGCCTATGGCGAGTATGCGGGCGGAGCCATCTGGTTTGGCGCGCCGCAAGAAGGCGGCGAGCTTGTAAAAGCCGAGGGGCCTGAAAACGCGCTTGTCTGTTTCATGGCGGGGCGCCCCTTTGTTGCCTCCGCCATTAGCGGCGCGAATCTGAAGAACGTCGTGCCTCCGTCCATTATCAAGACCGTGCTTGTCGCCGGCGACCGGGGCCGCGGCGTCGGCAAGGGCAAGGCGGGCGAGGACTATGCCGAGGATGCAGCCAACGCCGACCGCAAAAGAAAAGTCTCGGCCGCCATCACCTATCCGCCGGCGCGGCCGAAGCCGGACGGCAAATGGCAGGATTGGAACGACCTTCTCGTAAGCGATGGGCTCGATGCCGTGCGCGAAGCGCTGGCCCAAAGCGAGCCCTGGGAAGATCTGCCCTTCGGGTTTCGCTGGCAGGAGAACGGCCGAGGCCTCGAATTCTTGAGCCGCATCGTGAAGGGTGAGGACGGCGAGGAGGAGGATGAGTGGGATTGGCTGTGCTCCGAGGTGAGGTTCCTCGCCACCACGCTCAACGCCGACAGCAAGGACTGGGGCCTCTATCTCGAAATCAGGACGCGCAACGCCGTCTGGCACAAGGCCGCCATCCCGAAAACCGACCTCGTGACGAGCTCCGAGGATATTTTCAAGCACCTCGCCTATCACGGGCTCGATTTCAACATCACGCCAAGAGCGAAGACGAAGCTCCGGGAGCTGCTCGTCCGCACTCGGCCCAAATCCTATGCGCTGTGTGTTCCGAAGGTCGGGTTTCACGACGGGGTGTTTGTGCTCCCCGATGAGACCATCGGGAACAGCAAAGGCCGCGCCGTCGTCTTTCAGCCGCACAAGCCGGTCGAGCATTTCTACCGAAAAGGCGGGAGCCTGAAAGGCTGGCAAGACGGCGTGGCGGCTTACGCGCGCGGCAACGACCGGCTCATGTTTGCGATCGCCGCCGCGTTAGCGCCGCCGCTCCTCGAACCGATCGGCATGGAAGGCGGCGGCATTCATTTCCGAGGCGGGTCGACGGCTGGCAAGACCACCATCCTTCGAGCCGCTGGCACCGTCTGGGGCGGCGGCGGTCAATATGGCTTCATGCGTACCTGGCGGGCGACCGACAACGCGCTCGAAGCTGTCGCCGCCATCCACAACAATGCGTTTCTTGCCCTCGATGAGATCGCTGAAATCGAGCCGAGAGCGCTCTTTCGGGCGGCCTACGCGCTCGCGAATGGTCGGCAGAAAGAGCGGATGCAAAGAACCTCCGATCTTCGCAGCGCTTGCACCTGGCGGCTCCTCTTCATGTCCACAGGCGAGATCGGCATGGCCGAAAAACTCTCCGAAGACCGCATGCGCGCAACGGGTGGGCAGGCGGTGCGGCTTGTCGAAATCAGTGCCGACGCAGGCCACGGCATGGGCATGTTTCAAAGTCTGCACGGGTTCAAGGAACCAAAGCAGCTCGCCGAGGCGCTCAGTGCGAGCGGGCGGGAGCATTACGGCCATGCGGCGACCGCCTTCATTCGCCATCTGACAAGCGATCTTGAGCGGCTGACCGAAGGCGCGAAAGCCTTTATCGGCCGCTTCGTGCAACAAGCCTGCGCCAAAGACGCCGACGGCCAGGTTGCGCGCGTGGCGGGCCGCTTCGGGCTTATCGCTGCCGCCGGCGAGCTTGCGATCGCGGCCGACATCGTGCCTTGGCGCCGCGGCGAGGTGCGCGAGGCTTGCAAGCGGCTGTTTCTCGAGTGGCTCGCCGCGCGCGGCACTTCGGGGCCGATCGAGACGCAGAACGGAATCCTGCAAGTCAAAGGCTTCATCGAGCTGCATGGCTCCTCGCGCTTCAGCTCCTGGCATATGCCTGGCCAGCCGACCGTGAATAGGGTTGGCTTCTACCGCATCTTCGATCAGGGTGGCGAGGACGAGAGGGTCGTCTATTACGTGCTGCCCGAAGGGTGGAAAGAGATCTGTCGCGGTCACGACGCGCGATCGATCGCCAGCGCCATGGTGGAGCGGGGCATCATCAAGCCGGACAACGATGGAAAGTATCAGCGCGTCGTTCGCCTGCCCGGCATGGGCCCGAGGCGGTGCTACGAAATCGATGCGTCGCTTCTGTTTGGCGATGAGGATGAGCCTTCACCGCAAGTGAACGGCAGCGCCTGGGTGCCCGTCGGGCCGGATTTCACGGCGCCGGACCAATAGGGTGATCGCTTTTTCCGGGTAACAGGTGAAACAGGTGCTACATTATTGCTATAACCTGACTTTTTCAGTTACACGGGACAGAGAAGCTCGTGTAACAAGTGTAACATCGCTGCACGTTTCGCCGAATCCTGATCGCGATATTCTCGCTTTAAGCCGGGCGTGTTACGCCTGTTACGCCTCGTCGGTTTTCGAGTGTAACAGATATTTCTTCGTGATTTCAGAACTGTAACGCCTGTTACACGCATTACACGGAAAAGGAGACCATGCCCGCGGACGAACCGGCGTTTGGGCGGGGTGCGTCATTCAGGGGCTACCACGGGTCCCGGGGATAGCTGCAAGAGGCCGGGAGAGGTCATGGGCTCCCGGACGAGAATGGCCTGCTAAAGCCCATGAAGCGGACACTGTAAATCGGTGTCGGATTTACAGAGGGACATCAGCAAAGCAGCCGCTCTTGCCCTAACTAGTCTTTCTTTCCCGGCAGATGAAAATTCGAGCGGTAACCCTGGAGTAATTCACGTATGTCAGCAATTACCCATTCGAAATCATTATCTAGCGCTTCGTTAGATGTTAAATCTGCGATATTCGCCTGAGAGAACCCAAACCCTTTTGGGATCTTGCTTGCTCCAGAAATAACATCGTCAATCATTGTCGAGACAAGGAAACCGTTAACACTTCCAAACTCGATTTCGTCCCAGAAAATTTGTCGCTCAGTTTGAACAGATTCCTTGCTCCAGAAGACCAGAACGCATCCTGAGCGATCAAGAGCCCGGCTAATGGCCATCCTATAATTATCAAAGAACCTAATATATTTGAGGTTTGGTGATCCAACCCACTTCTTTGAGAGACCGAGCTTTGCGGGCTTATCGATGAAAACAGTCAATTCGCTCTCTAACATCTTTTCGACAAATGGTCGTATCCTAGGCTTGTCCACATCGACGTGCGAAACAAAAACCCAAGGCTTTTCAAGCTCTTCACTAATTTCCTTTTGCCCAGGTCGAGGCTGTTCGGCAGGCGGGATTTCCGCTGATGGAACGGCGTCTTCCGCATCCACTCGTCGACGAATCAGTAGAGATAACGACCTTAGTAGTGCCTCAACTGAGGTCTTGTCGGTTTGGTTAAATATGTGAGTTTGATATACGTTAAATGGTATCGGCAAATCCTTGGGGTTCAGTGAGCCTACTATAATCGGTATCAGCTTTTTTAATCTCGCGGCGTAACCAGCTTCGGCTAGCACCCAATCGCTTTTTACCGATAAATCGGACCAGATAACGATAACGGCTCTTGCTTCATTTAGACGGTCCTGAATAACCCTGTTAAAATCCTCGCCCGCCAGTAGGTCAGTGTCCCACCAGGTCGAATGCCCACGATCATTAATGATTTTGGCTAACGCCTCTGCAATAGGCCTTTCAGGTCGAGCATATGCGATAAAAACGTCTTTCATAATACACCCTCAACTCCATTGCCCGTGCACGGATTGTGTATCAGCTGTCCTGCTTTTTGCAATCGCCGAGGCACAGCCTAGCCCCCCGCGGTGGCATTCACATCGATTTCTGTATCTGAGGGTGAAGCCGCCACGATGGTTTGGGACCGCGATTTCCGGTTTCGACCCATCTCGACGAACAGCGCGCAACTTTTTTGATGCGGTTCCGTCGATGGATAAGGCTGAATGCTAACCTGCCTTCAAGGCCGCTGGCGCGGGCACAGCGCAGAGGTCGGTTTGTCCCGCGCTGTGGTTTGTCGGTGTTTTGGCTTTGCCTTCTGCCAACGGCTCCCATTATCTTGGCTCAATGACACAGATATTCGATCCGAGGCTCGATATCCTGCCCGCCTCGCAGCGGCGCCTTTGGGACGAACTCGGCGATACCCCGGCAGACTTCATCCTTTATGGCGGTACCGCTCTTGCCTTGCGGATTGGCCATCGAAAGTCTGTGGATTTTGATTTTTTCAGTTCAGAACCGCTTGATCCCGCCAAGCTTCTTGAACAGGTTCCCTATCTCAAGAATGCCAGTGTTATTCAAAGCGAAGTCAACACGTTGACTGTCACTGTGCGAAGGCGCGGTCCTGTAAAGCTCTCCTTTTTTGGAGTGCCTCGTTTGCGGCGAGTTGGCGAAACGAGCAAAGCGCCTGTGACCGGATTAAGAGTCGCATCGCTGCTGGACCTCGCAGGAACCAAGGCTGCCGTGGTTCAAAGAAGGGCCGAGGCAAAGGATTACATCGATGTTGCCGCGATTTTGTCAGAGGGCAGCATCGATCTTCCGCTCGCTTTGGCGAGTGCAAAGGCGATCTATGGCGCGCAGTTCAATCCGCAAAATACCCTCAAGGCGCTTGTGTTCTTCGATGAAGGCAATTTGCAGGGGCTCTCGCAGCGCATAAAGAAGCAACTTGTAGACGCCGTCCGCGGTGTTGATCTTTCAAAATTGCCCCATCTGACCGGTAAGAAGCTCGATTCGGGACGAAAGCGGTGAGAGAGATACCCTTGACGCCAGAAACTTCGAGGATCGCAAGGCGGATCATCTGGTTTGAGCCGCCGTCTGCTGCGCTTTCCGATCCCGTTCGTTTCATGGCTTATGCCATGGCGCGCGCCACCCATGAGGACATGCAGGTGCTTCGCCGATATGTCCCGCTGGAAGATTTGGTCGAGGCGCTCGATCGGGCGCCGCCTGGGATCATCGATACTCGATCCTGGGCGTATTGGAACCTGATTGCCGGCCGTTATCCCGCGCCTCCTTTGCCCAAGAGGCAGCTTTAGAGAGTCGCTGTTCGGTTGACTATGGCGTCGCGATCATGATTTGGCGGCACGTTCCGCGGCTGCAAGAGACTGAGCGAGGCTGTCGAGTTCATCGTCGACTTGGCGGGACAGGCTTCGAAGCCTAATGTGACGCGCGGTATCGTCTGCCGCTCGGGAGGTGTTCGCCGCGTCGTCGATCAGTTCGCGCGCATATCGCAGCAAAGCCTTGAGACTTTTGAGGTCCGCAACAGTAAGCTTCATGGGCATACCCCCACGCTCGCCAATGTGTTAGCGTCACAATGCTTATGGCTATGAATGTATATATGATACAATGAAGGTGTCAACGATACAATTGAAGATGGCGCGCGCGGCTCTAGGCTGGACCATTCGTGAGCTGGCCGAGAGGGCTCGCATTCACGTCAATACCGCCCAACGCATCGAGGCCGGTCTTCCGGCGCAGAGCGCAACGCTGCAAACAGTGCAGCGCGTCTACGAGGACGCTGGACTGGAATTCATTTTCGCCGATAGCGGCGGTGGGCCAGGCGTCCGTCTGAAATTGAACGCCGAGATCCCGGCGCCTGGAGGGCGCTCGGATGAAGGCGAAGACAACGAGCCGGACGGCTTGAAGGCTCTCGATTGCGAGTTGGTCGACCATTGGCGCAAGCGGCCACGGCTTTGGCACTCGCTTTCGGAGACAGGTCAGCGTGTGCTGTCCCGCGAAATGTTTGGCGAGGATTGCGCAAACGAGGTGCGCCCCGGAGAATGAGGCGCGGCCCCTGATCCTTCGTCGTGATCCTCCCGAATCAAGGACTGGAGCGCCCTCGAAGGCTGGGCTTCGCTCCGACCCGGTCACGGCAGACAGGCTCAGCGAGACGAAGCAAGGCAGCTTTTAGATAAGGCGTGGGACGCGGGATCGCGGGCATGATTTTGAGCGTGAGAGACGCGGCGGTGAGAAGCAGGAGCACGGCGAAGACGCGTTTCAGAAGCACAACCGGCAGGCTATGCGCGAGCCTCGCGCCAACGGGCGCGGTCAGAACGCTTGCGACCCCGATTGCGCCGACGGCCGGCATGAAAATGGCGCCTGCACAGGCGCCGGAACAGCCCTCGGGCGAAGGCGCCAGAAGATAGCCCGCAACTCCCGCCCCAGCGAGCGGCAGACCGAGCGCGGACGCCGTTCCGATCGCCTTCTTCATGGACACGAAGCGCGACAGGATCGGGACGCAGAAGAAGGCGCCGCCAAACCCAAGGAGTGCCGCAAGCGCCCCGCCGCTCACGCTTTTCAGCGCGGTTTCCGTCAGGCGTTCAAAGCCAAGCCTGTCCGAGACGGCAGCTTCCTTCGCCCTTTCGGGCCTCAGGACTCCCCACGTAAACACGATCGCATAGAGAACGAAGACGGCGACGATCATGCGCGCATCGAGAAAGGGCGCGAGCGTGGTCGCCAGAAAGGAGCCCGTGATAAGCGCAGGCGCCAGGAGGGCCGCGCATCTGAGACAGACCGCGCCCTTCGCCGCATGGGCCTGGGCGCTTGCAAGCGCGGTTGGAATGACGAGCGCCAGCGAAGTGGCGGTGGCGATTCTCGGCACGTCCGGCCCGGAGATACCTAGGAGCGGCAAACCGTAGATGAGGCTCGGCACCACGACGAGGCCGCCGCCGATGCCCAGCAGTCCCGCGGAGAGACCGGAGACGCAGCCGACGGCGGCGAGCAGGACCCAGTCAAAAGGCGTCATCGGGCCTCGCTGATGGGTGCAAGGGCCAAGGTTTTACGATCGAAGATTGGCACGGCGGGAGCGGGCTGTGGCTCGCAAAGCGAACCCAGCACAAGGTCGAGAGCGCTTTCTCGAGTCTCTGCCAAAAGGCTGCCAAGGCTCTGGGGGCGAAGGCCGACTGTGCACAGAAGTGCTATGGCGAAGACCGCGAGCGAGCGGCTCGCCGGGGCCGACGGCAAGAAGGGTCTGAGCCGCAGCGCAAGCGGCGCGATGAGAACGGCACTCATGCCAATTGCGGCCAGCGCTGGCAGGAAGAGGACGCCGGCGCAGGCCGGCCCGCAGGTCAGGGGCGCCGGGGCCAAGAGAGCGCCGACCGAGGCGGTGAACGCAAAGGGCAAGGTCAAGGCGCTCGCGGTGGCGGCTGCCTGTGCGGAAGGAAGGGCCTTGGCGAGCCAGCGCGCCAAAATCAAGCCCGCGCTCACACCGGTAAGGGCGGCGAAGGCTCCGCCCACGACCGTTTTCAGCGTCAGGGCAAGGAGCGAAGGATTGCGCGGCTCGACATGGTCCCTATCGCCGCCGCCCGCACGCCTCGAGAGGCGAAGGGCCAGAAGGATGGATCCTGAACCGAGAAAAAGCGCAACGATCCGGCCGTCCAAATTATCCGCGACCATCGCGGCGATCACCGCGCCAACGGCCGCGCCTGGCGCAAGCAGGAGGATGAAGTCCCAATCGATCGCTTTCCAGGACAGCCTGCCCTCCGCTTGGCCGATCGTCACCGGGATCAAGATCGCCAGGGCGGTCGTCACTGCGAGCCGCGGCGCCGCCTCGGCGGTCACGCCGCAAAGGGGAAGCACAATCAGAAGGGCCGGAGCGAGGGCAAGGCCACCGGCCTGGCCGAGCAGCCCGAAGCAGAGCCCGACAACGCCGCCCGTCAGGATCAGAAGTCCCCAGGCGGATGGATCAAGGGTGACGTCCATGGCCATCTCCCTTCGTGGGTTCCGATGGCCTCATCGCTGTACTCCGTCGCGATAGGGATACCCGCCGAAAAACGCCGTCGCCTTGTCGCCTGGGACCCAGGGCCGAAGGATCAGATCCTTCGTCACCTGCACCACGAAGCGGTAGCCGGGCCTCACCTCGAGCGTCGGCTGGATTTGCAGATTGCGCCTCGCCATTTCCATGCCGAGCTGGCCCAATTGCTGGCCGGTGGACGCCGCGATGGTCTGCGTCGCGTTGAGCCCGCCGCTCGTCTGGTTGTTGCCATTGCCCTGGCTGAGCTGAATGCCGGCCGAGAAGGCCGAGAGCAGGATGGCGTTGCTCCAGATCTTCCAGACATGATTGTTGACCTGATCGTTAAAGCCCGCATAGCCGCCTTCGTCGGCGCCGGGCATCCGGCCAAGATCGAGCGAGGAGGCGTCGGGATAGATGATCCGCGTCCAGGCGACGAGCACCCGCTCCTGACCGGTGGTAATGCCGGAATCATAGGTGCCAACGAGCTTTGATCCTTGCGGGATGACAATGAAGCGCCCCGTGGCGGTGTCGTAGACGTTCTCTGAAACCTGGGCCAGAAGCTGGCCCGGCAGATCGGAATTCACCCCGCCGATCATGATAGCGGGGATCACCGTGCCGGCGCGCACTTCGTAGGGTGAGCGCGGCGCTTCGCGCCGCGCCTTGAGCGTGTTCTGGTCGGCTGTTTTCGGGTCCTGGTCGGCGAGGAAGGCGCGCTTGTCACGCTGCCTGTTGAGGTCGCGATCGCGTTCGGCATCGCCGCCGAGCTGCGAAAGTCGGTCCGCCGCCAGTCTCGTGAACTGCTCCGAGGCCGAAAGCGGCGCGGGCGCTGCCTCGCTTGTCGAGAAAGCGGTTCGTCTTGGAAGATTGGCCTGGATTTCGGAGCCGGCGCCGAGCGCTGTCAGCGCGAGCTTCTCGCGGGCCTCGCGCAAATGTTCGAGGCGCTTGTAATAGCTCTCCCAGGCAAGACGATTGGGATCTGGCACGTCGGGGAGAGGCGGCGCCGCGGGTTGGAGCGAAACCGGTTGCGGCAGCACCGGGATGGTCTCGGGCGCTTTGGGCGGAATGTAGCCCGCGTCGGGCGCGTTCGCCAGAATGCCGATCGGAGCTTGCGTCTGCCGGCCCATTTCGGCGCCTCGTTTTGAGGCTTGCAGGCGCAAATGATAGGTGTAGGCGATGGTTGCCATGATGAGCGCCAGGATCGCCATGGCGATCATGAGCGGAACGCGGTTCAAGCGCCGAACGCCTGCGCCGCGCGAAGGCGACCCGCCCAGGAGATCGGGGGAGGAAGGGGTTTCGTTCACCGTCTGACCTCTCGAAGCGTGGAGCTGCTGCTGAAAACTGCGGTGCTGCCGGCGCATTCGCCTGGTTCAAAGAGCGCAGCCGAGAGTGTTTGCATGATCAATCCCTCCGCGTGCGGGTGATGGTGACACTGCTCGCGCTGCTGCCCACGCCCGAGGTGAGCCGCGCCAGGGTCAGGACCTTGTCGACTTCGAAGCGGTGCTCGACGAAGCGATAGTTCACAAGCCGCGTCACGGGCCCGTTGAAGAGGCTATCGAGGCCAAGGAAGCTCGCGTCTTCGGCGATCTCGACAAGGGCTGGAAGCTCGCTCGAGCCGACTTCGGCCGGAAACAGAATGTAGGTCTTGACGCCGTCGGTATAGACATGCGTCGGCTTCCAGGGCGCGTCGCCCGAAACAGCGAACTCAAAATCGAGTTTGCCGGGCGCGGGCGCCACGGCCGCCGCCGCGCGCATTTCGCGGGTCTGCTCGACCTTGGTGCGGTACGCCTTCCACTGGCTGCTGGCGTCATCGGGATAGTCGAAAGAAACGCGCGGCATCCAGTCTTGCGAGCGGCTCACAAGCTTGATGATGTAGGTGCGCCGATTGGTGGTGATGACGAGATTGGTGATGAGCCCCACATCGGTCGGCTTGATGATCACATGGGTGATGATGGCCTCGCCCGCCCCTTGCGTCGCCGGCGTAATCTTCCAGCGCACGCTGTCGCCGACATTCAGATCATTGACGCTTTCGCCTTCCTGCAGAGCAAGATCGCAGACGTAAAACGGCGCGCACACGATGGTGGGAAGCGTCGAGCCGAACACGAACACGGTTGCACCCTCGTCGCCTCGCGCCGGCCCCGCACGGTTGCCGGCCCATTCCTTGCCATAGGCCACGCCCTTTTGCTCCTTGGGCGCCAGAGGCGGCTGCGGCCCGGCCAACAGCGGCACGCGCGGCGGTGGTCCTTCGGGAAAGCTCTGAGGCGCTTGCGCCAGCGCCGCGCCAGAAAGCAAGGATGATAGTACATATAAAATCACTGCGCGCATGACAAAGTCTCCCCTCCGCTCAAAGCCGTTGCGACCAGCTGTAGCTGTTGATGTAAATGCCAAGCGGGTTAAGGCGAATGGTGGCCTCGTCCGATGGCGGGTTCAGCGTGATGGCGATCGTGGCCTGCCAATGCTGGGTTTGAGGCTTTGAGCCGTCGCGGGTTCGGGTTTCTTCGCGCCACTCGATGCGCCAACTGTCGGCGGACAGCGGCAGAACGCTTTCGACCTCCACCATGACGGTTTCGGTCTTGGCGCGCTCGAACGGATCGTGGGCGCGCATGTGGTCGTTCAGCCGCGCATAGGCGTCGCCCCGCTCGTTGATCATGGCATAGGCTTCTTTCAGGAGCGCGCGCTCGGCGCCCGCGTCGGTGTAGACGCTTCTTATGTTGGCGATGAAGCGCGCAAGGCTCGCGACGATGAGCTGGTGGTCCGGCTTGACGAGCCGGTCGGCGCGATCGACGGCGGCGGCGGAGCCGAGCTTGTCGACGCGTACCACATAGGGAACGATCTGGCTTTGGCTTGCGACGTAGACGAGGCCTGCGCCCGTGATCAGCGCTACGAACAGGGCCAAAATGGCGGCAAGCCGCCAGTTCCGGGCTTGCGCGATGTAATCGCCGTAGCGCTCGTTCCATTCGCGGCGCGCATTGAGATAGGGATTGGTCCCTTCCTCACGGGAAGAACCAAGCTTCCCGTCCTGATGGCTGCTCATGATCCCTCTCGATGGTACATAGACAATGTTGATAACCGCGCATTTCTGCTCCTGGATCGCGGCTTAAGGCTTCTTCGGCGGGTTGCCTTGGCTTGGCGGTGCGGCCTGACTTTGCTGCGCAGCTTGGCTCGGCTGTGCCGGTTGGCCCGCGCCCGTGACCGATCCTTGCGGCTGGGAGGGCTCGCTCGCGGTTCTTGCGGCCTGCCGGTCGACGGTTCGTTCTTTCAAGGCCTCGGCCATCTGCCCCGCCCAGGTGCCGTAATGGATGCGCCCGCTAAGGCGCATGCCAAGCGTATCGCCGGCGGCCATGGCGGTATTGCCGGCCATGCGAACCACTCGCCCTGGTCCGAAGCTGCCCGACATGCGCGCATCTTGCATTTGCTCGCTCGCAAGCGCCGAGCTTCGGGCCGCCACCATGGCAGCGCCAATGCCGCCCTTGAACGCGCCCCAGCCAACACCGGCAGCGCCCGCGGCAACACCGGCGAGTGCGCCGCCGCCGCTTATTTGCGTGCCATTGATGAGGCCCTGGATCATGTCGGGAATGATTTTGGTGAGCGCCAGCATGACGATGGCCGAGCCGACCGAGACGAGAAGATCAGACGTGTTCGCCTCGAAATTCTGGATCAGCGCGTTGAAGATTTGCTGGCCGAGCCCGATCAGGAGCTGCAGCACGAACAGCTTCGCGCCGACGCTCAGCGCGTAGATGATCATTTTGAGCGCGTAATCCTTGGTCCAGCGCGATCCGCCGAAGCCCATGAACAGGATGCCGGCCGAGATCACGACGTAGGATTCGACGAGCGCCAGTACCAGAAAGGCGGCGATGAGAGCGAAGCAGATAAGGAGCACGAGCGCGAAAATGAGGAGACCCACGCTCGCGCCGGGGCTCCAGATGCTCGACTGATCGAGTACCTTGTTGGCCATGCTGAGCCCGATCGCAAAAATGTCCGATGGCGCGATCAGGCTCGTGCCGCCCGAGGCCTGCACGGCCTCGTTGGCGGCGGTCCTGAAGCTGTTGACGATCGCCGCCGCCCAGGCGCTCGAATTGACAAGTAGCGCCAGAAAAAAGCCGATGAACAGGATCTGATTGACGAGTTCGGCCATCCATTCGCTGACATCGGCGCCGCGAAAGGCAAGCCGGATGGCGGCATAGGACATCTCGATGGCGGCGAGCAGCCAGAACAGTGTTTGCGCGTAAGTCGCAAGCGTCGTTTCCCATTTCTGCGCGTTTTGCTGGTAGAGCCGCACGATCCCATCGAGCGCGTTGGTCGTAGGCTCCGCGGCCGCGGCCGGGCTTGCCGAAATGATGCTGAGAACAAGCACGCCAACGGCAAGGCCGATCAGCGCGCACCCCGCTCGGGCCGCAGGCGATGAGCCGAGAGGAGAGCAAGATGCTCTCGGCGGCGTTCTTGGCGGGAGCCGCCTCATCAAAATCGCGCTCCGCCGCTTGTTGGGATCGTCGTTTGCGTTTTGATGAACGTCCGCCAGGCCGCCTGTTGGGAGGCACTCTGATCGGCCTCAGTCTGGATGGCGTTCGCCTTGAGGCTCGTGTCCGCCAGGATGAGTTGGCGCAGCTTCTGCAACTGCTCGATATTGAGAAGCCCTACTTGAGCAAGCGTCTGTAGCGCCTCGAGATTGCCTTGCACCGCGCCGGTCTGGCTCTTGAGGCGGTTGATGAGCGCAAGCTCGTCGCCGCCGATCTGGCCCGACTGAAGGGAACCCGCTTCAAGCGTCGAGAGCACGCTCGCATTGGCGTTGGTAGACCATTGCTGATATTTGGCGGCAAAGGCTGCGCTCGTCGCGGGCGAAGTCAGGTAGCTGTCGTACGAGCCATAGTGCTGGCCAAACTGCGCCGCGAGCCCTGTCTTGGCGAAGGACAGCGAATTGGCGCTTGCCAGCGCCGTGTTGACGGATTGGATGTTCGCCGCTCCATTCCCCCATTCGAGCGAGGGCCAAGGCGTCGTGTTCACCGTCATGGTCTGGAACTGGTTGGTGTTCGTCTGAAGGATACTGCCTTGCGTACCGAGCTGATCGACGAGCCGGGCCAGATTCAAGAGCTGCGTGATTTCGCTGGCGCAATTGGTGCAATAGACGGCCTGGGCCCGGCTTTGCCGGACGCTCACGACTGAGACACAAGCGATTGCTACAAGCGCAAGCGCCGCCACTTTAAGGCGTCTTTTCATTGAGCCCCTCCTCCGCTGGTCCGAGAATGTCGTTGGGATCGAGGCCCCGCTCGGCGAGCCAGGCTCGCGGCCACTCTTGTCCGTGGGCCTCGATGAGCGCGCGCACGCGGGCCACATCCTCGCGCGATGAGACGGCGGTAAAGGCAAGGGCCACGGGACCAAGTCCGAGCTCGAACAGCCTGCGGCCTTCCGGGCTCGTGTAGTAGTAGTGGCGTTTCTTGACCGCCCCCTTCAGGAGCGCGATCTCGGTCTCGTTCAGACCGATCAGCCGGTAAAAATCGAGGGGACCGGGCATCGCGCCGGAGCCACCCTTATCGGCTTCCTCGTTCGGCAAAAGGATCCTGGTCGGGCAGGATTCGAGAAGCACATCGAGGATGCCGGAGCGTGCCGCGTCCGAAAGGCTCTGGGTCGCAAGCACGACGGCGCAATTGGCCTTGCGCAGCACTTTCAGCCATTCGCGGATCTTTTCCCGGAACACGGGGTGGCCGAGCATCACCCACGCCTCATCGAGAAGGAGAAGGGCGGGCGCGCCTGTGAGCGAGCGCTCGAAATGGCGAAACAGATAAAGAAGCACCGGGATCAGGTTCTTCTCGCCGAGCGCCATCAGTTCCTCGATCTCGAAGACCGTGAATGAGGCCGGCTCGATGCCGTCGGCCCTGGCATCGAGAAGATGGCCGAGCACGCCTTCGATCGTATAGGTGCCAAGCGCCGCCCGGATGTCCTTGTCCTGAACGGTGGCGATGAAGTCGGTGAGGCTTCGGCCCTCGCCGCTTTTGGTTTCGCGCATTAGCCGCACGGCGCGATGGATTTCTTCTTTCTGCCGCGGTGTCGGCGCGCTTCCCTGTTGAAGCTCGTAGCAGGTGGCAAGCCAGTCTTCGGCGAACGCCACATCTAAAGCCGTCTCGAGTTTGCCGAGCGGACACAGGCCCGGGCTTCCCGCATCGCCTGCCAGATCATAGTGCTGCGCGCCAGCCGCATGAGCGAGCGCGAACAGCGAACGACCCTTGTCAAACACCGTGATGCGGGCATGCCGGTAGCGGCGGAACTGTGCGGCGATGAGTGCGAGCAGCGTCGATTTGCCAGCACCTGTCGGCCCGAAGATCAGCGTATGGCCGACATCGCCCACATGCAGATTGAGCCGGAACGGCGTCGAGCCGGTGGTGGCGCCGTAAAGGAGCGGCGGCGAGCCTGCCGGGAAGAGCGGGCTCGGACAGACGGGAAGTCCCGGCCAAATGGAGGCTGCCGGCATGAGGTCGGCGAGGTTCAAACTGTGGACGAGCGGCCGCCTCACATTCGGGACGGCATGGGCGGGCAGGCTCCCGAGAAAGGCCTCGAGCGTATTCACCGTCTCGACGCGGCTCGAAAAGCCTTCGCGCCGAAGCTCGCGGCCGACAAGGCGCGCCTCCTCGAGAAGCGTGTCCCTGTTCTCGCCCATCAAGATCAGGACCGGCGTGTAATAGCCAAAGGCGACGAGGTTGGAACTCGCATCGGTGATGGCGTCTTCGGCCTGCGCCGCCATCAGAGCGGCATCCTCATTCACGACGCCGCCTTCGGTGCGGAACACTTGCGAAAAGAACCCCCGCATCCATTGCCGCCATTTGCGCCGGTAGGCGCGGAGCAGCCCGAGGCTTTCGTGGGAATCGAGCGGGATGAAGCGCGAGGAAAAGCGAAACGCAATCGCGAGCGTCTCGAGCCTTGCCAGCATATTGGGATAGGATTCGGCGGGAAAGCCCTCGATCGCCACCACCGCGATGAAGTGCTCGCCCATTTTCGGGGTGTCGCCGCCATAAAGCTCCTGCCCGCCGAGCCAGGCATCGCAATACATCGGGCATGGCGGCAAATTGAGGGGGCTGAGATGCCCCGTGACCGCGAAGCTCACATAGTTGATGAGTTCGTCTTGCAGATGCGCGCGCCCGCTTTCATCCATCACGCGGTAGGCCTTCATGCGTCGTAACCGCAAAATATCCGACAGGCCGTCTTCGAGATCGCGAAGCACGCGCTCGAAGATCTTGATCTGACGGTCGCCGGGGCTTTCGGGCTCAGCTTTTGGATCGTCGTCATAAATGAGATCGGCGATCTTGGTGGTGCGGCGGAGCGGCGGCGTATAGGCGACGAGGAGCGCGTATTCCGTCTCGAAATGAGCGCCTTCGCTCAGGAATTGGCGGCGCCGCTCGGCATCGATGGCAGCCGTGATCGGGTCCGGAAAGTGCGAGGCGTCGGTCTCCGGGTAAGCGGCGGCTGGAAGCCGCACGGCGTCGATCCAGAGCGCAAAGCCGCTGCCGAGCCTCGCGAGGCTCGCATTGATGCGGCTTGTCACATAGTTGAGTTCGGCGGGCGTTGCACTTTGGCTGTCGGGGCCGCGATAGAGGAAGCCGGCCAAAAGCGAACCGTCCTTGCAGAGCACAAGGCCATCGCCGATGAGGCTCGCATAATTCAGGAGATCAGCGGTGCCTTTGGCGCGATCGCGGAACTGTTTCAAGCGCAGCATGAGACCCCCTAATCAAGCCTTGAGCCGCGGGACCGCGCCGGAAAATACGCGCCGTAGCGGAGTTGCCGCAGATAGATCCTCGTCATGAAGGGGTCGGCCTTCGCCATCGTGCGGAACGCGCCAATCAGGACGAGCCAAAGGCCGGCGCCGATCATGATCGCGATAAGGTTGAGGCTTGAGACGGCGAGGCCAGCGCAGATGATCGCCGTCATCATCACGGGCTCGCGCTCGCCGCCGAGGAACAGGTTCGGCCGGTGCAGGGCGCGATAGAGCGGGGTCCGTCTCAGTTCGCCCATCAGATCACGGCCCCGGCGCTGAACAGCGTGCTCAAGAGGTCGGTGGCAAACACCATGAGCGAGACGACGAGCACGAGCATGATGACGCGGCGCACGAATTCGTTGATCTCGCCGCCAAAGACGAGGATGGCGCCCGTCACGACGATGCCCATCAGCGAGACGGCATAGGCGACGGGGCCCGTGATGCTGTCGCGGACCTTTTGCAGCGGCGTTTCCCATTGGAGCCCGCTGCCGGTCGAAGACGCGAGCGCATGCTCGGGAAAGGCGATCAGGAGCACGAGCAGCGCCGTCAGCGCGAGGCTCCAAAATCCAGTGAAATCGCGTTGGGCTTGTTGCATGGCTTACTCCTCGGCTTCGGTGACGTAATCGCTGCCATCGTGATCGATGACGCGCAGCAGCTCCTGCACTTGGCGGCCGGATTTGGTGGCGGCTGTCTTCGCAATGACAATGATGAGGTCGACGGCGGCTGCGATCGTCTTTTGCATCGGGGCCGCGGTGACTTCGCCGACGAGGTTTTCGAGGCGGATGAGGCCACCCTTGGCGTTATTGGCGTGAACGGTCGCGACGCCGCCCGGATGACCCGTATTCCAGGCCTTCAACAGATCGAGGCATTCGCCGCCCCTCACTTCGCCGACAAGAATCCGGTCCGGCCGATAGCGCATGGTCGAGCGGAGAAGCCGCCGCAAATCGATGGTTTCGGTGGTGCGCTTGAACACGTGATTGGGCGCGGCGCATTGGATCTCGGGCGTGTCCTCGAGGATCAGCAAACGCTCGCCGGGAAGTTCGGCGCCGATCAGATGGATGACGGCGTTGACGAGCGTCGTCTTGCCAGAGCCGGTGCCGCCAACAATGAGGATGTTCTGATGACCGAGCGCTGCTGCCCGGATCAAGGCCCGCTGGCGCTGGCTCATGGTCCCGGCGCGCACATAATCGTCGAGGGTGAAGATGCGGGTGGCGCGTTTCCTGATACAAAAGCTCGGGGCTGCCACCACGGGCGGGATCAGCCCTTCGAAGCGGCTGCCGTCGAGCGGCAGCTCGCATTCAAGGATTGGGTTCTCGCGCGTGATGGTGGTCTTGTGAAGCGCCGCGATGGTTGCCATGGCGGCCTCGGCTTGATGCGGGGGTATCTCGCCAAGGCGCGCCATGGGGTGCCCAGTACGCTCGACCCAAAGGACACCATCGGGGTTCAGCATGATCTCGATGACCTCCGCGTCTCGAAGACAGCCGAGAATCTGTTCGCCAAGCTCGCGTTCGAGCTTCTGGCCGACGCGGACAGCGTGTTCGGAAGCGGAACGATAAGGGGCCATGAACGCATCGGCTCGGATCGGCTTTGTTACGATGCGCTCGCTTATAGACGATCAAATCTGGATCGACAAACTTGCAAAACCCGGTGGTGGTTCTGCCGTCTTCGCGCTCTTCGTATTCATGGTCTTTATTGCTAAGGTTTTTAATAAAACAGCGCTCTGTATTTCGCCATCTTTCGAGTAACGATTCCAAGATATAGAATATTTAATCTAATAATGTTTGCTTTCAAATCGCTATATGTCTCTGCACTGAATTCGGATCTCGATGCCATCGTCAAACACGATGCCCCATACCCGGCAAGGACGGCTCAAATTTTATTGCATATCGGCGATGAACGACTTGCGATCATACGCCATTGCACACTGTGTCTTTGGCGCATCATAGATCGTTCAAACACTATCGCATGTTGATAAGCTGTCTCGCGGGGCGCTCTCGCCTTGTGCCATCAAAGCCATTTTCTGGGGCCGCTCTTGCCTCGTAGGCAAGACCGCCTATAGTGCACATACGATAGAAGCCACTTGGCCCTTCGCGACGCCCGAGCCCCTAATGCCCGATAAGAGCCTGTCCTCTGAAACAAGCCCCGCCGAACCGCCTAAGCGGAAGCGGGCGTTACCGGTCCTCGCCAAGAAGAGGGCGCCAGACAGCCAGCCGGAACGGGAGATATTTGCGAGGAATTTGCGCAAATCTCGCATCGATGCGGGCCTTAGCCAGCGCGAGCTCGCCGCGGTCACAGGCATCGCCCAGGCCCACATCTCCGAGCTGGAAAACGCGATGCACAATGTCTGCATCGACACCATGGTCAAGCTCGCTCAGGCCATGCGCAAGCCGCTGTTCCAGATGTTTCAGCCTTAGGCTGCTCCCATTAAGGTGTCCGGCATATCGCGCTGAAGACTTCCTGCCCTTGCGCAATCAAGGCTTGCTTTCAATCAAGTGGTCCAGCTGCTCGATTTCGTTTCGGATTGCATCGCCGATGGCTTCCAGGCGCGAAGCCGTGCCGCTGTCTCCGCTGTTATGAAGAATAGCCTGGACATCGGCGACAAATTCGAAGGCTTCCTTCAGGTACCGCTTGGCGGTAATGAGCTGCTGCCGTGAGAGCTGCAAGACAGGCCTCCAATCGGTTACCGTCGCGAGCCAAGGCCGCTCCGATTGTGGATATCCGAGGAGCCTCGCATACGCGAACTATAGCACTGTAACGATACTGTAACATGGTTACAGCACTGGTATCTAGCTATCTTTGCGCTCCGCTGTTGGCGCTATTACTGTTTCCACATGATAACAGCGACTCAGTGCAGAATGGCCCGAGCGGCCTTGGGGTGGGGCGTTCGCGACCTCGCAAAGAAGGCAGGCGTGAGCGTCACGACCATCACGCGGTTTGAAACCGAACAGTCGGAACCGATCAGAGCCACGCTTACCGTGGTTCAACAAACCTTCGAGGCGGCCGGGATCGAGTTCACGAATGGTGACGTGCCAGGCGTTCGCGTCCACAGGCGCAAATAAAGCCGTTCGCGGAGAACGCGCGGGTCTGTAGGCCTTCGACATTTCTCCAATATTTTATAATTCGGGAGCGGCAGCCCAAAACCGCGTCGCCACCCCTTTGACAGCGGAAAGAGGCAGAGGCCCGAAGTATCGGCTGTCGAAACTTCGTTCGTGTCTGGAAACGAGGAAGACTTCACCTTTGCTGATGACGAGGGATCGCGCACAAAGCTTCGGAAGGGGCCGCCCCTCGCTGTCCGCAGAGGAAGCCAACGAATGAGGCAGAAGCCGGCCGTTTAAGCGCAAGCCCTCGCTTGTCTGTTCGACGACGTCACCCTCGAGCGCGGCAATGGGCTTCAACATGGGCTCGAGCCCGCCAGGACAAGAGCCCTCAGACAAATAGCCCCGTGCTTTCGCCTCCAGGAAGACACCGGTTGGCGGCGGACACACGCTGACGATCTGGCCCCGCTCCAGCGGGCCATTGACCGGCCGGACCCGCCAAACCCCAACCGGAACCGATGGGGTTTCGTTGAAGCGATAGCCCAAATGATCCGCGGCAGCGACGAGCGCCGAAGCAATTGCGGCCAGCATCCAGGCCGCGAGGCCTATTCTCCGGTTTTCGGATCCCATTGGAAGGCCAGTATCTGGCTGCGGTGAAGGCTATCGGTGGCAGGAACAGGCAACTTCGCCCGCTCGCTGAACACGGGATCGCGAAAATAAAGGCTTTGCGTGCCGAAAATCGGTGCGTGGCCCGCAACAAAGATGAGCATGTCGCCGGGCTCGATGATGAGGTCGCCAGAATCCTTCAACGGCGATTTCAAGCGCATGATCTCATCGGCGGTGAGAAGCGGCCGGCTGACCTGGTGATAGGTCTTCGAAACCTGCGTCAAGACCGCGCCGAAGCGCCGTCCGCTCGTCGTGATGTCCTCCTTCACGATGGTGGCAGTGCCGACCATGCGCGACAGCCATTCGGCGGTCTCGACCCTGTTCGGCGCATAGGCGATCCGCACATGGCAATTGGACGTAATGCTTTCGTCCTTGCCATAGGCGCCCCAGAGCTGGGACATGTCCTGCATGATAAGATAGGCCTTGATGCCGTAGCCCGCGATATAGGCGAGCGCCTCCTGAAACACTTCGAGCTTCCCGTAGGAGGGAAACTCATCGAGCATGAGAAGCAGCCGGTGCTTGTGCGGCGCCTGGGGGCGGCCGTCGACGAAGGTGATTTCCGGGCGCAACAGCACGCGCACAAGCTGATTGATGATGAGCCGCATCAAGGGCCGCATGCGGTCCTTGTCTTCGGCGCGGACCACGAGATAGAGCGTGACGGGGCGGTCGTGGTTCATCAGATCGCCCACCTTGAAGTCGGAGCGCGCCACGTTCCTGGCGACGAGCGGATCGCGATAGAGCGACAGGAACGACATCGCCGTCGAGAGCACGGAGCCCCGCTCGTCGTCCGGCCGGTTCAGCATGTCGCGCGCAGCACTCGCGATGGTGGAATGGGTTTTCTCGCCCTCGCCCCAGCTGTTGGCGATCATCTCGAAATAGAGGCTCTCGATGCGCTGGTCTGGATCGGACAGCGCGCCGGCCACATCGGGGAGCGAGCCAACCTTGCCTTCGGCGCGCTTTTTATAGAGAACGTGGAGGACCGCGCCGGTCAGAAAGGCGTGGCTCGTCTTTGCCCAATGATCGACGAGGCCTTTGCCTTCCGGGTCGACGAGGATGGTCACGAGGTTCTGGACATCGCCAACCTCGTGAAGGCTGCCCAGCCTGATCTCTTCGAGCGGGTTGAAGCTGACGCTGCCCGAGGAAGCGCCCGGATCAAACTTCATGACGGCATTGCCTGCCTCTTTTTTCCGCCAGGCCGCCGTCAAATTCCAGAGTTCGGCTTTCTGATCGTTGACGACGACGCTATGGGGCCAGGAGAGAAGCGTCGGCACGACAAGCCCGACGCCTTTGCCCGATCGCGTCGGTGCAATGGCGGCGACATGCTCCGGGCCGTTGTGGCGCAGGTAACGAAGCCGTTTGCGTTCATCGCGCCAGCCGCCGACATAAACGCCTTCGCCGCGCCGTCCCTTCTTTGGCAAAAGCCCTGTCGCCTCGATTTCAGCCTGGCTCGCCCAATGAGCGGTCCCGTGAATGCCTTCGTGCCGTTCCGCGTTCCGCCCGCTTGCCGCGAGCAGGCCGAACAGGCCGCAAGAAAGCGCAAGCGCCATGCCTGCCGAGACGGTTCGGAACACGCTGTGGGTCTGGCCGCCGAACTTCTGCTGCCAGATCAGCCACTCCCAGGGTGGATAGAGAGGACCGATGAGAGGCGCGCCAAGAGCGGGATGATGGGCGAACCGTGAAGCGACATACTGCGTCGCTACGCCGTTAAGGACGATGAGGCCGATCAGGACGGCGATCGCGAGCGCTTTTCTGTCAGGCTTCGGACGCTCCGCCCCGATCATCGCCATTCCCGTTCGTTGCCTGATCAAATCGGACAGCGTGAGCGAGCCTGCCTTCCCGCTGGCTTTCAAGTGTCGTCCTCTCGCCGCAAGCCAGAATAACGGCATGATCGTCTATAGACAATCGCTTTATCTAACGCCTGCGCTATGGACGCGAGAGGCGAGGACGCGGCGTGTTCTTCATCATGAGCCGCTGCCGTTCGGCCTCCATGGCGGGATCGCTGAACGTGATGGCAAGTGAAAGCGCTGCTGCGGCCTCGACCGCTTGTCTCTTGAAGGCGCCTGTTCCTTCGACCGCCAGGGCCTGGCCGCGAAAACGCTGCGCACCAAGCGTCAGCGCGATGATGGTGGCCTGGTAGGAGGCTTTTTCGATGCGGATGCGCAGCTTATCGTCGGTGACCGCGCCTCCGTCGGCGAGGCGATAGACAAGTTCGCCGTTGCGCTGGCAGACGGGGTTCAAGTCCTGCAAGATGACGGTTCTTGCGGCCTCCGCATCCTTGGCTGTGAGTAAGGCAGCCGCGGTCTTGGCACCGGGTGCGGCGCTCGCGCGAAGAGCACGCAGCGCTTTCTGGTCGCCCCCCTTTGCGCGCGCCTGCAAATAGGACACCCAGGTGAAGAAGTACGCCTCCTCGATTGCCGCCTCGCGCTCGCGCCGGGTGTCGGCCAGCGCGGCAAGCGCGCGCGATCGCATCAGGCGAAGCTCCGCCCGTCTCGCTTTTTTACCCAGGCGTGTCAGGCCTGAGCGGCTGACTTCGAACCTTCGTTTTGCAAAAGCCGCGTAAGCCTCGTTTCGGGCTGCGGCGCTCACCTCGCGGGATTTATGCCGGGCTTCGAGGCCTTGCTGGCGCTGGCGCACATAATCCACATAGAGCGATGCGGTGTTGAGAGGGTACAGCGGCGCGCGACCATACCCATCCTGGACGATTGCCGGTTCAGCGAGGCCAGGCTGAAAGGCGCCAAGACGCGATGTAAGCTCTTTCATGGAAAAGGCGCGGTTCACGGTGGACGCCTTGACGGCAAGCCTGCTCTTGGCGTCGGCGATGACAAGGCCCGCGCCGCGGCGCTTCAGGATGAGGCCGTCACGCGCCATGATCGCGTGGATATCGCGCCAATCGGCCTTTTCGCCAAGCGCCGCCAGAAGCGGAGCTTCGATCTTGTCTTTCACGAAGGACAGGAAAGAGGCTTCAGCCGCATGGGCTTCAAGATCGGCTGCCCGTCCCTTTGGCCGTTTTCGCTTGGAGTTCCCATGATTGGTTTGGGCAAGCCCATGCTTGAGTTCGAGGCTCACGCAGGCCGCCATCAGCTTGCGCTTGTCGTAATAGGGCTCGACACAGCGAAGCCTTTCCGGATCTATTTTGTTGATGGCGATGTGGAGATGGAGATGCGCCCGGTCGAGATGGAGCGCCGAGATGCGCTGATGGCGTCCCAGCCCGACCGCTGCGCAAAGCTCGTTTTCAATATCTTCAAGCTGCGCAGGCGTCGGTGTCTCGCCGGGCTCGAACGACACCACGAGATGGTAAGTGCGATCCGATCGGCTGCGCTTGTTGAGCGCCTGGGTGACGAGGATTTCCTTGATTGCAAGATCGGGAGCCTCCGACATGCAGTTCGTGACCCGGACGATCCCAACCCGCCCAGCGCCCTCTTGTCCATCGAGAATATAGCTGAAGGTGCGCGTCGTGAGCGTCTCGCTCGGCGTCTGACCGTCGCCAAGGATATAGGCGCCGAGCCGACCGAAATTTGAGGCGGCTTTAGGCCTCAGGATTCGTTTCGCGATCATCGCTTAACGCCCCTTTGCGGCTTGCTCGAAGGAGCTATCCACTGAGCCTGCGGCCGCGATCCCAGCAGCCTTGCCGCTCCACGTACCGTATCGGGGATTCACAGGCTGCGCCGATCGCGCCGATGATCATGAAGGGGGCAAGAAACGCGCCCAGCAAGAGCTGAACGAGCGTGGCCACGACGCCGTAAAAGACATTGGTCAGCCGGATGTTGACGACGAAAGCGAACAGGAGACCGACCCCGCCCAAGCCCAACAGCGCAAGGCCGTTCGACAGGTTTTCGTGCTTCGCAAGGGCATCGCTATAAGAGAGGACGCCCTCCCAAAAGATGATGGCGGCGATGCCGACGCCAGCAAAGGCAGGCAGCGTCAGCAACTCGACGCCAAACCGCTTAACGCAAGACGCGTTGTAGTGCGTGCAAAAGACGATGATCACCCCAAAGGCGCAGACTGCCATCGCGGCATAGGCGGTGATCTTCAACACAAGCATGGCGCCTCCCAGCCGGCTACCCGGCGCGTCTCCGGTTCCAACGACGATCCTGTTGATGGCGCGGATCGCTCCCGCAAGTTTGCTCGCATATACGCTATCATAGCTGAAATGCACGGGTCGTCTATGGCGCCCTATTGCTCGCCCTTCTTGGGTTAGCCGCAGGCCGGATATACGATTGTACCTCTACCATTGAAAGACACTGCTTGTGGAGAAACCATGGCCCGCAAGCCCAGCAAAGCGGCCATCGCCGCAGCCGCTCTGAAAGAAGCCCGGTCCTTTATCGCGGCCCGCAATCGCGCCCGCACGAGAGCGGAGGCACCAGGCGGCGGAGACCCGTTCTTCCGCAATTACGAAATCGCACAAGGCCATTTGGCGCGCCTGAGTGACCTCATCGGCGAGAAGCGAGCGGGCGATCTCATCCGGGCCGAGGAGCAAAAGGGCTTCCGCTATGTCTTCGAGAGCAAGAAGCCGCCGCAGCGAAAGCGCTAAGGGCCTCCGCAGGCTCATTCGGGAAGTTCGACGTGCTGGCGTCTTAACCTCTGTAATGATAGTATATGAACAATCATGTATGCGCTGGGGCGTCCCATGCCGGCTTCCGACCACACGAAGCCTTCCATCATCTGGAAAGGACTGGATAGCGGGGGATATTTCCGGGGCGTGTTCCGTGATGGCGAGCAGCTTCTCCCCATCAGCATCGCTGTTCCAGGAGAGGGCGATCCGCCCCATGCGGGGCCGCTCTTTCAGGTTTTCATTCGAGGCGAGAAGGCGGGCAGCATGCCGAACTTGAAGGGCGCTCAGGCGCTTGCCGAGCTTCATGTGCTCGGTTTTCCGCGATCGCGAAAGTTGCCTGGCCATCGCCGGTAACGCTGCGCAGGCGGCAACGGCATCGGGCGAGCATGGACCGAAAAGAGGGAGATGAAGAAACATGGACAGGACATTCGTCTGGCGAGGCATTGATGGTGCTGGTTTTCTCTACGGCACCTGCAGTGAAGGCAGCCGCCGCTTTCGGCTCGATATTGCCCTTCCCGGCCGTGGCGGAAATCCCAAAGGCACCGATCACAGGATCTATGTCGATGGCAACGAAGTCGGCAAGGCATCCTCGATCGAAGGCGCGCAGAAGTTCTTGTCGAACTTCTTCGACAAGGGATTGCATGAGCATCTCGGCCGCGACGAGCCCCGCAAGCGCCGGTCACTCGCCGACACGCTCAAGGCTGCCGCCGGGCTCACCGGCGGCAAGAGCCGGGGCCGATGAGCAATGCGTGCGAGATCGCCAGGCTGCCGAGGCGCTGCCACGATCGAGGCCGTGCCGAAGTCCGATAGTTGAGGCCCTGAACAGAAAGCCCCCATGTCACAAGAGCGCGTTGTCTATCTGCCCGAGTTTGTCGTCGAAGAGCATCTCGGCCGCAGACTGCCGGAAGCCATCGGGCAGGAGTTCGACTATAACGGCCACCGCTACCGCGTCCGCCAGCGTGACCCGCTGCGCCCGGAAGCGGAGATCCCGTGCGAACTCATCGAACAGCCTAGCGAAAGGAAGATGGCACGCTCGAAGTCGCGCCGGCGCTGAACACTTCGGAAACCAAAGCCCGGGGCGCACAGCTTGATTCAGGGTTCCTGCCGGGCAGGAACCCTGCCTCGCGGCGAGTAGCGGGTGGGCAAGCGGAGACCGGCTTCGCGGGGAACAGTCTGCAGGAAGCGAAGCGGCCGAAGATGGGCGGGAGCCGGTTCGAAGCGCGCTGAGGGCAGAGCCCTGAGCCTCGATCCCTGATCGAAAAGTCATCATGCAATCTGTTTGACGGCCTTCGACATTTGGCGGCGCTCCGCAAACCGCACTAAGATCAACATGCCGGCTCAAAAAGGGACGCCCACCGATTTGGACCGCGCGCGCCAGACAGGAACAGCAGCCATGTCCTCCCTGAAATTCGTCTTCTTCAATTTCCAGGGCCGCATCGATCGGCGCACATGGTGGATGGCCTTTGTGCTTATTCATTTGGGGATCGCGAGCTTCAACTTCGTGCTGTCGAAGTTCATGGGCGATGACGCGCCCTTCCTCGACGGCACCTGGCCAAATCTCGTCCGCCTCCTCGGCGACCGGTCCGGGTGGATCACCGCGGTCGTCTTCCTCGTTCCGCAAATCGCGATCAACACGAAGCGCTTCCACGATCGCGGGATGTCCGGATGGTGGTGGCTTGTTTTCCTGATCCCCTTTCTTGTGGCGACCGCCATCTCGATTTCACCGCTCGGCGGCGAGAATTACCCGTCGCCGCTTGCGGGTTGGGCGCAGTTGATCTGCGGCTTGACGGCCATGTGGACGTTCATCACCCTCGGATTCCTGCCGTCGAAACACGCGAAATGAGTTGCCGCTTGCATCCGATGACCGGATCACGCTGATAGCGGCCGTACGGGCGATGCCTCCTTCGGGCCATTTGCGGTCATTCCGGTCATCCTATGAGTTCGCGTTCCGTTCGCGGCTCCTATACAAATGCGCACCTTGATCTGTGGTAAGCGATGCCCGTCATAGGGCCGCGGCATATGCTGACAAAGGGAAATCCACGACCAACAACCACGCCGCGTACCGCCTGATCGCGAAACCGTGGCCTGGTGTCGCGCGAGCCGCGTGCGCTCGGTCGCAGCCCATCCTTCTCCTCGACTTCGACGCAAATTCGCCTCATCGGCCCTGCTGTTTATGATAAAGACGTAAGTATTTTTTTTAACGACGGTGATTGAGCGATGCTGGATTTGCAGACGGAAGCCGCGCTGAAGAGCGCGAGCGATGCGGCGGGGTTCTCGGGTTGGGAAGGCCGCATTCCCATCGTGCTTGGCGGCATCGGCCACCGCGAGTTGGGTGATCTGGAGCGCATCGCCGGCCTTGTCCGCAAAGAGTGTGCTGCTCTGAAAGAGCGCTATCCGCACTCGCCTTTCGTCATCCTCTCGCCGCTGGCCGAGGGTGCGGATCGGCTCATCGCGCGCGTCGTTATGGATGAACTCGGAGCGAACCTCATCGCCGTGCTGCCCATGCCGCCGGAGGACTACAAGAACGATTTCCCGAGCGAGGCGTCCAAGGCAGAATTTGACGACCTTCTGGCAAAAGCCCTCTGCGTGAAGCTCGCGCTGACGCCTGACGATCCGGCATGGAAGCAGCCCGGCCCCAAGCGCGACGAGCAATATGCCCGTGCGGGTGCGATCATCGCGGACCATGCGCAAGTCTTGTTTGCCATCTGGAACCGCCTGCCCGCCAAGGGCGTTGGCGGCACCGCCGACCAGGTCAAGTGGTTCGACCGCGGCTTCGCTCCCGCCGCCTATTCGTTATACAACGGGCAGATTTCGCCGCTCGATCCGCCGGAGCCCGGCCTTCGTATCGGCATCGATCCAGTGTCCTTCGATGTCGAACTCGTCGAGAATCCTCTAAGCGGATCGACGGATGCAAACCCGAAAAGAAGCAACATCCGGGCGATCATGCATCGCACCGAACGCTACAATTGCGACGTCGTGAGCCATCGCGCCGCCATCGCTGCAAGCAAGCCCATCGCGGTATTAAGCAAAGGCGCAGTCGCCGAGAGCAGGCTCGCCGACAGCGTCTTCCAGGCCGCCGACGGAATGTCGGCGCATTTCGCGACAATCGCGCGTTTCAGTGACAAGGTTGTATATGCGCTCGCGATTGTCGCCATCGTTTCCTTCAATTTTATGAATGTGAGCGCCTATGCTGTGTGGCTCTATCTCGGCGTCACGCTCCTGATGTTGGCCCTGTATTTGCGGATCAGATGGCGCTCTATCGACAATCGGTTCCTCGAATACAGATCACTTGCGGAGGCTTTGCGCGTCTTCTGCTTCTGGCGCCACGCGGGCGTCAAGCGCTCCGTCTGGCTCTCTTTTCTCTCACGGCAAGCGGGCATCGTGCATTGGCTCAGGCATGCGACAAGAACCGTGGAGTTCTGCCAGGACAGCGTTGCCACCGCGCACACGGTTACGCAGCAGAACTTGGCCGACGTGAAAAAGCATTGGGTGCAGGATCAGGTGGATTGGTTCGCGACAAGAATTCCGCAGCACGAAGGTCGAAGAATGGGGCTCAGAACCCTGTGGCGCACAGCCATCGGTCTTTCTTTCGTGCTTTCGTTTGCCCTGTTACTGATGACGTTCACTCCGGCTGCGCTCTTCTTCGGCTCTTCCGCCGAGGCAGACGTAAGCTTGTGGAAGAAACTCGTGGAGCCGGAACCCTACGGCAATCTCTGGCAAGCGGTGTTGAGCTTCCTTGCCGCAGGCGGCTTGGCTGCGCGCGGATTTAGCCAGCGCCGGGGGGATGCCGAACTCGCCAAACAGTACGCGTCGCAACAACAGATCTTCAAGACGGCAAACGATATGCTGGACAAAGTCGGCCAGCCCGACGCCGAATGGAAGCCGGAAGAGATCCTCAGAACGCTGGGCAAGGAAGCGTTGGAAGAGCAGGCGGAATTTGTCTGGCTCAGACACGCGCGCCCCTTCGAGATGCCTCAATAGCTGCGCAAAGGCGCGGCTACTTGCGCTGGAGTACCCTGATGCCATCGGATGACCGCCTCTTTGTAGACCGGCTCTCGCCGCGAATCGCGGCGGCACTCGACGGGCAGGGCCGTCGCTACAGGAAGGCGGCGGAGGTTCGAGCGGAGCGCGTTTCCTCGCCGAGATCGATAAACACCATCCTCTCGAACGGCGCAGTGGAAACAAAAAACCGCGCCGAGCCGGGCGACTACATAGTGACGGCGGAAACCGGTGAGCGTTGGGTCGTCAAGCCCGACACTTTCGTCAAACGCTATTCTCTGAAACCCGGCCGGAAGAACGTCTACCTCGCGCGCGGCGAGGTGGTCGCGGTTCCTAACCCGTTCGGACGACCGATCGAGATCCTCGCGTCGTGGGGAGATAAGCAGGTGGGGGCTACCGATTGCATGATCGTCGATGTCTTCTACCCGGCAACCGGCACACGCGAAGGGCAGCCTTATCTGATCGCACATGCCGAATTCGGGAAGACTTATCGATCTGTGAAACGGTGAGGATGCCGCTAGCAGTGTTTCGTGGGCTTCTACCTGAAAACGAGCATGTCCGTGGTCATGGAACATAGATGAACATCACTGCCATGCTCGATCGAGGCACGTCTCCTACTGGAGGTCTTGTCGAAGTGATATTGGTAGTCGTCAATCGTGCTCGCGGTTGTATTGCATCACGATCTCTGCACTCGGGCTAAGATGTTTAATCCCAGATTTTGATGGTGCATTATTCTCCCTCGGCTGGAAGGATGCGCTATGGGACAAATTCTTCATGGGAGCGCCACAACGACTGAGGCGGTCCGTCGAGCGATACAGCATAGTCAAGAGAGCTTGAGGGCCCTGGCCAAGCGCTACGGCATCAACACGAAGACGGTCTCGAAATGGAAGAAGCGCTCATCCGTCGCCGATGTGCCGACTGGACCGAAAGAGCCGAAATCCACGGTTCTGTCGGTCGAGGAAGAGGCGATAATCGTCGCCTTCCGCAAGCATACGCTCTTGCCGCTCGACGATTGCCTCTATGCGCTACAGGCGACGATACCGCATCTGACTCGCTCGTCGCTGCATCGCTGTCTTCAACGCCACGGTATTTCTCGGCTGCCGGACGTCGAAGGCGACAAGCCCGCCAAGAAGAAGTTCAAGTCCTATCCGATCGGCTATTTTCATGTCGACATAGCCGAAGTGCAGACGGCCGAAGGCAAGCTCTATCTCTACGTCGCCATTGACCGCACGAGCAAATTCGCCTTCGTGCAACTCGTCAAAAAGACCGGCAGGACGTCCGCTTCAGCCTTCCTCGTCGCCCTGATAGAGGCAGTTCCCTACAAGATTCACACGGTGCTCACCGACAACGGCATCCAGTTCACGTTTCCGCCGCGTTATGCCGATGGACCAACGGCCAGATACATGACGCACATGTTTGACATGCGATGCAGCGAGAACGGCATTGAGCACCGCCTCACCAAGGTCAAGCATCCCTGGACAAACGGCCAGGTCGAGCGAATGAACCGGACGATCAAGGAGGCGACGGTCAAACGCTATCACTACGACCGTCACGAGCAGCTCGAAACCCATCTATCGGACTTCATCAACGCCTATAACTTTGCTCGCCGACTAAAGACCCTCAAAGGCCTCACGCCTTATGAGTTCATCTGTAAATGCTGGACGAATGAGCCGGAAAGATTCAAAATCGATCCAATCCATCAAATGCCGGGACTAAACATCTAAGGGGAAGTGCGGGGTTTGCCAATTTGGCGGGACCATCACGGCCGCTTGCGTCATACCGAGGCGGAAGAACCAAAGCGGAAGCTCGGGGCGGCGACATGCGCAACGTGAAAAAGCCAGCCGCGCCGGTCGAAGCCCGTGCGTCTTCCAAGACCGGCGCGGCTGTGGCTGGAACATTTCCCAGCCCTATCATCATGAACGGCCCTGAACGCTTAATCGGGGGCGGCGGTAAAGCGTTCCCCATCGTGCACGCCCGGCGCGACCGTGATCGCACCGGCTCTGGCGACGAAGCGTGCTGGCAAGCCGAAACCCGTTGTTGTTGTTCCGGTTGTCGGTTGTGTTCCTGTTGCGGTAGGCCGCGCGGAGGTTCTGTGGATTGTTGTTCCAGGAGCCGCCGCGAAGAACGCGAAGAGAAACGGGCCGGTCAGGGAGCGTGATGTCACATCAAGGCTCGATGAAAATTATCGCCGATTCCCTCTATGCGCGGAGGACGAAAAAATGTGACGCACAAAAAATTTGCCGCCCGCCTTCGGCGGGACGCCCAGGCCGAGTGTTCGACAACCGCAAGTGCATAGGGGGTAAAGTTGTAAAGATTCAAGAAGTAAGCGTTCTGGCAAGCCGAAACCCGTTGAGGTTGTACCGGTTGTCGGTAGTGATCCTGTTGCGGTAGGCCGCGCGGAGGTACTGTGGAATGCCGATCCAGGAGCCGCCGCGAAGAACGCGAAGAGATGCGTCTCCGCCCGGCCAGATTGAGCCGTCCTCAGGTGCGCCACGGTAATTCCCATGCCCGTTGTCGGCGCACCATTCCCAAACGTTTCCGTGAACCTGATAAAGCCCCCAGGGGTTGGCCTCAAAACTCTCCACCGGCAGGGTGCGTTTGCGATACTCCCCTTTCTTGCCGGACCCGTAGGTGTAATTGCCGTCATAATTCGCCTGCGCGGTGGATATGTCCGCGCCCCACCAGAACGGCGTCGCTGTCCCGGCGCGGCAGACATACTCCCATTCGGCTTCGGACAGCAGGCGGTAGGGTTTGCCGGTCGTCTTTGAAAGCCATGCGCAGTAAGCCGTGGCGTCGTCCCAATTCACGCCCACGACAGGATGGCGCGCCGTTTGCTGAAAGCCGGGATTGCGAAAATTGCGGCCCTTGCGCGTCTCCCACTTTTCGTTCTCAAACGTAAACATCTCGTCGGGCATGGCATGGCCCGTCGCCTCGACGAAGGCGGTGAATTCGCCGAGAGTGACGGCAAACCGCCCGGCCGCGAACGGAGCCTTGATCGCGACGGAATGCTGAGGCCCTTCCCGGCCATCGTCCGGCCTTCCAACCTCGTCCGGCGGCGAACCCATGACGAACTGTCCGGCGGGCACAACCACCATCTCCGGCGCAAGCGGGTGATCCTTGAACCATTCGGTGCGTCCGGCGCCCGGCAAGAACCGCCCGTTGGGAGCGCCGTGAACGTTGAGGGCGCCGACTTTAATGCGCCCGTCCTCGGCATCGCGCGGAGCCGGCGCGGAAGTATCCGGGCCGGCGAATTTGTGGCCGCGCATCAATTGAATCGATCTCACCACACCATCGATCAGGGCTTTGGCGTCGGCCTCGAAACTCACCCGCTGCAACCTTGTGGCTTGGAGCGCGAGCAAGGGACGGATCGAGGCAGGCAATTGGGAGGCAAGAGGCACAGGCGCGTCGCCCAGAAAGACCGGCGCCACCGGGATCTTGCGTGCGAGCGCGCTCTCAATCTCCGTAAGGACGTAATCGGGCTGTCCGCTTGCCGCCCGCAACTCAAACTCGGTCACCCAAGAGCGGCCGATGAGAACCAGCATGAGATCGCAGGCCGCCACTTGGCTGTCGAGCCACGCCGCCCACTGATAGCCGAGCGGGATGTTGCCGTCGATGTCCATGAAGACATCGCCCCTTGGAAACTGCGCGGTGAGCCGCTCATAGAGACGGTCGGCCCAAGCCTCCGCGTCAGAGCGCCGGTAATTGAGAAAAATTTTGGCCATGAAAAATTTCGCGCCGCCGAATTTGAGACCAATAAGCCTATCATTCTATAAATCGCATTCGCTGCCGCGAGCAACTTGTTACCGCGCTAAAGGCCCGGGATGACTTCAAACCAGCCGCCTTCGAACAGCGCCTGACGCAGCCGGAAGCTGTCGGCGTGGCTCGCATGCGCGATCCAGGATTTGACCCGCGCCTCCACTTCGCCTTGCGTGACCGTGCCCGCGCGCCATCGATCTCTGAGACCGCGTAGCCGGTTGCGGAACCGGGCGACATTGCCGTCCAGCAGTTTCCTTCGGCCACGGCCGCCCTTGGCGGTTCGCCGCGGACCTGGGTGCAGTTCAAAGCCCAAAAACGGCGAAGGCTCGGCTACCGGCAGGATCAGCGTTTTGCGGGGATGCAGCTTCAAGCGCCGCCCCTCCAGGCAGCGCTCGATCTTCTCCCGCCAGGTTGCCAGTATGCCGGGATCGTCGTGAAACAGCGCAAAATCGTCCACGTATCTCACGTAGGGCGCGCCCAGCTTTTCGATGACCCAGTGGTCGAAGCGGTTGAGATAAAGGTTCGCAAAGAACTGGCTGGTCAGATTGCCGATCGGCAGCCCGCGCCGCCGCGTGTAGGGCGTGAAAAGATCGTCGCCCGGAAAATGCAGTTCGACCGGCTCTTGGCTGTTGGAGCAATCGACAATGAGGTCCATAAGCCAAAGCGTGCGCTCGCAAGCGATCTTGCGGCGGAACTCGGCTTTGAGAATTTCATGATCGATGGCGGGGAAATAGCGAAAGATATCGGCGCGCAAGACATAGGAATGGTTATCGCGGTAGCGCTCATAAAGCCGGATGGCTTTGTGGGTCCCTTTGCCGGTGCGGTTTGCGAAGGTGTGGTCCGTGAAGCCCGCCTCGAACAACGGGCAGACAACGGCGCAAAGCGCGTGATGGACGACACGGTCGCGAAACGGGGCGGCGGAAATGAGCCTCTCTTTTGGATCCTTGACGAGGATTTCGACGTATCGCCCAGGACGGTAAGACCCGTCCCGCAATTCTCTCTCAAGCCTCAAAATTTCGCGTTCGAGATTTGCCATGAACGCCGCCGCGCCCGGCTTCTTGCGCTTGCCGTTGATGGCTGTCCGGGCTGCCGCGCGGAGCGCCTTGAAACTCGCGATGCGCTCAAAAAGACCTTCATGCCGTTTCGGCATGGGGACGTCTCAGGCGCATCGCCGAACGCAGCGAACGGCGCCCGTCACGCAGCGGCCGTCAGCGGCTTGGCGCGCTCGACCCGCTCCCGTTCATGCGGATCGTGCATCGCGTCCCACAGATCGCAGCGCCGCTGCACATTCAGCCAGAACTCGGGGCTGTTGCCGAACACGCGGGCCAAAATGAGCGCGGTGGGAGCGGTGACGGCGCGGCGCCCATTGCAGAGTTCGTTCACATGCTTGCGTGGAACGCCCATGGCCTCAGCCAGCGCGCTTTGCGTCAACCCCAAGGGCTCCATGAACTCCTGGGTTAGGATTTCGCCGGGGCTCGCCGGCTTGCGCTTGGTGATCAACATCGCATGCCTCACTGATAAATGTGGCCGTCCAGATAAACCCCTGTTGCTTCACCCCGGCCGCCATCCCATTGAAAGATAAGCCGCCATTGCTTGTTGACGCGGATGGAATGGAAGCCTTCAAGATTGCCGCGCAGCTTTTCGAAGTGGTTGCTGGGCGGAACCCTCAAATCTCGGTCCGCCGTCGCGTCGTCGAGCATCTGTAGTTTGCGAAACAGGCGGCTTTCGAGATCGGGCGGGATTTTCTTCGACCGGACGTCATCGACGAAGAAATCGCGCAACCAATCGTCCCGGAAGCTTACAATCACGCGCCCGCTCCTGCGTGAGGCAATGTACCACCCAACGGGTCACGGAGCAACCTCAAATTCACGTCAGGCTGCCTGGCGAGGGGCTGCGCCGGCTTTTGCCCAGCCGCCGACCAGCCGGCCGATTTCATCGATAGCGCGAACCGCGTGCTCATAGCGCCCAAGATCGAGATAGCGCAGCTCGCATGCCATGCGAATGAAGATGCGCAACTTTTCAAGGCCAAGGTTGGCGCGGTCGAGATGGGCGCGGCGGTCGCGCGTGTAGGTGGCCTCGATTAAAGCCTCAAGCACATCGAGCGCCGTACCCTGAATACGGTCGCCGAGCAGAAACTTTTGCGCACGCGGAAATTTCTCTACAGTAGGAACCAGCCAGAGCAGGAACTTTTGATGGGCTTCAAGAGCCGGGCCTGTGCGTCGCGCGTTCTCTTTCATGCCCGAAGAATGCCTCGATTCCGTAGCGACCAGGGAGCTAAAGCTCCCTGGACCCACAGCTTTCGCTCGGCGTGTGTGGAAAAAGAAGAGCCACAAGACGTAAAGGGGCTAAGTGGAAGGAGGTAAAAGCGTTCTGGCAAGCCGAAACCCGAGGCTGGTGTACCGGATGCCGGTTGCGTTCCGGAGGCGGTAGGCCGCGCGGAGGTTCTGTGGATTGCTGCTCCAGGAGCCGCCGCGAAGAACGCGAAGAGAACATCCTTCGGTTGTATACGCTTTGCCGTCGGTTGGCGCGCTTTCATAGGACCCTTCATAGCAATCCTCGGTCCAGGAAAACACGTTGCCATGCATATCGAAAAGGCCCAAAGCGTTCGCTTTGTAAGACCCCACCTTTGCCGTCGTTCCGTTGCCGTCATCGCAAATGTCGCTGGTTTGAATAGTGGCGTTCTGCCGCCGCGCCAACTCTCTAAGCGATAGATCGGCGAAATTGCCGTACTCACAAAGCTGCTTCGGATCGTCGCCAAAGCTGAAAGCCGTCTGCGATCCCGCACGAGCCGCGTATTCAAACTCGGCCTCCGAGAGCAGCCGGTACTCCTTTCCGGTCATGAGCGTAAGCCACGCCGCATATTGCTTGGCGTAATGCCAAGGGACGTTGATGACAGGCTCGCGCCCTTTGCCATATGTGGCGGCAACGTCGGCGGGGCAGCCGCCGAGCGCCACGCATTCGTCCCATTCCGCCCAGGTGACAGCATACTTGCCGATGGCGAAGCGACCGATCTTGACGCGATGCCTCGGACCTTCATCGTCGCCACGGCCCTCTTCGGCTTTGGGGATAGGCCCCGCTTCGGGCTTGCCGTCGAGCCCGATGACGGGCGTCTTGCCGTCCGGCGAGCCCATGACAAACGTCCCCGCCGGTAGCGCAACCATCTCGGGGCAGCGCCCGTGCACACACTCCTGAAAGCTCTCAAGCGGTTTCAATTCGCGTTCTTTGTCCTCGCTCAGCACGCGCGGCATAAAGTTTTTCGCCAGGTAAGGCCGCGCGGTTCCGTACCAGTGGACCTGCTCGCCAATCCATTCCTTTTTGATAATACCGGCAAGGCCAATAATGGTGGCGGCCATGAGCACGGTCACCGCCACCTGCATGCGCTTACGAAAGCGCACGCTCGCACGGTCCTTTTCCGCCGCCGCAAGCTCCGCAGCCCTGCACGCGGCGAGATAGTCGTGATCGGCCGGCTCCAAGTTCGCAGCAAGGTCCGGCCGCTCCTGCAACCCATCAGCAGCTTTCAGACGCTCGCCCGAATGAGAAAGCCAGGTCGCGGCCTTGGCGTTCGCCGCCCAATCGCGGCTTGCGCGCTTGATGCCGTCGAGCACCGTCAAGAAGCCCGCGTCGTCCGCAAGCCAGCCCTGCAAAAGTCCCCATTGGCGCAACAGCGCCTCGTGCGCCGGCTCGATGGTCGTCTCGCCGGTCTCCTTTGAAACATCGGTCGAAAGCAAGCGCTGTTCGACAAGCAAGTCGATCAACGGTCTCGAATCTGCCGGGATTTCCGAAAGCCGCGCCACCCGGCGCCTGGGCGCGCCAGTGTCGGGATCGATGCCCGCAAGCCAGGGGATCAGCCCCCGGTGCAAAAGGGTGAGCCGCGCTTGGGCTTCGCGCGGGATGCGCACATCGACATCCGCTGCTTTGAAGGCGCACGCCACCGCCGCCTCGATCGAGCCTTTGATGCGGCCAAGCTTTTCATATTGGCCGAGCTTCAAATGCCCGGCCGCGTGGTACTCCTCGTAAAGCCGCTCCAGGGTGAAGGCGAGCAGCGGCAGCGCATCTTTCGCGCCGCCCTCCTCGATATCGGCCAAGATCGCTTCGACGAGATTGTCGTCGAT
Source organism: Rhodomicrobium vannielii ATCC 17100 (assembly GCF_000166055.1). Lineage (NCBI taxonomy): Bacteria > Pseudomonadati > Pseudomonadota > Alphaproteobacteria > Hyphomicrobiales > Hyphomicrobiaceae > Rhodomicrobium > Rhodomicrobium vannielii. The sequence goes on from NC_014664.1 coordinate 3,071,885, forward strand.
CTTCAATGCCCGGCCCGTCCCCTCAAGCCGCCGGATCGGGCCGCGGATCACCTCGGCATATGCTCCCTTGGGCATGGGCGGCAGGCTCATGGTTTCTTGATGCAAGCCCTCCAGCTCCTGGGCCGACTGCAAGCGCTCGTAATTGTCCGAACGTATGGTGAAGACGGCGATCGTTTCGGGATCGTCGCTCAACAAAAGCTCGCGCAAGAGATTGAGAAACGGGCGCGCCTCCGCTTCGGCTTCAGCCAGGAACAGCTCTTCCCCCTGGTCGATGGAGATGACCACGGCGGGCAAGCACCGAGCTCGATCGGTGTCGTCGATCTGCGCCTTTTGCGCGGCAAGGGCCTTCAACTTCGTCTTCAAGGGCGCCGCGCCGCCGTTTATGGCTTCGCGAAGATCGCCGCGCGGAATTTTCAGGTGCGCCGCTTCAAATGCGCGGGCCAGAGCGTCGAGCAGCCCCGTTTCGCCCCAAAGCGCCGCCCGCTCCGGGCGGATCGCCGGCAAGGGAAGGAACGCAGCGTCGTCCCGGCCAAGGCGCGGCAATAGACCCGCGCGCATGAACGAAGACTTGCCCGCGCCCGATGCGCCTAAGATCACAAAGAGGCGAGGCGGAGCCGCATTCTTGATCCCGCGCAATCGATCGATGGCTTCGACAACTGGCCCCTCGCGGCCAAAGAAAATGCCTGCGTCTTCGGCTTCAAGCGGCCGAAGGCCCCGATACGGCGCGCGTTTGGGATCTTCGTCCGGCGGCCAGGCAAAAAAGCTGGCGCCAAGTCCTGCTTTTTGCAGCCCGCTCTTGAGGCGCGACAACCCTTCCTGCGAATAGGTGACATGCACCTCTTCGCCTATAACCGGCAAAGTAACGCGAAACTGCCGGTGATCGCGGCCTGCGGCAAGATTGACGAGTTGCCATGTGCTCGTCACATCCGGGGGCAGATCGGCAATGGACAGCCCCTCTTCGATGACAAGCCCAAACAGCCGTTTGTTGAGACGGCGCGCGAGGTTCATCTCGTTCAAGCACCAGCGCGACGACAGCCACGCCTGGCTGATAAGGAACAGCACCGCCTCGCAACGGCGCGCCGCTTCATTGAGCGCCCGCTCCCAGCGCTCGCCCGCGGCGATCCCGCGCTCTGGATCGAGATCGAGAAATAGATCGCTCCAGCCCTCGGCAACAAGGAAATCGCGAAGCGCGATCGCCTGGGCATTATCACGGCTTGAATGGCTTATAAAAACCTTTGACACGGCATTTACCCAAACAATGAATTCTGCCGAACGTTACTTTATTCCGTGGGCTGAGTCAGCCGACAGCGCATCGGCTGTACTGAGCGCGCCTCGCCGGCCGCCGGAATGACGCCAATCTGCAACACGAGGTAATCTGCGCGTCTCGACGGCGTTGAGATAAACGTCCGGGCCATGGGCAATTCCCGATTGGAAGCCCGAAGCAGGCATCCGCGTCCAATTGATTTACAATTCGCCACGAGTTCCGGTTAGGGTCATCCTCGTCGGTTCCATCATCGTGAAAGGCGGAAGTGGTCTGTAAGCGGAACGAAGGCCGCCGTCGAGATGGGCCACAAGCTGCCATCCCAAGTCTGCGAGTTTCGATTGATGGCGGAAAACGGATCTGCAAGTGGCGGGGCTACCTGCTTTCGCCGTCTTCTTTTGCGCTCAGGATCGCATCGACCAATTCCTTCGCCTTGATCGTTGCAAGGTCCAAAGTCTTGACGCTGCCAATGCGAATGACGCCGCTCGCGGTGCCGAGCCGTTGCCGTATCGCCGTCAGCATAGCGTTCGTGCGCTCGATGAGTTTCAGCCGCTGGTTCAGCTCGATCGACGACAGGATCGCGCCGGGAATGGAGAGGATAGCCGCAACCCAGTTGGGATCGATGTGCTCGAAAAACTTCTCGTTCTCATCTGGCCCGACAACCTTGATGTGCGCCTCTACCCCGAACTCTTCCTTGAAAAAATCCGCCGCCACAGCGGCTGCTTTTTCTGCGTTCGGTCCTTCGGCTGCGATGACGATTGCAACCATGGTCCCTCCTTTTGCTCGTCCAGCCTCGCCTGAGTTTCACTGTCCTTCTACGCGATAAGCGCATCGGCCTGCACAACCGAATCGGCAGCGCCGGCCAAGAGCTGGCGCTTCATTCCAGATTGAGTTTCCGGATCAACTCCCGCGCCTGCTCCGCCGCGCCCTGCTGCCCGAGCTTGCCGAACATCCCGGCAGACTGTTGCAGGACTTGTCGCGCTTCGTCCGGTTGATCATTGGCTGCCAGGATTTGGCCGACAAGTATGCCGATCACGGCAATGCCCTCGGCGCGGCCCAGTTTCGTAACAATCCCATAAGCCTCGAAAATCCGGGGTATGGCGTCGCCAGCTTTCTCTTCAGCCAGATCGAGTTGAGCCAAAGCCCATAAGGTGGCGGCAATTCCGTCGAGATCGCCCAGCGCCTGGTTGACCTCGAGGCTCTTCATCTGCAAGGCCCGCGCACCGCCTACATCGCCCTTCTGTACAAGAACATGAGCGATCTTGCCCATGGTGACGGCTCTTGAGCGCACAGCGCCGAGCCGCTCATAGACCGGCAGCTCCTCCTCGCGGCGGATGCGCAGGGCCTCGTCGAGATCGCCGCGGGCGGAAAGGATATCGGCGATCTGGCCCATGGTGACGGCTCTTTCGCGCACATCGCCGAGCCGCTCAAAGACTGGCAACTGCTCCTCGCGGCGGATGCGCAGGGCCTCGTCGAGATCGCCGCGGGCGGAAAGGATATCGGCGATCTTGCCCATGGTGACGGCTCTTTCGCGCACATCGCCGAGCCGCTCATAGACCGGCAGCTCCTCCTCGCGGCGGATGCGCAGGGCCTCGTCGAGATCGCCGCGGGCGGAAAGGATATCGGCGATCTTGCCCATGGTGACGGCTCTTGAGCGCACATCGCCGAGCCGCTCATAGACCGGCAACTGCTCCTCGCGGCGGATGCGCAGGGCCTCGTCGAGATCGCCGCGGGCGGAAAGGATATCGGCGATCTTGCCCATGGTGACGGCTCTTTCGCGCACATCGCCGAGCCGCTCATAGACCGGCAGCTCCTCCTCGCGGCGGATGCGCAGCGCCCCGTCAAGATCGCCGCGGGCGGAAAGGATATCGGCGATCTGGCCCATGGTGACGGCTCTTGAGCGCACATCGCCGAGCCGCTCATAGACCGGCAGCTCCTCCTCGCGGCGGATGCGCAGGGCCTCGTCGAGATCGCCGCGGGCGGAAAGGATATCGGCGATCTTGCCCATGGTGACGGCTCTTGAGCGCACATCGCCCGAGCCGCTCATAGGACCGGCAGCTGCTCCTCGCGGCGGATGCGCAGGGCCTCGTCGAGATCGCCGCGGGCGGAAAGGATATCGGCGATCTGCCCCATGGTGACGGCTCTTGAGCGCACATCGCCGAGCCGCTCATAGACCGGCAGCTCCTCCTCGCGGCGGATGCGCAGCGCCCCGTCAAGATCGCCGCGGGCGGAAAGGATATCGGCGATCTGGCCCATGGTGACGGCTCTTGAGCGCACATCGCCGAGCCGCTCATAGACCGGCAGCTCCTCCTCGCGGCGGATGCGCAGGGCCTCGTCGAGATCGCCGCGGGCGGAAAGGATATCGGCGATCTGGCCCATGGTGACGGCTCTTGAGCGCACATCGCCGAGCCGCTCATAGACCGGCAGCTCCTCCTCGCGGCGGATGCGCAGGGCCTCGTCGAGATCGCCGCGGGCGGAAAGGATATCGGCGATCTGGCCCATGGTGACGGCTCTTTCGCGCACATCGCCGAGCCGCTCATAGACCGGCAGCTCCTCCTCGCGGCGGATGCGCAGGGCCTCGTCGAGATCGCCGCGGGCGGAAAGGATATCGGCGATCTTGCCCATGGTGACGGCTCTTGAGCGCACATCGCCGAGCCGCTCATAGACCGGCAGCTCCTCCTCGCGGCGGATGCGCAGGGCCTCGTCGAGATCGCCGCGGGCGGAAAGGATATCGGCGATCTGGCCCATGGTGACGGCTCTTGAGCGCACATCGCCGAGCCGCTCAAACTCGGCTTTCGCCTTTTCGAGCCATTGCAATGCATCTTCTGGTTCGCCGCTTTGGGCTTGACGGCCCGCCCAGTCCAGCCAGAGCGAAGCCTGATCAAAACCGTCATTGCTCGTCGTCAACCCGCGTTCGAGCAGGGTCCTGGCGGTCTCCCCATGCCCGAACTGCCCGGCGAGCTCAGCACCGATTTTCAGCAGGCGAGCGGGCGGATGTGCTTCTTCGGCTTCAAGTAGCTCCAAGGCCCAAAAGGCTACCGCCGCCGCTGCCTGGGGTTGATACGATCGCTGAAGATGGAATGCGCCCGCCGCCGCAGCCTCTCCCAAAAGCGTCCAATCCTGCCCAAGTTCGGCAAGGCGCATCAGTTCCAGCGCTTCCGGCCGTAACTGAACATGACTGGCGCCGTCAGACCATTGCGCCTTCAGGTTGGGCAGAATGGCTCCAACGATCAAGATTTGGTCCGCTTGCGTCAGGGCTACGGGACCTGGATCGAAGCCTGGCAGCAACGGACAGTCCGGCTTTGGCGCACGGACGCCCTTGACCTCTTTCAGCAAGCTCGGGCGCACAAGGCGGTTGACAAGAAAGTGAGCCTCGCCGGTTTCGCGGTCGGCAATATGGCGGTCGAGCAGGCCAAGTCCTTTCAGCCGCGCGAGCAGCTTGCCCGCATCGCCAAGCGCCAGTGCTTTCGCGATGGCGGCGAACACGCCTTCCGGGACAGGAATGGCTAGGACTGTACCTGCGCGCAATAGGGCCCGGCCGTCCTCATCCACCGCGTTGACGAGCGTGTTCAACGCCAGATTTTCGAGGAAAGCGGCCGTCTTGTTTTCTGCAGGCACGGCGCCATCGGCGAGATAACGCTCCATCGCCGCCAGCGCCGTTCCAGCGGCAGCCGCATCTTCCAAGGCGGCGTTTGTCAAAAGCTCCTGAAGGCCGGGATTGCCGCACGCGGCCTCAATGCATTGCGACTGCAGCGTACTGTTCAGCTTGCTGTGATCAAGGCGAAGCCGCGCCTGCATCTGCTTCAAGCGCTCTCGCTCGTTCATGGGCGGCAGCGCAAGGTCATGGAGCTTTGCCGCGAGTTCGCAGTTCTTTGCATCGGGCAGCGTGAAGGTGTAGCGGCTCGTGAACAGGAGGCGGCTTTCCGTGTGCCCGAGCGTCTCGGCGAAAGCCTCGACCACGCCGCGCAGGCTTTCGAGATACTCTTGTTTGACCGTCGTCGGCTCCTGTCCCGCTTGCGGGGCGTCGAGCGCCTGTTCCAGATCGTCCACGATCAGGAGAATCGGCGCGTCCTGGTTCAGCGGGCCTCTCAGCATCGCTTCAAGTGCTAGCCCGAGATTGTCACCACGCTGCTCGATGAGAGGAAGCCATTGGCTCTCGAGGGCGGGGCGCAGCGCTGGCGGGCAGGCCCTCAGAATTTCGCCAAAGATCGCCATCGTGTGATAGTCGCCGAAAATTACAACCGGCTTCAACGATGGCAGTCTGTTGGCGATGCGGGCGGCGAGACTGGTCTTGCCGGACTTGCCCTGGCCGTGAATGAGAATGCCGGCGTCTTTTCCAGCCCGGAACACGCGCAGGATCTCCTGCGTCTGCCGCCGCCTGCCGACAAAGCTCTGGCGGCTCGCCACAGGCAGTTGCCGGCTTGGCGCACTGCTTTCAGCGGCCTGCTTCGTCTGCAGAATGTCTTGATGGCCGTGCTCAGCGAGAACGGTTTTCGGCCGCGATCTCGCACCAGCGGTGCAGAGAGGCGCTCCTCCGTCAGGACCAAGATAAAGCCTTGCCAGATGCCAATCGCGTCCGGGGCAGTCGTCCTGCTTCAAAACGGCGAGGCGAGCGTAAGCTGCCGCGCTGTCAAGACGGCGGCCCCTCACAAGCTGGCCGTAAAACTCCCTGGCAAATCGGGTTGCGTCATGGTCGAGCACAGGGCCGCCCCAGCCCAGCACGGCCGGAAATCCTGCTTGAACGAGGTCCATGGATAGAGGCAGCGGATTATCCCCGTCCTTGGCCTTGCGGGTGTCTTCGGCGCTGTGGCAGGCCGAAAGAAAGATCAGCGGCGGAAGGCGCTCGCCGAAACCATCCTGCTTCAGTTTCGCCGCCGTGACCGGATCGGCGTCGCCATACTCGTCCTCGAAGATCAGAGCATTTCGCTCGTCATTCCCGTGGCAAGAGAGATGCACCACGTCGAGGTCGCCCTCCAGTTTCACCCGCGTCGCGAACGGAAAGAGCGCGCCGCTGTCCTCGACCGCGAGGTTCAGCGACAAGCCCTGCGTCGTGGAGATGATCGCCGTCTCTTCCCGCTCGTAATCGAGTTCCGGCGCTCCTTCGGGAGCCGCCGCCATGAACAGCGCCGTCACATCGCCATGAGCGGCGCAGGCTCCAGCCTGTGCTGTTGGCCTGCCAATACGGCGGGCGACGCAGAAGATGCGTGGCTCTCTTTTTGCGAGAAAGCCGGTCTCATCCGCAAGCAATTCCCAGGGCGCGTTGAGGAAAAGCCGCCCCTTGCCGTCAAGGACGCCCGCGCATCGAAACTCACAATGGATGTCGCCGGTCGGGGCCGCTAACGCAGCCTCAAGCCATTTCTGTGCGCCGTTGAGCCAGGCGAACATCTCCTGGCCAAGCTGCTCCAGCGCTTGTGGATTGAAGTCTGCGCGAAGATAGCGATAACGTTTAGACCAATCGTGGAGTTTCGCAAAATCTTGGTCTGTGAATGGGCGCTCTTGCCCGCGATCCCTAAAAGAGAGCCGATCGCGCGATAGCTCGAAAACCAAATGCATGAAAAGCAGTCCTGATGCCAGGGCCTAAATGAACTCGCCAAGAGTTATTTGCGAATTCGGACAATTGTAAGCTCCGACCACCGAAAGGCTTCGCTCACGCGACATTTTTTCGCGAATGGGCGGTACCGCAATCTCCCGGAATTCGCTGGCGGCAACACGGCAGCAAGTAAAGTCTCTGGGATTCGAGGCGACACATCACAGCTGCTGCAAAAAAATGTTCTGCATCAAACACGAAAAGCAGTCGTGCCGAACTCCTTTCCAAGGGAATTCATCGTAGGCTGGTTAGGGTCAATTTCGTCGGTTCGATAATCGTGAACGGCGGAAGTCGTCTGTAAGCGGACGAAGGCCTCCGTCGAGATGGGCCACTTGCGGTCATCCCGGTCAACCTATGAATTCGCGGCTGCTTAGAAGCGCGGAGCCTGCCTTAAGCCCAAGTCTCCGCTGCCAGAGGTTGGACGTTCAATTGCTGGCGCGTTGAGCGCCAGCCGGGCAGAAGGCGGTCCATTTGGGAGATGAAGGTTTTATTGTGGTGGCGCTCAAGAAGGTGGACAAGTTCATGGACAACAATGTACTCGACGCAAGCTGGGGGCTTTTTGATTAGCTCGAGGTTAAGCCACACCCGCCGGTTCTTGATACTGCAGGTTCCCCACTTCGTTTTCATGCGCTTAATGCGAAAGTCGGGAACGGGCAGGTCCATGCGCTCGGCCCATTTCTCAACAATCGGTGTGGCGCTTAGCCTAAGCTCCTTGCGATACCATTTCTGTAGCACGCTTTCGCGACCAGCCCGATCGGTTCCGGGTTTTATGGTCAGATCGATAAATTCATTCCCACGAACAGAGACCTTGGACCGGCGGCCGTTTTCGACAACGTTCAATCGGTATCGCCGTCCTTTGAAAAAGTGGCACTCGCCTGAAACATATTCACGCTCAGACTGGCGCTCCTGCGCGCCGAACTTGGCGCGTTGTTGCTTGATCCAGCCAAGACGGGCGACGACGGCAAGCCGCACGGCGTCGTCGCTCAGGACGAGCGGCGCCGCTACCCGGACGCGGCCTTCGGGAGGGTAGACGCCAAGGTGGAGGTTCTTAATCCGCTTCCGAACTACCTCGACAGGTACACCGCCAACAATGATCTCGCGGCTGTCAGTATTCACTCTGGGCCTTCACTAGCTCGAAGATTTCGTCAAGGCGGGCGTCATCTTTGAGAGCCTGAGCGATTGCCCTGCGTACCACTCTCTCTTTGATTGGATGGCCTCGGAAATCATCGGGCTTATGTTGCCGGATAGCGGCGTCAATAGCGACGGCAAGGTTCTCATCCTGAAGGTTATCGAAGAGAGCCCTTTTCGCAGGCGTATCGATGCCGATGGGATAGGTGGGTCCGGGATCCACCATCTTCACCTTGCGGGCCAGTTCAACAATCTCGTCGAGGTAGGCTTTGTATTCCAGGGCGCCTTCCCGGCGCCGCTTGATCAGCGCGTCCAAGAGGTCGGACATCTTCTGATAGTATGCCGGGTTGACTGGCTCTTCGTCGGTGATGATCTTGCGGACGTTGTTCTCGATTGTTTCGGCGACCGCTCCTTCGTCCTTTGCGATGCTTTCGGGAAGGGCGTCGATGGCCTTCACGCCGCTCTTCACGATCATGTCCACCAGCGAGAGATCGTCGAAGGCCGATAATTTCAAGCTGTCCTCGGCACGGATATAGGCGTCGATGAGATGCCGCATGGCGGGCTCGTACATCTTCAGATCGATGTAGTCGCCGCTCTTGAGTTTCACGGCCGCGCGGACATCTTCGAAGTGCTTCACCTCGGCCTTGATGGCCTGCGCCTCCTGGTTGGTATATCCGGCTTCTTCCATTTCGTTTGCGAGATTCGTGTAGGCTCGGAGCAGGCTTGAGACGAGCCGATAAAGAAGAAGCCTCTTCGGCTCGCTCTCTTTCAGCGCCGCCTTGTTGTCTGCATCGACAGAGCCGCAGAAAAAGCGATGGTGGGCCGGTAAATCTCGTGGCGAGGGAACCGGTTCACAAAGCGCCCTCAGCGCCTCCAGGGCCTCTTCGAGGCGCTTATGCCCATCCTCGAGGCGATCGACGAGGAGCCCCTTCACGTCCTCGGGTGCATAGGCGTCGAAGGCGCCGGACGCGTAGTCCTTGATCGAGCCTTCCAGGCTCTTGAACAGGTCTTTGTAGTCGACGATGTAGCCGTAATCCTTGTCGTCGCCATCGAGGCGGTTAACCCGGCAAATGGCCTGGAAGAGGCCGTGATCCTGCATGTGCTTGTCGATGTAGAGATAGGTCGCCGGCGGCGCGTCGAACCCGGTGAGAAGCTTATCGACGACGATGAGCAGCTTCATTTGTCCCGGCTCGTCGACGAACTTCTTCTTCACCTCCGTCTCGAATTTTTCGGGCGTCTTGCCGTTGAGCATTCGGTTGTAGATCTCGTACTTCTGCAGGCGCTCCGTCAGCCCCTCGCCCGTCGTCTCGCCCTTTGTGTCGGCAATCGCGGGCCTATAGGATGTGATGATGGCGCACTTGCCGGCCAGCTCGGTTTCCTCAAACAGCTGATAGAGCTTGCACGCCTGATAGATGCTGCCCGAGACGATCATGGCGTTGCCGCGGCCGCTGACGAGGCGGTCCTTGGTGTTCATGTCCATGAGGATGTCGGCGACGATCTTTTCCAGCCTGGACTGGCTCGACATCACCTTTTGAAGCGTGCCCCAGCGCTGTTTGAGCTGCGCCTTCGCGAAGTTGGTCAGCCCCTTTGTCTTCGCCTCGAACCATTGGTCGATCTTGTCCGGCGATGAGATACTTTGATCGATATCGCGCGCCTCATAGCGCAGATCGAGCACGACACGGTCGGCGACTGCTTCATCGAACTTGTAGGTGTGGATGTAGGTTCCGAATTTCTCCAGGCTTGTCGCCTTATCGGCCTTCAATAGCGGCGTCCCCGTAAAGCCGATGAACATCGCGTCCGGCAGGATGGCCTTCATCGCATCGTGGAGCTGCCCGGATTGGGTCCGGTGACATTCGTCGACGAAGACGTAGATGTCGCCCTGCGGCTTGAAGCCGGGGCTTACCGCCGTGGTGAGTTCTGTGACGTATTCGGCGATGTCGGCGTCGTCGGCCACGCCGAATTTGTGGATGAGCGAGCACATCAGCCATGGCGTCGTGTCGGCGAGCTTGGCGATGAGGTCCGCGCCGCTCGTCGTTCTATAAATCTTCTCCTGGACGCCGACGAAAACCTTCTCGATCTGCTCGTCGAGTTCCGTACGGTCGGTGATGATCGCGACGCGCGCGCCCGTCACATTCTCGCGGATCCACTTCGCGAGCCACACCATGGTGAGGCTTTTGCCGGAGCCTTGCGTGTGCCAGATGATGCCGCCCTCGCGCGCTCTGACGCGCTTTTGCGCGGCGCGCACGCCGAAATATTGATTGTGCCGGCAGGTCTTCTTGGTCCCGGAATCGAACACGATGAAATCGTGCAGGAGTTCGAGGAAGCGGGCCTTATGGCAGAGCTGGCTCAGCGCGCGGTCGAGCGGGTTCTCGATGGCGCTGTCTTCCTTCCAGGCGAGGTAATAGCGCTCGGTCGTCTCAATGGTCCCGTAGCGCAGGCCCTCGGTGTCGTTCCCAGCCATGACGAGCTGCATGGTCGTGAAGAAGGGGCGGATGAACTGCTTCTTCTGGTTGTCGAGGTTCTGGCGGATGCCCTCGGCCATCGACTTTGTGGAGCGCTTCAATTCCAGGACGCCGAGCGCGATGCCGTTCACATAGAGCACGATGTCCGGCCGCTTCGTGGCGGCCTTGGCGTCGAAGCCCTTCACGGTCACTTCCTCGGCGACGGCGAAATGGTTGGCGGCCGGGTTCTTCCAATCGATGAGCCAGACGGTTTCGTGGTTCTCGCCGGCGGCGGGTGCGACTTTCACGCCATAGCGCAGCAGCTCGTAGACGGATTTGTTCACGTCGTAGAGACTTCGGGACTGGTCGCCCGCCACACGCTGAAATTCCGCGATGGCGCGCGCGATGAGGGGATCGTCGCCGGGGCGCGTGCGCCGCAAGAAGGTGCGCAGCAGCCCCTCCTCAACGTTGCGATTGCCGTCGCGATCCTTCCAATTGCCGAGATAGTCATAGCCGAGCGTGTCGCGCAGCAAGGCGATAACGCGGGCCTGCGTGGCGCTTTCTGGCTGGCCGAGGGGACGGGATGAAAGGGGCGCGCTCATATCAGCCGAACCCTCCCCGTCAGCAGCTCCTGCATCATGCCTTGCTTGATGGATCGCGCTTTGTCGCGCTTGGCTTCGAGCTGGTCGATCTCGGCATCTGTGTCGGAGATTGCCGATCCAATTGCATCTTGCTCCTCAAACGTAGGCGGCAAGTAAATCTGAAACCGAGCAAGGTCTTGCCCCCCAAGATTCGGCTGGGCAGCGCCTCCCGCCCATTTCTCAATCATTTTTTTGCAGAGGTCCGATTTGAAATAAGAGACGAGAAAGCGCGGCGAGACATTCGCTCTCGGCCGGACAATTATCAAAGATGAGGCTATGGCACCTGCACCGGAGTCTCCGTCTACCACGCCAAATTTACCGAGTGATCCACGCAAGCAGAAAAGAATATCTCCAGGAAAGAACTTTCCGCCTCCCAAGGAATCGTATTTTTCTTTGGTTATAAAGTCGAGTGACCGTTTGTCTATTTTCCCATCGCGAACGTGACCGGCATTTATGAAAGCATAACCGCCTTCCGTGAAATCCGCCTTCGAGGGGTAATTGCCCCCTCTATCACCATTCTCAAATCCGCACACATCTCGCAAAGTTGCGATCGTCCAAGCCCCTTTGAAGCCAGGGAGGCGGGTTTTGCCGGTGAGGAGCTGCTGCATCGCGGCCTGTTTGATATCGCGCTTCTTGGCGATGAGCCGGTCCAGTCTCGCGATCCACTCATCCGCATCGGAAAGCGCCGCCGCAATCGCCCGCTGCTCCTCCATCGACGGCAGCGGTACCGTCAGAAAGCGGATATCGTCTACTTTGGCATGTCCTACAGTAGAGCCACCTACTTTTTCTAGAAGATTTTTGCGGACTTGCTCCGAAAGCAAAGCGTAAAGCAAGAACGAACTTGTGACATTCACGGTATCCGGCCGATACATCATCATCCTTTGGCCCAGGCAGACTTTTAGATCTGACGGAGCCATGCAAACTTCCCCGAGCGGAGCCTCGCGAGTTATGAAAATGTCGCCTGTTCGAGGAGTTGCTCTTTCAGTCCATTTTATAAATGAAGACAGATCTGTATAGCGCAGATCTTCGCGGACAAACTGGCCATCGCGCACGTTAGGTGTTCTTACGACGGCAAAAGATTCATCATTGCAGAGTGGCGGTGTCCTATTCTTACAATCTACAACTAATTCACAAATATTCGCCGCAGTGGTCACCTGCCATTCATTAGGAATGATGCCCACCTCGGTTTGTTTGTAACCTGGCTTGACAGTCATGCCGCTGCCCCTTGCGTAAAGATGTTAGCGGTCGCCCCGACGGCAGCGCTCGAAGACCTCTCCATGAAAACCGCCGTGAATGTCAGTCGGGATGCGCACAAGAAACGAGCCTTCTCGGTGAATGAGCTTCGCGAAAGGCACCAGGAACCGCCGTTTCCTGGCCATGTGCGTCCCTCCGTGGGTAGAGCGATCTCCGTTTTCCTGGTCTTAGCGCTCATGCACAAACAAAACCGTTTTCCTGTGCATCTCGCCGCCCATACGCACCGAAAAGGCCGTTTTCTTGTGCATGTTGCTGTCATGTCGCGCTCTGGCTGCGCTCGCCAACGCTGAGGAACAGGTTGAATAGATCGTCATTCAAAAAGTAGTTTTCCTTGCCGATTTTATGTTTTGTCACAAGACCAATTCCGGCCAGCGCTTCCAGATAGCGCGTGGCGGTGTTGCGATGCACGCCAAGGTCGGCCATCACAAACTCGATCTTCGTGTAAGGGTGGCGGAACAGATTGTTCAGCAAGTCCTGGCTGTAGATACGGGGGAGTTCGCCGCGCATCCGGTTCTTATGACGCAGCATCAGGTCGCGCACGCCGAAGACGAGGGCCGTGGTTTGCCGGGAGGTCTGCTCGACGCCGGCGAGCACGAACAGCACCCATTCCTCCCACGCGTCGCGGTCGCGCACGGCTTGCAGCAGCCGGTAATATTCCGGCTTGTTCTGATTGATGTAGCGGGACAGATAGAGGATGGGGGTCCCCAGCAGGCCCGCCTTCACGAGATAGAGGATGTTGAGGATGCGGCCGGTGCGCCCATTGCCGTCGTAGAAGGGGTGGATGGTCTCGAAGCGGTGGTGAATGACGGCCATCTTGACGAGCGGGTCGAGGCCGGCGACGTCGTCGTCGTTGATGAAGCGCTCCAGATTGTCCATGAGCGCGACGATCTCGGCGTGGCTTTGCGGCGGCGTGAATACCGTCTCGCCGGTCTGTTCGTTCTTGAGCGCTGTGCCGGGCAGCTTGCGGAAGCCGGCCTGGTTGGCTTCGAGCGTCGCCTGGATTTGCAGGATGTCGTTGTTCGTGATGAGCCCGGTCTGGCGGACGCGCTCGAAGCCTTCGCGCAGCGCCCGCGCGTAGGCGTGGACCTCCTTCGCGGCGAGGCTCGCGAATTGGGACTTGGCGGCGTCGCTGCGATAGAGGTCGTCTTCGGTTGTGACGATGTTCTCGATGGCGGAGCTGTCTTTCGCTTCCTGCAGCGACAGCGTGCTGATGAGGATGGTCTCGTTCGGCACGATCCCCGCCGTGCCTTTCAGTTCGGCCAGCGCCCGGTGAGCACGCGCAAGGCTTTTCAGGACCGGCTTTGTTTCCACCTCGAAGGGCAGCGGCAGAAGGGGGATGGTGGTGTCCATGTCATTCCGCGGCGGTTTTCAGCGCTTCGCGCCGCCACGCGAAGCCCATTTTCCTGAGATGCTCCTCAACGCGCGCGCCGATAGCTTCGGCTTCCTCGGCCAATTGCGGCAGCGGCGCGGCGTAGCGTTCGGCGAGCAGCTTGATGCGACCGGCGAGGGTTTGGCCGACGCGGTCGAGTTCGCCATGAATGTCGCGGTCGAGCGCCGCCATCCATTTGTCGTCGACGATCAGCGCCTTGATCTCGGCTTCGGTCAGCGCCGGATACTTCGCCGCGGTTTTGACGTCGAGCGCGAGCCTCGCCTCTTTCGCCGCCCTGGAAGCCTCAGCCTCTTCCTCGATCAGGCGCAGGCACTTCTCAAGCGCTTCCCTTTCTTCGGCTGCTTCCGGATCGCGCCTGATGTCCTTCAGCCGCGCCTTGATGCCGGCGGCGGTGAGCTTGCCCTTCTCGTTCTTGCCCTCGAAAAGAAGGCCGTCTTCTCCGCCCTGCTCTTCGTCCAGTTCCTCGAATGCGCGACGAAGCTCCTCGGCGGCGGCTTCCTTCGCTTCCACGTCCGCGAGCTTGTCCGCGAAGAAACGCGCCACGATAAGGTTCGGCGGAATAAGCTCGGCCTTCAGCCGCTTCTTGCCAATAGCGAGGTCGGGCGTCTCCGTAAACTTGCCTTCGCTGTTCTTGTGAAGCTCCCGGAGCGTGCGGCCCGCCTCCCAGCGGTCCTGCACAATCAGGGAAGCGTCGTCATGCATCGTCTCTTCCCAAAAGGACATGAGATGCTGGTAAATGTCGTAAGCGTCCAGGATCGGGATAGTCGCGAACCGCGCGAGCAAGTCCTCGGCGATCACCTCGATGACCTGTTTCGGATGGTCTTCCGCGCTCAAGCCTTTCAGGCGCTCGGCATGCTGGCGCCGCCACGACGCAAATGCTTCCAAAACCGTCGCCGAAAAGCGGCCGAAGTCCTTATGCTCCAGGATGGCCGGCTTGACGCCGGAGGCTTCCACCTTTGGCGCGCAGGCGCCCGGACGAGGGCCGGGACCGAAAAGCTCCCGCCGGAGGTCGGGCAGGACGCCCCAATAGGAGCTGAGGGCGTCGACATCGCGCTCTGGAATGCCGCCCAAAAGGTGCGCCGCGATGTCTTGCAGGTCTTCCGGCTCGGAGCTGTCGATATAACGGGGTATGTTGAGATTGAAGTCGTTCTTCACAATTTCCGAAAGCGGAACCAGCCGGGAGAATTTCTCGATCTCGATCTGCTTCGTGAACGCATCGACGATCTTGTGAATGTCCTGAGCGCGAAGCCGGTTCTTGTTGCCGTCCTTCACGAAGCCCTTCGAGGCGTCGATCATGAAGATACCGGTGCGGCGATCCGCGTTCTCTTTGTCGAGAACGATGATGCAAGCCGGAATGCCGGTGCCATAGAACAGGTTCGCCGGCAGGCCAATGATGCCCTTGATGAACCCCTTCGCGATGATGTTCTTGCGGATCTCCGCTTCAGCGTTTCCGCGAAACAGGACACCGTGGGGCAGAATGATCGCGCCCTTGCCCGTGCTCTTGAGCGATGCAATCACATGGAGGAGATAAGCGTAGTCGCCATTCTTCGCGGGCGGCGTCCCGTACTCAAAGCGTCCGTCGGGATCGTCACTTCCGAGTGAGACGCCGGTCGTCCAAGCCTTGTCCGAAAACGGCGGATTGGCGACGACAAAGTCGAATCTCTTGAGGCTCTGATCCTTTTCGCGAAAATATGGCGATGAGAGCGTGTTATCCCGCACAATATCGGCGTCAGGACAATCATGCAGCACCATGTTCATCTTCGCGAGCGCGCGCGTCGCGACGTCTTTCTCTTGGCCGTAAACCGTGATCCCGACGGGCGATTCCGAGCGCGCTTTGAGAAGGAGAGAGCCAGAACCACAGGTGGGGTCGTAAAGCGTCTGAGAAACGCTTTTCGCGTGGCGGATGCCGATCACCTTGGCGATGATGCGGGACACTTCCGCCGGCGTGTAGAACTGCCCCTTGCTCTTGCCGGATTCGGTCGCGAAATGGCGCATAAGGTATTCGTAGGCATCGCCAAGAATGTCGTCGCCATCAGCCCGGTTCTTTCGAAAATTCAGCTCTGGCCGGTCGAAAATAGCGATGAGATCGCTTAGGCGATCAATCATCTCCTTGCCGTCACCGAGCTTATCGGGATCGTTGAAGTTGGCGACGTCAATGACGCCCTTCAGACCGTTGGCCTCCGCCAATTTGGCGATGATTTTGTTGATCCTGTCGCCGATTTCCTTATCACCTCGAAGCTTCACCATATCGGCGAAGCTGCCGCCCTCCGGAACGACGATCACGGCGTTCGGATCGCCTGCGTAGCGATCGGAGACGTATTTCACGAACAGGAGGACCAGGATGTAGTCCTTGTATTGCGAGGCATCCATGCCGCCGCGGAGCTTGTCGCAGCTTTGCCAGAGAGAGCTATAAATCTGAGATTTTTTGACCGCCACCGCTGCCTCTTCGTTGCCGCATGATCGAGATGCGATTCAAGGCGCAGTCTTTCGCCGGATTTCGAACTGGCGCAAGGTCTATATACTTCCTTCCAAAACCTTAAGCACTGCTCACAGCGCCCCAAGCCCAAAGAGAGAAGTTAGGGACCGGCACCGCTCGGCGTCGCCGGCCACGCCGAAAGCCGCCTAGCTCGCCTGGCGATCCGACGGCGGATATCTATCTAACTACCACTCGAGGGCGCCGCGCTCATTAAAGCCCCGCTGACGCTTCTGGCGATTGGCGGCAATTCCTACCGCTGTCCAACAAAGCGGAATCGTAGAGATCGGCGCCAAAATCGACACTTGAGGCCGAAAATGACCATACGCCGTCTCGGACTACGATCGCCCACGGCCGTTTTGCCGAGCTTGCGTTTCACTGAACTCGGCTTCCAGGAGCGCGATCTTGGCCCGCTGACTTGGTGGACTGTATTCCAGCCCGGCCAAGCTCGATACCGATGACCACCTCGCTGCATGAGCAGGTGTGTCCCCTTGAACCGCAGTGCTTTCACCGTTCTTCGCCGCCCCGTGCGCCGCCGGCTGCAGGGCCTTCTCGATGTCCGCGATCCGGGCTTTAGCGTTGTTGAGACGATCGGCGCGGGCGAACCCGGTCGCCGTCAACTGGCGCTCGAGCCTTGGGAGATCGGCCCTGGCCTTGGTCAACCCCTGCTCTTCGGCTGCCAGCACGGCTGGGACTTGCTTGATGCAGTTTTCGAAGCGGCGCAGGAGGCCAGCCGGATCGATTTCGTCGCTCAACAGATAGGAATCCTGTTTGGCGTAGCCCCTCTCTCGTTCAATCTCGATGGTGTAGGAGAGACCGTTCGCGCCAGAGCGAACATAGGCTTCGAGCAGGAACCCTCGCAGGCGCGCCTGAAGGGCAGCTTTTTGAGGCTGGCCGGCAGCAAGCGTCGCCTTCGAGAGGATGATCGCCTTCAACGCTTCGCCCGCCGCTTTGCGTTCCGAGAACCGTCGGTCGCCGATAGTGAGCAGGAACGCCGCTGTTTCGGATGCGCGGACCTGCTCGGCGTCGGCGCCAAGGCCAGCGATCGCCGTCTCGTGAGCGGCGATCTTGGAGGTGAGCCGCGCATAGGCCGATTTCGCGGCAAGGACGGAGCGCTCCTGGCCTCGTTTTGCCGCCTCAAGCTCGCGCAGCTCCTTGGACAGCTCCGCGTGCTCGATGATGAGCGGATTGCCGGTGGCCGCCGCCTTGATCATGGCCGCTTCCGGAAGCGGGGAATCGATGTCCTCTGCGGTCCTGACCCCGCGCGCGCCGGCCCGCAATTGCGCGATGAAATTCGCCTTCCTGGTCAGCGTCTGCCAGCGATAGGCGTCGAGGCTGCGCAGCGTAACGTAGCGGATGATCTCGACTTCGGAGTTGAGGTTCCCCTGCCTCAAGATGCGCCCATCGCGCTGCTCGACATCGGCGGGCCGCCAGGGCGCGTCGAGATGGTGCATGGCGACAAGCTGGCGCTGCACGTTGGTGCCGACACCCATTTTGGCGGTGGAGCCGATCAGGATGCGCACCTGCGCCTCGCGAACGGCGGCAAACAGCCGTGCCTTCTTGATGTCGTTGTCAGCCTCGTGGATGAAGGCGATCTCCTCGCGGGGGATGCCTTTTTGGACAAGCCGCGCGCGCAGATCCTCGTAGAGATTGAAGGAGGAGCCGATCTCGTTGGGAAGGGCGGCTTCATTGTCGTCCGCGTCCTCGCCGAACGCCTCGTCGACGGCAGACGGCGCTTTCATACCCGCTTTGGAATTCGGCACGCCCATATCGAGAAACACGATCTGACAGAGTCCCGGCCTTGTCCCCTCCTTCCAGATCTGCGCGATGCGCTCCACCGCAGCGACCGTCTTGCCGTGCGGGTTGATGGGCGCTTGCGCGTCGAGCAGGCGAATATCGGTCGCAAGCCGCAAGCCCTCGCCGAGGATCTTCAGCATGTTGTCGCCGCCTGCCTCAGAGCGCTTGCCCTTGATAGCTTCGGCGCGTTGCACAAGCTCGTCCATCATGTGAAGCTCGCGCTCCGAGAGCTCCGCTTCGACGACGGTCACCTGGCCGGCTTTGAGCTTTGGGCGGGGCAGATTCAGCATCTCGGGCGTTTGCGTGTCGGCGACGCGGCTGTAAAGCGCGATCAGCTCGGGGATGTTCACGAACTTCGAAAACGACCGCGTGGTGCGGAAGCCGCGGCCCGAAGGCGCAAGCTCGACCTCGGTCACGATGTCGCCGAAGGTGGCGGCCCAGGCATCGAATTCATCGATGTCGTAATCGGCAAGCAGCCTTCCCTGCAAATAGCGCTGCATGGTGTACATTTCGGCGATAGTGTTCGAGACGGGCGTTCCGGTGGCGAACACCGCCGCGCGGCCTGGCCGCTGTTCCTCCAGAGAACGGATTTTCAGATAGAGATCGGTCGCGCGCTGGGATTCCGTGCCGGAAAGCCCCTTCACGCGGGTGTGCCGCGTGCGAAAGGCGAGGTTCTTGAAGGCATGGGCCTCGTCGACAAACAGAAAATCGACGCCCAACTCCTCGAAGGTGATGCCGTCGTCTTTTCGCTCCTGATTGAGAAGCTTGTCGAGCTTGGCTTCGAGCCGTCTCGCCGCCTTCTCCAACTCCTTGACGGTGGGCGATCCGCGTCCTTCATCGGCTTCTGCCTTGGCTTTGAAATCTCTCAAGCCATCGAGCTCATCGCGAATGAAGCGCTCATAGGCTGCGTCCGACATGCGGATGCGCCCGAAGGCATCGTGGGTGATGATGATCGCGTCATGGGCGCCAGCAGCCATGCGCGCGCTGAACGCGCGGCGCTTGTCCTTCGACATGACCTCCTTGTCGGCGACGAGGATCTCGGCGGCGGGATAGGCTTGCAGGAACTCGCGGGCAAACTGCTCCAGCATGTGATTGGGCACGACATACATGGGTCGGCGGATCAGCCCGAGACGGCGCTGCTCCTGGCCGGCGCCGATCATGGTGAAGGTCTTGCCGGCGCCCACCGCATGGTCGATGAGCGTGTTGCCGCTCGAGACCACGCGCCAGATGGCGTTCAGCTGATGCGAGTGCAGCCGGAAGGGCCGAGGCTCTTGGTCGGGGCCTGCATTGATGAAGCGGGCAAGGCCCGGCATGGTCTGATGCGCCCCGTCATAGACGGTCGGCACCAGGCGGTTGAAGCGGAGATTGTAGAGCTCTTCGAGCTGCCGCGCCCGTTCCTCATCCTGCCAAACCCAGCCTTCGATGCCGGTCTCGGGCGAGCCTGAGAAGAGCTCGCGGATGGCGCCAACTTTCGCGTTGGCTTCTTCCGAGGCGGATGCGTTGTAAGTCGGCGGGCTATCGGCGGCGGGTCCTGGATCGAAGATGCGGATTTCGCCATTGTTGAGCGCCGCCAGGATGATGTCGAAGGCTCTGGCGCGCGACGTACCATATTGCGCCTCGGTCGAGGCCGGAATCTCCGGCTTCGTCGTGAACTGCCATTTCTTCGAGACGTCGTTCAGGATCAGCGCCTCGGCCGGCACGCTCAGCGCCTCAGCGAGAAAGGCCCGGTAAATCTCGGGCGGCACCCAGGGCGCGCCACAGAGGATGCGGATATCGACGCGCGTGAGCGGGGCGGGCTGGACGCATTCGAGCGCCTCGATGTTCTTGCCGTAGCGCTCGTCATCCTTCGCCGCGACACGGGCGTCGTCGAGCTTCTGGACGACATCGCCCGACAGATAATCGGCCGAGGTGCGCCAGACATCGCCCGCAGGATCGAGCCAGATGGCGCCATCGAGCGCGTCTTTCGCTTCCTCCTCGCTCGTATTCAGACTTTTGGCGATCAGCGCCAGGTCCACGCGGCCGGTTTCATTGAGGGAGACGGCGAGCGCGTCGGCAGCACTTTTGATCTCAGGCTGTGGCGCTTCCCGGATGATGTCACGGCTGAAGATGGCGGTCTTCGCCGCGGTGTCCTCTCTCTCGTCATAATCCTCAAGTGCTGCGACTTTGAAAGCGTCGGGGTCATCGCGAAAGGCCGCGAAGTTCGGCATGCGCCTTAACACAACGGGCGTGCCATCCTTCTTGAACCGGTTCGTGACCGTCTGGATGGTGCGGTTGATCGGGCCGTGGCGCGCGACAAAGCGGTCATAGGCCGCGTTGAGCCGCGCTCTCAGCGCGTCGCGCTCGCCGGCCGAAGACGCTGCTTGCGGCTTCAGGAGCGTGTTGACCATGTCGCGCATCTCGATGAGGGCGACGAGTTT
The DNA here is from genome assembly GCF_000166055.1 of Rhodomicrobium vannielii ATCC 17100. Lineage (NCBI taxonomy): Bacteria > Pseudomonadati > Pseudomonadota > Alphaproteobacteria > Hyphomicrobiales > Hyphomicrobiaceae > Rhodomicrobium > Rhodomicrobium vannielii. The sequence continues at coordinate 3,092,274 of NC_014664.1, forward strand.
GGCGCGGTCCATGGCGCTGAGCGCCTGCTCTTCGGCGATGCCGGCGACGCGCTGGTGGACCTTGCCGGCCTCGATGAAATACGCGCCTTCCTTCTGAAGGCTCGCGTCGACGACCGGGATCAACCGCACCGGCTTGTCGCCGCGGACGCGATAGGCGTCCTTGGGAAGTGCGCGCGCCGCCTGTTCAATTTGCGTTTTGAGCTCGTCCGGCGTGCTCTGGCCGATCAGGACAGGCGTCGGGCTCGCATACATGGCGCGCTCGAGACGCATCTCGCCCAGCATCATGGCGGGATGGTCGGCAAAATAGCGGTTGATCTCGATCGGGCCGTCTGGTGTCTCGATGGCTTTGAGGTCGAGCCAGTCTGGGCCGCCTGGCTCTTCCCCCTCGGCGCGGCGGCGCAGGAACACAATATCGGCGGTGACCTCCGTTCCGGCATTGGCCTTGAACGCGCCCTTGTCGCCGCCTGGCAGCCGGATCGCGCCGAGGAAGTCGGCCCGGCGCGCCATCTCGCGACGGGCGGCATCGGCCTTCTTGTCGAGCGTATAAAGCGAGGTGATGAACACGACGAGCCCACCTGGCCGGACCTTGTCGAGCGCTTTCACAAAGAAATAATCGTGAATGGAAAGGTGGCGAAGCTTCGCGTCGCGCACCCCGTAATTGCCGAACGGCACGTTCGAGATGGCGAGATCGAAATAGCCTTGCGGCCAGCGGCTGTCTTCGAAGCCCTCGATCCGAACATCGGCGCCGGGATAGAGCGTCTTGGCGATGCGGCCCGAAAGCCGGTCGAGTTCGACGGCACTCCAGGCGGTACAGGCCCGAAGCCCCTCAGGAACAAGTCCGATGAAATGGCCGACGCCCACGGCCGGTTCGAGAGCCCGGCCGCCATCAAAGCCAAAGCCCTCGACAGCGCTCCAGACGCCCTTGATAACGGCTTCGGAGGTGAAATGGGCGTTCAGCGTCGACGCCCTGGCCGAAGCCCATTCTTCGGCTGTGAGCAGGTCCTGCAGTTCGGCGCGTTCCGCAGCCCAAATCCTGGCCGCCTGGCTGTAGGGGTTCTTGTCAAAGATCGCCTGGGCAAAAGCGCCCCAGCCCGTATAGCGAACGAGGCCTTGTTTTTCGTCCGAGGTCGGCTCGCGCGCGTCCTCTTCGAGGGATTTGAGGATGCGGATCGCTTCGATATTGGCGCGAACCTTCTCCTTCGGCGTACCCTGGCCGATCGCATCGGCGGCCGTAATGGCGTAATTGCGCCGCGCTCGCTCACTGATCGCGACGGCGGAGGAAGTTAAAGCGTCAGAACCACCTCGTGGAGCGCGATCTCTTCGGCCATCAGCCAGGCTTGCGTCTCCTTGATCTCCCCCTCCTCTGCGTCCTTGATCGCCTCGATCTCGGGCTTCTTCTCTTCGAAGATCCGCTCCATCATCTGGCGGGCTTGCCGGCCGATCTCGTCCAGATGCTGGTTCAACTGCCCCGTCTTCTCCAGCTCCGCGTACAGCGCGGGATGGCTCTGCGCCAGGTAGCCCTTGCGCCGGGTCGCGAATTTGCTCTCGATCCTCATGGCCTCTTTCATCATCTTGAGTGCTGGGTTCCGCCGTTACGCCTTTTGCAAGGCGGTCTTCGTCCTTCAAACCTTGGGGCTCATCTCGTGTCTCCTCCTCCTTCCGCTCGAACAAGCCGAGAAAAGAAAGCTGCCCGAACACACTGAAACCGCTCTTCCGCCGCGCCATGGCGTGATCCCCGTCGCCACCTCTTTAGCGCATAGTTTATAGACGATCAATAAGGGCGCGAAGCTGAATTTGCACGGTCTCGATGTCATGCAGCAGGCGGCGGACTTCGCCTGGCCCCGCTCCCACGCCGGCTCGCGATACAAGCCAGAGCTTCAAGAGACCGCCAAGCCGGCCCTGATCGGCATTCACCTGCAACAGCGCGAGGATCGCCTTTTGGTCGTGGACGGATGTGAGCCTGGCGCCGAGGGCTGCCGCGCGCAGATAGGCCGAGACCGAGAGGCCCGCGGCTTGTGCTCTTGTCTCGATCGCCACGCGCTCTTTGGGACTGACAAAAGTCTTCAGCGGACGCGTGCGGTCTCGCGGCTCGAACGGGATTTGATGCGCCATGCTCGCATGTTAGTCCTCTGGCGGCGGTCTCGACAAGAGACCGCGCTTCCGTCGAGCGAAGCGAGTAAGGAACGGCGTGATGGGGGCATCGGCTTCGCCGATGTAGGCCCACATCACACATCTTGCCATCCAAACCTTCCGTCCACCACTGACGATCTCTGTCGCTCCTTGGCGGTCTCTGTCCTTCTTTGACCGCCTCCGTCCATCTTTGGCGGTCTTTGTCCATCTGTGACGCAAAGGCCCGGCGAAGTTTGGCGATCTTCGGCGGACTTCGTCCATGTCTGACGATCTTCGTCCTTTTGCGACGTTTGAGTTTGAGGGTGGCGTGTGATAGTCTATAAACCATGATAGAGGATGAGAAGCGAGGAGAGAAGCCACGGGCAAAATGGGGCGACGGGCGCATCGCGTTCACCGCGCTGCTTCCGGAAATTGCCGGCGAGTTGACCCGCAAGGCGCCAATGTCGCGCATCTACGCGAAGCACAAGACCCGCTTAGGCGTCAGCTACCGGCAGTTCATCCGCCTGGTCCGCGAATACCGCGACCAGGCCTCTGACGCTGCCCCGGTTGGGCTTCCAGGCCTTGGGGCTGCGAGCCCTTCGCCTCCTGCCCACGGCAGGCCTCGAACGCCCCTTTATGTCGGACCGCCCGAAGAGCGGACGTTTCACTTCGATCCCATGGACGCCTACAGGAAAAAATACGACTGAAGGAGATCTTCGCATGGAGAACGGTTCGCAGTCACGGCGCGCGGTCAATCTGTTCTTGAACAGCAAGGGCGGCGTCGGCAAGTCCCATCACGCGGTGCTACTGGTGCAAGCCTATCAGGCCGCGGGCCTGCCCGTGATCGCCATCGACGCCGATGCCACCTCGGCGTCGTTTTCAAGCTTTCACGCGCTTGGCGTTAAGCGTGTCCAGCTCATGGAGGGCGATGCCATCAACCCTCGCGTTTTCGATGACATCACCGAGGAGTTTCTCACGACCGACGCGAATTTCGTCATCGACACCGGCGCATCAGCCTTCGTTGAGCTGAACCGCTATCTCCTGAAGAACAAGGTCCCCGAGCACGTCCGCTCCGCCGACAAGAGGCTCGTCGCCCACATTATCTTGACCGGCGGCTCGACCTTCCGCGAAACGAGCGCCAATCTCGAAGCCATTGCCGCCCAGACGCCACCTTCTGTCGAGATTGTCGTGTGGATCAACGATCATTTCGGCCCCGTGGTGCCTGTCGGCCGCAGGTTCGAAGACCTCCAAATCTATAGAAATTCCGCCGGGCGCATCTCGGCCATCGTGCATCTTGCCGATCACACCTTCAGCGAAAAGGACACCTTCGGCGTCGACGTCAAAAAGATGATGTCGGCCGGCTTGTCGTTTGCCGAAGTACGGGAGTCGCAAGACTTCACCATCATGGCGAAGGCCCGCCTGCAGCTCGTCGAACGGGAAGTGAATGGACAGCTTTCCTCCATCATCGCCCTCTGAGCCGGACCCGGAGGCGGAAATCCATCGGCTCATCGGCGAGGTCGCCAAGCGCCACAGGATCATCTTGGCGCCAGGCGACCCGTTGTTTGTGGTGCTCACGCTTCTTGAGCTTGTCACCGATCGCTATCTGGAGAAGGCCGATGCGATCCTCAAGGCTGAGCGCGACACCTCTCTCGATGCGATGGAGCGCGCGGCGGCTTCGGCAAAAACAACCGGCGAAGGCCTCATCACGGCCGCCGCCGACTACGTGGCCAAAACCGTTCGGTCTTCCACGGTTGAGTTGACGGACGCCTTGTCGGGCACCGCCGCCGCCGAGCGCGCCAAGATCGAACTCACAGCCAGGGATGCGAGACGCATGACCTGGCTCGGGTCGATCGTTCTCGCCATCCTGTTCTCGATCTTGACCGGCATCGCGATCGGCATCTGGCTGGCGCCGGAAGCTAACGGCCGGTTTCTTCACTGCCCGATCTCATCGGCGGCATAGGCATGGCACTCTCAAGTCTCGCACCCAAAATGGAGAGAGACCATGAGTACAGGTCAAAGCGTCAACGCGAGTGGCGCATCGCGCCGCCCCTGGAACAAGGGCAAGCTTGTCGGACCAAAGCCGCCCCTGCAGCCAAAACACGTCTGGGCCATCCGAACCCGACTTCAACTCCAACGCCGAACCCGCGACTTGGCGCTATTCAATCTCGCGATCGATAGCAAGCTTCGAGGCTGCGATGTGGTTGCCCTCAAGGTGGAGGATGTCGCACCGCACGGATACGCCGTCGAGCGAGCGACTGTCCGGCAACGAAAAACAGGGCGTCCCGTACGCTTCGAGATCACCGAGCAGACGCGACAGTCAGTCGATGAGTATCTGCGCGTGACGCAAAGGAAGCCTGGCTACTTCCTGTTCGGCGGCCGGCGCGGCGAAGAAAGGAGCCTCACCACGAGACAATATGCGCGTCTTGTCTCGACCTGGGTCGCCATGGTTGGGCTTGTCGCCATGGTTGGGCTTGACGCCAGCCTCTTCGGCACGCATTCCCTGCGACGGACCAAAGCCACACTGATCTACCGGAAGACCGGCAACCTGCGCGCCGTGCAGCTTCTCCTCGGTCATACAAAGATCGAAAGCACGGTCCGGTATCTTGGCGTCGAGGTTGATGACGCGCTTGCGATCTCCGAGCAGGTCGACATTTAAATGGTGGCGGGCGGAGCCGACGCTCCGCCTTGCAAAGGAGTCTTCAGGGTCGAATCCGGAAATACTCGAAATGAGCATATGTGGGCAGCTTTGGCTTTGAATGCGGCCTCCGTGCCCCCGCAAGCAAAATAGATTATAGTCGAGGCCTTGCTGCTAGGAGAGATGTTCCGATTCGTCTTAGCGCAATTGGCTCTCGATCATGCGAAGCTGGTAACGCCACCAATATACGGCCTCTCGAAAGAGCTGCGTCGCGTCAAACCCAGTATTTCCATAGGCCAAAACTCTGCCGTCTTCTGTTGCTGGCAATTGCGCACCGAACGAAAATGTTTTCAAAATGTTGTTGCGTTCTCTTTCGATGAAATCGAAGAAAATCCAGTTTCCGTCCTTGTCGGCATTCCAGGAAAGCCACGCAGCATCGATTACGCGTTTATGGCGCGCAGACAAAGCAGCATCCACCTTATGTAGAACGTGACCGGTCGTTCGCAGCATCGCAACACCAGCGATCCAGTTTGTACGCCATTCCGGATGCTCGTCATCAATATCTGAATTCTGGATTTCGAAAAGCGCTGATCTCGTCTCTTCCCAGGGTTCCCACGCCCTAAGCGTTGATATCCCGGGTCCAGACGTGAATACATCACCGGTAATCCAACTGTTTAGCTCTGTCATGCTGCGCTGCCTCGGTTGGCGCTTGATGACCGGTAGGCCTAGACATCAAGACAAGATTCTCTCCAAGAGAAAAGTCAAGGTGGTTGCCGACTTGACAAAACTGATTGCTATCCGAAATAGCTTAACCGATACATTTTATAGGACGCTCACGGTGGATTACGGACAAGGCCTGATCGGGATTTTGGGCGCGGTAATTGGTGGAGGAATTAGTTTGATTTCGGCTCGTCAAGTCGAGAGGTTCCGACAGCGGGACGAGTCAAAAAGATTATTAGTTGCATTGTTTGGCGAATTACTCAATCTTGAGCGCCATTGCGATAGAGTTATCCGTCATATACCAAATAACATCGACAGCCGGAAAAAGGTCGTCGACGTGCGCATGTGGAAACATCCGCCTCTCGGCACCCTGCGTGATGACCTTGCACAATATGGGTTCCTGACAAATGAAGACATTCGTGATGTCATAATGCTTTCGGTCGCAGCCAGAAATGATGATATCTGGGTTGATGCGATACTTGAGAGTATAAATTTATCGAAAGAGGAAGATATCCAGGTCGGCCTTCAGGCTCTTAGGCAGAGATTGACAAAAACGCAACAAAATTCTCGCATACTCATTAAGTCTATAGCTTCAAGAAATCCAAAATTGTCCGTTCTTATTCAATTTCATATCTATGACGGTGATCAGTCACCTAGGATTTGATGGGCTACTTTTCACGCAATGGATTCGTTACTTTTTCTTTCCTAATCGAGGTTAAGTAAACATTTCTCACGCGCGCTGTCTGCAAATCGGAATGGCCGCTCATCCTCCAGCAGCAGGCGCTCTCCGAAATCTGCCCGAAGCCTGCAATCGGCCTCTTTCGACCTTTGCCCCGAGATCCGTGAGCGCCGCTTTTGATCTCCCATGGTCAAGGGCGGGATTATTTCAGGAGCCCGCTTGTCGCTCGGCACGTTGAGAATCGCAGGCTTTGAAGACCGCGCCGGAGCAACAATCCCGCTTTCATGATTGTCGGCGAGCGGGCGCTGAGCGCTGCGTTGCTATCGCGATGCCTCTGAGATTTCCGTCCGCCGCGCAAGCCATTCATTGACAGCAAGCTCGATGACCCCCTGCACATCCGTGCCTCTTGCCACTGCTGCGTCCCTCAAACGCGCGGCGGTCTCGCGCGGCATCGAAAATGTCATATTCGTATTCGTGTTTTCGAGCCTGCCTTGGGGCTTCGTCAGAAAATGGCTCAGATTTCGCTTTCTCACATGATCCCCTTTGCGGCACTATCCTGCGCCGCGCCGCCATTTTTTTCATTGGACGCTGCGCGCACTCGCGGCGCAAGCTACGCGGCCTCATAAACCCTGCTGAGAGAAACGTAGCGCTCGGCATTGAGCCTGATCTCCTGGCGCTCGCCCTCGGTGAGCGGGCGGGCAATCCGGGCCGGTGCGCCGATAAGAAGGACATTCGCAGGATACTCCACACCGGGGAGAACGAGCGCGGCGGCGCCGACAAGCGTGTCTTCCGCGAGCCGCACGCCGTCGAGCAGTCGCGCGCCAAGTCCTATGAGGCAATGATTTGCGATTGTGCATCCGTGAAGGATGGTTCCGTGACCGATGGAAACCCCATCGCCGATGCTGACGGGATGGCCCACCCTGCAATGGATGATTGCGCCATCCTGAATATTTGTCCGCCGGCCGATCCGGATGGCGTTGGCGTCACCTCTTACGACGGCATAATGCCAGACGCTGGCACCTTCCGCGATGTGCACGTCTCCCAAAATCTTCGCGGTGTCGGCAATGAAAACATCGCTGTGGATTTGCGGCGCCGGAAGCCCCGCACCAAGGGGCGCGCTAGACCGGAGGTAGGGCATTGAAACTGGCCGGATGGATCGATTTACCATTGGCTCGGACCGGTTGGAGGAATTTGAGCGAGGGCCGTAGCGCCGCACTCATGATTGTCTATGCACTATCATACGATGGATCAAGAGCCTTCTCCACAATCGGCCTTGCTTTTCCAGAGATTGAATCCTTTCGCTGGCGGCGGGAAGATCTCATACGGCACGCCGACAGCGTCGGCGGAGGGATTGGGCGTCATCGACGGCGAGGATCGTTTCCCCATGTTCGTCTCTTGTTGCGATCCGTATTCCATTGCCGCAGAGCTTTGATTTCGCTGTTCGTGCCTTGCGAGAACGTAATGTTGCCATGCGCGAAACTGTTGCGCACCAGGCGGACGAGATCGCCCAGTGAAGCCAGGTCCTTATCGGTCGCGCATTTCTTTGTAATGGCGGGCCTACCGCGCTTTGTGGCTTCGGCGAGCGCCATCTATTCGGCGCTCCCCAGTTACCTCTTTGGTTCTTCAATCTCTTGGCCGACATGCCGGCTTGGCTCCATACGGTCATGCAACACGCGGACGATCTCAACGAGGCCGGGTTCGACCGCGCGATAGAAAATCACATGCACCGGATCGCCGACCGGCGCCCCGCGGGTTTCGGTTCGGCTGTGGCGAATGTGGAAGCTGCGAATTCCGGCAAGCAGCTCGTCTCGATTGGCTGTCGAAACGCCGTCGGGTTCGGTGGCGACGCGCCGCAACGCGGCAGTGAGCAGCGCGCGATAACGGATGCGGGCCTGTCGACCGTGGCGCTCCTCGCTGGTCCTAAGGATCGAAGCGATGTCGGCCTTAGCCGGTTCGGAAAGCCGATAGCGCGCCATGCGGGATCAACGGGACGTCGACGCGGCAAGGTCATCGAGATAGGCGTCGAGGTCTGCGTCGTCGACCTCATCGTACTCGCCGCGTTCGAGGGCCGCGACGCCTGCCTGAATGCTTAGTCGAAGCTTGTCGAGCTTAAGAGATTCCAGCGCCCGGCGCTGCTGCAACGCGCGAATGGCGTCACGCATCGCTTCGCTGGCGTTCCGGTATTCGCCCTTTTCTAGAACCTCGTCAATGAAGGCGTCTTGTTCCGGTGTAAGGCTGACGTTGCGGGTAGGCATCGCCGTGTCTCCTGTTTCCGTCGAAAGATACCCGCTTTGGCAACTGTTGCCAACATTTCACACCATTGCTTCGGCTTTATCCGGACGGAAGCATTGCCGAGAAGTCGCGCGACGCGCGCACCATGGTGCGTCGCCGACATCGGGAGGATGCGAAGGTCGTCACGCGGGCCGCGCTGACAGTCGAGCGCTAGCGCCAGCCCGAGATCGGCATCGAGCGAGCGCTCGTGAATTCGTCGAACAGCACCGCGCCGACGACCCGCGGTACAGGGAGCCAATTCAGCCCGTGGACGTAAGCGGCAGCCTGTCTGTTACACCTAATGCTGCACAAAATGCTACGGAGTATTTTAGTAAGCCATTGTCAATAAATGGATAATGCTTACAGCGAGTCGCATATGGCTTCCTCCGTCTCCGCCATCCACCCAGTAATTCATCGGCTTTTCGCATGTTCCGCGTTCTACTGATTTTTCTGCACGATTTCCGCAAACCGGAGGCGATGGAGCAGCGCAATGCCGCCCGATGCGAGCGGATCAAAATCGCGCGAAGCTTCAGCTCGAAACCGCCGACAAAGACCCGTATCGAGCAGCGACGGAGAGAATTCGACCGGGTTCGATGGTGCCGGCGCGCGGTCGTCCGTTCAGGTCATAGCTGTTCAAAACGATGCTATTCGGTGACGGCCTCATGCACGCCACCCATGGTTCGGCCGCGTCGGTCGATGCCCTTGCGCACCTGCCGCCACGTGCCGAGAACCGCTGAAATAGGCGAGCTGCCCGACTTCAGCGGCGACATTCTGAGCTGCCGATGCAGCTTCGGCCGTGTGGGGAAAGCAGCGACCGTGGCTTCAATCTGGTTGTCATAAGCCCCATCGCTTTCGGGTCGTTTTGGTTAGTGTGACAGCGCCCGCGACACGCGGTTGTGGGGATCGATCTCTGGCGCGACGCGCTCCTGCGCCTGCCTGTGGATCGCTAGGGTTGCTTCGTCAGCGGGTGATGATGCGAACTTCGTTCGTATTGTCATGTTACCGCCAATACCTGTGCTTCGGGCCCTTCCGCCTCGTAGCCTAGCGATTCTGGAACTGCGAGCGCGAAAATCGCAAAAGCACCAAGCGCGCACGCGGCCAGAAAGAAAAATGCTGCCGAAAATCCGAAGCCGTTCACGATCTGCCCGGCGACGGCGTTGCTCATTGCCGCGCCGAGGCCCCAGCACGCGGCCGCCACGCCTTGAGTGACGTTGAACCTGCCCGTTCCGCGCGTGAAGTCTGCTATGACGATATAGAACAGGGCGCCGAAGATGCCCGCACCGATGCCGTCGAGGATCTGGATGGCAACGATAGCCCACGGATTGTCCGCCAGCGCGAACAGAAGCCCGCGGAGCGGGAGCACCGCGAACGCAACCAGGAACAACGGTTTTCGCCCCCACTCATTCGCCTTGCGGCCGACAAGTAGCGCCATCGGCACCATGACGAGTTGTGCGACCACCACGCAGGACGACATGAAAAGCGGGCTCTCGTCCGGCTGTCCAACGCTTAGCTTCTGCCCAGCGAGCGGCAACATGGCCGCGTTGGCAAAATGAAACAGCGTGATCGCGGCGGTAAACCACAGCAGCGGCCGATTGCTCAGGAGCACGCCGAGCGCTTCAGGTGCCTGCCCCGGCTTGTCTTCGCCGCGTGCGAGGTCGTGGTCGATGGCGCGCCCGTCGATCCAGTAGACCGCGCACGCCGCGATAACGGACACGATCGCCACCGTCCAGAGCATCGCAACCTGCGCGATGAAATAACCGGCGGCACCGGCGAGAATCGCGGTCACGACATTGCCCGAGTGACTCCACGCCTCGTTGCGTCCGACGCGGCGCGGGAAGCCCCGCTGCCCGACAATGCCGAGGCTTATAGCGGTGAGCGTCAGCGGTAGCACGGCTTCGGCGAGGCCTATGAGCACCTGCGCTATGGCCACCGTCCAGAAGCCAGGGCTGATGGCCATCGCGACCGACCCGAGAGCGACAGCTCCGGCGCCGATCGCGATCAGCGCGCGTTTCCAGCGGATCGCGTCGACAAACGCACCGGCCGGACCGCGTCCGAGGACGCTTGCCAGTCCTGCGATCGTAAGGACGAGGCCAGCGCTGCCCGAGTCCCATTTCAGGGTGGATGTGAGATAGATCGCGAGAAACGGTCCGACGCCGTCCTTCACGTCGGCGAGGAAGAAGCTCAGCCAGTCGAGGGCGCTGCGATTCTGGGCGGCGAACTGGGCACGGGAGTCCTGCGACACGGGCGAACCTCATGGGTTTTGATCGCGCGCGGGCACGGGCAGCCGTACCTCGCACAGCTATCGGAGACACTTCGCCGCTGGTTATGATCCTTCGTGCTCGGGAATTGGGTCTAACGATCAGGTGATGTTTCTTCGACCTTTGTCTTCCGTGCTGGTTCTGCGGGCTTTTCCTGCCTTCCAGGCAATGCGCAAAATCACTACGGAAACGCAGGATTAAAAAAAGCCCGCGACTTGCGCCGCGGGCTCCGTGTTTCAATCGCTTTGGCGCGGACTTAGTAGTCCATGCCGCCGCCCGGCATCGCCGGCATCGGAGAGTCCTTCTTCGGCTTCTCGGCGATCATGGCCTCGGTCGTGATCAGGAGGCCAGCCACGGAAGCGGCGTCCTGAAGCGCGATGCGAACCACCTTCACCGGGTCGATGACGCCAGCGGCAACGAGGTCCGAATACTCGCCGGTCGCGGCGTTGTAGCCGAAGTTGTAGTCGCCGTTCTCAAGAACCTTGCCGGCGATAACCGCGCCGTCTTCGCCCGCATTCGCCGCAATGGTGCGGATCGGGGTCTGGATCGCGCGACGGACGATGTTGATGCCCGCCTTCTGGTCTTCGTTCTCGCCCTTGAGGCCTTCAAGCGCGGAGATTGCGCGGAGCAGAGCCACGCCGCCGCCCGGAAGGAAGCCCTCTTCCACGGCCGCGCGGGTCGCGTTGAGCGCGTCGTCGACGCGGTCCTTCTTTTCCTTCACTTCGATTTCCGTCGCGCCGCCGACGCGGATCACCGCGACGCCGCCCGCGAGCTTCGCAAGACGCTCCTGGAGCTTCTCACGGTCGTAGTCGGAGGTCGTGTCTTCGATCTGGGCCTTGATCTGATTGATGCGGGCCTCGATCTCCTTCTGGTCGCCGGAGCCATCGACGATGGTCGTGTCGTCCTTCGTGATGGTGATCTTCTTGGCGCGGCCGAGCATCGTGATGTTCACGTTCTCAAGCTTGATGCCAAGGTCTTCGGAGATGAGCTGGCCGCCCGTCAGAACCGCGATGTCCTGCAGCATGGCCTTGCGGCGGTCGCCGAAGCCCGGAGCCTTAACGGCCGCAACCTTGAGGCCGCCGCGCAGCTTGTTGACGACGAGCGTGGCCAGAGCCTCGCCTTCGACATCTTCCGAGATGATGAGGAGCGGACGGGCCGACTGGACGACGGCTTCGAGAACCGGCAGCAGCGGCTGGAGGTTGGAGAGCTTCTTCTCGTAGATCAGGATGTACGGATCGTCGAGATCGACGCGCATCTTCTCGGCGTCGGTGATGAAGTACGGCGAGATATAGCCGCGGTCGAACTGCATGCCTTCGACGACTTCGAGTTCGAAGTCGAGAGACTTGCTTTCTTCAACCGTGATGACGCCCTCGTTGCCGACCTTTTCCATCGCTTCGGCAATCTTGGCGCCGACTTCGACGTCGCCGTTAGCGGAGATCGTGCCAACCTGCGCAACTTCGGAAGACGACGTGACCTTCTTCGCCTTGCTCTGAAGATCCTTAACGACGGCTGCAACAGCGATATCGACGCCGCGCTTGAGGTCCATCGGGTTCGCGCCGGCGGCGACGGACTTGGCGCCTTCCTTCACGATTGCCTGAGCGAGAACGGTCGCGGTGGTCGTGCCGTCGCCAGCGATGTCATTCGTCTTCGAGGCGACTTCGCGCACCATCTGCGCGCCCATGTTCTCGAACTTGTCTTCAAGCTCGATTTCCTTCGCGACCGTCACGCCGTCCTTCGTGATGCGCGGCGCACCGAAAGACTTGTCGAGCACAACGTTGCGGCCTTTCGGGCCGAGCGTAACCTTTACGGCATCAGCGAGGATATCGACGCCACGGATCATGCGTTCGCGGGCGTCCTGGCCAAAACGTACGTCTTTAGCAGCCATTGGTCATGACTCCTTAAATGAGAGTGAAACTTTGAAAGGGATAGTCTCGGGTTACTACGCGGCTTTCTTCTTCTTGCCGCCGCCTTCGTGACCTTCGAGAATGCCGAGGATGTCGCTCTCTTTCATGATCAGAAGGTCTTCGCCGTCGATCTTGACTTCGGTGCCGGACCATTTGCCGAAGAGAACGCGGTCGCCTTCCTTCACGTCGAGGGCAACGAGCTTGCCTTCTTCGTTACGGGCGCCGGGACCAACGGCGATCACTTCGCCCTGCTGAGGCTTTTCCTTAGCCGTGTCCGGAATAATGATGCCGCCCTTGGTGCGCTCTTCTTCTTCGAGACGGCGCACGACGACGCGGTCATGCAGGGGCCGGAACTTCACTGACATGTGTATCCTCCTCAGACGACAAATCTGGATCGTAAAATGTGTGGGTGCGGCATATGAGCTCGCGTTTACCCTGCCGCTGAGATAGTCCGGAACTGTTAGCACTGTCAAGTGGTGAGTGCTAATTTGGAGCGAGGGCTTTAGCAAAAGTCTAGGATGATGAAGCCAATTTGACGAAATCTCGTCATAATAGCGGTGCATCCGATGTGGCATGCCACACTGCGGCGCGTCGGGGCGAATGTCCCGAGTTTAAAGGGGACCATTTCAATGACCGATATTCTTGCAAAAGACGTTAATTCGAATTCAGGGCAGCCTCCTTTCGCGGGAGATGGGAAGAAACCTGACGAAGAAAAGAAGCGTCGCGGCGGAATCTGGTTCCGGATCCTCGCGGTTCTGCTTTTTCTGGGGGCGCTGGTCGAAGGCGCGATCCTTTACGCCGACCGGGCCGCCAAAAACGTCGAGGCCACGCCCGCGCCTCAGCCTGTGGTGGCTGCTCCGCAACCGGTAGTCGTCGCTCCGCAACCCGTCGCCGAGAAGCATGCCCCCAAGGAAAAGGTCGAGAATGCCTATTTCTTCCGTATTGACGGCAAGGACGTAGAAGGCCGCACGGCATCCTTCGACTATATCATTGTCACCAACGATTATACCTGGGTGAAGGGAAGCACGACCGAAGTCGTCGCCAATGATACGGTCATCCCCGAAGAGGAAACGGCCGACCGGATCATTACGCCGAAGGTCAAGGAGTCGTTTGCCAGCGCACTCGACCTCATCGCCGTGGGTTTGGCTTCACGCGAGGGCGACCGCGAGGCGGAGGAAGCGCGCGCGCTTGCCCGTGCTCAGACGGTCGCCGGATGGATTTCCAAGGTGTCGGACGCTTCGATCCCGCTTTGGACGCTCACTCTCGGACAATACGACAGGGACGCCTGCAAAGCGCAACAGGACGCAGACTCGAGCTATGAGCGGCCGGTTCTCCTCGCGAGCGTTCGCGCAAGGGCAGACGGTGTGAACCTGACGGAAGCCTTCGCCGACGCTCTCACCGGGCATGACAACCTGCCAAGCCGCAATTGCTATTCGCAATTCGATCTCGTGAAAATTCGCTGATTACTAAGGTCGTGCCACAATAGGCGCGGCGCTCGATCTGCGTCAAATCGAGGCCGATTTTGACGCAAGCCGATCTAATTCAGGCCGGGCGCGACGCCGCCCGGTCTTTCGATGTGCCAGGGCTCTGGCGCAGTTTTTTGGTACACATTTCTGCACGCTCTCAAGCATAATGCAGGCGCTGCGAGAGCACTAGCAACCTATTGATTCCATTGCAGTTTTGAATTTTGCATTTGATGACGGCGCCAACGCCGGAAAATGTAAGATCCACTGCAACGGCGACGCTTTTTCAACAGGTTGGCTTAGTGAAGGGGCCTGAAAAGACCCACCTTTCCCCAACCTTGCAGCCGCATTGTCACGATTCATCTCGTCAGCAGCAAAAAGTCTCGCTATTTGCAGGCACTTAACGTTTCGGCTCTGGCCCGATCCTCCTCCCAAGGCTCTTCATGGATTTTCTGCCGACGACCATGGCCGGTCTCAAGACCGGGAAGCTGGTATTGATCGCCTTTCTCGCGGGCGCGTTGTCGGTGCTTGCCATGGCGCCGTTTCACCTTTGGCCGGTGTTGTTCCTGACTTTCCCACTGATGATCTGGGCGCTCGATGCTGTCGCGATCCGTGATGACGCAACGACGCTTCTTGACAATTACGTGAAGCGTCTCAAGAGCGCCGCGTTGCTCGGCTGGGCCTTCGGCTTCGGCTATTTCCTCGCCGGGATCTACTGGATCGGCTTTGCGTTCTACGTCGACGCGCAACGTTACGCGATCCTGATGCCGTTCGCCGTGGCCGGGCTTTGCGCGGCGCTCGGCCTGTTCTACGCGGTCGCGGCGGTGCTCGCGGCGGCGATGTGGCGGCGTGGCTATGCGCGTGTCATCGGATTCGTCTTCGCATTTTTCTGCGCGGAGGCCGCGCGCGGGTACTTTTTCACCGGCTTTCCATGGAACCTGTTCGGCGAGGCGCTTGCCGCCGACGAAGCGCCGATGCAGATGGCGGCCTATATCGGCTTGTACGGCCTGACGCTCGCAGCGCTTTTCATCTTCTCGGCGCCCGCGGCTTTCATCGCGGCACCGGCGGCTCGCTTCAACAGGCTTCCCGCTCCCGTCGTGGTCGCCGCCTTGACGCTCGCTGCATTCTACGCGGTGGGCGCGCAAAGGCTTGAGCAGACGGTCGGCGATGTCCCTGGCGTTCGTATCCGCATTGTTCAGCCAAATATTCCGCAACAAGAAAAGTGGAAGCCGGAAAATCGCCGATGGATCTTCGACCGCGCGCTCCAGTTGAGCCGCAGTGGTACATCTGGAGAAGACATCGCCGCATTCACGCATGTCGTCTGGCCTGAATCTTCCGTGCCGGTGCTGTTCGCCTTCAACGATCGGATTTACAGCGACGAGGTGCGAGAAGCGCTCGCTGCGCTGATTCCGGACGGAACCTCCCTGATAATTGGCGCCGAGCGCGCGGAGGGGAGCCTCGACCCTGACGGTCGCCACCGCTTCGACAGAGCTTTCAACAGCTTATTTTTGTTGGGGAAAGGGGCCGAACTCAAGGCCGTCTACGACAAGATTCATCTCGTCCCGTTCGGCGAGTATGTGCCCTTCAGAGACGTTATGATGAAGGCAGGTTTTTCCGCTTTTTCCCACAGGTTGGACGGTTTTGAGGCGGGGGCGGGGCCAGCACAGCCGATCGAGACCCCGCAGGCGGGGCCTTTTCTCCCGCTGATTTGCTACGAGATTATCTTTCCTGGAAGAACGGGTAGTCTGCCAAAAAGGCCGGAATGGTTGGTCAATGTCACCAACGATGCATGGTTTGGACAGTCCACCGGACCATATCAACACCTTCATTTAGCGCGCATTCGAGCCGTAGAAGAAGGCCTGCCGGTCGTCAGGGCGGCCAATACCGGAATCTCGGCAATCATTGACCCTTTTGGCCGCATTTTGGACAAAATAGATTTGGGTAAAGCTGGGACAATTGACCACAGCTTGCCTCATGCATTGCCAATAACCTTCTATCAAAAACTGAGGATGCAGTCCTTTATTGCGTTATTTTTCTTCACGCTTCAATTTTATCTGGCTATGGTTGCGCTCGCAAAGGTCGGATGATTCTTAATTCCCAAACTGGTTGGCGATTCTTGCGTTTACGAGAAAAACGTTTTGGTGATGTCTCGGAACGGTTCGTAAGCAGATAAGAAGAAGCTTGACGGCTCGTTCAGGCATAACTACTACTTTTAGGTAGTGGGAATAGTCATACGGCTGAGTGCGTACAACTTAAAGATGGCGGAGAGAGATGGGGCGGAATATGGGCATGGTCGAGTCATCGGTTTCGATATTGGCCGATAGCGACGAGATATATGAAACCGCAGGGCGCAAGCCGAACCCGGTGGATATTCATGTCGGCAGCCGCGTGCGATATCGTCGCATGATCGTTGGCATGAGTCAGGAAAAGCTGGGTGAGAAAATGAATCTCACATTCCAGCAAATTCAGAAATACGAAAAGGGTACCAACCGGATCGGCGCAAGTCGCCTCTTCCAGCTCTCGAAAATTCTGGAAGTGCCGGTCGGCTATTTCTTCGAAGACGCTTTTGCTCACAGCGCCCCGTCGAGTGCAAGTCACGGCCTCCACGAGCCAGAGCAAGAGGGATTTCTTCTCGATTTTCTCAACTCCCGCGAAGGTCTCGAACTCAACAAGGCATTTGCCAAGATACAGGATCCGAAGGTGCGGCGGCGCGTCATAGATCTCGTAAGGGCCTTGTCAGAGGAAAAGCCTGAGGCTAAGGAAAGCCAGCCGGGAATTGCGAACGATCTCGGCTAGCATGGCGCTCCGCCATGCATTCCAGGCAAATCGTGCAAGGATTGGAACGAGGCAGTGTCTCGCAATAGCTATCATTTCACAAGCGAATCGGTATCCGAGGGGCACCCTGACAAGGTCTGCGATCAGATCTCGGACGCGATTGTCGATCTTTACCTCGCCGCCGATCCGCACTCGCGGGTGGCATTGGAGACTCTCGCGACCACGAACAGGGTCGTTCTCGCGGGCGAAGTCCGAGGACCGTCTTCCGTCACCAGCGAGAAGCTGATCGAGACGGCACGCGACGTGATCCGCGACATCGGCTACGAGCAGGAAGGCTTCGATTGGCGAAACGCCGAAATCGTGTCCTACGTCCATGCTCAGTCGGCCGACATCGCGCAAGGCGTCGATGCGGCGGGCAACAAGGACGAAGGTGCTGGCGATCAGGGCATCATGTTTGGCTACGCCACGCGTGAAACCGAAAGCTTCATGCCCGCGCCGATCTATTACGCGCACCGCATCCTGTTCGAGATTTCGAAGCTGCGCCGGTCCGGCCAGCTTCCTGAGCTTGGCCCCGACGCCAAGAGCCAGGTTTCGCTGTACTACGAAAACGGCAAGCCCGTGCGCGCAACGTCTGTCGTGGTCTCCACGCAGCACGCTGAGGACGCGACCCAGGAACGCATTCGCGAGATCGTCGGCAACATCGTCAGCGAAGTGCTTCCGGCGGGCTGGATGTGCCCGAAGGAAGAATTCTACGTGAACCCGACGGGCCGCTTCGTGATCGGTGGACCCGATGGCGATACCGGCCTCACCGGTCGCAAGATCATCGTGGACACTTACGGCGGCGCTGCCCCGCATGGCGGCGGCGCGTTCTCCGGCAAAGATCCCACGAAGGTGGACCGTTCCGCTGCCTACGCGGCGCGCTACGTCGCGAAGAATGTCGTCGCGGCCGGTTTCGCCGACAGGTGCACGTTGCAGCTTTCTTACGCAATTGGCGTCGCGAAGCCTCTGTCCATCTACACGGACCTTCACGGGACGGGCAGCGTGGACGAAGGCAAGCTTGAGGCGGTGATCGCCGAGATCGTGGACCTTAGCCCCCGTGGCATCCGCGAACGCCTGCAACTCAGCCGTCCGATTTATCAGCGGACCGCGAGCTACGGCCACTTCGGTCGCACGCCGACCGATGACGGCGGCTTCTCATGGGAGCGGCTGGATCTCGTTGATGCGCTGAAAGACGCGCTGAGCTGAGCGTGACGAAAGTTGATGTCGCGCCGTGCGGGGAAACCGGCGGCGCGGCGCATTCCCTTAAGTCATTTGGCCGCAGAAAGGGCAGAACGCTATCTCTGCGGCAATCTACGTTGCTTGCCGAAGGGCTGCAAAACCGCTCGATCGATGTCAGTCAACCGTTGGACGCTCCGGCGCTGAAACGGCTTTTTCCCGAGAGCGTGCGGGATATCTGGCTCGAAATCGGGTTCGGCGGCGGCGAGCATCTCGTCTGGCAGATCGCCAACAATCCGCGTGTCGGGGTTATCGGCGCAGAGCCCTACCTGAATGGCGTCGTGTCGGCGATGGATGCGCTCGTCACGCGCGAGCTTACCGAGCGCGTTCGTGTCTACGCCGACGATGTGCTCGCCTTGCTTCGGGTGCTGCCGCCCGAATGTCTCTCGCGCGCGTTCATGCTGTTTCCGGACCCGTGGCCCAAGAAGCGCCACCGCGAACGGCGGCTGTTTTCAGCACACCTTCTCGATAAACTCGCGCCTCTACTGCGGCCCGGCGCCGAATTTCGGTTTGCCTCCGATATCGATGACTATGCCGAGGTTGCCATCGAAGCGGCGCGCGCACACCCCGCCTTTGACATCGCGCGGGTTTTCACGACCGAGAACCGCGACACAATGCCGGATTGGCCCGTGACCCGCTACGAGGAGAAGGCACGGAAGCAGGGGCGCGGCGCGACGTTTCTTGTTCTTCAGCGCGCGGTCGAGCCAAAGGTCTAGCGTTTCCGGGCAAGCTTGCGCCCTCCCCTGACGAGTCGTCGCGGTGGCGGTTCATGTCTTCGACAGCCGGGTGTGAAGCTCCACGCGCGTTCCAACGGGCATCGTTCGAGCAAAGCCGCCGTTCGTCACCGGCTTGTGCGGGGGCGCCACACAGAATTAGAGCCGACCAACACACAGAATTTGAAAGCCGAATCCGAGCCATGGCGGGGAGGCCGCGGGCGGTGACGGTTGATTCAAGGCGCGCGTGAAAAACGCTTGGCATGTGCATTGTGGCGATAGAAGCGGACGGTGAGCGCTCATTGCTCCCGGAGCGGCGTGCCTGACCCCGCCCTGCACCTGTGACATCGCGGCTGACCTGCTCCCCGATGCGCCCCTGTTCATAAGTCCGTTTCTGGTTATGCCCTTTGCGGGTGGTGCAAACTCCTTGGGGTGAGTCCGTCGAGGCTCATGTGCGGGCGTCGCGCGTTATAGTCGAGACGCCAGGCTTCGATGATCCAGCGTAGCACCAATGAGGGCGGCTCGCCCGCGATCCAGCTCTGTCCACACCGCAGAAAGCTGAAAATCAACGGCCTTCGGTGCTGCCGTCGCAAGGACCGTTGGCCGTTGAAAGCGCCAACGACGGCCCCAAATCAGCACACAGCCTGTCCCCTGCTTGTCAACAGGCAAATGCAACCCGTGCACGGCTTTTGAACAGGATCAACACAACATGTAGCGCCCCTGTCAACGCAGCCCCCAAGCTTTTGTGGGTTTGTTGCGGCGAAGTGACAGCCCGAATCGCGCGAATCACCTAAATCTGGATCTGTCGCTGCGGGGAGCGCCCTTCAAGGAGGGCGCGGCGGCAATTCATCCTCAGTCGGCTCAAGGTCTTCCAATCCAAGTTGTTTCGGCCATCCGTTTTCCGGATGCGCTGGCGTGCGCCCTCTCGTCAGAGGGTGGTTCTGTTGCGTCTGCGTCGTGTTCTGCGTCCACCAAAAAATCACTGAACAAAGCGGGCAGGCGCGATGATGCGCCGGGCAGGAGAATCCATGCGGATCGAACGGCGATTCACCACGAGCGGGCAGTCTCCCTATGAGACGATTCAGTTCCGGCAGACGACGAGCGAACTGAAAAATCCGGATGGAAAAATGATTTTCCAGCTCGAAGGCTTCTTCGTGCCGGAACAGTGGAGCCAGGTGGCCGCCGACATCATCGCGCAGAAATATTTCCGCAAGGCCGGCGTGCCCGCGCGGCTGAAGCGCGTCGAGGAAAACAGCGTGCCGTCGTGGCTGTGGCGCTCCGTGCCCGACCAGCAGGCGCTTGCCGAGCTTCCCGAGGCTGAGCGCTTCGGTCCCGAAACGGACGCGCGTCAGGTGTTCGACCGCATGGTGGGCGCGTGGACATACTGGGGCTGGAAGGGCGGCTATTTCTCGTCGGAGGAGGACGCCCGCACGTTCCACGACGAGCTTTGCTACATGCTCGCGATGCAGATGGCCGCGCCGAATAGCCCGCAATGGTTCAACACCGGCCTGCATTGGGCCTACGGCATCGATGGCCCCGGCCAGGGCCACTATTACGTGGATTTCCAGACGGGCGAACTTGTCCGCTCCGCCAGCGCCTATGAGCACCCGCAGCCGCACGCCTGCTTCATCCAGTCGGTCGAAGACGATCTCGTCAACGAAAACGGCATCATGGATCTGTGGGTGCGTGAAGCGCGCCTGTTCAAATACGGCTCCGGCACCGGCTCGAATTTCTCGCGGCTCCGCAGCGAAGGCGAGCGCCTCTCCGGCGGCGGCAAATCGTCCGGCCTCATGAGCTTCCTCAAGATCGGCGACAAGGCGGCGGGCGCGATCAAGTCCGGCGGCACCACGCGCCGCGCCGCAAAAATGGTCATCGTCGATGCCGACCACCCGGATATCGAGGCGTTTATCAACTGGAAGGTGCTCGAAGAACAGAAGGTGGCGGCGCTCGTCGCGGGCTCGAAGATTTGCGCGAAGCACCTCGCGGCCATCATGCGCGCGTGTGTGAACTGCGAAGGCCACGGCGAAGATTGCTTCGATCCTTTGAAGAACGTCGCGTTGAAGCGCGAGATCAAGGCGGCGCGCGCGGCCTTCGTGCCCGACGCCTACATCCAGCGCGTGATCCACTTCGCGCGGCAGGGCTTCAAGTCCATCGAGTTCCCGAGCTTCGACACCGACTGGGAAGGCGAGGCGTATCGCACAGTCGGCGGCCAGAACTCGAACAACACCGTTCGCGTTGATGATTCGTTCCTGCGCGCGGTCGAAGTCGACAGCGATTGGCACCTGATGTCCCGCACCACGGACAAGGCCGTGAAGACGCTGAAGGCGCGCGCGCTGATGGATCAGATCTCGGAGGCGGCCTGGGCCAGCGCCGATCCGGGTATCCAGTTCCACACCACGATCAACGATTGGCACACCTGTCCGGCTAGCGGCCCGATCCGTGCGTCGAACCCGTGCTCGGAATACATGTTCCTTGACGACACGGCCTGCAATCTCGCGTCGCTGAACCTGCTGTCGTTCCGCCCGCAAGGCGGCGAAGGTCGCCTCGTCGATGCGGAAGCCTTTGCACATGCGTGCCGCCTGTGGACGGTCGTGCTCGAAATCTCCGTGACGATGGCGCAGTTCCCGTCGAAGGAAATCGCGCAGCTCTCATATGATTTCCGCACCCTCGGCCTCGGCTACGCGAACCTCGGCGGCCTCCTCATGGTCTCCGGCCTCGGCTACGACTCGGACGAAGGCCGCGCACTGGCGGCGGCGATTTCCGCGCTCATGACGGGCGTCAGCTACGCAACGTCGGCGGAGATGGCGAAGGAACTCGGCGCGTTCGCGGGCTACGAGCCGAACGCCTCCCACATGCTGCGCGTGATGAAGAACCACCGCCGCGCGGCCTATGGGCGCGACAACGGCTACGAGCTGCTTTCCACAAGCCCTGTGCCGCTCAAGGATGGTGTCTGCCCGCAGACCGATCTCGTCACGGTGGCCCGCGAAGTATGGGACGACGTCATCTCGCTCGGCCAGATGCACGGTTTCCGCAACGCGCAAGTGTCGGTCATCGCGCCAACGGGCACCATCGGCCTCGTGATGGACTGCGATACGACGGGCATCGAGCCGGACTTCGCGCTTGTGAAGTTCAAGAAGCTTTCGGGCGGCGGCTACTTCAAGATCATTAACCGCGCCGTGCCGGAAGCGCTGCGGAACCTCCGTTATACGCAGACGCAGATCGACGCGATCATCGCCTATGCGGTCGGACGCGGCACGCTCGCAACGGCACCGCATATCAACCACAAGACGCTCGCCGCGAAAGGTTTCACGCCGGAGAAGATCGCGGCGGTGGAAGCCGGCCTCGGCGCCGCGTTCGACATCAAGTTCGTCTTCAACAAGTGGACGCTCGGCGACGATTTCTGCAAGGGCGTGCTGAAGCTCACCGATGAGCAGATGGCCGCGCCAAGCTTCGATCTGCTGGCGGCGATCGGCTTCCCGCGGGCGGAAATCGATGCGGCGAACGAGTATGTTTGCGGCACGATGACCCTCGAAGGTGCGCCGGGCCTCAAGCCGGAGCATCTGCCGGTGTTCGATTGCGCGAACCCGTGCGGTAAAAAAGGCAAGCGCGCGCTCTCGTGGCAGAGCCACATCCGCATGATGGCGGCGGCGCAGCCGTTCATCTCCGGCGCGATCTCGAAGACGATCAACATGCCGAACTCCGCCAGCATCGCCGATTGCCGCGAAGCCTACATGCTGTCGTGGAAGCTCGCGCTGAAGGCGAATGCGCTCTACCGCGACGGCTCCAAGCTTTCGCAGCCGCTGTCAGCGCAGCTTCTCGCCGATAATGACGCGGATGCCGATGACGCTGCCGAAGCGCTGCTCGCCGCACCGCAAGGCCGTCGCGCGCAGATCGTGGCGGAACGCGTGATCGAGCGCATCATCGAGCGCGTCCGCCTCAAGGCCGAGCGTGAGAAACTGCCGAACCGCCGCAAGGGCTACACGCAGAAGGCCGTCGTCGGTGGCCACAAGGTCTACCTGCGCACGGGCGAGTTTGAGGATGGCCGCCTCGGTGAAATCTTCATCGACATGCACAAGGAAGGCGCGGCCTTCCGCAGCTTGATGAACAACTTCGCCATCGCGATCAGCCTCGGCCTGCAATACGGCGTGCCGCTCGACGAATTCGTGGAGGCGTTCACCTTCACGCGCTTCGAACCGGCGGGCTTTGTGCAGGGCAACGAGGCGATCAAGAACGCGACGTCGATCCTCGATTACATCTTCCGCGAACTGGCTGTGTCCTATCTCGGCCGCAACGATCTCGCCCATGTCGACCCGTCGCAGATCGGCGCGACGGTGATGGGCGGCGGCGTGGCGGACGACCGGCCGGGTCAGAAGGCCGCGGCGGCGACGAACCCCGTGATCTATGCGGATCGTTATGTGTCGAAGGGTCTCACACGCGGACTTCACCACAAAGTTGTCATAGTTCAGGATCAGCCTAAGAATGAGCGAATCGGTGGCGCCGGTTCGTATGAAACACATGGCGCCCTCGCTTATGCCCTGCGTCCGGAAGACGAAGATCAGTCTCCGCTGGGTTCTTTCGATGTAAACGCGCGCGATGGGGCAAGTGCCGCGTTGAATCATTCCCATCAGACAGTACCGCTCGGAGCAAGGCCCGGTAAGGCCGACTTGCTCGCGGAAGCGCGCGCGAAGGGTTACGAGGGCGAAGCCTGCGGCACATGCGGCAACTTCACTCTCGTGCGCAACGGAACTTGTCTGAAGTGCGATACCTGCGGCGGCACGACGGGATGCTCATAAGGCTGCCATAGCGTTCGGAGGGTTTGCGCGGAGTCTCGCGCAGACCTCTGGATGATCGCCTCGGACTTAGCCAAGGGCTGAACGCAACGATGGCGCTCTGGACGATCAACCAGCCGCAAGATCACGACATCTATACGATCGTGTATCTCCTCAAGGATGCGCTGAAATCGGCAATCAGCGACGCATGGTTCTTCGAGAGAACCGCACTTCCCAAAGCCGACGTCAAAGGAGCCGGGCACGCTGAAATCGCCGCCCGGCTCGGCCGTTTCCGCGAAGGGTGCAAGACCTTCCAGGAACGCGAAGCGCTGATGCTGATGAAGATGATGCGCGCGCGGAACTGGGCTTCGGAATTGCGCAAGATCGCGCCCGATTTTCATGACGAGATCGAACAGATGCTGGAGGCCACGTCCGCTTGCGAGGCGTTGCAGGCGGAGTTCGTCCGCGATGCGCAGCGCATGTTCAACGGCGGCGGCTCGCTCTCGCGCTTCCTCTCACTGCGTCAGCCGGACCCGCGCAGCGCGCACCAGCCCATTCACGGCGGATCATATCTCGTGGGCGGGCGGACGGCGCTTTTCGAGTTGCGCACCGCATGCGAAGTGTTTCTGGCGCAGATCGACGAAGTGTTTTTCTCGGCCCGCGCTGAGGAGGTTTCGGACCTTCTGCCGGACCCCGCGCCCGTGCCCGCCGGCTTTCTTGAAGCGCCGAAGCATGAGGGGCCGCTAGCTTTGCCGCTCGCGCTGCTTGAGGATATGACGCCGGCCAAAGGCGACACGCCGCCGCTGCATTAAGCCTGTTCACGTCTGGGCGGACGCACAGGCATACGCCGCTCACCGCACCCCGAAAATCGCGGAGCCGACGCGCACAAGCGTCGCGCCCGCCGCGATGGCGGCCTCGAAGTCGCCGCTCATGCCCATGCTGAGATCGAGAAGCCCGAGTTCTTTTCGCAGCGCCGCCATCTTCTCGAAAAAGGGCACCGGATCGTCGTCGAACGGCGGAATGCACATCAGCCCCGCGATGGAAAGGCCGTATTCGCGCTCGCACTGGCGCACGAACGCGGCCGCTTCATCCGGCGCGATGCCCGCCTTCTGCGGCTCCTCGCCGATATTGACCTGCACGAACAGCTTCGGCGCGCGCCCCTGTTTCTGGATTTCCTGCGCCAGCGCCGCCGCGAGCTTCGGCCGGTCGACCGTCTCGATACAATCGAAGAACGCCACCGCCTCGCGCGCCTTGTTCGTCTGGATCGGGCCGATGACGTGCAACTCCGCGCGCGGAAATTCCTCGCGCAGCGGCGGCCATTTCCGCATCGCCTCCTGTATGCGATTTTCGCCAAAGAGCACGTGGCCTTGCCGTAGCACCGGCCGGATATGCTCGGCGTCGAAGGTTTTCGTCACCGCCACGAGCTTCACGGAAGCCGGATCGCGCCCCGCGTTCTGCGCCGCGCGCCACACGCGCTCGCGGATCGAAAGATATGCGTCTTCAACGGCGCTGGAATTGAACGGTTGATCGTCTGTGCTCATGTCGTCCGCTTCTCTTGACCGAGGCTCCCTTTCAACTTCATATCACGCAAACCTTTTTGCCGCGCTTTCGCGCGAGGAACATGACCCATGGCACAGGAACGCTACAACGCGCCGGAGCGCGAGAAACATTGGCAGGGGATTTGGGAAGAGCAACAGACTTTTCTCACCTCCACCGATCGCTCCAGGCCTAAATATTACGTGCTGGAGATGTTCCCCTACCCGTCCGGCCGCATCCATGTGGGCCACGTCCGCAACTACACGATGGGCGATGTCGTGGCGCGCTACAAGCGGGCGCGGGGCTTTAATGTGCTGCATCCCTTCGGGTGGGACGCGTTCGGTCTCCCGGCGGAGAACGCCGCCATCCAGAAGGGCATAAACCCGCGCGAATGGACCTACGAGAACATCGAAGCCATGCGCACGCAGTTGAAGCGTATAGGCCTGTCGCTCGACTGGACGCGCGAATTCGCCACCTGCGACCCCGAATATTACCATCAGCAGCAGCGCATCTTTCTCGCCTTCCGTGAGAAGGGGCTCGTCTACCGCAAGAAGAGCAAGGTGAACTGGGACCCGGTCGATCACACCGTGCTCGCGAACGAGCAGGTTATCGACGGTCGCGGCTGGCGCTCTGGCGCGCTCGTCGAGCAGAAAGAGCTGGCGCAATGGTTCTTCAAGATCACGCACTACGCTGACGATTTGCTCGATGGCCTCGATACGCTCGACAAGTGGCCCGACAAGGTGCGCCTCATGCAGCGGAACTGGATCGGCAAGAGCCAGGGCCTGCTCATGCGCTTCAACCTGTCCGGCGAAAAGGTGCCCGCCGATTTCGGAAGCGTGCAGGTATTCACCACGCGGCCCGACACGATCTTCGGCGCGAGCTTCATCGGCATCTCGCCCGAGCATCCGCTCGCGAAGGAACTCGCAAAGACGGACGCGAATCTCGCCGATTTCATCGAGGATTGTCGGCGCATCGGCACTGCGCAGGAGGACATCGACCGCGCGGAGAAGAAGGGCTACGACACCGGCATCGTGGCGGCGCATCCGTTCCGCTCCACCACCAAGCTGCCGGTCTATGTCGCGAACTTCATCCTGATGGACTACGGTACGGGCGCGATCTTCGGCTGCCCCGCGCATGACCAGCGCGACCTCGACTTCGCGCGGAAATATAATCTCAAGGTGAAGGCCGTTGTCATTCCGGACGACGCCGACCCGGCCGAGTTCAAGGTCGGCGACGAGGCTTATACCGGGCCGGGGCGGCTGCAAAACTCCTCCTTCCTCAACGGCATGTCCGTGGAAGATGCGAAGGAGGAAGTCGCTCAGCGTCTCGCCAAGCGCAACATGGGCGAGAAGAAAACCAGCTTCCGCCTTCGCGACTGGGGCGTGTCGCGCCAGCGCTACTGGGGCTGTCCGATCCCGGTCATCCATTGCGACAAGTGCGGCGTCGTGCCGGTGCCGGACGAGGATCTGCCGGTGCGCCTGCCGGACGACGTTTCCTTCGACAAGCCCGGCAACCCGCTGGATCATCATCCCACGTGGAAGCACGTCAAATGCCCGACCTGTGGCGGCAAGGCGACGCGGGAAACGGATACGTTCGACACCTTCGTGGATAGTTCGTGGTATTTCGCGCGCTTTACCGCGCCGCATGCCGCCGAGCCGGTGGAAAGCGCGCAGGCGGACTATTGGCTGCCCGTCGATCAGTATATCGGCGGCGTGGAGCACGCGATCCTGCATCTTCTCTATGCGCGGTTCTTCACGCGAGCGATGAAGGATTGCGGCTATCTTGGGCTTGCTGAGCCGTTCAATGCGCTATTCACGCAAGGCATGGTGCTGCACGAAACCTATTTCGACGAGAAGCAGAACTGGCTCGCCCCCGACGAGGTCAAGATCGAAACCGAGAACGGCGCGCGCAAGGCGTTCCGCATCGACGGCGGACAGGAGCCGATCAGCATCGGCAGCATCGAAAAGATGTCGAAGTCCAAGAAGAACACCATCGATCCCGACGTCTTCACGCAGCATTACGGCGCGGATGTTGCGCGCTGGTTCGTGCTGTCCGACAGCCCGCCGGAGCGCGATGTCGTCTGGACCGAGGAAGGCGTGCAGGGCGCGTGGCGGTTCACGCAGCGCGTCTGGCGGCTTTTGAACGAGGCGGAGCCGAGGCTTGCTGCGGCCGATGCGAAGGTGCCCGCTACGTTCTCCACGCCAGCGCAAGGGTTGCGCCGCGCCGCGCACAAGGGCCTCGCCGCCGTCGCGGAGGAGATCGAGGGGCTGCGCTTCAACCGTGCCATCGCGGCGGTCTACGAGTTCGCGAATGCGTTGCAGGCCGCGCTTCAGGACAAGAGCGCGGCGGGAGACGAGAGCTTCGGCTTCGCGCTGCGCGAGGCGAGCCTCTTCTTCGTGCACATGATCAACCCGATCATGCCGCACCTCGCCGAAGAGGGCTTTTCGCTGCTTGGCTACAACACGCTTCTCGCAAACGAACCTTGGCCGGAGGTTGAGCGAAGCTTGCTCGTTGACGATACCGTAACCATTGCCGTACAGGTGAACGGGAAACGCCGTGACGAGATCGTCGTGCCGCGCAACGCGGATCGCGCGGACCTCGAAGCGGCGGCGCTTCGCCTCGAAAGCGTCGCTCGGGCAGTGGACGGTAGGCCGATCAAAAAGGTGATCGTGGTTCCCGAAAGGATTGTCAATGTCGTGGCTTGAAATCTCGAAAAACGGCAATCGGCTTCGCAGGGGGGCAGGGCTTGCCGTGATCGCGGGTTTCCTCGCTTTCGGTTCAGCCGGGTGCGGGTTTCATCCGATGTACGGAACGCCGACGGCCGGCGGGCACGACCTCACCGAGATGATGAAGCGCGTCGAGATCGCCGCAATTTCGAGCCGCACAGGCCAGAAACTCCGCAACGAGCTTCTCTTCGGGACGACCGGAGGCGGCGGCACGCTTGCGCCCGTCTACCGCCTCGACATCGCGCTGCGCGAAAGCTATCGCAATACGCTCGTGACGCAGGCGGGCAATCCGACGGGCCGCATCTTGCAGCTCGACGCCGAGTTCCGCCTCGTTCGCCTCGCGGATAATGAAACCGTGTTCAAGGGCGCGAGCACGTCCGAAGCAGCGTACGACCTTGCGGGTTCGACGGGTAATGCGGGCTCGATCTATGGCGACACACGCGCCGCGCTCAACGCGCAGAACCGCGCAGCGCGCACGCTCGCGGACACGCTGAAGACGCGCCTCGCGGCTTATCTCTCTCGCGACGCGTAGGCGTAGGCACTGCACCCGGCGCGCGTCGTTCGACCAAGCGGGTTGACCAACGCGCAGGCTCGGCGCAAATTCGGGCGGCTGAAGCTCGTCTCTAACCGGGCCAGAAGTTTGCCATGGTCGCGCCAGGCGCCGCATCGCTCACCAAATTCCTCGCCGCTCCGCCGCCCGCGATAGGCGGCTTCCTGTTCTACGGCTCGGACGCGCTCCAGATCGCCGCGCGTGCCGAAGCCCTTAGCCGCGCGCTCCTGAAAAAGCTCGGTCCCGACGCCGAACTCGCCCGCTTGCACGACACCGACCTCGCAGCCGATCCCGACCGCGTCATAGTGGAACTGACCACGCGTTCGCTGTTCGGCGGAACGCGCATCGTCTGGCTGACGTCGCTACCAGCAAAGGCGCAGGCGATTGTGCAGGATGCCATCGCGCGGCCTTTCGACGGCGCCTTCCTCATCGCGCAAGCGCCGGATATGAAGAAGAGCCACAAGCTTGCGCAGAGCTTCGAGGCCGCGCCGTATCTCGCGGCGATCGCGTGCTATGGCGAAGATCGCGACAGCGTCGTCGCGGGGATCCGCCATCAGGCCGCCGAGGCCGGTTACGAGATCGATGGCGAAGCGGCGGCGCTCGTGGCGGCGCGCTGCGATTGTTCGGCGTTGCTCGCGCGCGCCGAAACCGAGAAACTCATCACCTATGCCGGAGAAGATCGCTGCATTACCGCCGCGCAGGTTGAAGACTGCTTGAACGATCAGCAGACCGCGGGCCTGTCCGACATCGTGGACGCGGCGCTTGACGGCGACGGCCGCAAGGCGATCCTAGCGTTCGAGCGCTATATGGCGGCGGAGGCGAATGTGTCGCCCGTCTTCGTGGTGCTCGCGTCGAGCCTGCTCCGTCTGCACGCGCTGCGCGCCGCCGTCGATGCGGGCGCTTCGCCGATGCAGGCCATCAAGGAGCTGCGACCGCCGGTGTTTTTCAAACAGCAGGATGCGCTCGCGGCCCAGGTGCGCAAATGGACGGTGCCTGCGTTGGCGGCGCGACTTGGCGACCTCAATGCCGCGCTGCGCGACACGCGCCTGAAGCCCGCGCTTGCCGAGGATATCGCCGCGCGCTTTCTGCTCACCGTCGCGAAGGAAGCGCGCGCCGCAAGCCGCCGATAGCCGAATGAGCGCGAATGGCCCGAACTGCGGCCGCGCTCGCAAGGAGCATGACATGACATCGCAATCGCCGATCTGGCACCCCTTCACGCAACACGCGCTTCAGCCCGTCATGACGAAGATCGCGCGAAGCGAGGGCGCGTGGCTCGAAACCGAGGATGGCCGCCGCATCTATGACGGCATCGCGTCGTGGTGGGTCATCACGCACGGGCACAATCATCCGCCCATCATGGAGGCGATCCGCGCGCAGGCGGGTGTGCTGGATCAGCTCATTTTCGCGGGCTTCACGCACGGACCGGCGGAGGAAGTGGCGCGACGGCTCGTCGAGATCGCGCCGGACGGGCTGGCGCACGTCTTTTTCTCGGATAGCGGCTCCACCTCGATTGAAGTCGCGCTGAAGATGGCGCTCGGCTTCTTTGTTCATCGCGGCGAGAAGCGGACGCGCGTGGTGGCGTTGGAGCACGCCTATCACGGCGACACCATCGGCTGCATGTCGGTGGGCGCGCGCGGCGTGTTCAACGATCCGTACGGGCCGCTGCTGTTCGAGGTCGAGCGCATTCCCTACCCCGCGCCAGGCCGCGAGCAGGAAGCGTTCGACGCGTTCGAGGCCGTGTGCCGCCGCGATCCGCCCGCCGCGATCATCGTGGAGCCGCTGATCCTCGGCTCCGGCGGCATGCTCTTTTATACGCCCGCCGCCCTGCGCGAGCTTCACCGCATCGCGAAGGCCTATGGCGTGCTCTTCATCGCCGACGAGGTGATGACGGGCTTCGGCCGCACGGGCACGCTGTTCGCGTGCGAGCAGGCGGGCATCGCGCCCGACATCATGTGCCTCGCGAAGGGGCTGACGGGCGGCGTTATCCCGCTGGCTGTGACGCTGGCAACGCACGAAATCTTCGAGGCGCATTATTCGCCGGACCGAGCGCGGATGTTCTTCCATTCGAGTTCGTTCACGGCGAACCCCATCGCTTGCGCAGCCGCTGCCGCGAATCTGCGGGTGTGGCGCGATGAGCCTGTGCGCGAGCGCATCGCTGGTCTCGTCGCGGCGCAGGCGGAGCGCGTGGCGCGGCTGAAGGATCACGCCGGTTTCGCCGACGCGCGCAGCCTCGGCACCATCGCGGCCATGGACCTGCGCGTGAAGGATGCGGGTTATCTCGCGGGCATCGCGCAGAAGCTGATGGAGTTTTTCCTGTCGCGCGGGCTGCTGCTTCGGCCGCTCGGCAACACGGTCTACATCATGCCGCCCTATTGCACGACGCCAAGCGAACTCGATGTGGTTTATGCCGCCATAGAGGAAGCCGCCGCGCTTGTGTGAGGGCAGGCAGAAGCTCTATCGCAGGTCGAGGTCGCCGAGCGTAACCGCGAGATGCTCGCAGAAAGCCGGGACAAGGCGGCGGTCGGCCGATAGGTCGCTCGTCGCCTGATAGGCCTGCGGGCGAAGGCTTGCGGTGGATGCGCGTTTCGAGCTTCACGGCGTGGATCACCCAAAGCTCCCCATCGTCGCCAATGGCGTGCCGATCTGCGCCATGGTGGGGAGTTTCTGTATCGGTTTCGATACAGGTTTCGCTCCGGGTGACGGGCCGTGTGTCCGACATCTGAACGCTTCAGGCTTGATTTATCGAGCGCGGTTGCGCATTACAAGCTTGATATCCGAATCTTGGAGAAGGCGATGGAAGCGACTGACCAAGGGAAGGGCTTCGGAATGGCACGCACTTGCAGGGAATGTCCTCTGTAGTCGACACCGGCAAAAAGCAAGACATCGCGGCGAGTTAGGGCGAGGAAAAACTCTCGCGCAGGCTTGATTGTTAGAGCGGAGAGGATCGGGTGCGCCGTTATGGTGCGGCTGTTCTACTCTTGAAGGATCGATATTTCCCGCCGACCTGATAAGCCCTCCAGGCTACGGCCTCATGAACAAGATCGCATCTCAATGAACATCGTTATCGTCGAAAGCGCCGCAAAGGCGAAAACTATCAACAAGTATCTGGGGGCCGATTACAAGGTCATCGCGTCGTACGGCCATGTGCGAGACCTGCCCGCGAAGGACGGCTCCGTCCTGCCGGATAACGACTTCGAAATGACGTGGGAGGTGGAGGCCGACTCCAACCGGATCGTCAACGAAATCGCCAAGGCCGTGAAGGGTGCGGATCGCCTCATTCTCGCAACCGACCCGGATCGCGAAGGCGAAGCCATTTCCTGGCACCTGCTGAAAATTCTGGAGCAGAAGCGCGCGCTGAACGGCGTGTCGGTGGAGCGCGTGGCGTTCAACGCGGTGACGAAGGACGCGATCCTCACCGCGATGAAGAACCCGCGCAAGATCGATGAGCCGCTGGTCGATGCCTATCTGGCGCGCCGCGCTCTCGATTATCTCGTCGGTTTCACCCTGTCGCCCGTGCTGTGGCGCAAGCTGCCCGGCGCTCGCTCGGCGGGGCGCGTGCAATCCGTGGCGCTGCGTCTCGTCGTTGACCGCGAGGCCGAAATCGAGGCCTTCCGAACCCGCGAATACTGGACGGTCGAAGCGGCGCTGAAGAACGGCGGCGGCGATGCGTTCACGGCGCGTCTCGTGGCGCGGGCCGGCAAGAAGCTCGACAAGTTCGACATTCCGAACGAGGCGCTGGCGCACGCTTACCGCGACGCGATCAAGGGCCAATCCTACCGCGTGGACAGCGTCGATGCGAAGGACCACAAGCGCAATCCGGCGCCGCCGTTCACCACCTCGTCGCTGCAACAGGAAGCGTCGCGCAAGCTCGGCCTTTCGCCGCGCCAGACGATGCAGATTGCGCAGAAGCTTTACGAGGGCATCGACATTGGCGGCGAGACGGTCGGTCTCATTACTTATATGAGAACGGACGGCGTGCAGATCGTGGGCGAGGCGATTGCGCAGGCTCGCGGCCAGATCGAGAGCCAGTTCGGCGCGCGCTATGTCCCGAGTGCGCCGCGCATCTACAAGACAAAGGCGAAGAACGCGCAGGAAGCGCACGAAGCCATCCGCCCGACCGACTTCGGCCGCCAACCGGACAAGCTGCGCGGCCTCTCGGCCGAAGAGGCGCGGCTCTACAAGCTGATCTGGCAGCGCGCTGTCGCGAGCCAGATGGCGAGCGCCGACATCGAACGCACTACGGCGGAAATTTCCGTGCCCGGCAAGGACGGCGTCCCCTATGGCGTGCGGGCTACCGGCTCCGTGGTTAAGTTCGACGGCTTCATGCGGCTCTACGAGGAAGGCCGCGACGACACCGACGACGAGGATTCGGCTCGCCTTCCCCCGCTGAAGCAGGGCGAGGCGCTGAAGGATTCGGGCGTCACCGCCGCACAGCACTTCACCGAGCCGCCGCCGCGCTATACCGAGGCGACGCTCATCCGCGAGATGGAGCGGCTCGGCATCGGCCGCCCGTCCACCTACGCGAGCACGATGGCCGTGCTCCGCGAGCGCGAATATGTGAAGCTCGAAAAGAAGCGGCTCGTCCCCGAGGACAAGGGGCGGCTCGTCACCACGTTCCTTGAGGCGTTCTTCAAGCGCTACGTGGAATATGACTTCACGGCCTATCTCGAAGACCGGCTCGACCAGATTTCCGACGGCAAGCTCGACTGGAAGGCGCTGCTGCGCGAGTTCTGGCAGGACTTCATCGGCGCGGTGACAGACATCAAGGATCTGCGCGTGACGCAGGTTCTCGACGCGCTGAACGAACTGCTCGGCCCGCACATCTTCCCCGCGAAGGAAGACGGCGGCGATCCGCGGCTATGCCCGCTCTGCAATCAGGGGCAATTGTCGCTGAAGATCGGCAAGTTCGGCGCGTTCGTCGGCTGCTCGAATTATCCCGAATGCCGCTACACGCGCCAGCTCAAGACCGGCGAGAACGGCAATGGCGACGGCGCCGCGCCAGCGGGCGACACTGTGCTCGGCAACGATCCCGAGACGGGGCTTGCCGTATGCCTGAAGAACGGGCGCTTCGGTCCGTATATCCAACTCGGTGAGGGCGGCGACGGCGAGAAGCCGAAGCGCGCGTCCATTCCGGGCGGCAT
Organism: Rhodomicrobium vannielii ATCC 17100; assembly: GCF_000166055.1. Classification (NCBI taxonomy): domain Bacteria; kingdom Pseudomonadati; phylum Pseudomonadota; class Alphaproteobacteria; order Hyphomicrobiales; family Hyphomicrobiaceae; genus Rhodomicrobium; species Rhodomicrobium vannielii. The sequence goes on from NC_014664.1 coordinate 3,125,798, forward strand.
GGGTCTCGCGGATGTGGACTTCGCCTATGCGCTGAAGCTTTTGGCGCTGCCGCGCGAGGTTGGCCCGCATCCCGAGACGCAGAAGACCATCATGGCGGGCTTCGGCCGCTACGGTCCCTATGTCGAGCATGACGGAAAATATGTGAAGATCGACGCGGAGGAGGTGTTCACCATCGGCCTCAACCGCGCCGTGACCGTGATCGCGGAAGGCGGCACCGGCGGCAAGGGCCGCGCCCCGAAGACCGAGCCGATCAAGGTTCTGGGCGAGCACCCGGAAAAAGGCGGCAAGATGGAAGTTCTCGCCGGGCGTTTCGGTCCCTATATAAAGTGGGGCAAGGTCAACGCGACGATCCCGAAGGGAACCGAGCCTCAAGACGTGACCGTTGACGAGGCAGTGCGGCTGATAGCGGCACGCATCGAAGCGGGCGACGGGAAGAAGGGGCGCGGCAAACCGACGAAATCCGCCAAGGCCCCTGCGAAAGAGAAGAAGCCCGCGAAGGCCAAGACCGCCGATGCGGGCGATGAGGCGGAAGCGCCGAAGAAGGCGAAGACCGCAGCACCGAAAAAGGCCGCAGCCAACGGCAAGGCGAAAAGCTCCGCGAAGGAGAAATCGGCCAAAGCCGACGAGGCGGACAAAAAGCCGAAAGCGAAAGCATCGGCGAAGAAGACAACATCCAAAGCGGCGGGCGGGACGACATGAGCCCACCACGCCAGAAAGACACTATGAAACTGAAAGAGAAGCGCGCCGACGTGGCGCGCTCGAAGACGCCGACCAAAGACGACATTCTTAAATTTATTCGTTCCTCGACCGGCAATATTGGCCGCCGCGAAATCGCCAGAGCCTTCGACATCAAGGGCTCGGATCGCATCGACCTCAAACGTATCCTGAAGGAACTGGCGGCGGACGGCCTCATCGCGGACACGCGGCGCCTCGTGAAGAAAGAGGCGCTGGCAAACGTCGCCGTGATTGTGGTCAAGACGCAGGACCGCGAAGGCGACCTCATCTGCGCGCCGCTTAACTGGAATGAGGATGAAGACGGCGCGCCGCCGCGCATTTTGCTGAACGTCACGCGCCGCTATGAAGGCGCGGCTATCGGCGTCGGCGATCACGTTCTTGCGCGCATCAGGCAAACGGGTGCCGGCGCGGATGCAGATGATGAGGGCGCGGAAGCGGCCGAGGACGCCAGCGGCTTTGCCTATCTCGCCTCGCCCATCAAGCGCCTGCCGCGCGAGCGCGCGCGCCAGCTCGGCATATTGCGCAAGTCGGGGAGCGGCTTCGTGGTCGAGTCCATCGACAAGAAAGACCTGAAGGAGTGGCCGGTCGCCGATGGCGAGATGGATGGCGCCGAAGAGGGCGAACTCGTCCGCTTCGAGACGCTGCGCGACTCGCGCACAAATCGCCCGTCCGCGCGCGTAACGGAGCGCATCGGCCATCCGAAGGCCGAAAAGGCCGTCAGCCTCATCGCGATCCACAATCACGGGCTTCGCGATGTGTTCGGCGAGGACGTGCTGGTTGAGCTTGAGCGCTTGCCGGAAGCGACGATGTCGCACCGCGAAGACCTCACGCGCGTGCCGCTCATCACCATCGATCCCTTCGACGCGAAAGACCACGACGACGCCGTTTGGGCCGCGCCCGACACCGACCCCGCCAACGAAGGTGGCTCGGTCGTCATCGTCGCCATTGCGGACGTCTCCTTTTATATTCGCCCCGGCTCCGCGCTCGACGAAGAAGCGCTGCTTCGCGGCAACTCGGTCTATTTCCCCGACCGCGTCGTGCCGATGCTACCGGAGAAGCTCTCGAACGGGCTTTGTTCGTTGCGCGAGAACGAGCTTCGGCCGTGCCTGGCGGTGCGCATCACCTTCGACCGCGACGGCAAGAAGATCGCTCAGCGCTTCTCGCGCGCGATGATGCGCTCGGCGGCCAAGCTGTCATATCAAGAGGCGCAGGCGGCCATTGACGGCAGCCCGAACGCCAGAACCAAGCCGCTGCTTGAGCCGATCCTGAAGCCGCTCTGGGCTGTATACGAGGTGCTGAAGGAAGCACGCAATCGTCGCGCGCCGTTGGACCTGGACTTGCCGGAACGCAAGATTGTTCTCGATGAGCGCGGGCTCGTGTTGAAGGTCATCATTCCCGAGCGGCTGGAAGCGCATCGGCTCATCGAGGAATTCATGATCCAGGCGAATGTCGCCGCCGCCGAGGCGCTGGAGGCCAGGAAGTCGCCGCTCATCTATCGCGTGCACGACGCGCCGTCGTCCGAAAAGCTGGTTGCGCTGAGCGAGTTTCTCGCGAGCATCGGCGTCAACGCGGGCAAGACGAGCTTCAACCGCCCCGGCCAGTTCAATCGCGTGCTGACGAAGGCGATCGGCACGGAGCACGAGGAAATCCTGAACGAGGTGGTGCTGCGCTCTCAGGCGCAGGCCGAGTACCGCCCCGGCAATATCGGTCATTTCGGCCTGAATCTGCGCCGCTACGCGCATTTCACCTCGCCGATCCGCCGTTATGCCGATCTTGTCGTGCATCGCGCGCTCGTCAGCGCGTTCGGCCTGGGCGAGGGCGGATTGTCCGACGCCGAGAAGACGAAGCTCGACGCAATCGCGGAAAACATTTCGCAGAGCGAGCGCAAGGCCATGTCGGCCGAGCGCGAGACGGTGGACCGCCTCATCGCGATGCATCTGGCAGAACGCGTCGGCGAGACATTCAAGGCGCGCGTGTCGGGCGTGACGCGCTTCGGCCTGTTCGTGAAGCTGCTCGATACCGGCGCGGATGGCTTCGTGCCCATGGCGACGCTCGGTCGCGACTTTTACAAGCACCTCGAAAACCTGCACGCCATCGTCGGCGAGCGCACGGGCGAGAGCTTCCGCCTCGGCGACCGCGTCGATGTGAAACTCGTGGAGGCGAACCCGGCTGCGGGCGCGCTGCGGTTCGACATGGTGAGCGATGGCAAGTTTTCAGCCGCGCTCGCGAAGGTCGGGCGAAAGCGCGGCGGCGGCAAGCCAGCGCGAGCCGAGGGGCGCAAGCCCGGCAAGGGCGCGAAGGGCCGCCGCTAAAGCTGTGTGCCGGGGCGGCTGCTTCGTCGGCCGGGGATGTCCTGCAAGAACCCATAAGTCCCGGCAACCGGCGCGAGTGGAGATGGATCTATGCCCTTTTTGGAGAAGGCGTTTCAATCGTAAATGGAAAAAAGTTGCAGGAAGCTCGTAGTTTTCAACTGAAATGATTTAAAGTCGCTGCCGGGGTTGACAGCGGGACTCAAGGCGGGCACTTTCTGCGCTCGATTGGGGAGAAGTTTCGGACGTATCATGGCAAAACCAGTAACACAGAAAATCAAATTGGTGAGCACGGCGGGTACCGGCTACTATTACGTTACCAAGAAGAACCCGCGCAATTTGACCGAGAAGCTTGCGCTCAAGAAGTACGATCCCGTGGTCAAGCATCACGTGGAATTCAAGGAAGCGAAGATCAAGTAGCGACGGCCGCGCTAGCCGCGGCTTCGCGTTTCCTGCTCGAATTTTTCATCAGAAATGAAGAGATGATCAGCTCCGCAACCATCGGCAGCGGGGTAAGTCCGATTATGATGCGGAGCTGATCTGAGCGCCATCGGATCAAGAGGGCGTGATCCAACGTGCTATTGCCCGAAACCATCATGTTTGCGACGACAAGAGGCTTCGGTCGTATGCCCTACGGACCCAGGAGATGCGGCGGACCCGAGCACTCCGCAGGGTAACTGCTTATAAGTAAGAGGAAACACTCGATTTTTGCAAGGCAAGAATGACATCGTTCTGCCTAACTCGTCGGATTTAGCGCTTCTCCTCCTTAACGCTTTGAAAACATCGCCTGCCCTTTTGATGGGCAACTCAAGCTTGTCTGCAAGCGCTTGTTAAACAACACATTTCCGTTCTATAGGAAATAATCCTCGAAAAGCACTGCATTTTTCGGCGGGGCCACCCACAACCCGAGTTTTCCCCGTTATCCCCAGCCTTCTATGACAAATTCGTCGGAATGAATTGACGAATCGTTTCGAGAAAGCGCGAAACGGAAATTGGTTTTGACACATAGGCTTCGCAACCGCCCTCGCGGATGCGTTCCTCGTCGCCCTTCATCGCGAAGGCTGTGACCGCCACGATCGGAATGTGTCGCAGGCTATCGTCTTCCTTTAGCCATTTTGTGACGTCGAGACCCGAAACTTCGGGAAGCTGAATATCCATGACAATGAGGTCCGGCCGATGCTTGCGCGCGAGCGCAATCGCGTCGATCCCGTTTCTTGTCTGGAGCGTGGTGTAGCCATGCGCTTCGAGAAGATCGTGAAAGAGCTTCATGTTGAGCTCATTATCTTCGACGATCAGGATGGTTTTCCCCATGGCGCCCTTGCTCGATTTGGGCCGAAGGCCTTGCGGCAATACCGGCGCCGGATGCCTCTGCGGTCTTTGTCGTTTCAGATATGTGTTCGGGCGCATGGGCTTTTTTTTTCAAATACCATCAGCCCGGGCATAATTGCGCGAAAGAGTTAATAAAGTTTGATCGCCTTTCAGACCAATAGAATAATTTGCGTGGCTGGAGCGGAGCCGACGAAACGCCGACTCCGTCAGTTTCGCGTACGGCTGCGCCGAAACACGGTCATTTAGTCCCGCTGTCCTGCTCAGACTTCTCCTTGCGCGACGGTTTCGGCACCACAAGGGTGCGCTTGTCGAGGTACTTTTCCATGGCGGTGACGAGATCTTCAATCTTGTCTTCGAAAAAGTGGTTTGCGCCAGGAATGACTTCGTGACTGACGACGATGCCCTTCTGCGTCTTGAGCTTGTCCACCAGCGTTTTCACAGCGGAAGGCGGCACGACGCGGTCGCGGTCGCCGTTGATCATCAGCCCTGAGGATGGGCAAGGCGCGAGGAAGCTGAAATCGTACAGATTCGCGGGCGGCGCCACCGAGATGAAGCCGTCGATTTCCGGCCGCCGCATCAAAAGCTGCATGGCGATCCATGCGCCGAATGAAACGCCCGCGATCCAGCAGGATTTCGCATCGGGGTTAGCGAGCTGGAGCCAGTCGAGCGCCGTCGCGGCATCCGAGAGTTCGCCCGGTCCCTGGTCGAAAAGCCCCTGGCTGCGCCCGACGCCGCGAAAATTGAAACGGAGAACCGAGAATCCGCGCTGCACGAAGGTGTAATACAGACTATAGACGATCTGGTTGTTCATCGTCCCGCCGAATTGCGGGTGCGGATGCAGGATGATCGCAATCGGCGCGCCGGGTGTGGGCTCGTGATGATAGCGGCCTTCGATGCGGCCCGCCGGGCCATTGATAATTACTTCCGGCATTTTTCTGAACCTCGTTCTCGCGATCAGCGCTGGCTGATTGTTTTTCTGGCCTGATCTCGGTGCGGCACGGTCATCGCGGCGCCTGATTGCGGCTCACTCGCCCACGGGCGCGCACTTGCGCACCACGAGCGAACCGCCCAAATAGTTGACTCTGACGGTCGGAAATCCTATACACAGTAGCAAGGGAAATTTGACCCGTTGATACCTCGCCCGCCGCGAGGTTTTCGGTGTCGTATCACAAAAGAGGCGTGAATTTCCACGACCTTTCGCACTAACCGGGCGTAAAGAAAGCATAAATATGCTGCTCAGCACCAAAGGTCGCTACGCCGTCATGGCCATTGTCGAAGTTGCTCGGCAGAACGATGCCCGGCCGCTTGCCTTGAGCGATATTTCACTGCGCCTCGATCTGTCGCTCGCTTATCTGGAGCAGCTTTTCATGAAGTTGCGGCGAAAAGGAATTGTGCAATCGGTGCGCGGTCCGGGCGGCGGCTATATCCTCGCGCGCAATGCGGACGCGATATCGATCGGCGAAGTAATGGCCGCGGTAGACGAGCCGGTGCGCATGACGCGCTGCGAACCCGAGGATAAGGCGGGTTGCGTGGCCTCGAAGCGATGCTCGACGCATAATTTGTGGCTCGCGCTCGGTACCCATATCGAGCGCTTTTTGGCCGACGCGACTGTCGCCGACGTGCTGACCGGCCGCTTTTCCGGTGCGGAAGTCGTGGCGTTTCCCGGTGAAGAAGCCCTGCGCATCGTTTCCAAAGCGGAGGCCTGATCGTGGCGCGCGCGTATCTCGATTATAACGCGACGGCTCCGCTTCGCTCCGAGGCGCGCGATGCGCTGATCGATGCGCTTGGTGTCGTCGGCAACCCGTCCTCAATTCACGGTGAAGGGCGTGCGGCCCATGCAATCGTCGAGCGCGCGCGAGCGACGGTGGCGCAGGCGTTCGGCGCGAAGGCGTCCGCGGTGACATTCACCTCGGGCGGAACTGAGGCAGCGAACTGGCTGCTTCAGCCGGGCGGGGATGGCGGCGCGCTTGCCGTTTCGGCGGTCGAGCACCCGTGCGTGCTCAAGGGGCATCGTTTTGCGGCGGATCGCGTGCGCGTTTTGCCGGTTACGGCGGAAGGGCGCGTTGATCTCGGCGCGCTCGATGACGCTGTGACGCCCGGCGCGGTCGTGGCGGTTCAGGCGGCGAATAACGAGACCGGCGTTCTCCAGCCGATGCGCGAGATTGCGGCCCTCGTTCGCGCAAAAGGGGCAACGCTCGTCTGCGATGCGGTGCAGGCGGTCGGCCGGGTGCATTTGTCGGAATTAGAACAATCCGACGCTGTTTTTTTCTCCGCGCATAAATTCGGTGGACCGAAAGGAGTCGGAGCGGTGGTCTGGCGGGGCCGCTCGGAGGCGCCTCCCGCTTTTGTGAAGGGCGGCGGGCAGGAGCGCCGCTTGCGTTCCGGCACTGAAAACGTTGCCGCTATCGCCGGATTGGCCGCCGCACTCGGCGCAGCGCTTCGCGATCAAGAGATGTTGATTGCCAAGTGTGGGGCATTACGGTCGAAGCTGGAACAACGCTTGCAAGCTATCGCTCCGGAAGCCGTAATCTTCGGCGAAGGCGCGGCCCGGCTGGCGAATACGACGTGTTTCGCCGTTCCCGGAAAGCGCGCCGACCTGATGTTGATGGCGCTCGATCTTGATGGCGTGGCGGTGAGTTCCGGTTCCGCCTGTTCATCGGGCAAGGTGGAGCGCTCGCACGTGCTCACCGCGATGGGCGCGGGCGACGATCTGGCGGCGGGGGCGATCCGGGTATCGACGGGTTGGGCCACACGCGACGAGGACGTTGAGCGGTTTCTTGCCGCTCTGGACAAGATTTGCGGCAGGCGCGAAACGCGCTCCGCTGCCTGAGAATGAAAGGTCCGCTTCGGCGGGCCGCCTGGAAGGAGTGAGACATGGCCGAGCAGGACACGATCGAACGCGTCAGCGAAATCGATGTCGACAAGTACAAGTACGGTTTCACCACCGACATCGAGAGCGTGCGCGCACCGAAGGGTCTCAGCGAGGATACCGTTCGCTTCATCTCGGCCAAGAAGGGCGAGCCGGAATGGCTACTCGAATGGCGGCTTGAAGCCTATCGCCGCTGGCGCAGCATTGAAGAGCCTACCTGGGCGCGCGTGCATTACCAGAAGATCGACTACGACGACCTTTATTATTACTCCGCGCCGAAATCGGCGGAAGGACCGAAGAGCCTCGCCGATGTGGACCCGGAGTTGCTCCGCACTTACGAGAAGCTCGGCATTCCGCTGCGGGAGCAAGCCGTGCTCGCGGGCGTCGAGGGGGCCGAGGTCACTGCGCCGCGCGTAGCCGTGGACGCGGTTTTCGACAGCGTCTCCGTGGTGACGACGTTCAAGGAAGAGCTTGGCAGGGCGGGCGTGATCTTCTGCCCGATCTCGGAAGCCGTGCGCGACCATCCCGAACTCGTGCGCAAATATCTCGGCAGCGTCGTGCCGACATCGGACAATTACTTCGCAACGCTGAACTCGGCGGTCTACTCCGACGGCTCGTTCGTTTACGTGCCGGAGGGCGTTCGCTGCCCGATGGAACTTTCCACCTACTTCCGCATCAACGAGAAGAACACCGGCCAGTTCGAGCGCACGCTCATCATCGCGGACAAGGGCTCCTATGTGAGCTACCTCGAAGGCTGCACGGCGCCGATGCGCGACGAGAATCAGCTTCACGCCGCCGTGGTTGAGCTAATCGCGCTCGACGATGCGGAGATCAAATATTCGACGGTCCAGAACTGGTATCCGGGCGACAAGGAAGGCAAAGGCGGCATCTACAATTTCGTGACGAAGCGCGGCGATTGCCGTGGCCGCAACTCGAAGATTTCGTGGACGCAGGTCGAAACCGGCTCCGCGATAACGTGGAAATATCCGTCCTGCATCCTGCGGGGAGACGGCAGCCGCGGCGAGTTCTACTCCATCGCGATCTCGAACGGCCGCCAGCAGGTCGATAGCGGCACGAAGATGATCCACCTCGGCAAGAACACGTCGAGCCGCATCATCTCGAAGGGCATTTCGGCGGGCCGCTCGGACAACACCTATCGCGGGCTTGTCTCGGCGCACCGCCGCGCCACGAACGCACGCAACTTCACGCAGTGCGACAGCCTGCTCATCGGCGATCAGTGCGGCGCACATACGATCCCGTATATCGAGGCGAAGAACGCAACAGCGCAGTTCGAGCATGAAGCGACGACGTCGAAGATTTCGGACGACCAGCTTTTCTACTGCCTCCAGCGCGGCCTTTCGCAGGAAGAGGCCGTGGCGCTCATCGTGAACGGTTTCGTGCGCGACGTGCTCCAGCAGCTCCCAATGGAGTTTCTGGCTGAAACGCAGAAGCTGATCTCGATCAGTCTCGAAGGCAGCGTGGGGTAACGGCTTTAAGGCGGCGCAAGCCGGGACAACGGGGATCGTATGGCGCTGATATTGGCGGCGTTGCTCGGGGCATTCTTCTGCCTCGTCGGAGTGGCGATGATCTGGGCACCGGGCAACGCCGTGCAGGCGTTCGGGATCGATCCGTCGCACATGGCGGCCGATATCGGGCTTATGCCTGCACTGGGGGTTCGCGACATCGCGCTGGGCCTGATAGTGTTCGGGTTGGCGGTGGCGCGGCAGGCGCGGGCGACCGGAGCGGTGTTACTGGCTCTCTCGCTCGTTCCGTTGGGCGATTTCGTCATCGCGGCGAAGTCGCTCGGCGCGACGGCGGCGGTCCGACACCTGATCGCGCTGCCCGTTACGCTTATCCTTGGTTTGGTTCTGGCACGGAGGCCAACATGAATGATCCTGTGAAAAAAAGTGGCGGTTTTGGCTTGCTGATCGCGATTGTGGTTCTGCTGATCGCGGCTCTGGCGGTCGTTTACGCCCTCACCGGCTCTGCGCAGCTCGTCCTGTATGTCTTTTTCATTGCGCTGGCGGCGGGCGCGTTCTGGTTCGACTGGCGGAAAACAAAGCGGGATGAACAGCGCTTGCGTTCGGGTGGCGCGGACGGAACTCAGAGGTAGGAAAAAAGAATGCTTGAGATCAAAGACCTTCGCGCGGAAGTCGACGGCAAGGAAATCCTGAAGGGCTTCAACCTCACAGTGCCGAAAGGCGAGGTTCATGCCATCATGGGACCGAACGGCTCGGGCAAATCCACGCTCTCCTACGTGCTGTCCGGCAAGGATGGCTACGAGGTCACGGGCGGTTCGGCCACATGGAACGGCCAGGATCTGTTCGCCATGTCGCCGGAAGAACGCGCGCAGGCCGGGGTTTTCCTCGCTTTCCAGTATCCGATGGAAATCCCCGGCGTGGCGTCGCTCACCTTCCTTCGCGCGGCGATGAACGCGCATCGCAAGGCGCGCGGCGAGGCCGAGATCTCAATCCCCGACTTCATGCGCGCCGTGAAGACCGAGGCGGAAAAGCTCAGCATCTCCATGGAGATGCTGAAGCGTCCGCTCAATGTCGGGTTTTCGGGCGGCGAGAAGAAGCGGAACGAAGTGCTGCAAATGGCGCTCCTGAAGCCGACGCTCTGCCTCCTCGACGAGATGGACTCCGGCCTCGACATCGACGCGATCCGCATCGCGGCCGAGGGCGTCAACCGGCTGCGCTCGCCCGACACGGCGATGATCGTCATCACCCACTATCAGCGGCTGCTTAATTACATCACGCCGGACGTGGTGCACGTGATGGCGCGCGGGCAAGTATTGCGCTCTGGCGGCAAGGAACTCGCGGTGGAACTGGAAGAGTCGGGCTACGCGTCCTACGGCGCCGAAGCGGCTTAAGGAGCGACCATGACCATTCATCAAACAATAACAGCCGCGGCGACGCCGGCAGAGCAGCGCTTCCTCGATCTCTATGCGAGCGTATGCGACCGGCTGCCGGGCGCGGGCGTTCCGGCGGTGAGGGCTTGGCGCGAGGAAGCGCTTGACGCTTTCGCCGTGCTGGGCGTGCCGCATCGCCGCGTCGAGGCTTGGAAATACACCGATCTTCGTGCGCTCATGACGGCGGTGCATCCGCTCGGCGGCCTCGACGCCGGAGCACGGGCCGACGTCGATGCATCCATCGGGCGGGCACTCGCCAACATCGATTCCTATCGCGCGGTGTTCGCGGGCGGCAAGTTTCGCCCCGACCTTTCGACCATCCAGGGTGCGCCGGGCATCAGTTTCACGCCGCTTTGCGCCAAGCTGAAGTCGGAGGCCGACGCGGCCGCCGCGCTTGCTGCGCTTCCGCTGCCGAAAGGCGATGTCGTCGCCGCGCTTTCCACGGCGTTCGCGACGTGCGGAGCGCTCATTTCCATCGCGCCGGGCAAAAAAATCGACAAGCCGATCCACCTCATCGTCATCGCTTCCAGCGAGGCGAACGCCTATGCGTTGCGGCACGCGATCAAGCTCGGCGACGGCGCGGAAGCGACCATCATCGAGACGCATGTGGGCGCGGGCGCGTCGCAGGCGTGGTCTTACACGGCGCTCGACATCGGCAAAGGCGCCGCGCTCAAGCATGCGCGGCTGACACAGAGCGCCGCCGCGCTGCATCTCGCCTCGGCCACAGTGACGCTCGGCGAACGCGCGGTTTACGAGCCGACGCATGCCGCCATCGGTGGCGCCCTGACGCGCTCGGAAGGCACAATCCGTTTCACCGGGCCGAACGCGCGAGCCACCTACAACGGCGCGATTCTCGCGCGCGGTCACAGCCACGTCGATTTCACGCTCGTTGTCGATCACGCAGCGCCGCATTGTGAAAGCCGCGAACTCGTCAAGGCCGTGCTGGACGACCGCGCAAAGGGCGTCTTTCAGGGCAAGGTCGCCGTGCAGCGTGGCGCGCAGAAAACCGACGGCAAGCAGATGGCGAACGCGCTGCTTCTCTCTAACGACGCCGAATTCGACTCGAAGCCCGAGCTTGAGATCTTCGCCGACGACGTCGTTTGCGGCCACGGCGCAACGGCGGGCCAACTCGACGAGGATCTGATGTTCTATCTTCGGGCGCGCGGCATCCCCGAAGCACAGGCGCGTGCGCTCCTGATCGCGGCGTTCGTCGGCGCGGCGCTCGACACCATCGATAACGAAGGCTTGCACACGGCGCTGGACGAAAAGGTTGCGGCATGGCTCGCGGCGAAGTAGAGCCTCCTCGGGAGAACAAGTCATGACCTTGATTGAGAAAGACATCGCGGCTGCTTCCTACGATGTGGAAGCGATCCGCAAAGACTTCCCGGCGATGTCGCTCGAAGTCTACGGCAAGCCGCTCGTCTATCTCGATAACGCGGCGAGCGCGCAGAAGCCGAAAGCCGTGCTCGACGCGATCGTGAAATCCTACTCGGATGAGTATGCGAACGTGCATCGCGGGCTGCATTATCTCGCGAACGCGGCGACGGCGGCTTACGAGGGTGGCCGCGAGCGCGTGGCGAAGTTCCTCAACGCGCCGAGCCCCGAGCAGATCGTCTTCACCAAGAATGCGACCGAGGCGATCAATCTCGTCGCCGCCTCCTTCGGCGGGCTGCACCTGAGGGAGGGCGACGAAGTGCTGCTCTCCATCATGGAGCACCATTCGAACATCGTGCCGTGGCACTTCCACCGCGAGCGTCGCGGCGTGGTTCTCAACTGGGTGCCTGTGACGGACGAGGGCGAGTTCCGCCTTGAGGATTTCGAGGCCGCGCTCACGCCGAAAACGAAGATCGTCGCCATCACGCACATGTCGAACGTGCTCGGCACCACGACGCCGATCAAGGACATCTGCCGCATCTCGCACGCTCACGGCGCTTATGTGCTGATCGACGGCAGCCAGGGCGCCGTGCATTGCGACGTCGACGTCCAGGATATCGATTGCGATTTCTACGTCATCACCGGGCACAAGCTTTACGGACCGACCGGCATCGGCGCGCTCTACGCGAAGCGCGAGCATCTGGAAGCTATGCCGCCCTTCCTCGGCGGCGGTGAGATGATCGAGACCGTGACGCGGGACGCAATCAAGTACAACGACCCGCCCTATCGTTTCGAGGCCGGTACGCCGATGATCGCGCAGGCGGCGGGGCTGACGGCCGCGCTCGACTACATCGACAGCATCGGCAAGGCGAAGATCCGTGCGCACGAACTCGACCTGTTGCGCTACGCCGAGGAGCGGCTGAAGCCGTTCAACTCGCTGCGCTTTATCGGCAACGCGCGCGATAAGGGGGCGATCGTCTCCTTCGCTATGGAAGGCGCACACAGCCACGACGTTGCAACGATCCTCGACCGCTCAGGCATAGCGGTGCGCGCGGGCAGCCACTGCGCCGAGCCGCTGTTGACGCGCTTCGGGCTGACATCCACCTGCCGGGCATCCTTCGCCCTTTACAACACACGCGCGGAAGTGGACGCGCTCGCCGAAGGGCTACAGAAAGCGGAGCGGTTTTTCAGATGAGCGAGACCATGGAACAGGCAAAGACGCGGATCGAAAACGCCCCGTGGGATGGACCGCAGGACGAGCCGAAGCACAAGGATTTGCCGGAGCCGTGCGCGCATACGGTTGAGACTGCGAAGTCGTCGCATGACGAAGTCGGCATTCCGCACGAGGAGCTGGATCGCATCACGGACGCGCTCATCGCGGCGCTGAAGACGATCTACGACCCGGAAATCCCGGTTGACATCTACGAGCTTGGCCTCATCTACAAGATCGACATTAATTCCGACCGCGAAGTGGATGTGGAGATGACGTTGACCGCCCCGGGGTGTCCGGTGGCGGGCGACATGCCGGTGTGGGTCGAGAACGCTTTGAGTGCGGTGGAAGGCGTGAGCATCGCGCGCGTGAAGATCGTGTTTACGCCGCCGTGGGATCCTTCAAGGATGTCTGACGAGGCACGCGTCGCGCTCAACATGTTCTAGTGCCGTGTCGGTAACGACGAACGCGCAGATGAGAGGGGCGTTTCTGGTTTCCGGCGGGTTACGCCCCATATTCCAGTGTGTGTCTCGAAGAATGCATTTTCGCGAGGGATACGTCGTCACATCGACAGCGAGCTTCTTGCGACTGAAACGCGAAAATGCCCTCAGCGTCGAACAAGGGAGGCGAACAATTGTCTAGTTCTTTCGGCAAGGTCGTTACGCTCACGGACTCGGCGGCGGAGCGCGTGAAGGCGATAATCGGGCGTTCCGAGACGCCAGTGGTCGGGCTGCGCGTGGGCATCAAGAAGGGCGGCTGCGCGGGCATGGAATACACGATGGAGTATGCCGCCGAGGCGCGCCCGCTCGAAGAGGTGGTCGAAGACAAGGGTGTGCGTATCCTCATCGAGCCCTCCGCGATCCTCTATCTGCTCGGCACCGAGATGGACTACAAGACCGAGAAATTCGTCTCGGGGTTCGTTTTCAAGAACCCGAACCAGACGAGCGCTTGCGGTTGCGGTGAGAGCGTCGAATTAAGTCCCGCGCAAACTGTGGGCGAATAGGCGTCGGCGCGCGGCGATTTGTCGGTTCGCGTGGGGCGGGCAGCAGCAGAACGCAGCGCAAATGCGCCGGGCCCGTCAGCCCTTGACGTTCACATGCACCGTCTGCGCGCGCCCTGAGTTCGCACCGTTATCATCCGATACGAGAACATCGAAGCTTGCCGTGCTGCTATCGCCGCCGTCATGCACGAATAGAACGCGCCCTGCCTCGATGTCGGCTTGCGTGAAACGGTCCACCGAAATGCCGGCATTCGACGCAAGCGCCACGATCCCGTTCGACACGTTCGACACGCTATAGGTAAGCTCATCCGCGCTGTCGTCCGGGTCGATGGCGGTGATGTCCTCCGTCGTAATCACGACGGAGCGGCCGCGCTTCACCGCGATGTCGAGGTCGCCCGCGAGCTTCGGCGGCACGTTGCGCAGTTCGGCCGAGAGGTCCGCGCCCATCTCCATGGCAAGCTGTCCGTAACGCACATTGCCGTTGACCGCGCCGGAGCTTCTGATGCTGATGAGGTTCTTCACGAAGACCTCGCCTTGCAGGGAGCCCGCGACATCGGCTTGATCGGTCTTCAGCGTACCGAAAAAGGTGCCGCCCTGATGGATGATGACGGATTCGGCGGCAAGCTCACCTTCGACATAGCCATGGATTTCCATCTGCCGGCAATTACGGATCTTGCCCTTGATGATGGTGTCTTCCTGGATGATCGCCTCGCGTGCCACTGCTGCCGCCTCGCTCTTGCTGTGTCTGCATGTGCGGCACCGTATCCGCCGCGACGTAAGGTTCGCGGCACCATAGGCCGCCGAGCCCAAGCCAGGCAATCGAAATTCGGGTTAACGCGAAATCGCGCGCAACCTGTTGCATCTGCGGCGTCATCGGTCCCGGCGCAGTGAATTTTTAAGCTTGCGCGCCGGCAAACGTATGCGCCTGAGCCTATCGCCGCCGGTCGAAGCCGATATAGCCCGCGCAGGTGTCCTTCACGCGGATATCGGCACCGATGAAGCGGCAAATCTCCGCTTTGAGGTTCGGATTGTCGCGGATTGCGGCGCCGCTGACCCGCGCGCCGTAGACTTGCGCGACCTTTGCAAGGTTCTCGTCCTCGCACCACGGCGTCACGGCGAGTTGGCCGTTGATCACCTGCGACTCGTCCACGCATTTGATCTTCGCTGACGAAGGGGCGGCTGTGAGCAACGCCGCCGCAATCGCCAATCCCGCCGAAACAAGGAGCCGGTCCATCAACGCCTCGTAATGAAGTGTTCACCATAAAAGAACGGACGCGGGAAAGCGCCAAGGCCCCCCACAGCAGAAGTTTAGGCGCTACTCGTGACGAAGCGCCTCGATGGGATCGAGCCGCGCTGCCTTTCGCGCAGGAAAATAGCCGAATATGATGCCGACCGCAGCCGAAAAGCCGAATGCCAGCGCGATCACCGAGAAGTCGAGCGCCATCGGCACCTTGATCGCGCTCGCGAGCATCGATGACAGCCCGAGCCCGAGCGCCACGCCGATCAGCCCGCCGAACAGCGACAAAACCACCGCCTCGATGAGAAACTGCGTCAGCACCTGCCCCGCGAGCGCTCCGATGGCGAGCCGAGTGCCGATCTCGCGCGTGCGCTCCGTCACCGACACGAGCATGATGTTCATGATGCCGATGCCGCCGACGAGGAGGCTGATCGCGGCGACGGCGGAAAGCAGCCCCGTCAGCACTTTATAAGTGCCCGTGAGCGTGGCGGTGATTTCTTTCATGTCGCGGACGAAGAAATCGTCCTGATCGCCAGCCCCGATGCGGCGACGCTCGCGCATGAGCAGTTCGACGGCCTTCAGCGTTTTCCCGGTGGAATGCTGCGCGTCGACCCCAATATAGATATAGCCGACATCGGTATTGCCCGCGATGCGCCGGTGAAACGTCCGAAGCGGGATCACGACGAGGTCATCCTGATCCTGCCCGAAGGCGGATTCGCCCTTCTCGGCGAGAACGCCCACGATTTCGCAGCTTATCTTGCCGACGCGCATCGACTGGCCGATGACGTCGCCGCCGCCGAACACTTCGCGCTGGATGGTCTTGCCGATAAGGCAGACGGAGCGGCCCGCGCGAAGCTCGCCGTCATTGAAGGCGCGCCCCTCGGCGACGGGCCAATCGCGCGCGGTGAGATACGTCGTCTCCGCGCCGGTGACGTTCGTGCTCCAGTTCTTGCCGTTGGCGATGGCGGTTGCGGCACGAGTGGCGGCTGGGGCGACGGCGCGCGTGCCGGGGATCTCGCGGCGAATGGCTTCCGCATCGGCGACTTCGAGCTGACGGGCCACATCTTGCACGCCGCCCGGCCCGACCGCCTGACCGGGGCGCAGCACGAGCAGGTTTGTGCCGAGCTTCGCGATATCCTGCGTGATTTTTTTCGTCGAACCCTGACCGAGCGTCACCATGGTGATGACCGCCGCGACGCCGATCACCACGCCGAGCGTCGTCAGGAACGAGCGCATCAGATTGCGCCGGATCGCCTGCAACGCCAGCTTGATCGTTTCCCAGATCACGGCGCGATGGCCCTTTCCTCGATGCGGCTCACGCGGCCGTCCTCCACATGCAGAACGCGCGATGCATAGGCCGCCATCTCGGGCTCATGCGTGACAAGGATGACAGTCAAACCGGCATCGCGGTTGAGCGCGGTGAGAAGGTCCATGATTTCGCGGCTGCGCGCGCTGTCGAGGTTGCCGGTCGGTTCGTCGGCAAGCATGACCGACGGTTCGGAGACGAGCGCACGGGCGATGGCGACGCGCTGTTGCTGGCCGCCGGAAAGCTCGGCGGGTGTGTGCTTCTCGCGTCCCGAAAGGCCAACGAGCGCAAGCGCCGCCCGCGCGCGTTCGCGGCGCTCCGAACGCCCCATGCCGCGATAGATGAGCGGCATCTCCACATTATCGATAGCGCTCGTGCGCGTCAGGAGGTTGAAGCCCTGGAACACGAAGCCAAGGTAGTGGCGGCGAAGCAGCGCGCGTTGCACGCGGTCGAGCGAGCCGACATCGACACCCATGAACAGATATTCGCCGCTCGTCGGCGTATCGAGGCAGGCGAGAATGTTCATCGCGGTGGACTTGCCGGAGCCGGACGGCCCCATGATCGCGACGAACTCGCCACGGCCGATGGACAGATCCATACGGTCGAGCGCGCGCACGGTCGCCTCACCGCTGCCGTAGAGCTTCGACACCTGCCTGAACTCGGCCAGCGTTTCCACCGCACCCTCTTTTACGGTCCCTGCTGCCGCGGGTCGAAATGGCCGCGCCGCTGGCGGGGGAAGAACAAGCTCGCCGGGCATGTGGTCGGTCTCCGTCGAGGGTTGATCCAGAGGCTTTCGGCTTGTGGTCCGATCCCGACATTTGCATCCGTTCGCAGCACCTCGTGAGCAAATGTCGGAATCGGACCACTAGCAACTTGATGATTTAGTGGAGCTTTTGAATTTGACATTTGAGCGAGAGCTCGCTGCAACCGGACTTAAATGTCAAATTCGCTCCACTAGCTCGCGCCGTCTTCAAGATCGGTGATGACCTCCGCGCCCGCATCGAGCCCCGCCTTCACCTGCGTGACAGACTTGTCGCTCGGCCCGACCCTGATCCGCAGCGCCAACGGCTTGCCGTCCTTCAGCACGTAGACGCGGCGTTCGTTCGTGCTGGTATCGGCGACGGGCGTCGTCGGCTGCATGCGCGGCATCTTGAAGAGTGAGAAGCCGCCGCGTTCCTTCTTCGGCGGCGGGGGCGGCGCGAAACGCAGCGCCGCGTTCGGGATCAGCACGGCGTCTTTCGCCTCATCCACGACAATGTCCGCCGTGGCCGTCATGCCCGGCCGCAGCACGAGGTCGGGATTGTCCGCGCGCAGGATCGCCTTGTAGGTTACGACATGATTTGTCGTGTCGGACGCGAAGCGGACCTGCTCGATCCGTGCCGGGAAGCGTCGCCCCGGATACGCTTCCACCGTGAAGGTCGCCTTCTGACCGACGCGCACCTTGCCGACATCGGCCTCGTCCACATCGACGCGAAGTTCTACACGCTTCAGGTTTTCAGCGATGATGAACAGGATAGGCGGCTGGAAGCTCGCCGCCACGGTCTGCCCCGGCTCGACGCTGCGCTTCAGCACCACGCCATCCACCGGCGAATAAAGTTTCGTCTTGGAGAGCGCGGTTTCGTTCTGCTTCAACTCGGCTTCCGCGACGCGCACATCCGCTCTCGCGCTGTCGACGGTCGCGGTCGAGCGCCCCAGATCGGCGCGGGCGAAGTCGAGCGCGGTATCGGAGGTGAAGCGCGACGCATTCAGCGATTTCTGCCGGTCGAAATTCTTGGAGCGTTCGAAAGCCGTTGCCTCGGCCTGAACGACACGGGCTTTCGCGGCGGCAAGCGCTGCCCTGCTGCGCTCGACCATCGCGTTCAGCGTGACCGTGTCGAGTTCGGCCACGACCTGCCCGGCCTTCACCACGTCGTTGTGATCGACGAGCACCTTGCGGATGATGCCGGAAAGCTCGCTCGAAACCTCAACCTGATTGGTGGGGTACACCGTGCCCGTCGCGGTGACGGTGACGGTAAGCTCGCCCTTCACTGCGGGTTCGGTGACATAGACGGGCCCGCTCGTCCCGCTCCTTTGGAAATAGGCGTAATAAGCTCCGCCCAAAGCGACGGCAGCCAGCATCAACCAGAGCCACCGGAAAGAACGCCGCTTTCTCCTGACGCCAAGGACGGCGCGGATGTCACCGGCTTCCGGCTGTCTTTCGATCACGTTCATGGTCGTGCCCAAGCTTACGCAAAACTAATACCCACAAAGTGCGGGTGTACACCTGAGAGCTTAAACTTCTTCCATAGTATCACCGTGAAGGGGAAATAGATAATTTTAAGTGGCTGACGCCGCTACGCTCCAGCTGTTCTGCTGGGTTGTGCAATAATTACCGGAATGTCTTTACATTCTCGCGAAATTGTCAGGGTAGCGGTCTGTGGTTGGGCTCTGGCAGAGGTTCACAAGCTTCTACGGTTGGTACCCAGGTTCCTCACCCCGATGCGGGTGCTTGCGTAGATGGCCCGGCGCGCCTGCGACAAATGCGCAACGGCGCCGCCCGGACGGACGTTTATTCGCCAATTCGAATATATGCAGCAATTTCCGCTGGATAGGTGAAGTGGCGGGCGTTGTCTCGGGCGCTAATCCCGCCATATCAAGTATATTTCACAATCTATGCGCGAGTAATAAGGTAATAATACAACCAAAAATAGCAATCTTGTTGCATTGAGGTTACATGTCTGGCCCAACTGCATACCGTTTTATTGTCGACCAGATACACCCGCTCGAATCGATGCTAGCTCTACAGCGTCGGGCGATTCAAGAACTTGGGAAAGCCTATCGGGTTTTCTCGCACGCGTTGGCGTTGCGTCGAGTTTCTGGGCAATTTTAGGGGACTACACAAATGAACAAGACACTCATCGCGACCGCGTCGGTTGCGGCTCTCCTTGCCATGGGCGGTTCCGCGCTCGCTGGCGACCTTTATGCCAAGGGCGGTTACAAGGACGCTCCCGTCGTCGTTGCGGAACCCACCTGGACCGGCTTTCACCTCGGCCTCGGCGTCGGCGGCGCTGCCGTGAACCACGAAATCGACGCTGGCCTCTATGATGTTAGGTCCGGCGAGAGCAAATCGATTGCTGGCATTGACGGCATCAGCGGCACGGGCGTCTTCGGTACGGTCGAGGTCGGCTACGATCGTCAGTACGGCAACTTCGTCGGCGGTATCTTTTTCAACTACGACTTCGGCGACGATATCAGCACCGATGTGTCGCTGCTCGGCCACGATCTCGCCTCTGTTAAGCAGACCGACTCCTGGACAGTCGGCGGCCGCCTCGGCTACCTCGTCAATGCCAGCACGTTGGCCTACGTTCTCGGCGGCTATACTGAGTCGACCTTCGAACTCTCAGTGCCGGTTGCGAACTTCTCGACGGACGATACATTCTCCGGCTGGACGGTCGGTGGCGGTCTTGAAACCAAGCTGACCAGCAGCCTGTCGCTGAAGGGCGAATATCGTTACACCGAGTTCGACACCAACACTTACAAGACCGGACCGTTGTTCTGCCATATTGGCGCGTACGCCGACATCGACACGTCCGTCCAGACGGCTCGCCTCGTGCTCTCCTACAAGGCCGACCTGTTCGGCGGTGAACTTCCTGTCCCGCTGAAGTAGCCCTCTCAGCGCACTGACCGTCCCCCATCAGGTCAGCGAAGCGCTCCTGCGAAAGCTGGAGCGCTTTGGCTTTCCGGGGGGACGCATTGCTACGCACGCCCCGCGAAAGCGGGGCTTTCTTTTTGTGGCGCCCCCCTCCCCCTGCCCGCCAC
This sequence comes from Rhodomicrobium vannielii ATCC 17100, assembly GCF_000166055.1. Taxonomy (NCBI): domain Bacteria; kingdom Pseudomonadati; phylum Pseudomonadota; class Alphaproteobacteria; order Hyphomicrobiales; family Hyphomicrobiaceae; genus Rhodomicrobium; species Rhodomicrobium vannielii. The sequence continues at coordinate 3,145,877 of NC_014664.1, forward strand.
GCTGTTGCTCTCTAGCAACATCCATCGCAGGTTGTGCAACTTATACGCGAAATGACGTGCAAGCACTCCCGAATCGCCTCTAAGAATTGGTGGTCGTTTCGAAGTCCGACCATGCTTTTGGGTTTGGCTTTCCCGTAGGCGTTGCGTTCGCGTTGCAACTTTTGGGGAACATTCTCACAATGAAGAAGACATTTGTGGCGGCTGCGTCGGCGGCTGCGATTTTCGCGATGAGCGGCTCTGCGCTCGCCGGCGATCTCTATGCGAAGAGCGGCTACAAGGACGCGCCGATCGTCGTCGCTGAACCCACCTGGACCGGCTTCTACATCGGCCTCGGTGTCGGCGGCCAGGCGGTGAACCACGAACTCTCCGCCTCGGATTTTGACGCAGGCGACGAAGAGTGGATTGGCGATTTGAATGGCGTCAGCGGCACGGGCGTGATCGGCACGGTTGAAGTCGGTTACGATCGCCAGTTCGGCAACATCGTTGCAGGCGTATTCTTCAACTACGACTTTGGCGATGACGTCAGCAGCAGCCTTCGCATTGAAGATCTCAATGTTAACGCCAAGCAGACCGATTCCTGGACTGCTGGCGGCCGTCTCGGCTATCTCGTCAATCCCGGCACGCTGGCTTACGTCCTCGGCGGCTACACGCAGTCGACCTTCGAACTCGGCTTTCCCGGCTTTGGCTCGGCGGACGACACGTTCGCCGGCTGGACGGTTGGCGGCGGCCTCGAAACCCGCCTTTCCGGCAACTGGTATCTGAAGGGCGAATATCGCTTCACGGAGTTCGATACGAACAGATACACCCTGGTTGATGAAGATGGCGATGGGATTGGCGCAAGCGTCGATACCTCCGTGCAGACGGTTCGCCTCGTGCTCTCCTACAAGGCAAACCTGTTCGGCAGCGACCTTTCCGTCCCGCTGAAGTAGTCGTGCTCCCCGCGCATTGAGTCCCGCCCCACGGGTCGCGAGACGCTCCTGCGAAAGCCGGAGCGTCTCGTTGTTCGTGGGACGGGTCGCGGCACTACCCGCGCCCGTGTCGGATCAATCCGCTCGTGTTGATTCAACCTGATGTGTGCATCCGTCTCTATCTCTTAAGCGAGAGACGGTTTTGCCGATAAAATTGCGACGCAAACCGATCGAAACGGGTTCTTGCGAATTGAAGCGTACCCTTGGCCGCACTACGTAGCTTTTGCTTCGAGGCAGTTATCAGGGGAAGCCGATGCTAAACCGTTCGATATTCCGGCTCGCGCCCGCAGCGGCGCTGATTGCGGTCGCGCTCGTGCTGTCGGGCTGCGGCGTCAACACCATTCCGTCCTACGAGCAGCAGGCGAAAGCCGCGTGGTCGGAGGTGCAGAATCAATACAAGCGCCGCGCGGATCTGATCCCGAACCTCGTCGAAACCGTGAAAGGTTTTGCCGCGCAGGAGAAATCCGTGCTGGAAGGGGTCGTCGAGGCGCGCGCCAAGGCCACGCAGGCGCAGATCAACGTGCCGCCGGATATTCTCACCAACCCGGAAGCGATGAAGAACTTCCAGGCCGCGCAGGCGCAGCTTACGGGCGCGCTCGGGCGGTTGCTTGCCACCGTCGAGAATTACCCCGACCTGAAGTCGAACCAGAATTTCCTCGCGCTACAAAACCAGATCGAGGGGACGGAGAACCGCATCGCCATCGCGCGGCGGGACTATATTCAGGCCGTCCGGCTGTATAATACCGAGCTGAACACCTTCCCCGGTCGCATCTGGAAGTCGGTTCTCTATTCCAACGCGAAGGATATGGCGACGTTCGAGGTGCCGGTCGAAGAGACGCAGACGCCGAAGGTCGATTTCGGAACGAACAAGCCGAAGCAGTAGCGAGCCAACATGAGCATCGCGCGGCGGGGTGAACATGGCGTCCCGGAGCGGCCTCGTGCCGCTGCCGGGATGGCGCTTTTCGCGGGGCTGGCGCGGCTTGCTGCGGCGCTCGTTCTGCTGGCGCTCATCGCCGCTGCGCTCGGAACTGCTCGTGCCGCGCCGACGTTCCCGCCGCTCACCGGCCGCGTGGTCGATAACGCGAACCTGCTCAGCCCCGCCGACAAGGCCGCGCTCAATGCCGAACTCGCGGCGCTTGAGGCGAAGTCGAGCGACCAACTCGTCGTCTTCACCACGCCATCGCTGCAAGGCTATCCCATCGAGGATTACGGCTATCAGCTCGGCCGCGCATGGGGAATCGGCCAGAAGGCCACGAACAACGGCGCGCTGCTCATCGTCGCCCCAAACGAACGCAAGGTGCGCATCGAGGTCGGGCGCGGGCTTGAACCGCAACTGACCGACCTGCTTTCGTCGCAGATCATCCGCAACACCATCCTGCCGCGCTTCAAGCGGGGCGACTTCGCGGGCGGCATCAAGGCGGGCGTGACCGACATCCGCGATGTGATGCTTGGCGACGCCGAGGCCGTGAAGGAGCGCGTGGCGAAGCGACCGGCCGAGCGACGCGACGCGGACGAGACGGAAGCGCTGATTACGTTCTTCATCATCCTCGCGATCTTTATCTTCATCGCGTGGGCGCAATCGCAGCAGGGAAACCGGCCGCTTTCGACGTCCGGGCCGTTCAACCGGCGCAGCGGGTATGGCGGCCCGATCGTCTTCCCCGGCGGCTGGGACGGCGGGCGGCGTGGCGGCGACGGAGGCGGCTGGTCCGGCGGTGGCGGCGGGGATTTCGGCGGCGGCGGCGCATCCGGCGACTGGTAGGGAGGCACACATGATTTCGCACGCCGATAAAACGGCCATCGAACACGCCATCGCCGAGGAAGAGGCGCGGACCTCGGGCGAGATCGTCGTCGTGATCGCGCGGGCGAGCGCCGACTATTATTATGTGCCGTACATGTGGGCGGCACTTGTCGCGCTCGTCGTGCCGTGGCCGCTCATTCATTGGACGTGGATGCCGGTGCAGATGATCTACATCATCCAGCTCGGCGTTTTCGCGGCGCTCGCACTTCTGCTGCATTATCCGCCGCTTCGTTATGCGCTGGTGCCGGCGAGCGTTCGCCGCAAGCGCGTGCATCAGCGGGCGGCGCAACAATTCGTCGCGCAGGACATTCACACGACGGCGGGACATACCGGCGTCCTGCTCTTCGTCTCGCAGGCGGAGCGCCGCGCGGAAATTCTCGTCGACGCCGGTATTCACGAGAAAGTGCCCGATGCGGAGTGGAAAAAGATCGTCGACCGGCTTACAGACCGGATCGGACGCGGCGAGCCTGCGGCGGGCCTTGAGGAAGCGGTTCACAAGATCGGAGAACATCTCGCAACTCATTTCCCTCCTGATGCGACAAAGGAAAACCTTTTGCCGAACCACCTCGTCATGTTAAACGCAGACTAATTCCAGCGAGCGGCGTTCGCCGCAGCTTTAAATTCTTGCCGCCATCTTGTCTCCGCATAGCAGCTATGCTATCTGCGGCGCGGCAAAGAATTGACAGCCATGTAATATGGCTCAACTAACGAGACCGGCATCACCTCCACAGGAAAGTTCTGCAAATGGGCGCGTTCTACGAAGAGAAAGTCTTGGACGTCAAACATTGGAATGGCGACCTTTTCACCTTTCGGACAACGCGCGATCAGACGTTCCGCTTCCGCAACGGCGAATTCACGATGATCGGCCTGCGCGTGGAAGGCAAGCCGCTGCTCCGCGCCTACAGCATGGCCTGCGCGAACTACGACGACACGCTCGAATTTTTCAGCATCAAGGTTCAGAACGGCCCGCTGACCTCGCGTCTCCAGCACATTCAGGACGGCGACACGATCCTCGTCGGCAAAAAGGCCACGGGCACGCTCGTCATCGACAATTTGAAGCCCGGCAAGCACCTTTATCTGCTCAGCACCGGCACGGGCCTTGCGCCCTTCCTCAGCATCATCCGCGACCCGGAAACCTACGAAGCGTACGAGAAAGTCGTTCTCGTTCACGGCGTGCGTCAGGTGAACGACCTCGCCTACAATGAGTGGCTCACGAGCGAACTGCCGCGTGACGAGTTCCTCGGCGACCTGGTGCGCGACAAGCTCGTGTATTATCCCACGGTCACGCGCGAGCAATATCGCAACATGGGCCGCATCACCGACCTCATGACATCCGGCAAGCTCTACAGCGACATCGGCCTGCCCCACCTCAGCCGCGACGACGACCGTATCATGATGTGCGGAAGCCCGGCGATGCTCGCCGACGTGAAGGCTTTGCTTCTCGGCCTCGGCTGGGAGGAAGGCAACCACGGCGAGCCGGGCGACTTCGTGCTCGAAAAGGCGTTTGTCGAGAAATAGGCGCCCGCACCTCTCGCGTCGTTACATCCAAGCCCCGGAGCGCTCGCGCGGCCGGGGTTTTTTCGTGCCCACGCCCATCGTCCACAGGCTTTGCAAGTCCATGTCCCGCATGAAGGATCTTTAAGTGGAAGCAGGCATGCTGCGTGCTACCTTCAAAAAAGCTGAAAAGAAGGTCGCAAGCCTCATGCCCCATTTTGTGCATTTGTTGTTCGCAGCGCTGATAGCACTTTCCTTCGCCGCGCCCGCGTTCGCCGATCCTGAGAAGCACCACGCGCTTTCTCTCGTGCGCGAGCCGAAATATCCGGCCGATTTCAAACATTTCGATGGTGTGAACCCGAACGCACCAAAGGGCGGCACCGTGCGCCTCGCATCCGCCGCACCCTATGACAATCTCAATCCGGCGGTGTTTCGCGGCAACATCGCGCCCGGCGTCTCGCGTGGCGCGGATCTGGTTTTCGAAGCGCTCATGGTCACGTCGCGCGAGGAAGGCTCGACGCAATATTGCCTTCTGTGCGAGTGGGTCAGCTTCCCGGAGGATCGATCGTCCGTCACGTTCAAGCTGCGCGAAGGCGCGCGCTGGCACGATGGCGTGGCCGTAACCGTCGAGGACGTGCTCTTCAGCATGGATGTCGCGAAGGGCCGGGACACGGACACGGGCGCGCCCTGGCAACCGCTCCTCGCGCAGTATTACAAGAACGTGGTCAAGGGCGAGAAGACCGGCGAGCATGAGGTGACGTTCACCTTCGATGTCTCCGGCAACCGCGAACTCCCGTTCATCGTGGGCGAACTCGTCGTTTATCCCAAGCACTGGTGGGAAGGGCGCGACGAAAGCGGCAAGCCGCGCGACATCTCGAAGACCTCGCTCGAACCGCCGCTCGGCTCCGGCCCGTACAAGGTCAAGGCGACGCGGCCGGGCGAGTGGATCGCGTTCGAGCGCGTTCCCGCCTATTGGGGGCGCGATCTCCCCGTGCGTGCAGGCGAGAACAATTTCGACACGCTCGAATTCCAGTATTACGGCGATTTGAACGTGTCGATGGAGGCGTTTAAGGCCGGGCAATATGATTTCCGCGCCGAATCGAGCGCAAAGGCCTGGGCCACAGCCTATGATTTCCCGGCGCTGCGCGAGGGCAAGGTCGTCAAGCGCGAGGTGACGCTGGAAACGCCGAAGCCGATGCAGGGCTTCGTCTTCAATATCCGCCGCCCGAAATTCGAGGACGTCCGCGTGCGCCGCGCATTCAACCTCGCCTTCGACTTCGAGTGGACGAACCAGAACCTGTTCTTCGGGCAATATACACGCACGAACAGCTTCTTCGAAGGGCAGGAATTGGCCTCCAAGGGACTGCCATCGTCCGCAGAGCTTGAGCTTCTGGAGCCCTTGCGCGACAAGATCCCGCCGGAAGTCTTCACTGAAGAATTCAGAAATCCGGTAAACAAGGACCCGGCCGATTTCCGCACCAACCTTCGGCAGGCCGCGCGCCTCCTGAAGGAAGCCGGATATAAAGTCGTCAACAACAAGCTGGTGAGCCCGAAGGGCGAGCCGTTCACAGTAGAATTCCTTATAGAGTCCGAGGCTTTCCAGCGGGTGATCCTGCCCTACGTGGAAAACCTTCGGCGGCTCGGCATCGACGCTAATGTGCGGCTCGTGGATTCCACCGAGATGAAGCGGCGCGAAGACACGTTCGACTTCGACATTATTGTTGGCGTCTTCGCGCAGTCGGAATCGCCCGGTAACGAGCAGCGCGAATTCTGGAGTTCGTCCGCCGCCGACCAGACCGGCAGCCGCAACGTGATCGGCATCAAGAACCCCGCGATCGACACGCTCGTTGACAAGATCATCTTCGCGCCAAACCGCGACGCGCTCGTCACGGCCTGCCGGGCGCTCGACCGCGTGCTTCTCTGGAGCGCATTCGTTATTCCTCAATGGCATTCCGCGACGGCCCGCATCGCCTACTGGAACAAGTTCGGCTCGCCCGATCCCTTGCCGAAGCTTGTGGTCGGCTTCCCGGATGTCTGGTGGTTCGATGCTGAACTCGCTGCAAAGAACGGGTTGAAATGAGGACATACGAGGCTCGCAAACACACGCAGATGTGGCGCGGAGGTGCTCTGCTCGCCGCGCTCTTCGCAACGGCGATGCTGCTCCTCGCGGGGAGCGCCGATGCGGCGGAGCGCCGACACGGGCTTTCCTCCTTCGGCACGCTGAAATACGCCGCCGACTTCAAGCATTTCGACTATGTGAACCCGGACGCGCCGAAAGGCGGGCGGCTCGCGACGATGCCGACGAGTTCCATCAATACGTTCAACCATTTCAATGGCTTCATCCTGCGCGGCGACGCGCCGGAAGGCGTCGGCCTCCTGTTCGACTCGCTGATGGCACGCGCAATGGACGAGCCGGACGCGGTGTACGGCCTCGTTGCGCATTCAGCCGAGGTGGCGGACGACAGGCTGTCGGCGACGTTCTATCTTCGCCCCGAGGCGCGTTTCCGCGACAGCACGCCACTCACTGCGGACGATGTGGTGTTTACGCTGGACAAGCTGAAGAAAGACGGTCATCCGCGCTATCAGATGATGCTGCGCGATGTCGTGAGCGCAACGGCGGTGGACCCGCAGACGGTGCGCTACACCTTCAAAGGCGATAACCTGCGCGACCTGCCGCTGATGGTGGCGCAGCTTCCCGTCTTCTCGAAGGCATTTTACACCGCGAACGACTTCCTGAAGGAAAGCCTCGATCCGCCGCTCGGCTCCGGCCCTTACGAGGTCGGCGAATTCCGGCAGGGCACCTTCGTCAGCTACAACCGCCGCAAGGATTATTGGGCCGCCGATCTGCCGGTCAATCGCGGGCGTTACAATTTCGATACGATCCGCTTTGAATATTATCGCGACCGCGCCGTGGGCCTCGAAGCGTTCAAGGCGCGCGGGTACGATCTGCGCGAGGAATTCACCTCGAAGAGCTGGGCGACGGAATATGACGTGCCTGCCGTCCGCGAAGGCAAGATCGTCAAGCTGACGCTGCCCGATGGCCGCCCCTCCGGCGCGCAGGGCTTCTTCCTCAACATGCGGCGCGAGAAGTTCGCCGACAGCCGCGTTCGCAAGGCGCTCGACTACGCCTTCGACTTCGAGTGGACGAACAAGGCGCTGTTCTTCGGCCTCTACAGCCGCACGGCGAGCTACTTCGAGAACTCGGACCTGAAGGCCGAAGGAAAGCCGTCTGATGCCGAACTCGCGCTGCTCGAACCGTTCCGCGACAAGCTCCCGCCCGAGGTGTTCGGCGAGCCCTACACACCGCCCGTCACGGACGGCTCTGGTCGCTTCCGGCCGAGCATTCGTGAGGCGTCGCGGCTCCTCGACGAGGCGGGCTGGAAGCTCGACGGCGGCATCAGGAAAAACGCGAAGGGTGAAACGCTCGACGTCGAGTTCCTCATCGACGATCCCGTAACCGAACGCATCGTCGGCCCCTATGCGGGCAGGCTGTCCGATCTCGGCGTGAAGGCGACGCTGCGCCGCGTCGACCCCACGCAGGAGCAAGAGCGGATCAGGCGCTACGATTTCGAGATCAGCACGCAGCGCTATTCCCTGTCGCAGACGCCGGGCCCGGAGGTGCGCGCCTTCTGGAACAGCGAGGCCGGCAAGGAAGACGGCAGCTATAATCTCTCAGGCATTGCCGATCCCGCCGTCGATGCGCTGATCGACAAGGTGCTTGCCGCGAAAAGTCGCGATGAACTTCGCACCGCTTGCCGCGCGCTCGACCGTGTGCTTCGCGCCGGGCATTACTGGGTGCCGCAGTGGTACAAGGCGGCCCACAACATCGCGATGTGGGACAAGTTCGCCCGCCCCGCCGTGAAGCCCGCCTACGATCCGGCCATTCTGGACACGTGGTGGTACGACGCAGACAAAGCGGCAAAGCTCGGAGGCTAGACAACGCACCCGCATCAAGGCGCACGCCCTCGTTCAAGTCTAGCGGGCGGCCGGTATCGAAAAAGCAAGTCTATCTCTTGCGATTGTGGGCGGCGTTTCATAGGGTATCCGCCACATCGAACCGCCGGGGGCGGGCAATGCTTCAGCTTATGCTTGGAGACGCTGTGAAAATCGTTAAGAGGATCTTACCGCCGTTTACCATAGTGGAGATATATGGGGCGCCTACCATGATTAGCGGACATAATCCCGCGCCATGCGATGCCCGCCGGTAGAGCGATTCTGACATATGCGTTCCGCCTGCCGGGCGCATTCGGACGTAGGTCAGGCGCGTCGGTCTGAATGTGTGACATTTGATCCGACGCGAATTTTCGCTGCTAGAGCCCGTTCCGATCTGATTGATGCAATCAGATCGGTAAAACGGTCTCTATCTTCAAAATGAGAGACGGATTCACCGATCAGGTTGGTTCAACCTGATAGGATCCGGCTCTAGCCGGAAATCGGACCACGAGGGCGTAAAGCATGAGGCAAGCGCCTTGGCGCATCATGGGGCTGAGCATCCCGCTGCGCGCCACGGACGCCGCCGCAAAACGGGCCGTTACGGCCTTGAGAATTTAGCGAGCGCGAACCGCCGCAGAGCCGCGAACGCAGTCGCGCCAGCGGAGGCCGCGCCAAGCCAAACAACAGGGAAAGATGACCGCATATATCGTCCGACGCCTGGCCCTGATGGTCCCCACGCTGCTCGGCATCATGCTGATCAGCTTCATCATCATCCAGTTCGCCCCCGGCGGCCCGATCGAGCGCATCATCGCGCAATTGCAGGGCACGAACGTCGATGCCACCGCGCGCATCGGCGGTTCGTCCACCGGCGATTTCTCGAAGATGGCCGCGCCGGGCCAGGATGCGGGCGGCGGCGGCTCCTATCGTGGTGCGCGCGGGCTCGATCCCGAACTTATCAAGAGCCTCGAAAAGCAGTTCGGCTTCGACAAGCCGCCCGTCGAGCGCTTCCTGCACATGATGACGAGCTACCTCACGTTCGATTTCGGCCAGAGCTATTTCCGCGACGTGAGCGTGCTCCAGCTCATCAAGGAGAAGCTGCCGGTGTCGATCTCCATCGGCCTTTGGCTGACGCTGCTCACCTACCTGATTTCGATCCCGCTCGGCATACGCAAGGCCGTGCATGACGGCTCGCGCTTCGACGTGTGGACATCGACCGTCGTCATTATCGGTTACGCGATCCCGAGCTTCCTGTTCGCGATCTTCCTCATCGTGCTGTTCGCGGGCGGTTCCTTCCTCGACTGGTTCCCTCTACGCGGCCTCGTATCCGATAATTTCGCGCAGCTTTCGTGGCCCGAAAAGATCCTCGATTACTTCTGGCATCTCGCGCTGCCGATCACCGCGATGGTGATTTCCTCGCTCGCAACCATCACATTCCTCACGAAGAACTCGTTCCTCGATGAAATCAGGAAGCAATATGTGACGACCGCGCGCGCGAAGGGCCTCACCGAAACGCGCGTGCTTTACGGCCACGTGTTCCGCAACGCGATGCTGCTGGTGATCTCCGGCTTCCCGGCGGCGTTCATTTCGGCGTTTTTCACCAACGCGCTGCTCATCGAAACGATCTTCTCGCTCGACGGCCTCGGCCGCCTCTCCTTCGAGAGTGTGCTGAACCGAGACTACGCCGTGGTGTTCGCGACGCTCTACATCTTCTCGGCCATCGGCCTTTTGCTCAACCTGGTGTCGGACCTCGTTTATACGTGGGTTGATCCGCGCATCGATTTCGAGACGAGGGAGGTCTAGGCCATGGACATTCGTGTCGAACGCGCCCCTGACGCGCCCGCAGAAAAAGACCCGGCGGAAATCGCCGCGCCTGTCGCAGAGAAGCGCGGGTGGTTTCACTTCTCGCCGCTGAACCAGCGACGCTGGAGTATCTTCAAGTCGAACCGGCGCGGCTTCTACAGCTTCATCCTCTTCACCATTCTGTTCTTCCTGACGCTGTTCGCGGAGTTCATCGCGAACGACAAGCCCTTCCTCGTGAAGTACGACGGCGCGATCTACACGCCGATCTTCAAGATGTACACGGAGAAGCAATTCGGTGGCGAGTTCGAGACCGAAGCCGATTACCGCGACCCGGAGGTGAAACGCCTTATCGAAGAGAAGAACGGCTGGATGGTGTGGCCGCTCATTCCGTACAGCTATCGCACGATCAAGCTGGACCTGCCGGTGCCCGCTCCCGCGCCGCCATCGTGGGAAAATTGGCTCGGCACCGACGATCAGGGCCGCGACGTGCTCGCGCGCGTGATCTACGGCTTCCGCATCTCGGTGCTGTTCGGCCTGTTCCTCACCATCTTCTCGGCGCTTATCGGCGTGACGCTTGGCGCGATCCAGGGCTATTTCGGCGGCTGGACCGACCTTTTGATGCAGCGCTTCATCGAGATCATCGGATCGCTACCGAGGCTTTACATCCTGCTGATCCTGTCGGCGATCCTTGCGCCGGGCTTCTGGTGGCTGCTGTTCATCATGCTGCTGTTTGAGTGGACGGCGTTCGTCGGCCCCGTGCGCGCGGAGTTTCTGCGCGGCCGCAACTTCGAATATGTCCGCGCCGCGCGCGCGCTCGGCCTGTCGAACGTGCAGATCATGTTCAAGCACATCCTGCCGAACGCCATGGTTGCGACCGTCACCTTCGCGCCGTTCATCCTCGGCGGTGCGATCACGGCGCTGACGGCGCTGGATTATCTCGGCTTCGGCCTGCCGCCCGGCTCGCCGTCACTCGGCGAACTTCTCCAGCAGGGCAAGCAGAACCTGCAAGCGCCGTGGCTGGGCCTCACTGCGTTCTTCACCATCGCGCTTATGCTGAGCCTGCTCGTCTTCGTGGGCGAGGCGGTGCGTGATGCGCTCGACCCGAGGAAGACCATGCGCGTAAACCACGTCGCGACGGGGAGCTAGGCCGATGACCGAAACGCAAGCGATACAGCCGACGCCCATCGAAGCCGCTCCCGCAGAAGCGCCGCTGATCGAGGTTCGGAACCTCGCCGTGAAGTTTAACGGCACCGCGCCGGATGTCTTCGCCGCGCGCGATGTCTCCTTCGACATCAAGAAAGGCGAGACGCTTGCGCTCGTGGGCGAATCCGGCTCCGGCAAGACGGTGTCGGCGCTCTCGATCTTGCGCCTGCTCCCGGTGGGCGACGCGACTAACCCCATCGGCGAAATCTGGTTCGAGGGGCAGGATCTGCTGAAGGCGAAGGAGGCGGACATCCGACGCGTGCGCGGCAACCGCATCTCCATCATCTTTCAGGAGCCGATGACCTCGCTCAATCCGCTGCATACGGTGGAGACACAGGTCAGCGAGGTGCTGAAGGTCCATAAGGGCATGTCGAATACGGCGGCCCGCGAGCGCACGCTGGAACTGCTCACCAAGGTCGGCATCCGCGACCCCGAAAGCCGCCTCGGCGCTTATCCGCATCAGCTTTCCGGCGGCCAGCGGCAACGCGTGATGATTGCCATGGCGCTCGCGAACGAGCCGGACCTGCTCATCGCGGACGAGCCGACGACGGCGCTCGACGTGACGATTCAGGCGCAAATCCTCGACCTTCTGAAAGACCTTCAGCGCGAACTCGGCATGGCGCTGCTTCTCATCACGCACGACCTCGGCATCGTCCGCAAGATGGCGGATCGGACCTGCGTGATGAAGGACGGGCTCGTCGTTGAGCGCGGGCCTGCGGAAGAGGTGTTCACCAACCCGCAGCATCCCTACACGAAGCAGCTGCTCGCCGCGCAGCCAAAGGGCGAAGCGCCGCCGCTCGACGAGACCGCGCCCGTTGTGCTGAAGGCCGACGACCTGAAAGTGTGGTTTCCGATCAAACGCGGCTTCCTGCAAAAGACGGTCGATCACATCAAGGCGGTGGACGGCGTTTCGTTCAAGCTGCGCGCCGGGCAGACGCTCGGCATCGTGGGCGAGTCGGGTTCCGGCAAGACGACGCTCGGCCTCGCCATGCTGCGGCTGATTTCGAGCGAGGGTCAGATTGTCTATGCAGGCCAGCGCATCGACGGGCTGAAGTCGCGCGAGATGCGCCCGCTGCGACGCGAAATGCAGATCGTGTTTCAAGACCCATTCGGCTCGCTCAGCCCACGCCTTTCGGTGGGCCAGATCATCGAGGAAGGGCTTCTTATCCAGAACCCCGACATGAGCCGCGAGGAGCGCCGCGCGCGCGTTTCGGCCGCGCTGGATGAAGTCGGCCTCAAGCCCGAGTGGCAGGACCGCTACCCGCACGAGTTTTCCGGCGGCCAGCGCCAGCGCATCTCCATCGCCCGCGCCATGATCCTCGAACCGCGCTTCCTCATGCTCGACGAGCCGACGAGCGCGCTCGACGTGTCCGTGCAGGCGCAAATCGTCGACCTGCTCAGCGGCCTCCAGAAGAAGCGCGGCCTCGCCTATCTCTTCATCAGCCACGACCTCAAGGTGATGCGCGCGCTTGCAAGCTACGTCATCGTGATGCGCAACGGCGTGGTGGTGGAGGAAGGGCCGACGCGGGAGATCTTCGAGCACCCGAAGAGCGATTACACCAAGGCGCTCATCGCCGCCGCGCTCGATCACCGCACGCTAGTCGTTCAGGCGGCCTAGGCGAACGCCATTTGCGCGCGCGTGCCCAACTCGCCCGCCATGCGCCTGGGCATGCGCTGGTGTGACCCCTGACGCGACCCGTTGGACGTTGACGGTTCCCTCCCGCAACCGGTAATGTTCATAGTGGCCGAACTATAAACGAATAACGATTCCCCCGGGAGAAATGATGGCCCGAAGTCCCGTAACATACGAAACGAAGGACGGCGTCGGTGTCATCACCGTTGACAACCCGCCGCTTAACGTCGTCTCGAACGAGGTGCGCGACGGCCTCATGCTCGCCATTCGCAAGGCGGAGGCGGACCCGGTCGCGAAAGCCGTGGTGCTGATCGGCGCAGGGCGCAACTTCGCCGCCGGCGCTGACATCTACGAACTGACGCACCCCTACTCCGGCGCGGACATCAACGACATCTGCGCCGCTCTCGAAGACCTGCCGAAGCCCGTGGTCGCGGCGCTTCATGGCACGCCCGTCGCGCGCGGCCTCGAAGTCGCGCTCGCCTGCCATTACCGCATCGCCGCGAAGGACGCTCGCCTCGGCCTGCCCGAGGTGAAGGTCGGACTTTTGCCCGGCGGCGGCGGCACGCAACGACTGCCGCGACTCGTTGGCGCGAAGGCCGCACTCGACATCATCATTTCGGGCGACCTCGTCCCGGCGGTGAAAGCGAAGACGATCGGCCTCGTCGATGAGGTGGTCGACGGCGATATCCTGCCCGCCGCCATCGCTCTCGCGAAGTCGAAGTCCTTTCTGTCGAAACATCCGAAAACCCGCGAGCTGAGCGCCAAGATCGCGCCCGACCGCGGTTCGCATCTCTTCGAAGGACGGCGCGACGAGCTTCGTCGCCGCCAGCCCTTCCAGCACGCGCAGTTCCGCTGCGTCGACGCCATCGAAAGCGCGGTGCATCTGCCGTTCAGCCAGGGGCTGAAGCGCGAGCGCGAGCTTTTCAACGAAGCGCTCGACGACGACCAGAGCAAGGCGCTGATCCACGCCTTCTTTGCGGAGCGCGAGGCCGCGAAGATCCCCGGTTTCCGAACGGATGTCAGGCCGCGCGAAATAAAAAGCGTCGCGGTGGTTGGCTCCGGCCACATGGGCGGCGGCATCGCCATGGCGTTCGCCAATGCGGGCTTCCCGGTGATTGTGCTCGACCGCGATCAGGCGGCTCTGTCGCGCGGGCTCGCCGTCGTCGCGAAGAACTACGAAAGCATGGTCCGGCGTGGCCGCCTCGATCAGCCGGGCATGAACAAGCGCCTGAGCGCGATCCGCAGCACCGTCAATTACAAGGATCTCGCGGACGTCGACCTCGTGGTGGAGGCGGCATTCGAGGATATTGGCGTCAAGGAGCAGGTGTTCCGCGACCTCGACCGCGCCTGCAAGAAGGGTGCGATCTTCGCGTCCAACACTTCGACGCTCGACATCGACGAAATCGCAAGCTTCACGCGCCGCCCCGGCGACGTGATCGGCACGCATTTCTTCTCGCCCGCGAATGTGCAGCGTCTCGTCGAGGTGGTGCGCGGCAAAGAGACGAGCGCGGATGTGCTCGCCACGGCGATGGCCGTTGCAAAGAAGATCGGCAAGATAGGCGTTGCGGTCGGCAATTGCGATGGCTTCGCGGGCAACCGCATGCTGGAGAAATACGTCACCGAGGCGATGATTATCCTCGAAGAGGGCGCGACGCCCGCCGAGGTGGACACCGCGCTGACCCGCTGGGGCCTCGCCATGGGGCCGTTCGCCGTGTTCGACCTCACCGGCATCGACGTCAACTGGCACATCCGCCAGCGCCGCCTGAAACAGGGCAAGCCCTACGGCTCGGCGCTGCTCGACCGCTTCTACGACGCAGGGCGCTTCGGGCAGAAGACCGGCAAGGGCTTCTATCGCTACGAGACCGGCAGCCGGGCGCCGCTTCCCGATCCCGAGGCCGACGCCATCATCGAGGCGTATCGCCGGGAGGTCGGCCCGCGCGTGAAATCGGTGTCCGAGCAGGAGATCGTGAAGCGCACGATTTATGCGCTGGTGAACGAGGGCGCGAACATCCTCGACGAGGGCGTGGTCTATCGCTCCGGCGACATCGACACAATCTACATCAACGGCTACGGCTTCCCCGCCTGGCGCGGCGGCCCGATGAAATATGCGGAGTTGCGCGGCCTCGCCGAGGTGCTGTCCGACCTCGACATCTTCCATATGCGCTTCGGCGACCGCTGGAGGCCTGCCGCGCTCTTGAAGTCGCTCGTCACGGCGCGCAAACCGAAATGGCCGCGCTGAAGTAGCGGCGGAAAATGCTTCGAGCGGCGCAGATGCCGCTTCGCACGAAATAATAAGTGGCGGCACAAGACCGCCTCAACATTGGGGAAGCGTCATGGGTCTGTTTGACCTGTCGGGTCGCGTTGCGGTGATCACCGGATCGTCGCGAGGCATCGGTCGCGCCATCGCGCGGGAAGCGTCGCGCGCGGGCGCAAGCGTTGTGGTCTCGTCGCGCAAGCTCGACGCCTGTCAGCGCGTCGTCGATGAAATCCGCGAAAGCGGCGGCCGGGCGACGGCTGTCGCCTGCAATGTCGGCGTGAAGGCCGATCTCGAAGCGCTCGTCGCGCATGCCTTGCGCGAATATGGCCGCATCGACATTCTCATCCCCAACGCGGCCATCAATCCCGCCTACGGCCCGTCGTCCGAAGTGTCGGACGAGGTGTGGAACAAGGTTCTCACCACGAACCTCACCGCGACCAATTGGCTGAGCCAGCTCGTGCTGCCGGGCATGGCGGAAAACGGCGGCGGCTCGGTGATCCTGCTGTCGTCCATCGTGGCCACCGTCGGCGCGGCCAACATCGGCGTCTATGCGATTTCGAAGGCGGCCGAAGCACAACTCGCGCGCAATCTCGCCGTGGAGTGGGGGCCGCGCGGCATCCGCGTGAATTCCATCGCGCCGGGCGTCGTCAAGACCGATTTTGCAAAGGCTTTGTACGAAAATCCGAAGGCCGCCGCGACTGTCGCCAACATGACATGCCTCAAGCGCCTCGGCGAGCCGGAAGACATCGCGGGCGCGGCTGTATTTCTCGCATCCGACGCCGCGCGCTACATCACAGGCCAGTTCATCCTTGTGGACGGCGGCGCATCCATTTTTACCCCCATCGGGTGATTACCATGGCAGAACTCATCGACATTCCCGAAGGACATCGTTTCGACGAGGCGAAGCTTCGGCATTACCTGAAGCGGCATCTACCAGATTTCGTGGGCGATCCGTCGATCCAGCAATTTCAGGGCGGGCAGTCGAACCCGACCTTCCTCATCACGACCGCATCGCGAAAGTATGTGCTTCGGAAGCAGCCGCCGGGCAAGCTGCTGCCGTCCGCGCACGCCATCGACCGCGAATATCGCGTGCAAATGGCGCTGAAGGACACGCCGGTGCCGGTCGTCTCGATGCAGCTTTTCTGCGAAGACCCGTCCGTGATCGGCACGCCGTTCTACGTGATGGACCATTACCCCGGCCGCATCTTCGCGGACAACAAGCTGCCGGAACTCAACCAGAACCAGCGCCGCGCGGTTTACATTGCCTTCGCCGAAACGCTGGCCGCGATCCACGAGGTGGACTTCCGCGCGCTGGGGCTCGCCGATTTCGGCCGCACCGATGGCTACGCCGCGCGGCAACTCAAGCGCTGGACCGAGCAATACGCGGCGTCGAAAACCGGGCCGAACGAGGCGATGGACAACCTCATTGCGTGGCTTAACGCGAACCTGCCCGCCGAGGACGAACCTGCGCTCACGCATGGCGACTATCGGCTCGACAACGTCATGTTCGAACTCGACGCGCCGCATGTCATCGCGGTCCTCGACTGGGAGCTCTCGACGCTCGGCAATCCGCTCGCCGACCTCGGCTATGTCTGCATGGCCTATCGTACGCCGAAGGATCTGCCGATCCTGAAGGGACTGAAGGGCGTGGACCTTAACGCGCTCGGCATCCCGTCCGAGGAAGAGATCGTCGCCGCCTATTGCCGACGCGCGGGCCGCGACAGCGTGCCGGACCTCACCTTCTTCATCGCGCTTTCGTTCTTCCGTTTTGCGGCCATCGCGCAGGGCGTCTATGCGCGCTTCCTGCAAGGAAATGCCGCCGACAAGCGCGCGCCGCTCGCGGAGCAGGCCGCGCAAGTGCTCGCGCAGGAGGGTTGGAAGATCGCAGCGAACGCGGGGAACTGAACGCCGCTTCCGAAGAATAATAACGGGGAAACGACTGTAGAGGGCGACGTGGCGGACATATTACAACTTTCTCCCGAGGCAGCCGACTACAAGGCGCGGCTCGAACGCTTCATGGACGAGCACGTCTACCCGAACGAGGCGGCGCTGTTCGAGACGGCGGACACGCAGGAAGACCGCTGGGAGCCGCTCGCGCTCATGGAGGAGCTGAAGGCGAAGGCGCGCGCGGAGGGGCTCTGGAACCTGTTCCTGCCGGACAGCGAGCTTGGCGCGGGGCTTTCCAACCTCGACTATGCGCCACTGGCCGAAATCATGGGCCGCTCGCATTGGGGGCCGGAGGTCTTCAACTGCAACGCGCCCGATACCGGCAACATGGAAGTGCTGGTCCGCTACGGTACGGAGGAGCAGAAAAAGCGCTGGCTGAAGCCGCTGCTCGACGGCAAGATCCGCTCCGGTTTCGCGATGACCGAGCCGAAGGTGGCGTCGTCGGATGCGACCAACATCGCGATTTCCATCGTCAAGGACGGCGAGGATTACGTCATCAACGGCCGCAAATGGTGGACTTCCGGCGCGGGCGACAAGCGCTGCAAGATCCTCATCCTGATGGGCAAGACCGACCCGGACAATCCCGACCGCCATCGCCAGCAATCCATGATCCTTGTGCCGATGGACACGCCCGGCGTGAACAAGGAGCGCATGTTGCCGGTGTTCGGCTATCTCGACGCGCCGCACGGCCACGGGCAACTCTCCTTCCACGACGTGCGCGTGCCGCAGGAAAACGTGATTCTCGGCGAAGGGCGCGGCTTCGAGATCGCGCAAGGCCGCCTCGGGCCGGGCCGCATCCACCATTGCATGCGCACCATCGGCCGCGCCGAACGTGCGCTCGAAAAAATGTGCCGCAGGCTCGACGCGCGCTCGGCGTTCGGCAAGCGCATCTCCGATCAGACCGTGTGGATGGAGCGCATCGCGGAAAGCCGCATTGCGATCGATCAGGCGCGGCTGCTCACGCTCAAGGCCGCGTATATGATGGACACGGTCGGCAACAAGGCCGCGCAGGCCGAGATCGCGATGATAAAGGTCGTCGCGCCGAACATGGCGTGCAAGGTGATCGACTGGGCGATCCAG
Organism: Rhodomicrobium vannielii ATCC 17100; assembly: GCF_000166055.1. Lineage (NCBI taxonomy): Bacteria > Pseudomonadati > Pseudomonadota > Alphaproteobacteria > Hyphomicrobiales > Hyphomicrobiaceae > Rhodomicrobium > Rhodomicrobium vannielii. Next base: position 3,163,990 of record NC_014664.1, read on the forward strand.
GCGCATGGCGGCGCCGGCGTGTGCGACGATTTCGGCCTGCCCTATGATTACGCGACGATCCGCACGCTTCGCATCGCCGATGGCCCGGACGAGGTGCATCGCAACCACATCGCGAAGATCGAACTGCGGAAATATCGCGATCCCGGCGTCGAGCGGCATCGGAAGCAGTCGGCGGATTGACCGCAACCGCGAGGCTTAAAAGTAGAACCGCTTCACCAGCGCCGACAGATCGCCCTTCGCGGCGTCCCCCGCCTCGATGCGATCAAGAATCTCACGCGGGCTGAGCCAGAAGGACTCGATGAAATCGTCCCGGTTGTAATCCGGGGTTTCCTCGCCGCGTATCTCGTAGACCTTCATGAATTGGCGCGGTCGAACGCCGCCCGGCGCAGGCCTGAGGTAAGCGAGAAGCCGCCACGAAACTTTCGCAATATCGATCCTGAGTTCTTCGAACGTCTCGCGAGCAAAGGCTTGCTCGTAGGTTTCGCCGCTCTCGACGTGGCCGCCGACACTCATGTCGAGCGCGAGCGGAAAGATGCGCTTGTGCGCGGTTCGCCGCGGCGTCCAGATCTCGCCCTTGGCGTTGACCAGAAAAGCGTTGATCACCCGAAAGTTATGCAGATTTTCCGCATAGATTTCGGAACGCGGCCTGCTTGCGACGACGACGTCGTTTTCGTCGACGAGGTCGAGAAGTTCATCCGTTTGCATGCGGAACGCCTTAGCAGAACACGATCCGCTTCTCAACAAATACTTATGTAGATGGCCGCGCGCTCCCGTTTCATTGCACGGCGCGGAACAATCGCAACGCGCGGCAAGTTGAATGCTCGGGAGACACAGAAACCGATGCAGGATCGAGTCGAGCCGCCCTTCTGGATGCAGGGCAACTTCGCGCCGGTGACGGAAGAAGTCACCGCGTTTGACTTGCCCGTCGAAGGCGCAATTCCGCCGGAGCTTTCCGGCCTCTACGTGCGAAACGGCGCGAACCCTCGCCACGGCCAATCGAGTCATTGGTTCCTCGGCGACGGCATGCTCCACGGCGTGGCGATCGAGGGCGGCAAGGCACAGTGGTATCGCAACCGCTATGTGCGCACGCCGATCTTCGAGGGCGCGCCGCGCCACCCGCTTGCGGGGCTCGACATTCGCTACGCCCTTTCCAACACGAGCGTGATCGCCCATGCGAGCCGCATCATGGCGCTCGTCGAAAATGCACTGCCGATGGAGATTTCGCGCGAGCTTGAGACGCGGGGCTTCAACGATTTCGGCGGCCGCCTCGCCACGCCATGCACGGCGCATCCCAAGATCTGCCCGACGACCGGCGAAATGCACTTCTTCGGCTATCGCGTGATCCCGCCCTACCTTACCTATCACGTAGCGGATGCGGCGGGCGCGCTCATCCGCAGCGTGGAAATCCCGGTCAAGGCCGCGACCATGATCCACGATTTCGCGCTGACGGCCCGCCACGCGATCTTCATGGACCTGCCGGTGGTGTTCGACATGCCGACGGCCATGGCGGGCAGCACGATGCCGTTTCACTGGAGCGAAAGCTACGGCGCGAGGCTCGGCGTGCTGCCGCGCGGCGGCGGCTCGGAAAGCCTGCGGTGGATCGATATCGAGCCGTGCTTCGTGTATCACGTGGCGAACGCCTTCGAGGAGGATGACGGCACCATCGTTCTCGACGTGGCCCGCTATGACGAGCACTGGCGCGACGGGCCGAAACGAAACGCCTTCGATACCGCCTCGCTCACGCGCTGGCGCATCCCGCCGGGAGCGACCCGCGCCGAGGAAACACGCATTGACGACCGCAGCATCGAGTTTCCCCGCATCGACGAACGCCGCATCGGTGTGCCCCATAAAGCCGTTTACGCGCTGGCAACCGATGGAAGCCTCGCGGACGGCGTTTTCACCGAGCTTCTGAAGTACGACCTGACAAGCGGCCGCGTCGATGCGAGGCGCTTCGATGGCGAACTGCCGAGTGAGTTTACCATGGTGCCGGCGGCAGAGGCGGCGGGCGAGGACGAAGGTTGGCTGATGGGCTATGTCTACGACCGCGCGAGCGCCACGAGCGACCTCGTCATCCTCGACGCGGGCGACATCGGCGGCAAGCCTGTCGCGCGAATTCGCCTCCCCGTCCGAGTGCCGCAGGGCTTCCACGGCACGTGGATCGCATCGGAGCCTCGGGCGTGCGGCGCGGCCGCACGTTAGCGCGCGTTCGTGCCTTGAAACCGCCTACCCTATGATCGATGGTCGCGCCGGGTAAAAGGTTCGGAGCGGCGATTTGCAAAAGTGATCGGCATCAAAACCCGCGCATAAGTCTTGAGAACGCGGAAGTTGCCATTGTTTGCCTTAGGGTCGAGGTGCGAATCGCTCCATTGTGCGCGGGTGGGAATGCCACCAGAGCGCGAGGGCAGCCATGACTTTCAGACATAAATTTGCAGTTGCCGCATTTTTTGCAATCATGCCTGCTTCGGGCAATGCCGCGCAGAATTGCGACGGTCGCGCCTTCAGTCAGCAGATCGATCAGACGGCGCACGCACTCCGCACGCTCAACCGTGACAGCGAGGCGCGGTTCCAGGATCGCTTGGTTGCCATCGCCAAGGCGAAGGGCTGGAGCGAAGGCGAGCGAGCCGATCACGCAGCCGCCGCGATGGATGACACCAAGCTCGAGTCCTTTAATTCCGATATCGAAGATCTGGTCGGCCAACTCGACACGCTCAACGCCACGCCGAAGAACGAAATCTCGTGCGACCGGCTCACCGAGCTCAAGGCTATCAACGACAAGCTCATCGGAGTGATGCGGCAGAAGGCCGGTTTCATCCTCGCGCAGCTCGAAGCCGAGGCTGGAAAGCCCGCACCGAACCCGTACAAGATCGCGGGAGCCGGCAAGGGCGACGCCTTGCCAAGGGAAGGTGCGTTGCCGCAAACCAATTCAGCGACGCCCATCGCGCCCGATCCGGCGCAAACCGTCGAAGCGGCCGGCGCCAATTCGCTTGTGCTGCCTGACAGCGCCGCCTCGACGGACGTGCCGTGGTCGGCCAACGTCTCCCAAGCGCTGCGCAATCCGCAGCCGCAACAGCAGGCACGCCCCGCCGCCACAACAGCGACGACGGTTGCGCCGCATCCCAACGCGCCGATGTCGCTGAAGCCCGCGCCGAAGCCGGAAGAGAAGGTCGCTGCGCTCACGCCTCGCGACACGCTTCCGCCCGTGACGGTCACGTCGCCGCCGCCATCGACTTACGTGCCGCCGCTGCCAGCTCCCGTTTACTCGGTTCAGGAGATCCGTGATGCGGGTCGAGGTGTGTTCGGTTCGGTCACGTCCGAACTGGCCGCCGTCATGAACTACGCGTTCCAGAAGTTCGGTCAGCCGAACGCCTATATCGTCGGCGACGAGGGCGGTGGTGCGTTCCTCGCCGGGTTGCGCTACGGCGACGGCAGGCTCTTCTCGCGCGTAAACGGCGTTGAAACCGGCCCGACCAAAATCTACTGGCAGGGTCCGTCAATCGGCGCGGACATCGGCGCGACTGGATCGCGCGCGCTCTTTCTCGTCTATAATCTGGATAGCCCGCATACGCTCTACCGCCGGTTCCCCGGCTTGGACGGCTCAGCCTATGTCGCGGGCGGTGTCGGGCTGACGGTCTACAAGAATGGCGACACGCTCATCGTGCCGATCCGCACCGGACTTGGCCTCAGGATCGGCGCCAGCGTCGCTTATCTCAAGTTCACGGAGCGCGCCAGCCTGAACCCCTTCTGACGTCGCGGCATTCGCGCGATACAATCAGAGATAAGTTCTTCGTTTACGAACTAGCACAGCGCCGGTATCCAGATCGGCGCTGTTTTGCTTTTTGTTGCCGAACCTATTCCCGGCCTCCCGAGTTCACACGAGATGCTTGTAAAGTCCGACGACGCCGCCCAGCCCCAGGCGACCCGCTTTCCCCTGTCCACGCCGGAATTCGTGACCCTCATCGCGTTGTTGACCGCGCTGACGGCGCTTTCCATCGACATCATGTTGCCAGCGCTGCCAAAGATCGCCAGTGCGCTGGGCGCGACGACGGATAACGAGCAGCAGCTTGTGCTGAGCGTCTACTTCGCGGGCTTCGCCATCGGGCAATTTCTATTCGGGCCGCTTTCGGATTCTTACGGGCGGCGCAACCCGCTGTTGTTCGGGCTCGCGCTCTACACCATCGGAACGGTGCTGGCGGTTACGGCGACATCCTTTGCAATGCTCCTTTTCGCGCGCGCCTTTCAGGGCTTCGGCGCGGCGGCTCCCCGGATCGTTGCCATTGCCGTGGTGCGCGACCGTTTTGCCGGGCGCGAGATGGCGCGCATCATGTCGTTCGTGACGATGGTATTCGTGGTCGTGCCGATCCTTGCGCCGACGCTCGGCGAAGCGATTGTCCAGTTTTCAGACTGGCACATCATCTTCTGGGTGCTGCTTGGCATGGGGCTTCTGGCAACGCTCTGGTCCGGCCTGCGCCTGCCCGAGACGTTCCACCAAAGCGACCGTCTGCCGTTCACCGCCCGAAACATCTGGGCGGCGTGTGCGGCGGTCGCGACCACCAGACAAACCGCCGGTTACGCCGTCGCGCTCGGCTTTTCATTCGGCCTGCTGTTCTCCTACATCATCACGTCGCAGCAAATCTTCGTCGATGTGTACGGACTCGGAGCGGAGTTTCCGATTGCCTTCGGCCTAATCGCGGCATTCCTCGCGGCTGCCTCGATCATCAACGCAAAGCTTGTGCGGAGGGTGGGCATGCGCGGCGTCTCCCATCGTGCGATCCTCGGCGGGCTGGCGGTCTGCGGCGTGATGGCGGCGTTCGGCTTTCCCGACAAGCCTCCGCTCTGGGCGTTCGGCACCTTCATGGCGGCGGTTTTTCTGTGTTTCGGCCTGATGTCGGCGAATTTCAACTCCCTCGCCATGGAGCCAATGGGGCATATCGCGGGCACCGCTTCATCGCTCATCGGCTTCTACACCACCGTTGCGGCGGCAGTGCTCGGCACCATCGTGGGGCAATCCTTCGACGGGTCGGTGCGTCCACTTTGCATAGGCATCAGCGTGATGTTCGCCGCGACGCTTGCTACGGTGCTGGTGACGGAGCGCGGCCGCCTCATGAAGCACTGCGACGCGCCCGAGGTGAAAGTGAAGGCGGCTTAGAGGCGTCCGCTATTTAGCCGAACGTCACAAACTCGTCATTTCGCCTAAAATCGCATTTGAAAGAGCAATTGTAATCGTCTATACCGAGGCTGCATTACATATCCGTCACCCGCCAGCGAGAGTTCGCCCGCGGGTGCGTTTTGTGTTGGAACATGCCCACAGCGCCGGCATTGAAGGAAAACAGGACCGAGACAGCTCGTTTGAGGGCGCGAACGCCGCGCCGATGACAGAAAAATCGGACCTCCGCCAGAACCGAGCGAAACGCGAAAGCCCCCTATGTTCGACTCCCTATCCGACCGCCTTTCAGGCATCTTCGACAAGCTTACCCGACGCGGCGCGCTGACCGACAGCGATGTTTCGGAAGCTATGCGCGAAGTTCGCCGGGCGCTGATCGAGGCGGACGTGGCGCTGGACGTGGTGAAAAGCTTCACCGACCGCGTTAAGGAAAAGGCCGTCGGTCAGGAAGTCGTCCGCTCGGTGACGCCTGGCCAGATGGTCGTCAAGATCGTGCATGACGAACTCGTGCGCACGCTCGGCGCGGAAGCCGAACCCATCGACCTCCAGTCGGTGCCACCGGTGCCGATCATGATGGTCGGCCTGCAAGGCTCCGGCAAAACCACCACCACGGCGAAGATCGCGAAGCGCCTCACCGAACGCGACAAGCGCAAGGTTCTGATGGCCTCGCTCGACACGCGCCGCCCCGCCGCGCAGGAGCAGCTCGAAGTTCTCGGCAAGCAAACCGGCGTCGACACGCTCCCCATCATCAAGGGCCAGACGCCGCAGCAAATCGCGACGCGGGCCATTCAGGCGGCCAAACTCGGCGGCTATGACGTCGTCATCCTCGACACCGCCGGTCGCCTTCATATCGACGACGAACTGATGCGCGAGACGGAGCAGGTTCGCGACATCGCGCAGCCGCACGAAACGCTGCTTGTCGCCGACAGCCTTACCGGTCAGGACGCGGTGAACCTCGCGCGCACCTTCGACCAGCGCATCGGCATCACTGGCATCGTGCTGACCCGCATCGACGGCGACGGGCGCGGCGGCGCTGCGCTCTCCATGCGCGCCGTCACGGGCAAGCCGATCAAGCTGCTCGGCACCGGCGAAAAGCTGGACGGCCTCGAAGACTTCCACCCCGAGCGCGTCGCGGGCCGCATCCTCGGCATGGGCGACGTGGTTAGCCTCGTCGAGCGCGCCGCCGAAAACATCGATCAGGAAAAAGCGCAGGCCATGGCGAAGAAGCTCGCCAAGGGCCAATTCGACCTGCAAGACCTCTCCGACCAGTTCCGCCAGATGCAGAAGATCGGCGGCATGTCGGGCGTGCTGGGCATGCTGCCCGGCATCGGCAAGATGAAGAAGCAGCTGGACGCCGCCAACCTCGACGACAAGCTGCTGAAGAGGCAGACCGCAATCATCTCCTCCATGACGACACAGGAGCGCCGCAACCCGAAAGTGCTGCAAGCGAGCCGCAAGCGCCGCATCGCAGCCGGGTCCGGCACCACCGTGCAGGAGGTGAACCAGCTTCTCAAGATGCACCGGCAGATGGCCGACATGATGAAGGTCGTCGGCAAGGGCAAGGGCGGACTTGCGAAGCTGTTCGGCATCGGCGGAAAGATGCCGGAACCCACGCCCGAGATGATTGAAGCAGCGAAGGCGGGCAAGATGCAGCTCCCGCCGGGCATGAAGCTGCCGGGAGTTCTCGGAGGTGGCGGCGGTTTGCCGGGCCTTCCGGGTATGCCGGGCGGCGGACGTTTCGGCGGCCTTCCGGGCCTGCCAGGGAAAAAGAAATGAGAGCGCTGAGAGTGCTGTCAACCGCGCGGGCAAGGCTCGTGCAGAACAGAATTTTTGCAAGATCAGAGACCGAACAGTTAACGGAGACCAACATGCCCCTGAAGATCAGACTGTCCCGCGGCGGCGCGAAGAAGCGCCCGTACTACCGCATCGTCGTCGCTGAAGCGACTGCACCGCGCGATGGCCGCTTCATCGAGAAGCTCGGCACCTACAATCCGCTGCTTCCGAAGGATCACACGGACCGCGTGACGCTTCTTGAAGACCGCGTGAAGCATTGGCTCTCAGTTGGCGCGCAGCCCACCGATCGCGTGCTCCGCTTCCTCGACGCGCGCGGCCTTGCGAAGCGCCCCGAGCGCAACAACCCGAATAAGGGCGAGCCGGGCACAAAGGCCGTCGAGCGCGCCGAAGAGCGTCGCAAGAAGGCCGAAGAGACAAGCGAAGCCGCGTAAGCTGCAAGCTTTACGCCCGCCTCGCGCGGGATGTAGAATTACGGAGCGCCTGCCGCATCGCGGAGGCGCTCCGCTTGTGTTGTGGGAGCCGCGATGGACGGGCTGACCTTTTTCGGTCTCTTGGCTGTGTCGCTGATGCTGCTCTTCTATGCGCTGGAAGAGAACAGCCCGTGGTTTATACTCGCTTTCGCGGGGTCGTGTGTTCTCGCCAGCGCTTACGGTTTCCTGCAAGGCGCGTGGCCGTTCGGGCTGGTCGAGGCGATTTGGGCCGTTGTCGCGCTTGCGCGCTTCCGCAGCCGCCTCGCCGATAAGGTGCAAAGCGCATGACGGAAGATAAGGTTCTGCTCGGCCGCATCGGCGGCGCGCATGGCTTGCGCGGCGAAGTGAAAATCGCGACCTTCACCGCCGCGCCGGAAGACATCACGGCTTACGGGCCGCTTTCGAGCGCCGACGGCACGCGCACCTTCGTCATCACCGGCATGCGCGCCGCCTCCCCCGGCTCCGTCATCGCGCGGCTCAAAGGCGTTGCCGACCGCACGCAGGCCGAGGCGCTGAACGGCATCGAGCTTTACGTCCCCCGCGATTCGCTGCCGCCGCCGGAGGAAGATGACGAGTTTTACTATTCCGACCTCATCGGTCTTGCCGCCGTGTCGCCGGAAGGCGCGGCCGTTGGCAAGGTCATCGGCGTGCACAATTTCGGCGCGGGCGACCTCATCGAAGTGCGCTTCGGCGACGAGCGCCAGCCGGTGCTGATCCCCTTTGACAACGCGCATGTGCCGCATGTCGATCTCGGCGCGGGCCGCGTGACGGTGATCCGTCCGGCCTTTGAGGGCGCGGACGCGAGCGAGCGCGGCGCGAAGAGCGCGGACGGCGCCAGCGGAACGGATGACGAGACGCCCGAATGACCGTCCTCGGCCTCATCTCCGACACGCACGGCTTGCTTAGGCCCGAAGCGGCGGCGGCGCTTGAGGGCGTGGACGCGATCCTTCATGCGGGCGATGTCGGGCGGCCGGACGTTCTCGCGGCGCTCCGGGCCGTTGCACCCGTGTTCGCGGTGCGCGGCAATGTTGACGGTGGCGAACTCGCCGCACTGCCGCTCGATACGGTTGCGAGCGTCGAAGGCATCGATATCTACATGCTGCACATCCTGCGCAATATCGCGATCGACCCGGCGGCCGCGGGCATGGCGGTGGTGGTTTCCGGGCATACGCACAAGCCGCTGATCGAGGAGAAGGACGGCGTGCTGTATGTGAATCCCGGCAGCGCTGGGCCGCGTCGCTTCGCACTGCCTGTGTCGGTGGGGTTCCTGCGGCTGGCGAGCGGGCAGCGGCCCGAAGCCTGGCTCAAGATGCTGGATGTTTGAATGACGTGGCATGCCAGCATACTGACGCTTTTCCCCGAGATGTTTCCCGGTCCGCTCGGCCTGAGCCTGTCCGGGCGCGCGCTTGCAGATGGCCTGTGGCGGCTCTCGACGCGCAACATCCGTGATTTCGCGACCGACAAGCATCGCTCGGTGGACGATACGCCTGCGGGCGGCGGCGCTGGCATGGTGCTTCGCGCGGATGTGGCGGCGGCGGCTATCGATGCGGCAAGCGCCGACGCGCCGGACCTGCCGCGCATCTATCTTTCGCCGCGCGGCGCGCCGCTGACGCAGGCCCGCGCCCGTACGCTTGCCGCAGGGCCGGGGGCGCTGCTATTCTGCGGCCGCTTCGAGGGCCTCGACCAGCGCGCGATTGACGCGCGCCAGCTCGAAGAAATCTCCATCGGCGATTATGTGCTGTCGGGCGGCGAACTTGCCGCGATGGTGCTTCTCGACGCTTGCGTGCGGCTCCTGCCGGGCGTGATTGGCGCTGAGGCGTCGCTCGGCGAGGAAAGCCACGAGAACGGCCTCCTTGAATACCCGCATTACACAAGGCCGCGCGTTTTCGAGGGGCGCGAAATTCCTGACGTGCTGCTATCCGGCGATCATGCCCGCATCGCGCGGTGGCGGCGCGAACAGTCGGAGGCCTTGACGGGCGTCCGCCGACCGGACCTCGCGGCGCGCCTCAAGCGCGACTGAAGCGGCGCGCGGACCACGTGGCGCTCATCGTACCTGCGCTACAAGCGGAAACCGCGTCGGATGGCCGGATCTCACCATCGATTTCACGCCCGAGCGCGCGTCGACAAAAACCTGCGTCTGGCCGAGCCGTCCCGCCACCCCCGGCGCGCCGCCGTGGCAACGCGCAACCGGCAGCTTCCCGCGAAATCCCAGCGCCCAGATGCGGCGGACCGCGATCTCGCCCGTCTCCGTCTTGAGGACGTACGTTTCGGGTTTGCGCAGATAGCACCACCCAGCGAAAGCGCTTCCGAGCGGAGCAGTCACGTCGAAATAATCGGCGATGTTGGCCTCGAAAGACGCGGGCGTGGGCGCGTGCGTCTGAGGCAGCCAGATATAAAGGAATATAAGCGATCCGTCCGCCTGCGGTTGCGGAAGCTGAATTTTCTCCAGATCTGGTATATTTAGAGAAGAAAATCGCAATGCGACGGCATCGATCTTGTCATGGAACAGATCGGTCGCTTCCTCTGCGCGCGATCCGAGGGGAATTACGAGTAAAGCCGACGCGATAAAAACAAAAAGTCTCATAATCTCCCCTTCCGCATCAACGCCGGCGAGATCGGAGCACCCCCTACTCTTGATTGTAGCTAATTTCCGCGCGGCGGCCAATCGAAATGCGGCCCATCGGGATCGCCCGGTGACATTCCATCCTCCGATTGCCGCTGCTTCCGCTGGAAGTTGTACAAGGGTGTGGCCTGTTTTAAGGAAGGTGTTTCCATGGATACGGCGATGGGGGAAGCGGCGGGCCGCATGGGCAACACAGCGAGAGGCGATCCTTTCCGAAAATCGCGAAGGATTAGCGTCGCGCGGTAGTGAACCCGGCTCGATCCACGGGGCAAAACCGGTTTCCGAGGTTGCCGATGCGCGCGGTTTGGCAGACACTGCGCCCCGTCCGGCATTCCAGGCGGAAACCGGACGGGCGAACAACCGATTTCAGACTTCACACGTGCCCGGTGCGCTTCGTCCAGCGCACGCGCGCGACTTGCGGAACCACCCCGATGAAGAATGCCATGCTCACCCTCAATGCGGGGTCTTCGTCGTTGAAGTTCGCGCTTTTCGACGTCCAGGGGGGCGGGATTGACGAAGCGTTTCGCGGGCAGGTCGAAGGACTGCACGGCGAAGCGGCGGAATTTTCAGTAAAGGCCGCGCCGGGTTCCGGCATGCCGAGCTTTGCGCCAAGGCCGACTGTTTCCGCGTCGCACGTGGCCGCGCTGCATGAAGTGCTCGATTTCGTGCACCAGTTTGGCGGGGGCCGGAAGATCGTCGGCGTGGGCCACCGCATCGTGCATGGCGGGACTCAGTTCACGAAGCCCATTCGCGTGTACGAAGACGAACTCCTGGAAATGCGCACGCTCATTCCGCTGGCGCCGCTGCATCAAACGCACAACATCCGCTGCATTCTCGCCGCGCGGAAGGTGTTTCCCGAAGCCGTGCAGGTTGCCTGCTTCGACACCGCCTTTCACCGCACGCATAATTGGGAGAACGATACCTTCGGTCTGCCGCCGGAATATTACGACTCCGGCGTGCGCCGCTACGGCTTTCACGGTCTTTCCTATGAGCACCTCGTGGACGAGCTTCGCGGCTTCGCGCCCGATATCGCGGAGGGGCGCGTTATCATGGCCCATCTCGGCAACGGCGCGTCGATGTGCGCGATGAAGGACGGGCGGAGCATCAGTTCGACCATGAGCTTCACGCCGCTTGACGGCCTTGCGATGGGAACGCGCTGCGGTCAGATCGACGCCGGTGTGGTGCTGCATCTCCTGACCGACCGCCGTATGAGTGTCGACGCGGTGTCGCAGCTTCTCCATCGCGGCTCGGGGCTCAAGGGGATGTCGGGCTTCTCGCACGACGTGCGCGACCTCGAAAAGGCGGACACACCCGGCTCGCGCGCCGCGCTCACCTATTTCGTGCATCGCGCTCGCTACGAAATCGGCGCACTCACCGCGCTTCTTGGCGGGCTGGACGCGCTCGTGTTTTCGGGCGGCATCGGCGAACACGCCGCTGATCTTCGCGAGCGGATTTGCGCCGGTTTCGAGTGGCTCGGCCTGTCGCTGGACGCGGAGCGCAACGCTCGGACCGATAGGCTTCTCAGCGCGGATGCGTCGCGCGTGAAGGTTTTTGTGGTGGCCGCGAACGAGGAAAAGACCATCGCGCAGCATACGCTTTCGTTCCTGCCGGCGTTGCAGGAGAGCCGCTACAGCGCACCATGACCGCGCGCTGGATCAGCGTGCGTTACATCAAACTCGATTTGACGCAGAGAAGCTGATCGACAACCGAAATTCAGAGCGTCGTGGCGCGTCTGATTTACCGCACGCCGCGCTAGTCGTCCTCGCAACCGCGAGGCAACTACGCCGCCTGTTCGGATTTCTCGATTTCCGCCAGCTTGCCGTCGACGCGTCTGATCTCCGCCGCAAGCCCGTGCAGTCGAACGAGCAGCTTCTCCGAAATATGCTCCGCGAGTTCCGGGTGCTTCTCCATCGTCGCGCGGAAAGCATCGCGAGAGAACGCCAGCGCCCGCAGTCGCTCTTGCGCTGTCACGGACACGCTGTGAACAGTTTCTACCAGCATGCCAAGCTCGCCAACAAGCGTGCCCGGCCAGAGGTCTTCTACATAAAGTTCGCCGGCCTCGATGCGAGGACAACCGGCCTTTCCGGTCATGATCAAATAAGCGGTGCTGCCGGTCTCGCCTTCGGTAATAAGCTTCGCGTCAGCCTCGAAGAATGTCTTCTGGCCTATCGCTGCGATCGCTTCGAGCAGCTCCTCGGAAAGCCCCCTGAAGAGGGGAACTTGCTGTAAAAGCTCGATTTTATGGTCGAGCATAGAACCACCCGTCTTTGAATTCGGCCAACTCCCCTACACGTTTACAATCACAGAGGTAGAGTTTTGTTTGATTCGCCCTAATTCGCAACGATATTAACGAAGCCTTAGTATTCCCCGATAAACTGGCGCGTGCGGCCTGCATTGAAAGCGGGGGATTGCGCGGCGAGTTCGGCCTCCGTCGGTGCTCGCGTGGGTGTTTGCGGCGCATTTTCCTTCTGTTCGAGCAACAGTTCAAAATTCCGCAAATCGTGTGCGAAAGACCGCAGCCGGAGGAGGAGGTTGTCAGCCAATTGGCGCGCGATGCCTGGGTCGCGCTGCATTACGCGCGTCAGCCGGGCGCGCCGCAGCGCAAGCGCGCGGACGCGTTCCGAAGCCTCGACAGTGAGGGGATAGACGGTTTCCACCAGCATCGCCATCTCGCCGATGAAAGTGCCGGGTCCGATGGGTTCGCTGCCGGTTGCCATCCCGGGAAAACCCCTGCAGCGCACCGATCCGGAGAGAACAAGAAACGCGCAGTCGCCCGCTACGTCTTTCCTGGTCAAAATCTGACCGGGTTCGAAATATACCTTTTTCCCGGCATCCAGAATTGCCGCGAGTTGCTTCTCCCCAAGGCCTTTAAAAATCGGCAGTGCTCGAAGAAGCTCGATATGAGAATCGAGCATTGCGCAGGAACCTATCGCTTGAGTGGCCGAACTCCTTCAACCCATACCAACGGTTCGGACTCTGCGCGATTCGGTTATGCAACTCAAGGTTGTTTGTGATCTCGCTCGATTTACGGGACGAGCTTGTAGCCGCCCGCTTCAGTGATGAGCAGTTCGGCGCGCGAGGGATCCTTCTCGATCTTCTGGCGAAGCCGGTAGATGTGGGTTTCCAGCGTGTGCGTGGTGACGCCCGCGTTGTAGCCCCAGACCTCGTGCAGAAGGACATCGCGCGAGATCACCTTTTCGCCCGCGCGGTAGAGGTATTTCAGGATCGACGTTTCCTTTTCGGTCAGCCGCACCTTCGACCCCTTCTTGTCGACGAGCAGTTTCGCCGACGGCCGGAACGTGTACTCGCCGATGGTGAACACCGCTTCTTCGCTGTGTTCATGCTGGCGTAGTTGCGCGCGGATGCGGGCGAGAAGCACCGCGAAGCGGAAAGGCTTGGTGATATAGTCGTTCGCGCCTGACTCGAGGCCGAGGATCGTATCCGAATCGCTATCCTGCCCGGTCAGCATGATGATCGGATTCTTGAAACCATTCTTGCGAAGGATGCGGCACGCCTCGCGGCCGTCCATATCCGGCAACCCGACATCGAGGATCACGAGATCGGTGTGCTGCCCCTTGACCGCCGTGAAAGCTTGCGCGGCGCTATGCACGACATGCGGATTGAACTCTTCATGAAGCGCAAGCTGCTCGATCAACGACAGCGCAAGGTCTTGATCATCATCGACAACCAGGATATTGCGCGTATTGCTCATTTTAAACTCCGGGCGGAAGATCGCGCTTTTTGATTTAAACGACGGTACTGGCCGACGCAACGGGTGACTTTATTGCCAAAGGCGAATGTACAGCAAAAGCCCCGCCTGAAAACGCGAAAACGCACATTCGCCCGCGTTCTAACACTTTCGGACGCGGCGACGACGGGGATTATGACATACGGTCATTTACAGTTTTCCGTGGCGCTTGGGAAGTCCGGTATTCGGTCGGTGAAGCGTGAAGGCGACGGTGCTACGCCGTTGGGCCGATGGCGTATTTTGACCGTGTATTATAGACCCGACAGAGTGCGTCGGCCGTTCGCCGCCGTGCCGGTGCGCGCCAGCCGCCCGACCTACGGTTGGTGCGATGCGGCGACAGACCGCAACTACAACCACAGGGTGTCGATGCCCTATCCGGCGAGCGCGGAACGGCTGTGGCGCAACGATTCGCTCTACGATCTCGTCGCGGTGCTCGACTACAACATCGCGCCGCGCGGTCAAGGCCGCGGCAGCGCAATCTTCATGCACATCGCGCGCAAGTCGTTCGCGCCGACGGCTGGCTGTATCGCGACGACGCGCGCCCATCTCATGCGCTTGCTTGCGTCGATGAAAGCGGGAACGCTCATCGCTGCCGGGCGAAACGCCTCGCCCCGGCCTGCAATCAGCGCGGCCGCCTCGGGTTCAGGTAAAGATCGGCTTCCTGCTTGTCGATCGCCAGCGAAATGGCGCCCTGCCGGACCCCTCGCACCACGCGGCCGATATGGCGCCGCGCCGCGCCGTTGAACTTCAGCATGCCGCCTATAAGTTGAAGCGCGGTCGCAAGCAGCGGCGAGGGCGCGCCGTCGAGCGTCACGTCCCAGCGCCCAGCCATATGGAACACGTGCCCGTTCAGATGGCCGATCCGCGCGCCCGTCTGATCGTAGAGCGTGTAGTCGCCGCCGAAATTGATCCAATCCTGACGGAGCCGATAGGTTCGCGCCTCGCCGCCCTCAATCAGGAAGAACGAGAACTGCTCCGGCATGCCCGGCCATTTGCGGGCGGAGCGCTCCACCTGCACGATCTGGTCGTGGCCGTCGATGTTGAGCGACCACGATGTGACCGGAAACCCGCCCGCACCGGTCGAGAGCTGCACGCTGCGGCCGATCAGCAGATCAATGCTACCGCGCCACGTCATCGCCGGGGTGAAGAGCTTCAGCACGACCCGCTTGGCGCCTGGGTCGTCGGATTTCCACAGGCCCTCGCGGTAGGTAATCAGTCCCGCGCGCTCGCCGCCTTCGAGCACCTCGCCGATCACATCGCTGTCCGCCGTGAATTGCCGCGACTTGGCGCGGTGCCGCGAATGCACGAATAGGCCGACCTCGACATCGTTGAGGCCGGTCCACCACATATCCACGGTGAAGTTTTTAGCCGCCGCCTTCGCCCGTCCCATCTGCACCCCCGGTGAATCGCTCGCGCGAAGCTTGCGCCAATTCGAGGCTTCGGGCTGCGGGAATGCGACGCAATCCACAAGGCGTTGCGGTATGGCCGAAAACCGCGCTCGATCACACGCCGGGGCGCGGCTTCTCCGGCGGATCGTCTTCGAGCGCGCGCCACGCCGCGCCGTCGAGGTCTTCATACTGGCCGGACCTCAGCGCCCAGATGAACCCGGCGAGGCCGAGCCCGCCGAGAAACAGCGCGATTGGGATAAGCCACGCAAGCGAGGTCATGCCTTCAGCTCCAGTTTCGCGGTGCGCAGCCGAACCGCGTTCAGCGTGACGAGGATGGACGAGGTCGACATCGCGATGGCCGCCACCAGCGGGTTCACGAAGCCCGCGATGGCGAGCGGGACGAACACAATATTGTAGCCGAACGCGATGGCAAAGTTCTGGAACGACATGCGTCGCGCCTTCTTCGCCGTGGCGAGCAACTCGACAACCGGCGCAAGCTTTGCGCCTTGAAACACGGCGTCGGAGGCCGTCTGGCTGATGTCGGCGGCGGTCGAAGGCGAAGCGGAGGCATGCGCGGCGGCAAGCGCGGGCGCGTCGTTCAGCCCGTCGCCGACCATGAGCACGCGATGGCCTTCGGCCTTCAGCGTGTCGAGAAGCGCGATCTTTTCGTCAGGCTTCAACCCCGCGTGCCAGTCGGCGATGTGCGCGGCGGAAGCTGCGGAGGCGACGGCGTCGATGCGGTCGCCCGACAGTAGCTCCACGCGATAGCCCGCGCGGGTGAGCGCATCCACGGTCGCGGCGGCGTCATCGCGCAGTTTGTCCTCAAAGCGGAAGGCCACGGGTGCCGCGCCGGGGCGCGAGAACCAGAGCGAGGCGGACGAGGCTTGCGCGTCGTCCACGCCGCACCAAGCCGCCGAGCCGAGGCGTTCCTCGCCGCCATCGGTCGCGCGACGCAGCCCGAAGCCCGGCTTTTCTTCCACGCCACTCGACGCAGAAACCGCGCCGAAGCGCATCTTCGCGGCCTGCACCACGGCTTGCGCGTATGGGTGGCGGCTTGCGGCGGCGAGCGCGGACGCGGCCTTCAGCGTGGCGTCGTCGATCGCGTCGCCGTTCGCGAGCGAGGGGATACCGGCGGTCAGCGTGCCGGTCTTGTCGAACACGGCGACATCGGTTTCGGCGAGCCGTTCGAGGCCGTCCGGCGCCTTCAGCAGAATGCCCTTGTCGAAGAGGCGTGCCGACGCCGCGACCTGCACGGCGGGCACGGCGAGCGCCAGCGCGCAGGGGCAGGTGATGATGAGCACCGCAATCGCAATCGTGAGCGAATGCTCCCAGCCCGCGCCCGCTATCATCCAGCCGATGAACGAGGCCAGCGCGAGGCTATGCACCATCGGCGCGTAAAACCGCGCGGCGCGGTCGGCGAGGCGGACGTAACGCCCGCGCGCCTGCTCCGCCGTCGCCATGAGCCGCCCGATCTGCGCGAGCAACGTGTCGGCCTCGGCGGCGCGCGCCTCCATCTCGACGGGCGCGCCGAGATTGACGGAACCGGCATAAACAATCGCATTGGCGGCGGCCGTGCGCGGCGTCGTCTCGCCCGTGATGAGGCTTTCGTCAACCGTCGTCATGCCGCTGGCAATAACCCCATCGGCGGGGAAGCGCTCGCCCGCTGCAACTGCGATGCGCATGCCCGGCTCGACAAGCCGCGACGGCAGCCGCTCGATGGTGCCGTCCGGCGCGATGACATGCGCCCATTGGGATTGCAGACCGATGAGATTTTCCGCCGCGCCGCGTGCCGTCATGCGCACCCGCTGATCGAGATAACGGCCGATGAGCAGGAAGAAAAGCAGCGTCACGCAGGCGTCGAAATAGACCTGATCCGTGCCGCGTATCGTCTGATAGAGGCTCATGATGGCGGATAGCCAGATCGCGAGCGAGATCGGCACGTCCATGTTCACATGGCCGCGCTTGAGCACGCCCCACGCGGAGCTGAAAAACGGCTGCCCTGCATAGGCCACCACCGGCAGCGCGATCACGGCCGATAGCCAATGGAACAGCGCATGCGTGGGATCGTCGGCGCCGCCGCCCTTGCCGGACCACACCGACACCGAAAGCAGCATGATGTTGGCGGCGGCGAAGCCCGCCACCGCCAGCCGCGCGAGGAGGGGGCGCGCGGGGTTGTCCTTTTCGTTGTCGACGGTTTCGGGCGCGAGTTCGGCGGCCTTGAAGCCTGCCTTCTCCAGCGCGTCGACAAGGGGCGCGGCCGAGCCGGCATCCCGGTCGAAGATTACGGTCGCGCGGCGGGCTGAGAGGTTGGCACGAGCGGCGGCGACCCCCGGCACACCGAGAAGGGCGGTCTCAACCTTCCGCATGCAGCCGCCGCAGTGCATGTTCTCCACCGCGAGCGTGATGGTGCGCGATGCTGACGGCGCACGGCTGCTCGCGGGCGAAGCACCCGCTTCTCGCTGCGCGTCCTTGAACTCGACGCCTAGTTCGTCTGCTGCGATGGTTCGAGCCATAATCTTTCCTTCACGCGGTAGATCGCCGGCGCGCTGCCCGGCCGCGACTTCTCGGCGTTGAACGCCAGAATCCATTTGCCCGTGTCGGCGTGCTTGAGGTCCGCCTCGTAGAGCCCGGCGTCAATCTCCCTGAAGGAAACGCGGTGGCTCTTTTCGCTGGAAGCCGGACGTTCGACATGACCGGATATGGCTAGCCCAGCGACAGGCGCTCCGCTCGCGTCGGTCAACGAGACACGAAGGCGCTCGCCGCGAATCTCCACCTTGTGATGCCAGCCGAGGGCGGCCTGCACCTGGGCCTCGGCCAGCGTCTGATTGTAGCGCAAGCCCGCCTCGTAGCTTGCGCCGGTCGCCTCGCCCGGCTTCGTGGAGATTGCCATATAAACGAAGATGGCGTTCGCCACGGACATCATCCCGAAGAACCCGAGAAGGATGAGGAGGACGTGCTTCCCGGTGAGGCCGCCTGCAGGCGTCGTCGTCGTGCTCATCGTTCCGGTCCCTTGAATGTCGTCGCGCGCGAGGTCCCCGTGCCGTCGTCCTTGTCGCGCGCGGTGATCGTAACCGGCGTCGTCGCGGTGAGCGTGGCGGCTTTTTCCCGTGGCACGCTCACATAGACCTTGATCGAACGTACATCGTCGGGCGCGACCGTAATCGGCGGGTTTTCGCCGTCAATGCCCACGACGTTGACCTTCGCTTCCGGCAAGCTCACGGAAAGCGCGAAGGTGCGTGTTTCGCGGCGCTTGTTGAGCAGGCGGATTTCATAGCCGTTGCGGATGCTGCCGTCGCTGAGTTGGACAAAGAGCGGATTGCGGTCTGGCACCACGTTCATCTCGAAGATCGACTTCTGCGAGAGGCCGAACAGCATCAACCCGCCGACAAGCGCGGTCAAACCGGCGTAAAGGATCGTGCGCGGACGGATCAGGCGGATTCGCGCGCGCTCGCCATGCGCCTCGGCCTCAAGGTTGCGGTAGGTATCGTAGGCGATGAGCTTCGTCGGGCGGCCGACCTTGGTCATGACCTCGTCGCAGGCGTCGATGCACAGCGCGCACTGAATGCATTCGAGCTGCGCGCCGTTGCGGATATCGATGCCCGCCGGACACGCCACCACGCATTGATTGCAGTCGATGCAATCGCCGCGCCCTTCCCATGTGTCGCCCTTCTTGTGCGGTCCGCGCGGCTCGCCGCGAAAGCCGCGATAGGTGATGAGGAGCGAATCCGCGTCGAACATCGCGCCCTGAATGCGAGGCCACGGGCACATGTAGGTGCACACCTGCTCGCGGGAGAGGCCGCCGAGCACGTAGGTCGTGGCCGTGAAGATGCCGATGAAAACATACGCGACCGCCGGAGCCTCGAAGTTCACCAGTTCCATGAAAAGCGTCGGCGCATCGGCGAAATAGAAGACGAGCGCGCCGCCGGTCGCGAGGCCGATCAACAGCCACGACACATGCGTTCCCGCGAGCCGCCACGTCTTGTCGAGCGACCACGGAGCCTTCGCGAGCTTCAGACGCGCGTTGCGGTCGCCCTGCCAGATACGCTCCACCGCGATCATGAGATCGGTCCAGACCGTCTGCGGGCAGGCGTAACCGCACCAGACGCGCCCGGCGAGCGCGGTCACGAGAAACAGCAGCAGCGCCGATATGATGAGAAGGCCGGTGACGTAATAGAATTCCTGCGCCCAGATTTCGAGGCCGAAGAGGTAAAGCCGCTGATGGGCGAAATCGAGCAGCACCGCCTGATCGGGCAGCGTCGGTCCGCGATCCCAGCGCAGCCACGGCAGCAGGTAATAGATGCCTAGCGACACGGCCATGAAGATCCACTTGATGCGGCGGAACTTGCCGTGCACCAGCTTCGGATAGATCGGGTCGCGCGCCTTGTACATGGACGTGCTCTGCGTCGGAGGGGACACCTCGGCGCGCTTCCGGCCCGGAGTCGGGCTTGCGGCAGGAGTGATGGACGTCGAGATGTCGGTCATGGTGTGCTCCAGAATAAGGGCACGGGCATAAATCGAATCGCAGCAGCACATGGCTTGCTACCTCGCTTCAGCTCGGTTCCCCCCGTTGGGAGAGGTGGGCAGAGCGGGCCGGGTGCCCCGGCTCGCTTCCGCCCGTGTCCCTCGCCAGCGGTCGAGGGATGTTATTGCCCGCCACCGAGCGAATGCACGTAGATGGCGAGTTTCTTGATGGTCGCGGGATCGAGCCGCCCCGACCATGCCGGCATGACGCCACCGTGGCCCGTGGTGATCTGGTTCGCGATGGCTTCCCTCGTTTCGCCATAGAGCCAGATGTTGGCGGTCAGGTTCGGCGCGCCGACCTCCTGATTGCCCTTGCCGTCGTCGCCATGGCAGGTGGCGCAGGCGCCGTCGCCCTGGAAGACCGCCTTGCCGCGCTCGGCAGCCGCGTTGTCATGCGGAAGCTTCGAGAGCGAGCGGACAAACTCTGCCGTGTCGCTGATCTGGGAGGGCGTCAGTAGACCGTCAACCCCGAATGCGGGCATCTGGGAGATGCGCGTCTCGGGATGGTCGCTTCGGATGCCGTACCGGACCGTCTGGAGGATCTGGTCGAACGTGCCGCCCCAGATCCAGTTATCGTCGTTGAGGTTCGCAAAGCCTGGGCTGCCCTGCGCACCTCGCCCGTGACACGCCGCGCAATTGTCGCCGAAAGCGACCTTGCCACCGGCCAGCGCGAAGTTCAGAAGCTGCGGGTTAGCCTTGATGTCGGCGAAGCTGTCCTTGACGATGGCTTCGTTCAGCTTTGCCTGGCTGTCGCGCACCGCCTGAAGGGCCTCGGTTACGTTCGTTCGCTCGCTATAGCCGAGCAGCCCCTTGGTATAACCGGACACGAGCGGCCATGTCGGGTAGGCGACCCAGTAACCGAATGACCAGATGATGCAGGCGTAGAACGTCCACAGCCACCAGCGCGGCAGAGGCGTGTTGAGTTCGGCGATGCCGTCCCACTCGTGACCTGTCGTGGCGGTGCCGGTGTGGGGGTCTACTGTTTGCTCGTGCTTATCGGCCATTGTTGCCCCCAGCGCTAAAGTCGTCTGAATCCAGCGGAATGCGGCTCGCTTCGTCGAAGCCCTTCTGGTTGCCGGGCCAGAAAACGAAGACCAGCACGCCGATGAAGAGCGTCACGAAGATGAAGAGGCCCGCCATCGCCGAGAGAGATCGAACAGTTTCGTAAGTCATGGTGTCCTCCTCCTCAGCGCAGGTTCGGGCCGGATGCGTCGTACTTCGCGAAGTCGACGAGCGTGCCGAGCATCTGGAGATACGCGATCAGCGCGTCGAGTTCCGTCACATCGCCCTGCTTGGCGTTGAACTTGCGAACGACGGCTTTCGGGTAACGCGCGGCAACGGCCGAAGCTTCCGGCGTGTCGGGTTTCGTCTGCGCGACGATATCGAGCTTCGCGTTTTCGATCTGCTCGTCGGTGTAGGGCACGCCGACTTCGCGAAGCGTCTTCAGCCGTTCGGAGATGTCGTCGTAGTCGAGCTTGCGCTTCCCAAGGAAGGGATAGCCCGGCATGACGGTTTCCGGCACGATCGAGCGAGGGGCAGTCATGTGCGCGACGTGCCACTCGTCCGAATATTTTCCGCCGACGCGGGCGAGGTCTGGCCCCGTCCGCTTCGATCCCCACTGGAACGGATGATCGTACATGCTCTCCGCCGCGAGGCTGTAATGACCGTAGCGCTCAAGCTCATCCTTGAGCGTGCGGATCATCTGGCTATGGCAGGCGTAGCAACCCTCGCGGATGTAGACATCGCGGCCCTTGAGTTCGAGCGGCGAATATGGCCGCACCCCTTCAACCTTTTCGATGGTCGATTTCAGGTAGAACAGGGGTGCGATCTCCACGAGGCCGCCAATGGAGACCACGAAGAGGATGCCTACGAGGAGGACGAGAGAATATTTCTCGAACGGTGCGTGACTGAGTTTCATGTTCGCCTCCTACACGGCCGGAACGGGTTGCGGGGTGCGAAGCTCAGGCGCTGCTGCGATCCTGGGCTGGTCGGCAACGTCCACCGGCTCGTCTCCGCGGATGGTGCGGAACACGTTGTAGGCCATGATCAGCCCGCCGGTGAGATAGAGGAGGCCGCCCGTGGCGCGGATGACGTAATAGGGGTGCATCGACTCGACGCTTTCAACGAACGAGTATTGCAGCACGCCGAGTGCGTCGGTCGCCCGCCACATCAGGCCCTGCATGATGCCAGAGACCCACATCGCGGTGATGTAGAGCAGGATGCCGATAGTCGCGACCCAGAAGTGCCATTCGACGAGGCGCTGGGAATACAGGCCCCGACGCTTCCACAGCCACGGAACGAGGCAGTAGATCGCGCCGAAGGACACCATGCCGACCCAGCCGAGAGCGCCGGAATGCACGTGGCCGACGGTCCAGTCGGTGTAATGCGACAGCGAGTTGACGGAGCGAATGGCCATCAGCGGGCCTTCGAAGGTCGACATGCCGTAGAAGGCGACCGACACGACGAGGAAGCGGATGACGGGATCGGTGCGCAGCTTGTCCCACGCGCCGGACAGCGTCATCAGGCCGTTTATCATGCCGCCCCACGAGGGCATCCAGAGCATGATCGAGAACGTCATGCCGAGCGTCTGCGCCCAATCGGGAAGCGCTGTGTAATGCAGATGGTGCGGACCGGCCCAGATGTAGAGGAAGATCAGCGACCAGAAGTGCACGATCGACAGCTTGTACGAGTAGACCGGCCGTTCGGCGCGCTTCGGCACGAAGTAATACATCATGCCGAGGAAGCCGGCGGTCAGGAAGAAGCCAACCGCGTTATGGCCGTACCACCATTGCGTCATGGCGTCCTGCACGCCGGAGAAGGCCGAATAGCTCTTCGTCCCGAGGAAGGACACCGGCACCGCGAGGTTGTTCACGATGTGCAGCATCGCGATGGTGACGATGAACGCGAGGTAGAACCAGTTCGCCACGTAGATGTGCGGCTCCCGGCGTTTCATGATCGTGCCGAGGAAGACGAGAAGATAAGCCACCCAGACGATGGTCAGCCACAGGTCGACGTACCATTCCGGTTCCGCGTATTCCTTGCCCTGCGTGACGCCGAGCAGATAGCCCGAAGCCGCCATGAGCAGGAAGAGCTGATAACCCCAGAACACGAACCAAGGTAGCCAGCCGCCGAAGAGTTTCGCCTTGCAGGTTCGCTGCACCACGTACATCGACGTGGCGAGCAGCGCGTTGCCGCCGAACGCAAAGATCACGGCCGAGGTGTGAACCGGGCGCAGGCGGCCGAAGTTCGTCCATGGCATGTCGAAGTTCAGCGCCGGGAAGGCAAGTTGCCAGGCGATCATGTCGCCAAGCATGAAGCCCGCCACGCCCCAGCACACTGTTGCGATCGTGCCCGCCTTTATGACGTTGTCCGCGTAGAAGTCGGACGGTTGGCTGGGCGCGCTTGAAAAGGCCTTGCCCGCCAGGAAGACGGTTCCGGCCAGAGCAAAAAGCGCGAAGATGACGGCATGAAACTGCATCACGCTGTCGGGCGAGAAAAGGGCTATAAAGACACCGAGGGCCAACCCCCCGAGAGTGAGGCCGAGCGCTCCCCAATCGAGAAGCGCCGCGCCTCCTGTTTTAGTGCTCGCAACTTCCATTATGTTCTCCCCGTCAGCCGACGAATGCGGGCCTACGTTTGCGATCTTTGCGAGAATTCCTACGCTGCCGCTTGGCGGCCTTGATTTCGATCAATTCCAGGGGTGGCCTAACACACATCGATCATGAAGTTGCAGGATTGACAGGGTTTTATTGGCTTCACTTTTCCGAGAGGCCGCGTTCTTTTCCCCTCGAAGGGCGAGCAGCTTTGCCGTGGCCGCTTGACCTCGATCAAGGCGCGGGGTTGTACCCGGCGCATTCTTGCGGAAAAGAAGCTGGGCAGAACACGGTGCGCGACCCGCGAAGCAGCGTGCATAGGCTCGGGATTCTGAAGCCTCTCGGTTGACGTTCTCCCTGCTCGGAGAGGCGCATACTGCGGATTTGCGCGCGCTTAAAAGGATCGCGAACGGCCTGCGCCTGATCCATGCGCAAAGCGAACCCTATACAATCTAAGATTGTACTTGCGGTAAGGTAAACGCGGGGATAGAAATTATGAAAGGTTTTTGCTCAGTTTTGCGTCAATCGCCATGTCACAATCGCTCTTGCGCGTTTCCGCCGATGTCGCCACCGAATTCGACGCCTATGCTCGGACCGCTTATGTGGAGGAGCGTATCGCGCTGATGGTGCAGAGAATCGGCTATGTCGCCGCCTGCATCGATCTGTTTCACTGGAGGCACGTCATCGATCAGGCGCTGCGGGAGGTCGAAGCGGAGCGTTCCGCATCGCGGTGAAGCGCGCGGCCCCAGCGCTCTCATGCAGGCGGATAGCGGCGGCGGAACGCGTGACGGCAATCGCTGTGCTGCGAGAGACGGAGACCGCGGCTTCACGATCTCCGGGCACCTGCGACTTTGCCTTTATTTCGCTTCGAGGATCTTCGGACATTCCTTCGAGACGAAGCGGTTGATTTCGCGCACGAGGTCCTTTTCGAACAGGCCGAAATTCTGTTCGAGCGTCGCCGCTGTCCAGACCGCGCCCTTGATCAGCGTCGCGCCCTGGATGTCGTTGATATGGAGGGCCGCGTTCGTTGACGCTCCGTCCTTGAACTTCAGCTCGGGCGCTAGCGTGGCGCTGATGGGATATTTGCTTTCGCCGATCTCGCAGGACACGGACTGCTTCTCGACCTTCAGCTCATGATCCGGCTTCGTGAGCGACGCGACGATATCGGCGCGCTTCACGTTCACTTTCGCGCTGCACTTTGCCGAGCCCTGGCCCCAGGACAATTTCTTCTGTTCGGCGCCCTTCTGGATTTCTTCCTTCTGCCACGTCTTGGTTACGTCGCAGGTCACGTCCGGCCCGTTCGCATCCTTTGAGACGATGATCGAACAAAGGTCTTTGGCGCATTGCGAAAGCTTGGCTTTCTCGCCTTCGTCTTCCGCCGACGCTGCCCCCGCAAGCGCCATGGAAAGACCGAGCGGAATCATCACGCCACGGACGATGCTCGCACTCCAATCGAAATTCGACATACGCAATAAACTCCCCCGGTTTCGCGCGCTTCGCCGCGCCGCGATGCTAGCCATTTGGGCAATGGCGCGCTCATTTAGCATGGCGCATACAGAGTTCAACACTTGGCGGTCGCAGAAACTTGTGTAAATGTTCGGCTAACAAAAAAAGGGGTCCGGCGATGAATGGGGAGCGAACGGAAGCGGTTGAAACCGTGGACATGTCGTCCTGGATCGTTGCCGGCAACGCTGAAAACACTCTGTGACAAGTCTGGTGCGGTTGTCGCCATGCCGCTGGCGGTGCGGCGATGTCCTAATCGAAGCCCCAACGTTCCAATAGGCTCATGATCACAATCTCCGTAACCCGGGAGGGAGAGGGCGAAACGCGGGTCGCCTTGTCTCCTGAAACCACGAAAAAATTCAAAGGTCTCGGCGCGCGCGTCGTGTTTCAGGCGGGTGCGGGCGACCGTTCATTCCTGCCGGACCGGCTGTTTGCCGAGGCGGGCGCGGAAATCGTCGAAAGCGCGGCGGAAGCGGTGCGCGAAGCCGACGTGCTTCTGAAAGTCGGCCGCCCCTCGGCGGAGGAACTCGCCGTGTTGAAACCGAGCGCCATTGTCGTCGCCATGCTCGACCCGTTCGGCGCGCGCGACGAGCTTGAAGCGCTCGCGGCGAAAGGCGTCTCGGCGTTTGCGATGGAGTTTATCCCGCGCATCACGCGCGCGCAGTCGATGGACGTGCTGTCCTCGCAGTCGAACCTCGCGGGCTATAAGGCGGTGATCGATGCGGCGGCGCATTTCGGCCGCGCCTTCCCGATGATGATGACAGCGGCGGGCACCGTTCCGGCCGCGCGCGTCTTCGTCATGGGCGCGGGCGTGGCGGGCCTTCAGGCCATCGCGACAGCGCGCCGCAATGGCGCGGTGATCTCCGCGACCGACGTTCGCCCCGCCGCGAAGGAACAGGTGGCGAGCCTTGCCGCGAAGTTTATCGCGGTTGAGGACGAAGAGTTCAAGGCGGCTGAAACCGCTGGCGGCTACGCCAAGGAAATGTCGGACGAGTACAAGAAAAAGCAGGCGGCGCTGATCGCCAGTCACATCGCGGCGCAGGACGTGGTCATCACGACCGCGCTCATTCCGGGCCGCCCCGCGCCGCGCCTCGTTACGCGCGAGATGGTGGAGAGCATGAAGCCCGGCTCCGTGATCGTGGATCTCGCGGCGGAACGCGGCGGCAATGTGGAAGGCACGGTGCCCGGCCAGATCGTCGTGCATGCGGGCGTCACCATCATGGGCCAGACGAACCTCGCGGGTCAGGTGCCGGGCAACGCCTCGGCGCTCTACGCGCGCAACCTTTATGCCTTCCTCGAACCGCTGGTCGACAAGAAGGAAGGCAAGCTCGCCATCAAATGGGACGACGAAATCATCGCGGGCACGCTGATCGCCAAAGACGGCCAGATCGTGCATCCGCGCCTCAAGGGAGGTGCCTGATGAAAATGAAGCTCTACCCGGCGCTCGGGGGGCTTGCCCTCGCGGCGCTGACCATGCTTGCGCCCGGCGCGGCGCTCGCGGCCTCCGAAGGCTCGCACGGCGTTTCGCCCTTCGTCTACGAATTGTCGATCTTCGTGATGGCGATTTTCGTCGGCTATTACGTGGTGTGGAGCGTGACGCCCGCGCTGCATACGCCGCTGATGTCGGTCACGAACGCGATCTCGTCCGTGATCGTTGTCGGCGCGCTGCTCGCGGTTGGCGTCGAGGCGGCGGACGTGATCTCCACCGGCGGCACATTCTGGGCGAAGCTGTTCGGCTTCCTCGCGCTCGTCATGGCCTCGGTGAACATCTTCGGCGGCTTCCTCGTCACGAGCCGCATGCTCGCCATGTACAAGAAAAAAGAAAAGAAGGGTGACCGGTAATGAACCCTAGTCTGGTTGCTCTCCTTTACCTCGCCTCCGGCGTGTTGTTCATCCTTGCGCTGCGCGGGCTTTCGTCGCCCGAAACCTCGCGGCAGGGAAACACCTTCGGCATGATCGGCATGGCCATCGCCACCGCCACTACGCTCGGCGTCGCGCGGCCTGAAACGAACGAAAGCTGGCTGCTGATTGCGGGCGGTATCGCGCTCGGCGGCGGCATCGGCGCGGTCGCCGCGCGGCGCATTGCCATGACGGCCATGCCGCAGCTCGTCGCCGCGTTCCACAGCCTCGTCGGCCTCGCCGCCGTGTTCGTGGCCGCCGCCGCGCTCTATGCGCCCGAAGCCTTCGGCATCGGCGCGCCCGGCGCGGTCTACGCGCAGAGCCTCGTCGAAATGTCGCTTGGCGTCGCCATCGGTGCGATCACCTTCTCGGGCTCGCTCATCGCCTTCGCGAAGCTCAACGGCAACATGTCAGGCAAGCCGATCCTCTTGCCCGCGCGCCACCTCATCAATCTGGCGCTGGCGGTCGGTATCGTCGCGATGATCGTGCTTTTCGTGCAGACGCAGGACACGAACCTGTTCTGGGCCATCGCGGTGACATCCTTCGTGTTCGGCATCCTGCTGATCGTGCCCATCGGCGGCGCGGACATGCCGGTGGTCGTCTCGATGCTGAACTCATACTCCGGCTGGGCGGCGGCGGGCATCGGTTTCACGCTGTCGAACACCGCGCTCATCATCACAGGCGCGCTCGTCGGTTCGTCCGGCGCGATCCTGTCCTACATCATGTGCAAGGGCATGAACCGCTCGTTCATCTCGGTGATCCTCGGCGGCTTCGGCGGCGAAACTTCGGCTGCGGCAGGCGCGACGGAACAACGCCCCGTCAAGCAAGGTTCGGCCGACGACGCGGCGTTCATCCTGAAGAACTCGTCGAAAGTCATCATCGTACCGGGTTACGGCATGGCGGTCGCGCAGGCGCAGCACGCGCTTCGCGAGATGGCGGACAAGCTGAAGGAAGCCGGCGTCGAGGTGAAATATGCGATTCACCCCGTCGCGGGCCGCATGCCGGGCCATATGAACGTGCTGCTCGCCGAAGCGAACGTGCCTTACGACGAGGTCTTCGAGCTTGAAGACATCAACTCGGAACTCGCGCAGGCGGACGTGGCCTTCGTCATCGGCGCGAACGACGTGACGAATCCGGCGGCTAAGGAAGACCCGACTTCGCCGATCTACGGCATGCCGGTGCTGGAAGTGTGGAAAGCGGGAACGGTGATGTTCATCAAACGGTCATTGTCTTCCGGCTATGCAGGCATCGACAACACGCTGTTCTACCGCGACAACACGATGATGCTTTTCGGCGACGCCAAGAAGATGACGGAAGAAATCGTCAAGGCGATCTAACGGGGAAACTGAGGCGCGGCGTGTGCCGCGCCTGTCCACGTGCGGGGACGGGCTTCGTCATCCGCCGTCCGAGATCAGCGGTGCACACGGATGAATTGTGGCGTCATGCCCCTTGTAAAAGGGGGGCGCTTTCTTTAGCTTTCGGCTGGTATTCCTGCGTTTTGCCTGCCGTAAAAAACTTGGGGGACTACAATGAGAGTAAGCTACTTGCTTTGGCTTCTCGGCATCGTCATCGCGGCGCTTGTCGGATATAACGTTCTCGTCGCTCCGATCGATTTTGTTAACAGCCTTATCGCCAGTTTCAACCCGGATGGCGCGGCGAAGGCCCTTCTTCTGGCTCTCGGGCTGGTCGCCATTTCGAAGCTGTTCTAAGCTCTCCTCCGGCGGGACGTTTCGTTTTGCTGGAACCGGAGCGAGACCACAAAGCTTGATTGTCAGGGTGCCGCAGCTGCGCTCGGCGATAGCATTTGAAGTCGGCATGGCAGCGCTGTGCCGACCTCTTTATTTGCGATTCCGTGCGAGGCTCGGAGCCTCTCCGGATTGCTAAACACGACGCGAGAAGCGCTTTGGTTTGCGACGTGAGCCCGAAAAGCGACCGCAGGATTTCTCCCGATCTGGCCCGGGGGTTGCCGCAAATGCGCCCCATCAATGCCTTAGACGGCGACCTACCTTATAACAGCGCGGCCGGTGCCCTAAGGCGTGCAAAATCATAATGTGGCGGTCAGGCAATAACCCCATGCACGGTGAGCCGGATTTTTATAGTATTCTCGGCGTTACGAGAAACGCGACCGACGTCGAAATCCGTCGGGCCTTTCGAACGCTCGCCAAGAAATATCACCCCGATAGCCAGCAGGCTTCGGGCGTGGCGTCCGATCTCGATTTCAGCCGCTTCACGGAAGCCTACGAAACGCTAAAGGATCCTGAGCGCCGCGCGGGCTATGACGAAGAATTGTCTCATGGACGTCAATTGGCGGGGTTGGGCGAGCGCCTCATGCGCCCGAATGCCTTCTTCGCGGGCGTCGGGGCGGGGATCATCGTCGCAGTCTTCGCCGTCGGCAGCGTCTTCTACTTCGGCGGAACGAAGGAAGCCCCGAAATCGCAGGACTCGCTGAGGATTACCGCGACGAAGACCGACCGGCAGACGCGCGAGACCGTGACGCAAGGCCAGCCATCCGCGACGCAGGCCACCTCCGAAAAGGTGGACAACGCTGAGTCCGACGCAGCGCAACCGACGGGGGCTTCCGCTACCGCGCAACCAGCGTCAGCTTCGCAGGTGGTTCCCTCGCCCGCCGAAACGGTGAAAATGCGCCGGACGGCTGCGCTCGAAAAGCCCGTCGCTGAAAAACACGATGCGCCGCCGCTGCCGCAGGTCGCGCCCGACACCGTCATCGAACCCTCGAACGAGGGAAGCGAAGTCGTGGCCGTGCCTGATTACCCGACGCCGCCGCCTGCCGATACCAAGGCGAAGGTCGCTTCGAAGAAGGCGCCGCCATCCGTTAACGGCGCGCTGGATGTGTCGACCGGTTCGGTCTCGCATGAGATCGTGCAGCAGTTCGAACCGGGTAACGGGCAGCGCGAAAGCTTCGCCGATTGCGCGCATTGCCCCGAGATGGTTGTCATCCCCGCTGGCCAGGTAGTCGTTGGCGCGCGCCCCGAAAGCGCGGGCTATCGGCCCGAGGAAGCTCCGGCCCATCGCGTCGTGCTCAAGAAGCCGCTAGCGGTCTCGAAGCGCGTGATTTCGGCCGGAAACTGGCGCGCCTGCGTGGACGCCGGTGTGTGCCGTCTCACATTGTCGTCGCTTCTCGCGATCGGGCCGACCGTTCCTGCGACGCGCCTTACATGGTTCGACGCGAAGGGCTATGTCGACTGGCTGAGCCAGATCACTGGGCGACGCTATCGGCTGCTCAGCGAGGCGGAATGGGAATACGCGTTGCGCGCGACCTCCGACCGCGACGGCTCGGAACGGTCGGAGCAGGGGAGCCGCCCGCCGTTCGATCCGATGGCGGAACTCGGCGGCGGCGGGCCTTTCGGCCGCATGCGCTATGAACGCGCGAGCATGACGAGCGCGAATGCGTGGGGCCTTTATACCGGCACGGTCTTCGAGTGGGTCGAGGATTGCTGGCACGCGAGCTACGACCGCGCGCCCGGCGATGGCGCGGCGTGGCTCTCTGCTTCGGGTGGGGATTGCGCCTATCGCGTGGTGCGGGGGGCGACACGAGGCGACGCGGCCCGATTCTCGGCGCGCGCCCGGGAATTCGCCGACATCGGGGCGCCGATGCTCGGCTTTCGCGTGGCGCGCGACATTCCGCAGCCAGCGAGAACGGCGCTCGGTGGGCCGTAGCGAGAGACTTCGCTCGAAACCCTCAATCCTCGGCGGGAACGCTTCGCCGCGCTTTTGGTAAGGGCACCTTGGCAGGTGCGTCGTAGGCGGCTTCCTGAAGCCGCGCGAGGTCCGGGATCAGGATCTCACGATAATTCACCAGTTCGATGACCCCTCGCGTCTTAAGTCGCGTGATCTGGCGGCTCACGGTCTCGATGGTGAGGCCCAGGCAATCGGAAATCTCGGCGCGCGACAGCGGCAGAACGAAGTGAACCTCATCGCGCCTTTCAACGCGCGAGCACTCCATATTGGGCACGCGCTTCGCGATCATCAGAAGGAAGCTCGCCACGCGTTCTTCCGCCTTCTTGCGGGCAAGCAGGAGCATCCATTCCTGGCAGGCGTCGAGTTCGGTCAGGGTGTATTGAAAAAGCCGGTGCTCCAGCCCCGGGTGCTCGGCGAGCAAACGCTCGAACCCGGCCGTCGGGAAAACGCAGAGTTCCACGTCGGTTGCGGCTTCTGCAAAGTAGGGATTTTCCGCGCGGTAAGCCCTGCCGAGAAAGTCCGATGCGAACAACAGGCCGATGATGTGCTGCCGCCCGTCATCGAGCGTCTTCGTCAGCTTGACGACGCCGGACACGATGTTCGCAAAAACGGTCCGCGCCTGCCCTTCGCCGAGGATCATCTGGCCAGCAGGGACTACGCGGCTGCGCGCTATGCGATTTAGGCTCAGAATCTCCGTCGCGCTCAACGCGTCGCATATGGACCGATGCCTTATCGCGCAGGTTGTGCAGCGGCTTGCGTGGTCGATGGACGGAAATATTTCCAAGCGGATGGACGACCCTTCGGAAGGGGCTCCCTACGAAAAGCGGTTATCCAGAACCATCTTATCCCTGTGAGGATGATGGGGAAGAACTTTGACCTGTGTCAAACGAGAAAAAAGGCCGCACCCATCTTTGCCATGAAATGGCCTGAAAAAGGGGAGTTCGCGATGACGTCCACACATGATGATTCCGCTCCAGCTTCCAAAAGCGGCGACGCCGCTCCTGCCATTGTGCACGTCCCATTCGATGCCCCCTGGAACTGGCTGGCGGCGGGGTGGCGCGATCTTTGGGCAACGCCACAGATCAGCCTGATCTACGGCGCGGCGTTCGCTGGGATTGCCTGGTTTTTCCTGCTCGCCCTCGCGCTTTCGAGCGCGCTGCCGGTGATCCTGCCGCTTGCCGGGGGCTTCCTCCTCCTGGGGCCGGTGCTCGCAGTCGGGCTTTACGAAATCAGCCGCAGGCGAGAGCGCGGGGAGACGACGTCCTGGGCCGATATCTCGGCCGTGGTCCGCGAAAACGGCTCGCGCCTTGCACTTTTTGGTGTGGCGCTGCTGCTCCTCTTTATCTTCTGGATGCGCGTCGCGTTTCTGCTGTTCATGTTGTTTTTCGGTGCGGTGAGTTATCCGTCCGCCGAAACACTGGTCTCTACGCTCCTCTTCACCTGGCACGGGCTCGGCCTTGCAATTGTCGGAACGGCTGTTGGGGCGCTTTTCGCGCTCGTCGCCTATGCGATCTCGGCGATTTCGGTGCCGATGCTGCTCGACCGCCACGTGGATGTCGTGACGGCGATCATCCAGAGCGTGCAGGCCGTGCGGACCAACCCCCAAGCGATGCTTCTCTGGGCGGCTCTTATCCTCGGAATCGTCACGCTCGGCTGCTTGACCCTCTTCGTCGGCCTTGCGATCGCGTTCCCGCTGGTCGGTCACGCGAGTTGGCACGCTTACCGAGAACTCACCGGTACGCGGTAAAGTTGGATACAAAGAGACGGTTGTCTTGCCGCAAAAGACTCTATAGGTCCGCACTCGGGCAATTCGTCGCGCGCGCGTTTTGGCACGCTCGCAAGCGATTGAAATGCCGAAAGCCTACCGATTTGAAATTTTTACGCCAACGATATCTGATGAGGGCGCTTTGACTTTCCGGCTTCGCAAGACGCGTCGTTTGCTGTGGGCGCTTCTCCCCATCGTTTCCGCTTTAGCTGCTCCCGAGGGCGCCGTGGCCCAGGCTCCCGGAGCGGGGCCGCCTGCTGTCGGCGTGGTACGCGTGGAAGAACAGCCGCTGACCCAAACCAGCGAATTTCTCGGGCGCATTCAGGCGACAGATCGCGTGAATATCGTAGCGCGCGTGTCGGGCTTTCTGGAGAAGCGCTTCTTCGAGGAAGGGTCCGAAGTCAAGAAGGGCGAACCGCTCTATCGCATCGAGCAGCCGCCTTTCAAGGCCGAGGTGGACGCGCGGCGTGCCGTTGTGGACCAATTGAAGGCGCAGCTCGAAAATGCGAAGCTGACGCTCGACCGCGCGAAATCGCTGCTTGGCGGCCCCGCCGGCCAGCAATCCGCTTACGACAGCGCGCTCGCACAGCAGCGGAGCTTCGCTGCGCAGGTGCTCGGCGCTCAGGCGCAATTGCAGACGGCGGAAATCAATCTCGGCTACACCGACATCGTCGCGCCGATCACCGGCAAGATCGGCCGCACCGCGATCACCGAGGGCAACTATGTGACGCCAAGCTCGGGGACGCTGACGACCATTGTCAGCCAGGACCCGATGTATGTCGTCTTCCCGGTTGCGGTACGCGCGGTCAATGAACTGGTCGCGCGCTATGCGACGCGGGGCGGCTTCGAGGCTGTTCGCATCAAGCTCAGGCTGCCCGATGGGCGCATCTACGAAAAGGAAGGCGAGGTCAACTTCGTCGACAACACCGTGTCGACCGACACCGACACGATCATCCTTCGCGGTACGATTCCCAATCCACAACTGACGATTTCAAAGGGCGTGGCCATCCGTACGCTCTCGGATGGCGAATTCGTGCGCGTGATCCTCGAAGGCGTTCAACCCGTTCAGGCGGTGGCGGTCCCACGTGCCGCCGTGCTGACCGACCAGCAGGGCGATTACGTCTTTGTGATCGGCGCCGACAACAAGGCCGAGCTGCGCCGCATCGAACTCGGGCAGACGACGGGCGCGACAGCCTTCGTCCTCAAAGGGTTGACGAAGGGCGAAAACATCGTGGTCGAGGGGCTGCAACGCGTGAAACCAGGCCAGCCGGTTCTGCCGGGACCGCCAGCGCCGCAGCCGGGCGCGCCGTTGAACGCCACGCAGCCAGCCTCCGCGAATGGCGCTCCCGCCGCTCCGGCAACCAAGAAGCCCGACGACGGGAAGCGGTGATTCCATGATTTCTTCGGTCTTCATCGACAGGCCACGCCTCGCGATCGTCTTGTCGATCGTGATAACGATCGCGGGCATTCTCGGCCTCATCAATCTCCCCGTATCGCAGTTCCCGGACATCGTGCCGCCGCAGGTGCAGGTCACAGCGAACTATCCGGGCGCGTCGGCTGAAGTGGTCGAGACCAGCGTGGCGCAGCCGCTGGAAGCGCAGATGGTCGGCGTCGACAAGATGCTGTACATGAAGTCGAACAGCGCGAACGACGGCACCTATACACTGACGCTCACGTTCGAGCTCGGCACGAATCCCGACATCAACACCGTTAACGTAACGAACCGCGTGCAGTCTGCGCAGTCGCAACTGCCGGAGATCGTGACGCGGCAAGGCGTGATAACGCGCAAGCGCTCGTCCGCCGTGCTTCAGTTCATGATGCTCTACAGCGAGACCGGCGAACAAGACCCGCTTTTCATCACGAACTACGCCACAATCAACGTGCTGGACGAGATCGCGCGCACGCCGGGCGTCGGTCAGGCCTCGCTGTTCGGCAGGCTCAACTATTCGATGCGCATCTGGTTCGACATCGAGCGGCTCGTGAGCCTCAACCTCATGCCGTCCGACGTGATCCGGGCCATCCAGGCGCAGAACATTCAGGCCCCGGTCGGCCGCGTCGGCGCAAGGCCGATCAGTCCCGATCAGCAATTCCAGATGAACCTGCAAACGCAGGGCCGCCTGTCGACACCCGAGCAGTTCGGCTCGATCATCCTTCGCGCGAATCCCGACGGATCTGTGCTGCGCGTCCGCGACGTCGCGCAGGTGCAACTCGGCGCGCAGAACGAGGATTCGGAAAGCCGGCTCAGCGGCAAGCCCGCCGTGGCCATGGGCATCTACCTTGCGCCGGGTGCGAACGCCGTGGCAACGGCTGCCCGCGTCAACGCGACGATGGAGAAGTTGAAGCCCCGCTTTCCGCAAGGCCTGAATTATCTCGTCGTCTTCGATTCGACGACCTTCATTTCCGACACCATCCACGAAGTCCTAAAGACGATCATAGAAGCCTTCATCCTGGTGGTGATTGTCGTCTTCCTGTTCCTCGGGAACCTCAAGGCGACGATCATTCCCGCCATTGCGGTACCAGTCAGCCTTGTGGGCACGTTCGCCTTCCTTCTTCTCCTCGGATACTCGGCTAACACGATTTCGTTGCTGGCTCTCGTGATAGCCATCGGCATCGTGGTGGACGACGCCATCGTCGTGGTGGAGAACGTCGAGCGCGTTATGGAGGAGGAGCCGGACCTGTCACCGGCCGACGCCACCAAAAAGGCGATGAACCAGATCACGGGGCCGATCATCGCGATCACCCTCGTGCTGCTCTCGGTGTTCGTCCCGACCGCGTTCCTGCCCGGCATCACGGGACAGTTGTTCCGGCAGTTCGCCGTGACAATCTCCATCGCAATGCTGATTTCGGCCATCGTCGCGTTGACGTTGTCGCCCGCGCTCTGCCGCGTATTCCTCAGGCCCGCCGCAAAACAAGGCGTCATGGGCTGGGTCATGAGACGCATCGACAACACGCGCGATTCCTATGCCTGGGTGGTGACACGCCTTGTGCGTGTTGCGGTCGTCTCGCTGTTCATTATCGGCGGCTTTGCGGCTGGCGCCTACTTCCTGTCGCTCAAGACGCCGACGGGCTTCCTGCCCGAAGAAGATCAGGGCGCGTTCTTCATCGTGATCCAGCTTCCGAATGGCGCTTCCGTGTCGCGTACGACGGAGGTGGCCAAACAGGTTGAAGGGATGATGCTGAAGCAACCGCAGGTCTATCAGACCTTTTCGGTGATCGGCTTCTCGTTCCTCGATCAGAGCGCGGCGTCGAACTCCGCCTTCATGGTGGTCAGGCTCAAACCGTTCGCCGATCGACCCGGACCCGAGAACTCGGTTCAGACGCTGATGCGCAAGACGTTCGCGATGACGCAAGGCATCCGCACGGCGAACATCTTCGCATTCAACGTGCCGCCGATCATCGGCTTGTCGACCAGCGGCGGCTTCGAATATCAGCTCGAAGCGCTCGAAGGTCAGGATCCCGCGAAAATCGGCAGTGTGATGGGCGGGCTTCTTGCGGCCGCGAATCAGGATCCGCGCCTTTCCCGTGTATTCTCGACGTTCACGGCCAACAATCCGTCCATCTTCCTCGACATCGACCGCGACAAGGCGCAGACGCTCGGCATCAACATCAACGACATCTTCACCGCGCTACAGGCGACGCTCGGCGGCATCTACGTCAATGACTTCAACATGTTTGGCCGAACGTGGCAGGTGAATATCCAGGGCATCGCCGAGAATCGAACCGATCTCGAATCGCTCTGGCGGATCTACATCCGCAACAACAAGGGTGCCGTGGTGCCGCTTCAGGCCATCGCGTCGGCCCGGATCGTGGTCGGCCCGCAGGTCATATCGCGCTACAATAACTATCGCTCGGTCTCGATCACGGGCAGCCCGGCTCCTGGTGTCTCGTCGGGCACCGCGCTCGCGGCGATGGATGAAGTGTCGAAGAAGACGCTGCCGAACGGGTTCTCCTACGAATGGACTGGCACGGCATATCAGGAGCATGAGGCTTCGGGGCAGACTGGCGTCATTCTCGCGCTGGCGCTGCTGTTCGCCTACCTGTTCCTCGTCGGCCTCTACGAAAGCTGGTCGATCCCGATATCGGTGATCCTCTCCATTGCGGTCGCGATCCTCGGCGCGATGTCGGGCATTCTGATTGCCGGGCTGACGCTCGATCTTTACGCGCAGATCGGTCTCGTGGTGCTTGTCGCGCTCGCGGCAAAGAACGCGATCCTGATCGTGGAATTCGCGAAGGAAGAGCACGACAAGGGCGTTCCGATCATGGAATCCGCCGTGCGCGGCGCGCGGACAAGGTTCCGCGCCGTGATGATGACGTCCATCGCCTTCATCCTCGGGCTATATCCGCTGGTGGTGGCGACGGGCGCGGCGATGGTCACGCGGCGCGATGTGGGCACGCCCGTGTTCGCGGGCATGCTGGCGGCGAGCTTCGTTGGCATCCTCATCATTCCGATGCTGTATGTGGTGTTTCAGTCGGTGCGCGAGCGGGTGAAGAAGCGGCTGCTCGGCTCGGCCTACGAGCGGCAGACTCCTCATCCGCCGGACGAGCAACCAGCGGCATAGCGCTCGCCTCTCGAATGGCCGGGGTTTTGCCCGGCCATTTCTTTGGCTGAATGCGGTCGACAAAATGCCACCCCCGCTTCCAGATGACGCGCCGCGTTTCGGCTTGACCGTTGATCGATCTTTACTCATCATCCGGCCCCATGAAGCCATCGAATTTGCCGGCGCCCCTCGTTCGCGGCGCCATGACCGTCGCGCCGCCCTTTGTGCTGGCGCGCGCTATCGACGCACTCCTGCGCAAGATGGAGCGCGCACACCCGCGCCTGTTCAAGAATCTGGCGCGGCTGAAGCCCTATGTGATCCACGTCGAGCCATCGGATCTGCCGCACCGCTTCGCGCTGAAGTTCGGCGGCGACGAGAAGGCGTTCGTGCGTCTCCTCGATCCGCGAGACGAAACGCCCGGCGACGCCTGCATCAAGGGCAACATCGACGTTCTCCTGAACCTGCTTCAGGGCCGCATCGATGGCGACGCACTGTTCTTCACGCGCGGCCTCGTCATTGCGGGCGACACGGCCGCCGTGGTCGCGCTGCGCAACACGCTCGACCGTGAGGAAATCGATCTGTTCGCTGACGTCACCTCGATGTTCGGCCCGCTTCAGAAGCCCGCCGAGCGCGCGCTGACCGCTATCGGACGAGCCCGCGAAGCCGCGCGCCATCGCGCCGCCGAGTTCATCGATTCCCTTCGCGACGACAAGACGGCGGACGCAGCGGCCCCAGCTTGGGCCAACGAACGCGACGCCCTCAAAGCCGAACTCAAAACGCTCCAAACCCGCATCGCCAAGCTCGAAGTGCGGGAGAAGCTCGCGAAAGGGGCGAGCCAGGATCCGGCACACTCATGACACACCATTCCCTTGAACTTCTCAGCCCCGCCGGCAATCCGGCCGCCCTCCGGGCGGCCATCGAAGCTGGCGCGGACGCCGTCTATTGCGGCTTTGCCGACCGAACCAACGCGCGCAACTATCCCGGCCTGAATTTCGACGTGGACGAGATGGTCGAAGGCGTGGCTTTCGCCCATTCGAAGGGCGCGAAGGTGCTGGTCGCCATCAACACGTTCCCGCCCGCTGGCGAGATGAAGTCGTGGAAAGACGCCATCGACAACGCCGCCATGGCGGGCGCTGACGCCGTCATCCTCGCCGACATCGGCGTGCTCGACTATGCCGCGAACAAGCATCCGAACCTGCGCCGCCATCTGTCCGTGCAGGCGTCCGCCGCGAACCCGCTTTCCATCAACTACTATCGCGACCAGTTCGGCGTGAAGCGCGTGGTGCTGCCGCGCATCCTCTCCGTCGACGAGGTGGCGTTCGTGGCGAAAGAAACGGGCATGGAAATCGAGGTGTTCGGCTACGGCTCCGTGGGGCCGATGTCCGAAGGCCGCTGCTTCCTCTCCTCCTACATGACCGGCCTTTCCCCGACGAGCGAAGGCGCCTGCGCGCCCGCGAGCCACGTCACCTACAAAGAAGAGGGCGACTTCGTGCTGTCCTGCCTCGGCGATGTCGTGCTGAACCGCGTCGCCAAGGGCGAGGGCGCCGCCTATCCGACGCCGTGCAAGGCGCGCTACGTCGCCTGCGGCAAGGCGGGCTACATCTTCGAGGAGCCGATTGCGCTGAACGCGCTCGACATCCTCCCCGAGCTGAAGAAGGCCGGTGTGACGGCCCTGAAGATCGAAGGCCGCCAGAGAAGCAAGGCCTACGTGGCCGAAGTGGTGAGCGCGTTCCGCAAGGCGCTCGACGCGGTGGAAACGGGCGAGACGCGTTCGACTGACGACCTCAGCGACCTCTCAGAGGGCGGCCGTCAGACGTTCGGCGCGTACAAGAAGGGCTGGCGCTGATGCCAAACGAAAACGCACAGACGGCCAAGCTGACGCTTGGGCCGCTCCTCCACCATTGGACGCCGGAAGCGCGCCGCGACTTCTACTTCCGCGCCGCCGACGAGATGCCGGTCGACTCCGTCTATCTCGGCGAAGTGATCTGCTCGAAGCGCGAGCCGTTCTTTCAGGATCATCTCCCGGAAGTCATCGACCGGCTGAAATCCGCGGGCAAGGAAGTGGTGATGTCCACGCTGGCGCTCGTCACGCAGCCGCGCGAGGTCAAGGCGATCCGCGAGGCCGCCGACGCCGACCTGATCGTGGAAGCGAACGACGTCGCATGCCTCGAAGCGCTGCATGGCCGCCCGCATATCATTGGCCCGTTCATCAACGTGTTCAACGAGGGCGCGCGCGACTTCGTGGCGAAGAACGGCGCGTTCCGCGTGGTGCTGCCCGTGGAAGCGCCCGCCACCTCGATCAAGGTGCTGGCCGACAACGCAGGCAAGCTCGAAATCGAGGTGCTGGTTTTCGGCAAGCAGACGCTGTCGATCGCGATGCGCTGCTATCATGCGCGCGCCAACGGCCTCACCAAGGACTCGTGCCAGTTCGTTTGCGGCCTTGATCCGAACGGCCTCAACGCAACGACCGTGACCGGCGACGACATTCTCACCATCAACGGCACGTCGACGATGTCGAACGGCTATGGCGTGCTGCTGCACGAGCTCGATGCGCTGCGCACGATGGGCGTGACGCATTTCCGCCTCTCGCCGCAGGCTGTCGATATGGTCGAAGTCGCGCGCCTGTTCCGCGACACGCTCGACGGCAAGCTCGCGCCCGCGGAAGCCGAGGCGAAGCTTCGTCCGCTCACCGAACCTGTGCCATACGTGAACGGCTTCTATTATGGCCGCGTCGGCCTGTCATGGAACGACCGCCACGCCGCCTGAGGCGACGTGGTGAATGCTGCGCGTTGACGGCGCCGCTAAAGCGGCCCGTCGCCGCTCCCGATCAGGCCGGGCCCGTCGTAACCGGCGCTTTCGGCACCTCGCTCCATTCCGCCCACGAGCCGTCGTAGACTGCGGCGTGCTCGTTGCCGGTTACGGCCAGCGCCAGCGCGAGAATGCACGCCGTTACGCCAGACCCGCATGTGGTGATGACCGGCTTTTCCGGATGAATGCCCGCCGCTTCGAAGGCCGCGCGCAACTCCGCCGCTGGCTTCAGTGTTCCGTCTGGCGCGATCAACGAGCCATACGGCACGTTCCTGGCACCCGGCATATGACCAAGCCGCGCGACGGGGCGAAGTTCAACCTCGGCGCCTTCGAAGCGGGGCTTTGAACGCGCATCGGCGATCTGCGTGCGGCCGCCTTCCACGATGTGGATCATGTCGTCGATTTCGCGCACGAGCTCGCTGTTCTTGCGGGCGGTAAAGTGCCGCTCAGAGCGCGGCGTCGGCGCACCCGCTTCAACCGGTCGCCCTTCCGCTAGCCATTTCTTCAGGCCGCCGTTCAGGACCACGACATCTTCATGGCCCATGACGCGGAACATCCACCACGCACGCGGCGCGCTGAACAAGCCTTTCGAGTCATAGACGACGACCTTCATGCCGTCGCCGATGCCCGCCTTGCGCATGCGCGACGCGAATTTTTCGGGCGATGGCAGCATATGCGGATAGGGCGAGTTGGTGTCGGAAAGGGCCTCTATGTCGAAATAGAGCGCGCCGGGGATATGCGCCTCGTTATAGACTTCGTTCGCCGCACGCGCATCGGCCGGCATGGTGAGGCCGGCGTCAACCACGACAAGGCCTGGCGCGCCGAGCCGCTCTGCAAGCCAGTCCGTCTCGACCAGCCACTTGGACGAAAAATCGGTCATTGCTTCCCCCTGAATCGGTGATTTTGTATAGGGTAACCTGCGGTCGCGCGGAACGGTATGGATAATGCGCCAAAGGCGCGCCGGGTCCACCGGGAGCGACATTGTGCCGTCGAATGGGGTATCGGAACCGCTCGCTATCCCGGCGCGCCGTTCGCTACAACGCGCGGAGCATACCGGGATGTGCGCTCAGCATCGCCGAGCACGGCGCGAACTGTCAGCGCTTCGCCTATGCGGTGATCCGGCATTACGGCTGCGAGATCGCGGATTTCCGGTCGAGGGAATTGTGGGAGGACGACACTTTTACGTGCGAACGCTGGCGGATTTCGTAACGCGCCCGGAATATGCGGTGTTCATCGGAGCGAAACGGCCGATCCGACGCGCCGTTCAGCCCTCGAAAACGGTCGGCAGCGTTTGAGGCGCGTCGAGCCACGGCGGCACGGGCAGCCCCTTGCCGCGCAGGAATTCCGGGTTGAACAGCTTCGACTGGTAGCGGGTGCCGTAGTCGCACAGGATCGTCACGATGGTGTGGCCGGGGCCGAGATCGCGCGCGAGACGCACCGCGCCCGCCACGTTGATGCCGGTCGAGCCGCCGACGCACAGTCCCTCCTCGCTGAGAAGGCGGAACACCACGTCGAGCGCTTCTTCGTCTGGGATCTGATAGGCGCCATCGACCCCCGCGCCCGCGAGATTTGCGGTGATGCGGCCCTGACCGATACCCTCGGTGATTGATGAGCCAGTGGCTTCGAGCCTGCCGTGGGCGTAGTGGCTGTAAATCGCCGAGCCGAATGGGTCCGCGACGGCGACGACGACTCCGGGGCGCTTCGCCTTGAGCCCGAGCGACGTGCCCGCGAGCGTGCCCCCGGTACCGACCGAGCAGATGAAGCCGTCCACGCGCCCGGCTGTCTGCCGCCAGATTTCTTCTGCCGTCGTTTCAACATGCGCGCGCCGGTTTGCGATATTGTCGAACTGGTTCGCCCACACAGCGCCTTCGGGCCGTTCCGCCGCGAGCTTATGAGCGAGCCGTGCCGAGTATTTCACATAGTTGTTCGCGTTCTTGTACGGCACAGCCGGAACCTCGACGAGCGTCGCGCCCAGAAGTCGGAGCGCATCCTTCTTCTCCTGGCTCTGCGTCTCCGGGATCACGATCACGGCCTTGTAGCCCAGCGCGTTCGCGACGAGCGCGATACCGATACCGGTGTTGCCCGCCGTGCCCTCAACGATTGTCCCGCCCGGCTTGAGCTGGCCGCGCTTCACGGCGTCTTCCACGATGAAGAGCGCCGCGCGGTCCTTCACCGACTGGCCGGGGTTCATGAACTCGGCCTTGCCGTAGATCTCGCAGCCCGTCTCTTCGGAGGCGCGCTTGAGACGGATGAGCGGCGTGTTGCCGATGGCTGCGATGACGGAGGATTTCAGGGCGGACGTGTCGTTTGCGTGAGTCATGGGCTCGCCGGGTTCGCTGGAACGCGGCCATGATCGCGCCGTTGAACGGGGCAGACAACTCGCAAACCGACGATTAGATGGAATTTCCGCTTTGCGAGGGGCGTTTGGAAACGTCTTGTCGTGCATTTGCGCTGTGCGCTACGATGGTTCCACATCCGGCCTCGCGAGACGACGCACAGAAGCTGTCGGTGGGGTCGGAGCGGCGCCCCCGGGGGCGACTATGCCAAGCGCGAGAACAAGCAAATCCCGGTCAAGATCGAGCCGTGCGCGTTGCCGCTGTTCTAATCGGCAGAACCATCCGCTTCGCCCTCGACCACTGGCGCAACGATTCGGTTTGCGGCGCGCCGAATGGACGGCACCAGAGTGTCGGCTTTATGGCGATGCGCGAGAAGTAATCCATTGAAGACGTATGATTCTGTAGTTAAAATTATTCGCTTTTCTAGGGTAAAGCCCAGGTCAAGGTGCGTCGTCGTGCGCCTCGGTAGTCACTATGCGCCGCCGGACAAGGGGTTTTACGATGAAGAGCCATCGTGATGTACGACCGTATGCGAAGCCTCGGCTCGTTTCCGGATCGGATGGATGCACCGTCGAGCGC
This sequence comes from Rhodomicrobium vannielii ATCC 17100, assembly GCF_000166055.1. Classification (NCBI taxonomy): domain Bacteria; kingdom Pseudomonadati; phylum Pseudomonadota; class Alphaproteobacteria; order Hyphomicrobiales; family Hyphomicrobiaceae; genus Rhodomicrobium; species Rhodomicrobium vannielii. Next base: position 3,206,415 of record NC_014664.1, read on the forward strand.
TTTCAAGCCGAGCTCGGGCAAGCTTTCCGTGGACCAATGACCGGCATTCTGCTTAAGGTCGAGGCTCCAGCTCGTGTCTTCAAACGGGAATTTGCATGCGTCGCCGTCTGATCCTTCCGCTTTTGTCCGTCGCGGCCTTGTCCTCGGGTGCGGTCGCTCAACAGGTTCAGGTGCAGCAAATCCCGCAGACGCTTCCTCAAGGCCCGTCAGCCGTGCCGGACCCAACGCGCCCGGCAACGCCGCCGAAGCCCAAGCCGAAGCCCGCGCTCGCCAAAAAGCCCGCGCCCACTCCCGTTCCCGAGGTCAAGGCGAAGCTCGTGGAAAGAGTTGGCGACTGGACCGTTTTCCTGCACGAAAGCCCCGAGGGCCGCATCTGCTTCGCCGCGAGCGCGCCGACCGACACGCAGCCGAAGACGGCGAAGCGCACGTCCGTGATTTTTTACATCACCTCGTGGCAGAAGGACGGGGTCTATAACGAGGTAAGCGTGCGTCAGGGCTACGCCATGAAGGCGAATGCGCAGACCATAATCTCGCTCGGCGGCCAGTCCTTTTCGCTCTACGCGCTCGACGACAAGGCATACGCGAGAGACCCCGCCGAGGAGCGCAAGCTGCTTTCGGCGATGGCGATGGGGGGCCCGATGACGGTCAAGGCCACGTCCGCAAAGGGCACAGCCACGACGGACCACTATTCGCTCGAAGGCGCGCCAGCTGCCGTGCAGAAGCTTCGCGAGATCTGCCCCTGACCGGTGGCGAAAGGTGGCGGCCACGCTTGCGTCATAAAGCTGAGGCTTCCTTGGCCGCATGGCAAGTTGCAGTGCGTGCGGGGAGCTACCGTCCTCGCGTAAAATGAAAATCGCTGCCGGGCTCGTGGCTTGGCTTCTCATTCTCGGTGTGTTCGTCGCCGTGACGTCCTTTGCGAGGGACGCGCGCGCCGCGTCGAACGGCGCGATGATCCGCACTGTCAAGGTGGTCGGCGCGAGCCGGATCGAGCCGGAAACCGTGCAGCATTACATCTCGCTGAAGCCCGGCGACCGCTACGACCCGGCGAAGGCCGACGACAGCATCAAAGCGCTATTCCAGACGGGCCTGTTCCGCGACGCTTCGCTCACCATGCAGGGCGGCGCGCTTGTCGTGAAGGTGGCCGAAAACCCGCTCGTCGCACGCGTGGCCTTCGAGGGCGCGAAGGATGTCACGTCCGACACACTGGCGAAGGAAGTGCAACTCAATGCTGGCGGCACCTTTTCGAAAGCGCGCGCAGAAACCGATGTGCAGCGCATCCTGACCGCCTACCGCCGCCAAGGCTACTACACCGCGCAGGTCGAGGCGAAGACCATCGACCGCGAGCACGACCGCATCGACGTGGTGTTCGAGATCACCGAAGGGCCGCAGATCAAGGTCGTCGGCATCAACTTCATTGGCAACGCGTCCTTCTCCGATGCGGAGCTTCGCGGCGAGATCACCACGACCGAGTCGGGCCTCCTCGACTTCCTGCGCAATTCGTCGGTCTACGATCCCGACCGGCTCAATCTCGACCGCGAAATGTTGCGCCGTTTCTATGTGAAAAGCGGCTTCGCCGACATGCGCGTGCTTTCCGCCACCGCCGATGTCGATTCCGACAAGGTGGACGCCGAGAAGAAGGGCTTCTTCGTCACCTTCACGCTCGATGAGGGCGCGCGCTACACCTTCGGCAATCTCGACGTGGAGGCTACCGCGCACGGCCTCGACGCGAAAGCGCTCGCGGCTTCGATCAAGGGCAAGCCGGGCGACATCTATAATGCCGAGCTCGTCGACAGATCGGTGGAGGCGCTGACGAAAGCCGCCGCCGAGGCTGGCGCGCCGTTCGCGCAGGTGCGCCCGCGCATCGACCGCGATCCCGTGCGACGCACCATTTCCGTGGCGTTCGTCGTGGAGGACGGCCCGCGCGCCTATGTCGAGCGCGTCGAGATCAGCGGCAACACCGCCACGAAGGACGAGGTCATCCGCCGCGAGTTCCGCGTGGCCGAGGGCGACGCCTATAATAAAGTCATCGTCGAGCAGGGCCGCCTGCGCGTGATGCGCACTGGGTTCTTCAAGGATGTGAAGGTCGAGAAGCAGCCGGGCAGCGCGCCCGACCGCGTGGACCTCGCGCTGAAGGTGACCGAAGCCGAGACCGGCAACCTTGGCTTCGCGCTAGGCTATTCCTCGAACGACGGCATCATCGGCGAGGTGGAATATACCGAGCGCAATCTGATGGGCACGGGGCAGTATCTTCAGGTGAAGCTGTCGGGCAGCCTATCGGGCAACGGCGCGTTCAACGTGAGCTGGACCGAGCCGCGCTTCCTCGACCGAAACGTGTCGTTCGGCGTCGACGCGTTCGTGAAGTCGGCCGACTACACCGAAAGCGCGGGCTACACGGTCGCGGGCTACAAGGATTTCCGCGTCGGCGGCACCACGCGCTTCGGCTTCCCGATCACGGAGGAATTCTCCACCGGCGTCAACTACACGCTGATGATGGACCGCGTTTACGGCGTGGACGACGACGCCTCGCTCGCCGTGAAGCAGATCAAGGGCACGTCGGTCATTTCGTCGATCGGCTACAACATGATCTACGACACGCGCGACAACCGGAAAAAGCCTACGCGCGGCTTCTATTTCAAGGGCGTGCAGGATCTCGCGGGCGCGGGCGGCGACGTGAATTACATCCGCTCCACCAGCGAGGCGCGCGCCTATTATCCCATCTCGCAGGAAATCGTGCTCGCGGGCCGCGCGCAGGCGGGCAACATCACCGGCTGGGGCGGCCAAAGCGTGCGCGTGGTCGACGCGTTCTACAAGGGCAGCGAAACCATCGCGGGCTTCAAGAGCTTCGGCCCGCGCGACGCGACGACGGGCTACGCGCTCGGCGGCACACAGTTCTATTCGGCGACGGCGGAACTGCGCTTCCCCCTGCCCTTCGTGCCATCCGACCTCGGCCTCTCCGGCGCGGTGTTCGCGAGCGCGGGGACGATGTTCGGCACCGACGCGGCCAGTTTCGCGAAGGCGTATGCGGCGGCGAACGGCACGTCGAATACGCTCGTCACCACGAATTCGTCGAAGCTGCGCGCCTCCACCGGCTTCAGCCTCATCTGGGATTCGCCGCTCGGGCCGCTGCGCGCCGACATCGCCACCGTGCTGTCGAAGGCCAACGGCGACAAGACGCAGACCTTCGGCTTCGGTTACGCGGGCTGGTGAGGGGCGGGTTCGCTCTGCTTAGTTAGCTTCGCGATGACGGCATCGAGGTGCGTTATGTCTGGTGCGAGTGGTTCTGGCCAAGTGACACCTGATGCGGCCGGCGAGCCACGCGTACGTTATCGCCGGTGATATGCCGCGAAATCCGCTCCGATTGATCGTCTCGAAGAATCAACAAGCGCTGGCAACGGCGGGAATGCTAAACAGCAGAGTGTACATAACATCCTGTTGTTTCGAGCAATCCATCTTCTGAAACACTTTTTTTGAGTGCCATCGCACAGTTTCGAACGTGACCCCCGTCCGATTCGCAAACTCCCTGAGCGACTCGCCTCGGGCGAGGGCGACCGCCAGATCCGCCTCCTTCTGAGTTAGTCCGTACAAGTCGCGGAGAAGCAGTGGCGATACATTCGGTTTGCTTTTGGGATTGCGGATGAAGGCAATGGCGTGCCGCTCCGGAGCAAAGAACTCTCCCCAAATTCCCAGAGAAAGCGGCGCTGTCTCAATCGCCTTCGTAACCATCACGGCGCTTTTCGCTTCATCGGGGAGAGCGAGCAGCAGGACTTGCACCGAAGGCATGTCGGCCTTCCTCAGCTTTGCAAGCGCGGTGCGAAATTCACAATTCTCGCCCTCGTTGGCAAACAGAAGCGGACCGTCGGGCGAGGACCGAAAAACAGGGTGCCAACACTCTTCGCGCGCCGCATCATTATGCCAACATGCGTTTCCATCAAGGTCGAGAACGAAGGCGGGATCTTTTGCCTGCGCGAAGAACATGCTGGGAGCGAGCTTCATCGCGTTCAAGACAAGAGCCCTGTGGACCTGTACGGCGAAGACGATGTCATCATTCGCTGTGTGGAAGAGAGGTCTCAGCTTTTCCACCTCGGCACCCGCGATAAGGATAGAGTAGGAGTCGCCGTCGAGATCAAACCGGCTGACACAGCCTTTTTCTTCGCCGCTGTGGACATGTCCCAATGCCACCGGTGACCGAAGTTTTCTCGCCTCGTAGCGGCGCCCGTTCCTGAGCACTTCGACGGCTATCGGATTTTCCAGGACGTTCCTGGGCCGCCGCAGAAAAATCGCGGACACATCGTCATCATTTGCCTGGGCAAGAATCCCACCGAAAGCGTCCGTCCAGCTATCAAAATAGAGTGCGGCCAGCCTGATTTTCAAAAACGGCTCGGAAAAGCTTTTCATAATTCGGGCGTTAAATTCAAAAATTCAATTTATTAGATAACATCTCTAGTGGATGTGATCGTAGAGAGCAAGGGCCGGGTCGCCGCAACCTCACGACGCAGCCTGAACTGGGCGCGATGACGCCTCGCCCGCCGCGGCACGACGCATCGCGCGCGATGCGTCGTGCCAGGAAAGCTGCCGTCGGAACACCAGAACGTGAACGCCGGGCGTGAACTATCCGCGACGCGTGAGGTTCCGCCTTTTGTGCGGCATAACGTGGTTGCACGAAAATGAAACTTGGAGGCCAAAAATCTCCATGGGCATCGTTCGGTTCGCGCTCCGCTTTCCCCATACCTTCTACGTTCTCGCAGTGTTGATCGTCTTTCTCGGTACAAATGCCATCATCACGACGCCGAAAGACATCTTCCCGCAGATCAACATCCCGGTTGTTTCCGTCATCTGGCAGTATACCGGTCTTAGCCCGAAGGAGATGGAAGCCCGGGTCGCGACCTATAGCGAGTTTTCGATAAGCTCGAACGTGACGGGCATTAAGAACATCGAGTCGCAGACGCTCGAAGGCATCGTGGTCGAGCGCATTTACTTTCAGCCGAACGTCAACATAGAGCTGGCAATCGCGCAGATCGTCTCTGCGTCGAACTCGATCCGCGCGCTGATGCCGCCCGGCATTCAGCCGCCGATCGTCGTCCAATACAATGCTTCAAGCGTGCCGGTGCTTCAGCTCGTGCTGTCCTCCGACACGCTGAACGAGCAGCAACTCTACGATTACGCTCTTTACCGCGTTCGTCAGGCGCTGGCGCCCGTGCCCGGACTCACGCTGCCGACCCCTTACGGTGGCAAATTCCGCCAGATCATGGTGGACCTTGATCCCGCAGCTTTGCTCGCGCGCGGCCTGCGTCCGACCGATGTCGTAAACGCCGTCAATGCCCAGAACCTCACCGTTCCTGCGGGCGATGCCAAGATCGGCGACCGGCAATATATCATCAGTGTCAATTCGCAGCCGCCGGACATAGAGGCGCTGAACAACATCCCGGTCCGGCAGGTGAACGGCGCAACCATCTATTTGCGCGACATCGGAAATGTCCGCGATGCATGGGCCGTGCAGCAGAACATCGTTCGCGCCGAAGGCAAGCGCAGCGTGCTGCTTACAGTCATCAAGAATGGCGATGCCTCCACCCTCGACGTTGTGAATGGCGTGAAGGCGGCGCTTCCCGCGATCCGGGCAGCCGCCCCGCCGGGCATGGAAATCAGAGAATTGTTCGATCAGTCGGTCTTCGTCTCGAACTCCATCGACGGGGTCTTGCGCGAGGCGGCCATCGCGGCTGGGCTGACGGCGCTGATGATCCTTGTTTTTCTCGGAAGCTGGCGGTCGACGCTGATCGTGCTGATCTCGATCCCGCTGTCCATTCTGACATCCATCGCGGTGTTATCCGCGCTCGGCGAAACGATCAACACCATGACGCTCGGCGGACTGGCGCTCGCTGTCGGCATCCTCGTGGACGACTCGACCGTCACCATCGAAAACACGCATCGCGTGCTCGAAGAAGGCATGGAATACGACAAGGGGATCGAGGAAGGCGCGGCGGGCATAGCGCTGCCGACGCTTGTCTCGACGCTGGCGATCTCCTGTGTGTTCGTGTCGGTGGTCTTCCTTCAGGGCGCGCCGCGCTACCTGTTCTCGCCGCAGGGCTTCGCGGTCGTCTTCGCCATGCTTGCGTCATACGGCATCTCGCGAACGCTGGTGCCAATCGTCAATCGCATCCTTCTGCGAAAGGAATACGAGCCCGGCTACCGCGAAAGCCTTGGCGCCTTCGGGCGGTTTTCGGATTTGTTCAATCGCGGTTTTGAGAGCTTCCGCAACTTTTACGCGTGGCTGCTCGAAGGGATCATTCGGGCCCGTTTCGTGATACCCGTGATCGCGCTGGCGGCCCTGACGGGTGCGGGCTATCTCGCGACCTTTGTCGGGCGCGACTTCTTCCCGACCGTCGATGCGGGGCTGATCCAGCTTCACGTCCGCGCCCCCGCTCGCACGCGCATCGAGGATACGGAGAAGTATTTCCAGCGCATCGAAGATCGCATTCGGGATTTGATCCCGGAATCCGAGCGCGATCTCATCCTCGACAACATCGGCCTCCCCGCGCGGGCCTATAATCTTGCCTTCACCGATGGGAGCACCATCGGTGTGAACGACGGCCTCATCCAGATTTCGTTGAAGGAAGGGCACCGGCCGACCAGCGAACACATCGCCCGGCTGCGGCGCGAATTGCCGGAAGCCTTCCCCGACGTGTTGTTCTACTTCCAGGCCGCCGACATGGTGACGCAGATCCTGAATTTCGGCGTGGCGACGCAGATCGATTTGCAAATCCAGGGCCGCGATCCGCAAAACGTCGAGCTTATCAAGGAAGCGCTCAAGCGGATGTCGAGCATCCCCGGCGTCGTGGATTCGCACATTCATCAGGAACTCGACGCGCCCAACCTTTACTTCGACATCGACAGGAGCCGCGCACAGGGCCTGACGCTTCAGGCCTCGCAGATCGTCAGCGACATGACCATCAGCCTCAGCTCATCGCAGCAGGTCTCCCCGAACTTCTGGACCGACCCGGCCCAGCAGAACCCTTATTATCTTGCGGTGCAGACGCCGGAGCGCCTCGTCTCCACCGTGAACGATTTGCAGAACACGTCGATCGCCGCTGCCGGAGGGAGCGCGCAATCCCCGATACCGAACACGCTCGGCAATGTGGCGACGATGTCCCGGCGCTATATCCCATCGGTCATCAACCACAACAACGTGAACCCGGTGTTCGACGTCTATGCGAGTGTCGCGAGCCGCGATCTCGGCAGCGTCTCGTCCGAGATCAACAAGATCATCGATGACATCAAACCGCAGCTGAAGCCTGGCAACACGATCTCGTTGCAGGGGCAGGCGGCGAGCATGGATTCGGCGTTCAGCCGCTTCACCATCGGGCTCATCTTTGCGGCGGTGTTCGTTTACCTGCTCATGGTGGTGAATTTTCAGGACTTCCTCGATCCCCTTGCCGTCATCCTCGGCCTTCCGGGCGTGGCTTGCGGGATCGTGCTGATGCTGTTCGTGACGGGAACCACGCTCAGCGTTCCCTCGCTGATGGGCGCGATCATGGCGATTGGCGTCGCGTCGGCGAATTCGATCCTGCTCGTGACCTTTGCGCGCGAGCGTCTTCTGGAAGGCATGCACCCGATGGAGGCGGCGGTGGCCGCAGGCCGCACGCGCCTTCGGCCGGTGCTGATGACGGCGAGCGCCATGATCGTCGGCATGCTGCCGATGGCCATCGGCGGGCCGGGCGAGGAGCAGAACGCCGTTCTGGCGCGGGCCGTCATCGGCGGTCTTCTCGTGGGGACGGTTACAACGCTTCTCGTCGTCCCCTACATCTACACCACCATCCACGCCTTGAAGGAGCGCGTTCAAGGCCCGCAGCACGGCGGCAAAAGCCTTCGCCGCGACGACACTGCGGTGGCACAGCATGGAGGCAACGGATGAACGAATACCGGAGCGACGAATTCGGCACGGTGGCCCGCGATAACGCGCGGAATGACCAGAGCCGCGATGCGGGCAGCCCCGACGGCTCCTACGCCGAGACGTTCGAAGCCGAACAAATGGACCGAGGCGCCCCTAAAACGCATTGGGGACGCCGGGTCGCTCTTGCTATTGCCTGTCTTATCGTGGTTGGCGGGCTCGGCGTTATTGTAAACGCCGGGTTTGATCGTCACGCGGCGAGCGAAGCTACCGCCCGGCAGGAACTCGTCGGACGCCAAAATCGAGTGCCCGCGCTTCGCATCGAAAAAGTGAAGGCGGTCGAGACACCGAAGGAGGTGCGCCTCCCCGCGACCACGCAGGCCTTCGAATCCGCGACGCTTTTCGCGCGCCAGAGCGGCTATATCGACAAGCGCTTCGTGGATATCGGCTCACGGGTCAAGTCGGGCGAGTTGCTTGCCCTGATTTCCGCGCCCGAGGTCGATGACCAGCTCAATCAGGCGCGCGCGCAGCTAAAGCAGATGGTGGCCACGCTCGAACAAGTCACCGCGCAACGCGACCTCGCCAGCGTTACCAATCAGCGTAATGCGCCGCTCGTGCGCGAAGGCTGGCAGACAAAGCAGAGCGGCGACCAGACGCGCCTGAACCTTGCTGCGCAGAATGCGGCCGTGAACGTCGCCAACGCAAACATCGAAGCCCAGAAGGCGCAGATATCGCGGCTCGAACGCATGCAATCCTACGAGCGCGTGACCGCTCCATTCGACGGCGTGATAACCCAGCGCAGCATCGATACCGGGAGCCTTGTCACCGCCGACACCTCTTCCGGCTCGCCGCTTTTCTCCATCGTGCGCGATAACGTTCTGCGCGTGCAGGTGCATGTCCCGCAGGACGTTGCCTTGCAATTGAAGCCGGGAATGGAGGCGACGCTCGACGTGCCCGAATTGCCGGGCCAGAGGTTCGCGGGCGAAGTGGCGCGCACCGCGATCGCCCTCGACGCAAACAGTCGCACGCTGCTGGTCGAGGCGGACATCAAGAACGCGGACTACAAGCTCTCGCCCGGGCTTTATGGAACGGTGCGCTTCAATGTGCCGAGACCCGTGCCCATCATGATGATCCCGTCTTCGGCGCTCATCTTCGATCAGCACGGGATGCGGGTGGCTACCAACGCGGATGGAGTTGCGCGCCTCCATCAGGTTACTCTCGGCGACGATGAAGGCGCGCAGGTGCAAATCATTGGCGGTCTTGAACCGGGGCAGGATCTGATCGTGAACCCGCCCGCCGGTATCGAGAACGGCGCGAAGGTGGCGGTTGCCGCCCCGGCTCATCCTGTGCAGGAAGCGGCGGCGTCTCCCGCTTCGCTGCCGGCGTCGGGCAGTGATGCAACAGGTGTGGGTATGGTGTCCCCACCCGCGCCGAAGGGGATGGAGGCTGACAAAGTCAGCGCCGAAAATGCCATGAGGGCGGAAGTCGAGCCAGAGGCGAAGCCAGGGGCGGCGAGCGGTTCGCGGACTTCGCGGCGAGGCGACAACAAGGCTCACCCATCGCGCTGAGAGCAGATTATATGGGAGTGGCAAATATGCAGATTGGCGTGATCGGCCTGGGACGGATGGGCGGCAATATCGCTCGCCGTTTGATGAAAGCGGGACACCATTGCGTTGTGTTCGACACCAACCCGGACGCTCGGGAAGCGCTGGCGAAGGACGGCGCTACCGCTGTCAGCTCGCTCGGCGCGATGGTGGACGCGCTGACCGGGAAGCCGCGCGCCATTTGGGTTATGTTGCCCGCGGGCCGGATCACGGAAGAGACGGTCGCACATCTTGGCGAGTTGCTGAAGCCTGACGACATCATCATCGACGGCGGCAATTCCTATTACAAAGATGACATTCGCCGCGCTAAGGAGCTGTCGGAAAAGCACATCCGCTACGTCGACTGCGGTACGTCGGGCGGGATCTGGGGTATCGACCGCGGCTATTGCATGATGATCGGCGGCCCGAAGGACGCCGTCGATCACCTCGATCCGATCTTCTCGGCGCTTGCGCCTGGAACGGGCGATATACCTCAGACGCCGGGCCGCGACGAAGGCGATTCTCGGGCCGAGCGCGGCTACATTCACGCCGGACCCTCCGGCGCAGGCCACTTCGTGAAGATGATCCATAACGGCATCGAGTACGGGTTGATGCAAGCCTATGCGGAGGGCTTCGACATCCTGCGCAACAAGAACTCGGCGGACTTGCCGCCGGAGGAACGCTTCGACCTGAACCTGCCGGACATCGCCGAGGTTTGGCGGCGCGGAAGCGTCATCTCGTCCTGGCTGCTCGACCTTGGCGCGGCGGCGCTGACTAAAGATCCGCAACTTCAGCAGTTCTCTGGCTTCGTTCAGGACTCGGGAGAGGGTCGTTGGACCATCGAGGCCGCGATCGAGGAAGCGGTGCCGGTGGAAGTGCTCGCCTCGGCACTGTTCGCCCGATTCCACTCCCGGCAGGAGCACACCTTTGCCGAAAAGGTTCTCTCCGCCATGCGTTTCGGCTTTGGGGGGCACACCGAGGGCAGCGGGCCGGTCGGCCTTTCGCGAACCGAGTCTGCGAAGGGGGAAGAGTAGCGTAGTGAGTCATGAGGAGCGAAGAGCCGCCAGTTTGCGCTCGCATGTCAAATTCAAAAGATCTGCGAAATCAGAGCTTTGCCGGTGAACCTTGTGTTTCCGACATTTGCTCGCGAGCATGTGTAATGGATGCATGTCGGAATCGGACCAATAGGAGCCGGTGCACCGGTTATTCGTTTTTTTAGGAACAATGCAGGAGCGGCGCCGCTCGGTGCCGCTATCGGCAAGCCCACAACGGCGACGAGGATAATGTGAGAAAGCGAAGTTTGAAGCATTTTTTGACGAAGCCTCAAGGCAGGCTCGAAAATACGAATACGAACATGACATTTTCGATGCCGCGCGTGACTGCCGCGCGCTTGAGGGATGCAGCGGCGGCTAGGGGTACGGACATGCAGGGGGTCATCGAACTGGCTGTCGATGAATGGCTCGCACGTCAGGCGCAAATCTCAGAGGCATCGGGATAGCAACACACGTTAGGCACCCGGTCGCCGACGGAAGCAAAGGAACGCCCGTCCCTCTTTGTGGTGGCGCACGTTTTCTTTGGGGCCTTGCTCCCTCCTTCGGGCCAAAATCAGGCGACAGGCCAGCTCAAAAACGCCGGAATACGCAGTAAAAAATCCAGCGTTTTTCTATGACAAGACAAGACGACGAATTACCATTTTAATCCTTTCTTCCGTTCCCACCGCCACGCATCCTCAACGATTACGTCAAGGTGCGGCTTCGTCGCTACCCAACTCAACGCATCAACCGCCGCGCTCGCGTCTGCAACCAGCACAGGCGGATCTCCCGCGCGCCGCTCCGCGTCCCACACGGTAATGGGCCTTCCCGTGACCCGCTGCGCAGCCTCGATAACCTCTGCAACGCTGTAGCCTCGTGAGTTTCCCAAATTGAAAAACCCCCCTTTATGGCCTTTCCGCAGCGCACGCACCGCCAGGAGATGTGCCTCGCAGAGATCGTCGACGTGCACGTAATCGCGGACGCATGTTCCGTCAGGAGTGGGGTAATCGCGGCCGAAGACCGTAATCGCATCGCGGCGTCCGGATGCTGCCTGGAGCACCAGGGGGATCAAATGCGTTTCCGGATAATGTCGCTCACCGATCCGCGCCATGGGGTCTGCACCTGCGGCGTTGAAATAGCGGAGCGAGAAAAAGTTGAGGCCGTAGGCGCGGTTGAAGTCCTCTAGCGCCTCTTCCACCATGCGCTTTGTTCTGCCATAGGGATTTATTGGGGCACATGCGTGCGCTTCAGTAATGGGCTCGGAACCGGTGTTTCCATAAACTGCGGCCGTGGAGGAAAACACGAACTGCTTGATGTCATGCTCCACCATCAGGTCGAGCAATTGAAGAGTGTTCGAGACATTGTTGAGGTAATATTTTGCCGGCGCGGTCACCGACTCCCCAACTTGGATGAAAGATGCGAAATGCATCACCGTGTCGATGTCGTGCGTTCTGAAAATATCGCTCAGCAACGCCCGGGAGCCGAAATCGCCAAAAATGAACTCTCCGCCGACTACGGCGTCTCGAAACCCCGTGGAGAGGTTGTCCAGTACGATAACGGACTCGCCCTCTTCGCACAGGCGCTTCACCATGTGCGATCCAATAAAGCCGGCCCCGCCGATAACGAGTATTGTCATAATATTTTACACCGAAAATAACTTTCGCGTGAAGCTATAAACTGAAGCGTAAGGGGAATGCAACAGGGCGAAATAAAGTGCCGTTGCTCACAAAAACACACCCTATACAAGCGGAAGCCGTAACCTTCCGGTGGCGTTCAATTACGCCGAGCTTGCCCGATCACTCGCCCGCCGACAGTTTCCGACGCACGCCCCAACCCGCAAGCACGTCTTCAATCTCTGCTGCGACAAAATGTCTAGCTGCCGCCTGGTCATACCCATCATCCAGCAGCGCATCATAATCCGTAAAATTATGGCGCACGAACGCGACCATCGACAGCCAGGCAGCCGTTTCCGGCGACGCCTTCGAAAGCCCTGCGCTGTCCATCGCGTGATCGATTATTGCATTGAATTCAAAGGGAGAAATTTTTGGAGCGAGCCGCCTCAGCGCGTCTTCGGTTTCTCTTCGCGACGGCATGCGAGCCTCGTCCGTTGGCGAACGTTTCGGCCCTTTTCCCATGAAACGCCCAAAAGTGCACGTGCACCCTTCACAGAATTGACACGCGCATGTAGTATCCGCGTAAGTGTATTGAGCGACGTCGTGCGAGCGTGGCCCCGACTTAACGGCAATCGTTGAGGTAAGGTGAACGTGACAGCTTTCGCAGCGACCTCTTTAAGGTCTCCGCCGGACAGCTTTCCGGCTCTCGTGCTCAACGCGGATTTCCAACCGCTGAGCTACTATCCTCTGTCCCTCTGGAATTGGCAAGAGACGATCAAGGCCGTTTTCCTCGATCGCGTCAACATCGTTTCCTTCTACGACAAGGTTGTCCGCAGCCCGAATGCGGAAATCAGGCTACCCAGCGTCGTTTCGCTGAAAACGTTCGTGAAGCCAGCACTCTATCCGGCATTTACGCGCTTTAATGTCTTCCTGCGCGACAAGTTTCAATGCCAATATTGCGGCTCTCCCCACGATCTCACATTCGACCACGTCATCCCGCGTTCGCGGGGCGGCCAGACGCGCTGGGACAACGTCACCGCCGCCTGCGCGCCATGTAACCTGAAAAAGGGCGGCAAGATGCCCGCCAAGGCGAAAATGTTCCCCGCGCTGAAGCCGTATCGGCCCACGGTGCACGAACTTCATCGCAACGGGCGCTTCTTTCCGCCGAACTATCTGCATCAAAGCTGGCTCGACTACCTGTATTGGGACGTCGAACTGGAACCGTAAGCGCCTCGCCACGAAGCGCCTCTCAGGCCGCCGAAAGGCGGCCTTTTCGTGTCCACTCGACGCGCGGCGCGTCAATCCACAGCAAACCGTACCTTAACCGGCAGATACGGCGTGAAGACAGCCCGCGCTCAGCGCTCCGGTCCGCCTGCTCCGCGCCTGACCGTCTGCCATAAGTATTTCCGATTCGCTAACTCAGGTTTCGCGCCAGTTCCGCCCTCTATCGTGCCCCAACATTTCAGTTGAAGGAGCATTCGAATGACGGGGCGGGCCGTTTTTGTGTTGTTCATTCTCTCGGCGATGGCGTTTGCGTCGCCGGGGTTTTCACAGGAGCAGCAGACCGAGCCAGGGAGCCCCGTGGAGGCGGCTCTGGAAGGCGATTCGGCTGCAAGCACCGAAGATGCTCCCGCGATTGGGCTCCCCCCCTCGGAAAACAGCCCCGCTGTGGAGGTGACAGCTGCCCCGGCTCCGCTCACGCCGCAGGCCGAGGCATTGCGGAAGGCGCTGCTTGCGCTCCCGGCCGGAGCCGACGACGAGGAACGCAATGAGCGCGCCGCCCTGTTGTCCTTCTACGAGACGCGCCGCTACGCCCCACTCTGGTTCGCAGCATCAGGCGTGCCCACTCCCAAAGCCGGCAGCCTCGCTGCGGAAATCGCCCGCGCCGCAGATTACGGCCTCGCCCCAAGCGACTTCGCGCTTCCCGCTGGGCTCGATCAGCGCGTCCAAACCGCCGCCACACATGTCGGCGACCAGAAGCCGGAAGCCATCGCCTCCGACGAAATCGACATCTCCCGCGCCGTGCTGAAATACGGGCGCTTCGCGCGGGGCGGCCGCATCACGAACCCTTCGGAACAGCTCAGCTCTTACCTCGACAGGCGGCCTCAGCTTCTCAAGCCCGAAGCGATCCTCGACGGCGTCGCCGCCACCGACGAGCCGGACGCCTATTTGCGCGGCCTCCATCCGCAGCACGTCCAGTTCGAGCGGCTGCGTCAGAAATATCTCGCGCTGCGCGACAAGAAGCAGAGCGCGGAAGCTAAACGCCTCCTCGCCAACATGGAGCAGTGGCGCTGGATGCCCGCCGACCTCGGCGACCTCTATGTCTGGAACAACATCCCGGAGTATACGCAGCGCGTGGTGAAGAATGGCGAGGTGGTCCGCAAGGAACGCATCGTCACCGGGCAGCTCGACAAGCAGACGCCGGTCTTCACGCGTACGCTGAAGAAGATCACGTTCAAGCCGACCTGGATCGTTCCCGAGTCCATCAAGGTGCGCGAGATCTTGCCAAGCCTTCAGCGCGGCGGCGGCATGATGCGCGAGTGGCAGCTTGAGCTTCGCGACAAGGACGGGCAGACGGTCGATTGGCGGCGCATCAACTGGTATCGCACGGACATCCGCATCTTCAACGTGGTGCAACCAAACGGCGCGAAGAGCGTGATGGGCAAGGTGAAATTCTCCTTCCCGAGCCAGCACACCGTCTTCATGCACGATGCCTATCCGCCCGATAAATGGATGTTCAACAAGGCGCGGCGCACCTACAGCCACGGCTGCATGCGCGTGCAGAACCCGATTGGCCTCGCGGAAATCCTGCTGAAGGAGGACAAGGGGTTCGAAGCGGCGCAGGTTCGCGATGCGGTTCGCACCGGCGGAAACGACAATGAGTTCGACATCGAACGGCGCATCCCGATCCACATGACCTATTTCACGGCGCTTGTGGGCGATGACGGCAAGCTGCACACCTTCCCCGACGTTTACGGCCACGAGCGGCGCATCACGCTCGCGCTCGAAGGAAAGTGGTCGCAGATATCGCGGGGCAAGGACCACCTCGCACCCGTGGAACTTCAGATGGTTTCCGAGCAGCGCCGCTCCCGCTACGCGGAGGACGACTCGGCCGATGCGCCGCCGCGCGTCTGGCGCAACAATGCGAGCTTCCGAGGCGGCTTTCTCGACTCGCTGTTCGGCCGCTGGTGAGGAAAACAGGCAGGTGAGCGCGGCGGCTAGCAAGCGTTACTTCGCCGCACTGACGCACGATGCATTTATTCCTGCGTGGCGGCGCTTGAGGCCGAAGCAGTGGCCGGAGAACCCCCGGCCACCCCTCGTTAACGGTTAGCGACGCTCTTCGCGGCGTTCGTCCCGGCGCTCTTCGCGCTGGGCTTTTTTCGCGCCTTCAACCACATCGCCCGTCTTGGCGTCGACCTTCACCTTGGACTTGAACCCCTGGGGATCGATCAGTTCGAGGTCGTAGATCCACTTGCCTCCCTTGCGGTCGATCTCGGCCTCGATCACCTCGCCGACCACCCTGTCTTTGGAAATGACGAGAATATCGGAGAGAGACTTGATGTCTCCCTGCTTGAGGCCCTGGTGGATTTCACTTCGCGAGTCGTCGTCCTTCGCGAAGGCCGTGGGCGAAGCAAGCATCGCCGCTGCGGCGACGACTGAAACGGCAACGGCAGCAGTTTTGAACGGGTTACGCATTGTTCTTTTCCTCTGGCGGTGATTATAACGCCAAAAAATGCATGGCGCAGTTTGGCATCGATAGAGAGATAGTCGAAACGACACGGAACGAAGAAAGCTATTCCCGCATAATTCTCTGGCCGCAAGAACAAGACGCTATATTCGCTGCCGCGCGATGAGGTAGAACAGCGCAAGCTTATGAAAGTTTCCCGTTGCGCCAGCTCTTTAACATTACGCTGACGTCCAAGTTAATAATGGCAAACCCATTTCTGTTGACACCATACGAACGCCCGCTTATGCGTCGTCGCGGGACACTTCCCCCCACCGGGAAGCAACTATCTGAAAGGGTAGACCGCAATGACGGCCACCAAGCCTGCCGCGCGCCCCAATGTCGCGCATTTCTCCTCCGGCCCCTGCGCCAAGCGCCCCGGCTATTCCCTCGATAATCTCAAAACCGCTGAATTGGGCCGGTCGCACCGTTCCAAGCCGGGCAAGGCCAAGCTGAAGCTCGCGATCGACAAGACGCGCGCGATCCTCGGTGTGCCGCAGGATTACCTCATCGGCATCGTCGCCGCCTCGGATACGGGCGCGTTCGAAATGGCCATGTGGTCCGCTCTCGGCGCGCGCGGTATCGACGTGTTCGCCTGGGAAAGCTTCGGCAAGGACTGGGTCACGGACATCACGAAGCAGCTCAAGCTGAAGGACGTGCGCGTGTTCGACGCGCCCTATGGCGAGCTTCCCGACCTCGGTCAGGCCGACTTCCGCAACGACGTCGTCTTCACCTGGAACGGCACCACTTCCGGCGTCCGCGTTCCGAGCGGCGACTTCATCCCCGACAATCGCGAGGGCCTGACGTTCTGCGACGCCACTTCGGCGGCTTTCGCGCAGGAACTCGACTGGGCGAAGCTCGATGTCGTTACCTTCTCCTGGCAGAAGGTTCTCGGCGGCGAAGCGCAGCACGGCATTCTCATCCTGTCGCCGCGCGCTGTCGAACGCCTCGAAAGCTACACGCCCGCATGGCCGATGCCGAAGCTCTTCCGCATGACGAAGGGCGGCAAGCTCAACCGCGAGATCTTCGACGGCTCGACGATCAACACGCCGTCCATGCTCTGCGTCGAAGACTATCTCGATGCGCTGAACTGGGCGGAAGGTCTCGGCGGCCTGACGGCGCTTCAGGCGCGCTCGAACGCGAACTTCAAGGTTCTCGCCGATTGGGTCGAGAAGACGCCGTGGGTGGATTTCCTCGCCAGCGTGCCGTCGACGCGCTCCAACACGAGCGTGTGCCTCAAGATCGTCGATCCCGAGATCGCAACGCCCGAGGCTCAAGCCGCTGTCGCCAAGGACATCGCCTCCACGCTTGAAAAGGAAGGCGTTGCGCTGGACATCGGCGCCTATCGCGATGCGCCCGCCGGGCTTCGCATCTGGGCTGGCGCGACCATCGAGGCATCCGACCTCGAAGCGCTGGTGCCATGGCTCGACTGGGCTTTCGCCAACGCGAAGGCCAAGGTCGCCGCTTAAGGTTCAACCTCTGTCATGGCCGGGCTCGACCCGGCCATCCAGCGGCGGAACCTCCAGAGCCCGCGACCTGGATTGACGGGGCAAGCCCGCGATGACAACCTTGCTTTTGTCTCTGGACGTTTTCAGGAGACACACCCATGACTGCGCCTCGCGTTCTCGTCGCTGACAAGCTTTCCCCCGCGGCCGCCGAAATCTTCAAGAATCGCGGCATCGAAGTCGATACCAAGATCGGCCTCGACAAGGATCAACTCGCCGAAATCATCGGCAATTACGACGGCCTCGCCATCCGCTCCGCCACGAAGGTCACCGAGAAGGTGCTCGCCTCTGCCGAGCGCCTGAAAGTCGTCGGTCGCGCTGGCATCGGCGTCGACAATGTCGACGTGCCCGCCGCCACCGCGCGCGGCGTCATCGTCATGAACACGCCCTTCGGCAACTCCATCACCACCGCCGAGCACGCGATTTCGCTCTTGATGGCGCTAGCTCGCCAGATCCCGGAAGCTGACCGCTCCACGCAGGCCGGCAAGTGGGAGAAGTCGAAGTTCATGGGCGTCGAAGTCACGTCCAAGACGCTCGGCATTATCGGCTGCGGCAACATCGGCTCCATCGTCGCGGACCGCGCGCAGGGCCTTCGCATGAAGGTCATCGCGTTCGATCCGTTCCTCACCGAAGAGCGCGCTCTTGATCTCGGCGTCGAGCGCGTGAGCCTCGAAGAGCTGTTCCGCCGCGCAGACTTCATCACGCTGCACACGCCGCTGACGGAGAAGACGAAGAACATTATCAACGCCCAATCCATCGCCACCATGAAGAAGGGTGTGCGCATCATCAATTGCGCCCGCGGCGGCCTTATCGTCGAACAAGCGCTGGCCGATGCCATCAAGGCGGGCCACGTGGCTGGCGCAGCGCTCGACGTGTTCGAGGTGGAGCCCGCAAAGGAGAACGTGCTGTTCGGGCTGGCGAACGTGATCTCCACGCCGCATCTCGGCGCGAGCACGTCGGAAGCGCAGGAGAACGTCGCGCTTCAGGTGGCCGAACAGATGGCGGACTACCTCCTCACGGGCGCGATCTCGAACGCCGTGAACTTCCCGTCGATCACGGCGGAAGAAGCGCCGAAGCTGAAGCCGTTCGTGAAGCTCGCCGAGTTGCTGGGTTCCTTCGCTGGCCAGCTCACCGAGGCCGCGCCGAACTTCATCCGCCTCGAATATGCGGGCGACGTTGCCGATATGAACACGCGCGCGCTGACCTCGGCGGCGATCTCGGGCGTTCTGCGTCACTTCCTGCACGTCAATATGGTTTCCGGTCCGGCGGTCGCGAAGGAACGCGGCATCCAGGTTGAGGAAACGAAGCGTGGTCAGGAAGGCGCCTACGAAACCTATATTCGCGTGACGCTGAAGACCGAGAAGCAGGAAATCTCCATCGCCGGCACGGTGTTCTCGGATGGAAAGCCGCGCGTCATCCAGATCAACCACGTTCCCATGGACGCCGAGTTCGCGCCGAACATGCTGTTCACGGTGAACGCCGACAAGCCGGGCCACATCGGCGCGCTCGGCACGCTCCTCGGCGACGAGGGCGTGAACATCGCGACGTTCAACCTCGGCCGCGAAGCGCAGGGCGGCAAGGCGATGGCGCTCGTCACCGTCGATGAGCCGGTGAGCGATGCGACCATCCAGAAGGCGTTGGCGCTGCCGCACGTGGTGCGCGCCGCACGTCTCAGCTTCTGACGCCCGCGCCATCGCGGCGCGCTAAGTCTCCTTCGAAATCGCTCCCGCGAACGCAGTTCGCGGGAGTTTTTTTGTGCCTGGAGCCGGAATGCGACTCAGGCCGAACCAACCGGAACATTGAAGCCGTTTCCAAACTTAAAGTTGAATGTCATCGCGTCGATTTGCATGCGGAATAGTGGATTTTCGGTGCCGGGTGATATTCCGAGCCCCGGCGATTAGACCAAAGCCCCACTGTGACAAAACGCGCATCCGCGATACAAAAGCAGGTAACGCCGCCACGGGCAAAAGATGGCAGGCGATGGAGGAAACATGATGAAAATCAGGACTTTCGGCGCTGTCGCCGCGCTAGCGCTTGCCCTGACGACGGGGGCCTTCGCCGCCGAGCCGATCAAGATAGGGCTATCCGGTCCCTTCACGGGCGGTTCGTCGTCGATGGGCGTTTCGATGCGCGACGGCGTCAAGCTCGCGGTGGAGGAAGTGAACAAGGCGGGTGGCGTGCTTGGCCGACCGCTCCAGCTTGTCGAGCGCGACGACGAAGCCAAGAACGAGCTTGGCGCGCAGATCGCGCAGGAACTCATCAACAAGGAGAAGGTCGTCGCGACGCTCGGCTTCATCAATACCGGCGTGGCGCTCGCCGCCCAGCGCTTTTATCAGGAAGCCGAGATCCCGGTCATCAACAACGTGGCGACTGGCACGGTCATCACGAACCAGTTCAAGAAGCCGGATTACGACACCAACTACGTGTTCCGCACCTCCGCCTACGATTCCATTCAGGCGGGCATGATGGCGGAAGAGGCGGTCAAGGGACGCGGCTACAAGAAAATCGCCATCCTCGCGGACTCCACGAACTACGGCCAGCTTGGTCGCGAAGACCTTGAGAAGGCGCTCGAAAAGCTCGGCGTGAAGCCGGTGGCGGTCGAGAAGTTCAACATCAAGGATGTGGACATGACGGCGCAGCTCCTTCGCGCGAAGGAAGCGGGCGCCGAAGCGCTGCTGTGTTACGGCATCGGCCCGGAACTTGCGCAGATCGCGAACGGTCGAGCCAAGCTCGGCTGGAACGTGCCGATGATTACATCGTGGCCGTCTTCCATGCAGAGCTTCATCGACATCGCGGGCGCGAACGGCAACGGCGTGATGATGCCGCAGACCTTCATCGAGGACAAGACGCTGCCGAAGCGGGCTGCGTTCCTTGACGCGTATTACAAGACCTTTGGCGTGACGAAGATCCCGACGCCTGTGGCGGGCGCGCAAGGTTATGATTCCGTGCTGCTTCTGGCCGCCGCGATCAATCAGGCCGGTTCCACGGATGGCCCAGCGATCCGCGCCGCGCTCGAAGACCTGAAGGAGAAGGTGGAAGGCGTCGTCACGACGTACGAAAAGCCGTTCAGCGAGACGGATCACAACGCCATCTCCGCGAACATTCCTGTGTTCGGCATGGTGAAGGACGGCAAGATCGTCTACGCGCGCGAGGAAGACGCAAAGAATTCCGGCGTCGTGCGGAAGAAGGAAAAGGCGACGAATTAGTCATGGCGTGAGGGCGGGTCTTCCCGCCCTCTTCTGTTTCGCGCCTTCGAATGAATGCCCCGCACCGCCAATCCCGCAAGGCGACATGATGGACTGGATTTCGACACTTCTTCACGCGCCGACGACTTCTGTCTTCTGGCAACTCGTGGCGAGCGGCGTCGCCGTAGGCATGATCTACGCGACCATCGCTTTCGGCTATCAGCTAACCTTCGCGACATCGAAAACGCTGAACTTCGGGCAGGGCGAGGCGCTGATGCTCGGCGCAATGCTCGGGCTGACGCTGCTGCCGTATCTCGGCTACTGGCTGATGCTGCCGGTGATCCTCATCTTCGGCATGGCGCAAGGCGCGGTGGTGGAGCGGCTCGGCGTGCGGCCCGCCATCGAGACGAAGTCCGAGTTCGGCTGGATCATGGCCACCATCGCGCTCGGCATCATTTTCCGCAACATGGCGGAAAACATCTGGGGTCGCGACGATCTGAAATTCCCGTCGCCGCTGCCTGAAACCGCTATCGAACTCGGCGCGGTACGCATCCTGCCCGCAGAAATCATGGTGGTCGTCGGCGCGCTGCTGATGATGGCAGCGGTGGAGACATTCAATCGCCGCTCGATCTACGGCAAGGCGTTCGTCGCCACTTCAAACGACATCGACGCGGCGGGCCTCATGGGCATCGACACGCGGCGCGTCATCACCATGAGCTACGCCATGAGTTCGATGACGGCGGCTTTCGCGGGCGTCCTCGTCGCGCCGGTGACGCTGACGGGCGCAACAATGGGCGCGGTGCTGGCGCTGAAGGCGTTCGCGGTGGCGATCATCGGCGGGCTCGACTCGGCGCTCGGCGCGATCGTCGGCGGCATCCTCCTCGGCGTGATCGAAACGCTGACGGGCTATTACGTCTCGACCGGCTACAAGGATGTGCCGGGCCTGATCCTCGTTCTCATCGTGCTCGCGATCCGCCCGGCAGGGCTGTTCGGCCGCCGCACCATCAAGAAGGTCTGATCGATGGCGCGCGCTCTTCCCTTCATCGGTGCGGGACTTCTGGCCATTGGGCTATTCGCGTTCCCCTTCCTCGCGGGGCAAAATTCTTATTACATCCACCTCGTTCAGATGATGGCGATCTACGCCATCCTGATCCTCGGCCTCGACATAGTGGTGGGCTACACGGGGCAGGTCAGCCTTGGCCATGCAGGACTGTTCGGCATCGGGGCCTATGGCGCGGCGGTGATCTTCCACCATTACGGGCTGGGGGTGTGGCCGGGGCTTCTCGTCGGCGTCATTGTGACGGGCATCTTCGGCGCGGTGCTCGCAGTGCCCGCGCTGCGGGTGATCGGCCCATACCTCGCGATGGTGACGCTCGCTTTCGGCACCATCATCCAGATCGTCATCAATGAATGGACGGGCCTCACGAATGGCCCGCTCGGCGTGACGCTGCCGCCGCCGCGCGTGGTGGACTTCGCGGACTGGCGTTCGTTCTGGCAAGGCACGCTCGGCCTCAAGGCGGCGGAATTCCAGCGCCTCGAATTCTATTATCTCTGCGTGCTGCTGATGCTCGTGGCGATCCTCGTGGTGAACCGCGTGGTGCGCTCGCAATATGGCCGTGCCTTCGAAGCGCTGCGCGACAGCCCCATCGCCTGCGACTGCATGGGCGTCAGTGTCTATCGCTACAAGGTTTACGCGTTCGTGGTGTCGGCGGCTCTGGCGGGGCTCGCGGGCGCGCTTTTCTCCTGGTCGGAGCGCTACGTCTCGCCAAACACCTACAATTTCGAGCTATCGATCCTGTTTCTGCTGGCGGTGATCCTCGGCGGGAGAAAGTCGCGCGCAGGGCCGCTCATCGGCGCTTTCATCATCGTGTATTTGCCGAACGTGCTGTCCGACATCGAACTCGTGCGCATCATGGCGGGGATGATCGCCGCCGCCGCTCTGGTGGCGCTGGCCATCATCGCGCTTCGCAGTCGCGAAAAGCTCGTTCGCGCGCTGCCGCCGGTTATCCTGTGCCTGGCGTTCCTGCCGCTGACGCTGAACGTCAACAACGTCACCGACTATCGCCTCACAATCTTCGGCCTGATGATCCTTTTCGTGGTCTTCTACCTGCCGGACGGCGTGATGGGCTTCCTGCGCGAGGTCTTCCCGGTGCTGAAGCCGCGCCACGTCACCGCCGCGCAACCCGCCGCCGCGAGTGCGATCTTCGCGGACAGGGGGCTTGCCGACGCGAAGACGCTGCTTCGAGTGGAAAGCGTGGTGATGCAGTTCGGCGGCCTGAAGGCGCTGGATTCGGTGAAACTCGCCATCGCGCCGGGAACGATTCACGGTCTCATTGGCCCGAACGGCTCCGGCAAGAGCACGATGATGAACGTGCTGACGGGCGTCTACCGGCCAACCGCCGGCGCCGTTTACCTCTCGCAGCACCGGATCGACGGGCTCACGCCGAGCGAAATTGCGGGCAAGGGCATTGCGCGCACCTTCCAGAACGTACAGCTTTTCGGCGAGATGACCGCAATCGAGAACGTGCTCGTCGGGCTGCATCACACCTTCCGCAGCACGCTGATGGATGCGGTACTGCGCACGCCGCGCCGCGCCCGGGAGGAAGCCGAAGCGCGCGCCCGCGCCATGGCGATCCTCGACTTCATGGGTCTCGGCCAGTTCGCGGGCACCGAGGCGCGCAACCTCCCTTACGGCAAGCAGCGCATGCTGGAGATTGCCCGCGCGCTTGCGCTCGATCCGTCGCTTCTGCTGCTCGACGAACCGGCGGCGGGCCTTTCCGCGCCCGACATCGCCGAACTTGTGGAGATCATCCGCAAGATCCGGGGGCATGGCATCACGCTGATCCTGATCGAGCATCACATGGACGTGGTCATGGGCCTTTGCGACACGGTTTCGGTGCTCGATTTCGGGCAGAAGATCGCCGAAGGGCCGCCAGCGAAGGTTCAAAACGACCCGCGCGTGATCGAGGCATATCTTGGCGGCACGGTCGCCGAAGCGGCGGAGTAGGCGATGCTCAAGGTTCAGGATCTGAAGGCCGGATATGGACGCGTCGAGGTGCTGCACGGCCTCAGCTTTCACGTGCCGAAGGGCGAACTCGTCACGCTGATCGGCTCGAACGGCGCGGGCAAGAC
The DNA here is from genome assembly GCF_000166055.1 of Rhodomicrobium vannielii ATCC 17100. Classification (NCBI taxonomy): domain Bacteria; kingdom Pseudomonadati; phylum Pseudomonadota; class Alphaproteobacteria; order Hyphomicrobiales; family Hyphomicrobiaceae; genus Rhodomicrobium; species Rhodomicrobium vannielii. The sequence continues at coordinate 3,230,070 of NC_014664.1, forward strand.
GACGACGTTGCGCGCGATCTCCGGCATGCTTCGCCCGCAATCCGGCGCGATCCTGCTCGGCGACGCGGAAATCGCCGGACTGCCGAGCCATCAAGTCGCGCGCCGTGGCCTTGCGCATTCGCCGGAGGGACGCCGCATCTTTCCGTCGCTGTCGGTGGAGGACAATCTGCGTCTCGGCGCGTTCGTTCGGCTCACGGGCGTGCGCGAAAAGGGCGACGTGGAAGCCGACTTCGACCGCATGTACGACCTTTTCCCGCGCCTCAAGGAGCGCCGCGAGCAGCAGGCTGGCACGTTATCGGGTGGCGAGCAGCAGATGCTGGCCATGGGCCGCGCGCTCATGTCCCGCCCGGAGATCCTCTTGCTCGATGAGCCGTCGATGGGTCTTGCGCCGCGTCTCGTGGAGGGGGTGTTCGACACCATTCGCCGCCTGAAGGAAGAACACGTGACGATGCTCCTCGTCGAGCAGTTCGCCGCCATGGCGCTCGATGTGGCTGACCACGCCTATGTGCTGGAAAACGGGCGTATCCGCTTCCAGGGCGCGGCGAAAAGCCTCAGGAACGATCCGGCTGTGCGTTCGGCCTATCTCGGCGGCCATTAGCTAAACCTATTCATAAGCTTACGACAGGCTTTGCTTCGGCGCAGCGGCCCGCCGCCAGCTGCGGTGTGTGCAATTGCTCCGTGTACCGCTTGACGTGTACAGAAATTAATCTGACATTACGTCAACAGCGTACCTCAGCGACCGCAATGCCAACTCGAACCCCTGAGGCCATCGTGCAGGACACATTAGGCGACACAAATAGCGACGCTTAAAAGGAGTGCAGCCATGAATGGCGGCTTCATAGACATTGGCCAAAACGTCAAGTTGAGACGAGAGCCCTTACAAATATTACAAGCAAATTTGACGGATATCGAAATCGAGCTGCTGGCTTACCGGCTCCGTTTTGCACCGGACCGCGGCGATCGAGTGGAAGGAACCGCGCTCCAGCAAATCGAATTCCCAGTCAAGAAACAATCGCTGCAAAGCTGGTTCGTTGTCTATCTCGCGGACAAGTCATTCCGCGAGATCTTCATCATCAGCATCTCGCCCCGGCCGCTGATACTTGTCGATGCTCCCGGTGGCACCTCGCGCTTCAATGAACTCATCATGAGAATCGGCGAAACCGCGATAAGATTATTCATGAGGGCGTGATCTACGGATAGAACCTGTGCAGTATTGGTATTATGTGTGCATGCAAGGGCAGCAACAAGTGCCTTGCATGCCATGATAATCGCGCGCGAATGCGAGTAAGGAGGCTTGTCATGAATAGATATATATTCGATCGTGCGTCTTATGATGACATAAATGCCGTCGAGCCGCCGTCGTTGCCATTTTTTTTATTGACTGCGACCCCGTCAAGCGCTTATTGTGTTCGAAAGCCGGGTAGCGCTCTCTCGTTCTTCGATGTGAAAGGTAACCGTCCCGACCAGACTATGGAGCACATTCGATGACCGAGAATATGAGCATCGGTGAAATTCCGCTTCCCAATGAGCAAGTCGTAGAAGATGTCTACTCTACGCTTGAAGCCATTGAGCAGTACTTTAGGGACAAGCTTGTGGGAGGCGATGGCGAGTCGCTTTCCGCCTCGGTCAAGAAAGCCGATTTCGGCGTGCGCGTTCGCCAGTTGAGAGACACGTTGGGTCTCTCGCAGGCAGAGTTTGCGAGCCGGTATGGCCTTGATCTTTCGACGTTGCGCGGCTGGGAACAGGGTCGCCGCACGCCTGACAAGGCAAATCGAACCCTCATCGAAGCCATAGAGGTCAGCCCTGGCCTCATGGCGAATATCATCGCCAAGACGCAAGCCCGGAGCGAGGTTTTTGCGAACTTGTAGCGTTGTCTTGATTCGCGCCACATGCTTGCAGCGCGGCTGCCCGTTTCATTTTTAACGTCTTCCAGGCCGGACTCGTTTCAAGGAACGAGTGCCGGCCTTGATTCGTTTCCGATCATGAGCGCGGAACGCGGGCCTTGTCGCACCCGGACTCGACTTTTTGCCTATATTGCCCTGCACACAAAAAAGGATCATGCTGCGCTGCAACCAAAGAAAAAACCTGCGGGTTGCCGCTGCAAGGAGCAGAATATGAGTGAGGTGATTGCGTTCAAGCAATCCACGTCCTCCACTTCCGGGGAGGGCTTGAAGGATCTCTATGAAGTCGGCGAAATCCCGCCGCTCGGCCATGTCCCTGAAAAGATGTATGCGTGGGCGATCCGCCGAGAGCGCCATGGGCCGCCCGAGGACGCCATGCAGATGGAAGTGGTGCCGACGTGGCAACTCGACAGCCACGATGTACTCATTCTCGTCATGGCCGCAGGCGTGAACTACAACGGCGTGTGGGCCGCGCTTGGCACCCCGATTTCTACTTTCGACGTGCACAAGGCACCGTTCCATGTCGCAGGTTCGGACGCGGCGGGCATCGTGTGGGCTGTCGGCTCCAAGGTGAAGCGCTGGAAGGTCGGCGACGAAGTCGTTGTGCACTGCAACCAGGATGACGGCGACGACGAGGAATGTAACGGCGGCGATCCGATGTTCTCGCCGTCCCAGCGCATCTGGGGCTACGAGACGCCGGATGGCAGCTTTTCGCAATTCGCCCGCGTTCAGGATCGCCAGCTCATGGCGCGCCCGAAGCACCTCACCTGGGAAGAAAGCGCGTGCTATACGCTGACGCTCGCCACAGCGTACCGCATGCTGTTCGGCCATCGCCCGCACGTGCTGCGCCCGGGACATAATGTGCTCGTCTGGGGCGCGTCCGGCGGCCTTGGCTCGTTCGCGGTGCAGCTCTGCGCGGCGTCCGGCGCGAACGCGATCGGCGTCGTGTCCGAGGACGACAAGCGCGACTTCGTCATGCAGCTTGGCGCGAAGGGCACGATCAACCGCAAGGACTTCAAGTGCTGGGGCCAGATGCCCAAGGTCAACACGCCTGAATACGCGGAGTGGTTCAAGGAAACCCGCAAATTCGGCGCGGCGATCTGGGAGCATACCGGCAAAGGCAACAACGTCGACTTCGTCTTCGAGCATCCGGGCGAATCCACGATCCCGGTTTCCGTCTTCGTCGTGAAGCGCGGCGGCATGGTCGTGATCTGCGCAGGTACGACGGGCTATAACCTCACGCTCGACGCGCGTTATCTCTGGATGCACCAGAAGCGCTTGCAGGGTTCGCACTTCGCCAATTTGTTGCAGGCGAGCCAGGCTAACAAACTTATGATTGAGCGGCGAATTGACCCGTGCATGAGTGAAGTTTTTCCGTGGACCGACATACCGAAAGCGCATATGCGCATGTGGAAGAACGAGCATCGGCCGGGTAATATGGCGGTACTCGTCAGCGCTCCGCATACGGGTTTGCGTACATTCGAGGATGCGATTGAGGCATCCAAAGCGCGGTTCGGTTGACGACCCGGCTTCGTTCTGACTCCGAGTCCACGGAAAAAGAACTGGAGCCAGACATGACGCGAGCATCCGACGACCTACAAATGGCGTTGAGCGGTCTTAAAACTGCCGCTTACGCCGAGCTTGGAGTGCAGGCCGACGCGGCCGCGCGCGCCATCAATGATCTTGCCGACGCGGTGGGCGCTGATATCGCGAACGCCAGCGACGGCTCGCCGTCGAGCTTCGCGTCGGCGCTCGAACTCGCGCGTCTTGCCATCGAACTCGACCTGCAAGGCAACGCCTTTTATCTCGCCTCGAAGAAGCTCGATGCCGTGCGCGCTTTCCTGCCCGCATCCGGTGAAGAAGCCGAGACCGCACCCGCTGAAGCGACCAGCGAGGAGAGCGTCGTCGTCGAGGCAGCGGAAGCCGCTCCCAGCGAACGCGCGTCCGCCCCGCAGCCTGAAACCGCGAGCGAACAAGCCGCCGAAGCGCCAGCCGTCGCCGCCCCGGCACAGGTTGCGCCCGACGAGGTCGCGGTCGCAAGCTGGGAGCCGCTGACGGAAGGGCCGAACTTCGATGCACTCTCTGCCGCTTCGAAGACGCGCGTCGAAGAGGTGGCGGCGGATCACGGCATCGAAACCGTCCACCATCACGAAGCGCCCGCGCATCTCCACGAAAACGTAGCCGCAGCGGAAGAATCCGCGTCCGCGCCTAAGGATTCCGCGCCAGAACCGCGCGGTGTCAGCTTCGACGATCTCGCTGCAGAGGCGAAGGAGCGCGTTGAGGTGGTGGCGGCGGATCATGGCATCGAAACCGTCCACCATCACGAAGCACCCGCTCATCTCCACGAAAACGTAGCCGCAGCGGAAGAATCCGCGTCCGCGCCTGAGCATTCCGCGCCAGAGCCGCGCAGTGTCAGCTTCGACGATCTCGCAGCAGAGGCGAAGGAGCGCGTTGAAGAGGTGGCGGCGGATCATGGCATTGAGACGGTCCACCATCACGAAGCACCCGCTCACCTCCACGACAACGTAGCCGCAGCGGAAGAATCCGCGTCCGCGCCTGAGGATTCCGCGCCAGAACCGCGCGGTGTCAGCTTCGACGATCTCGCTGCAGAGGCGAAGGAGCGCGTCGAAGAGGTGGCGGCGGATCATGGCATTGAAACGGTCCACCATCACGAAGCGCCGGCGCATCTCCACGACAACGCTGTGATAACGCAGGACAACGAGCCGCAAAGCTCCGAAGCGGCACCGGCCTACGAACCGGCCGCAGACCCGAGCATCGAGGGTGTCCTTCAGGGCGGCGGCGGCGACGCGCTGGGCGAGGCTCATGCGCGGGTCGAGGAAATAGCGGATCGCCTCGAAAGCGCTTCGGCGGAGGCAAGCCAACCCGACGCGCCTGCCGAGCCTGCGGAGACGCCTGCAGCGGTCGAGGCGGAAGTTTCCGTGGTGGCCGAGGAGCCGCAACAGGAGCCGATTGCCGCCGAGGTCGAGCCGGAAGCTGAGCCTGCGGAGCAGCCGGGTGACGCTCAACCGGAGCTGGCCGAGACCGCTTCCGCCGAATCGATCTCGGCGCGTGACGTAGCCGAGGCGACGCACGATCTCGGTTCTCCCGCCGAAGCGGCATCCGAGCCGGTCCAGGAATATGGTTCGCGCGAAACGCGGGCGGAGCCTCAGCCGGTGCCGGTCTTCGCGGCTACGCAGCCATCGGACGCGGCCGAACCCGCTCAACCGCAGGAAGCCGCGCCAAGTCAATCCCAAGCGGCTACGGAGCCGCAACCCGTTCCAGTTTACGAGGCCGCGCAGTCGCGGGAGCCCGTTCAAGAGCAGCCGCAGGAGCCCGCGCCCGCGAAGCCCGCCGAGCGGCAATCGAAACCTCAGGCACAGAAGACGCTGTTTAGCCTGTGGCTCGACATGGTCTTCGGCAAGAAGAAATAGGGGCACCCACCCGGGGAAGCTTCAGCGCTTCCCCGGGTTCCAATTCGCTTCACTTTCGAAATGCATGATCTGGCGGCGAATGGGGCGGCGTCCTTCGATTTGCGGCGGTCGGTGAACGCTGTCGCGTGTCGCATCGCGCCGGTGCTGTTGCCCGCGCCATACGCCGCGCCGATAAATGCGTCCCAACGCAGATGCAGCGCGCTTTTCGGCTAGACGGGCTCGACGCGTTTCGTCACACGGACCCATCCACTTCGCTCGCACCTCTAAGCCGCTGGTTAGAAGCGACTATCCGGCCCGCCCACCTCCGCGGTTTGCCGGCAATTGAATTCTCGGCGCGCCGCGCATGGCGGGTATAAACTTAAGCGCAATTGTGCATCTGCGAAAACGCGCCAATGTGGGGTTGAATTCCAAGAACCGCATGAAAGGATAAGGCCGATGAGCCTGTCTTCCGCACCCGTTGTGGCTCCGGACCTGCTTCAGCTCTGCGATGAGGCCGCCGCCAACGCCGACCGTTTGCTTGCCCGTGCCACCGACAATATCCGCGCCCGCGTCACCGAGAACGGCAAGCTGTCCAACGCGCTGATCGAACGCGAGCAGCACGCCGCGCACGGCCTCGCATGGCTCGCGACCTACGCCCAGGCGCTGCGCCAGATGGCGGCTTACGCGCACCGCCTCACCGAGGAGGGCCGCTTCGGCGAGACGGAAGCGCTGCTTACGCAGATCGGCGTCGGCGAATATGCGGCGCAGATCCTCGGCGGCATCCCGATGAGCCAGACGGAGATCATCCGCTTCCACGACCTCGACCTGGAACCGGCCGACAGTGAAGCCTTCGCGACGCCTGCCGTCATGGCGCTCATCAGGGCGAACTCGACGCAAGCCCGCGCGCGGCTCGTCGAGCTCGTCGAGCAGGCGCAGGGCACCGGCCATTTCGGCGACGGCGGCCTCGACGACACGCTCGAAGCCATGCGCGAGGAGATGCGCCGCTTCGTGGAAGCTGAGGTGAAGCCCTTCGCGCACGAATGGCACCTCAAGAACGAATACATCCCGCTCGAAACCATCGACAAGATGAACGAGCTTGGCGTGTTCGGCCTCACCATCCCCGAGGAATTCGGCGGCCTCGGTCTCGGCAAGGAAGCGATGTGCGTCGTCTCCGAGGAATTGTCGCGCGGCTATATCGGCGTCGGCTCGCTTGGCACGCGCTCGGAGATCGCGGCGGAACTGATCCTCGGCGGCGGCACGCAGGAGCAGAAGGAAGAGTGGCTGCCGAAGCTCGCGAGCGGCGAAGTGCTGCCGACGGCGGTCTTCACCGAGCCGAACACCGGCTCCGACCTCGCTTCGCTCAAGACGCGCGCGGTGCGCGACGGTGACGTTTACAAGATCACCGGCCAGAAGACGTGGATCACGCACCCCGTCCGCGCAGATCTCATGACGGTGCTGACGCGCACCAACCCGGCGGAACCCGGCTACAAGGGCCTGTCGATGTTCCTCGCGGAGAAGCCGCGCGGCACGGACGCAAACCCGTTCCCGGCCGTGGGTATGTCGGGCGGCGAGATCGAAGTGCTCGGCTATCGCGGCATGAAGGAATACGAGCTTTCGTTCGACGAATTTGAGGTGCCGGTGTCCGGCCTGCTCGGCGGCGAGGAAGGCCAGGGCTTCAAGCAGCTCATGCAGACATTCGAATCTGCGCGCGTGCAGACGGCGGCCCGCGCGGTCGGCGTGGCGCAATCGGCGATGGACCTCGCGCTGCGTTATGCGACGGAGCGCGTGCAGTTCGGCAAGACGCTCATCAAGTTCCCGCGCGTCTCCGACAAGATCGCGATGATGGCGGCCGAAACGATGATCGCGCGCCAGCTGACCTATTTCGCCGCGCGCGAGAAGGACGGCGGGCGTCGCTGCGACCTCGAAGCGGGCATGGCGAAGCTGCTCGGTGCGCGCGTGGCGTGGGCGGCGGCCGACAACGCGTTGCAGATCCATGGCGGCAACGGCTTCGCGCTCGAATATCCGGTGAGCCGCGTTCTGTGCGACGCACGCATCCTCAACATCTTCGAGGGCGCGGCGGAAATTCAGGCGCAGGTTATTGCGCGCCGCCTGCTCGAACAGCGGAACTGACGCACGGCGCGGTTTCCGCGCGCCTATACGTTGCTTTCAGCAGCCCCGGGGCCTCTCGCCTCCGGGGCTTTTCTTTGCGCCATGCGAGGTGGAACGTGTCGTCGCCCTGCGCTTCGCGTCGCAATCAACTGCGTTCAAACAGCGCGGCTCATCAACTGTCACGTTCCTGTAACGCGCCGGGCGCTTGCTTTTTAGTGGAGGCCAGCACGCGGCCATATGGCAGCGTTGACTAAGCCGCCATACCTCAATTCTCGCCGCCAGCGTAAGCTTATGCCAAGCGGCCTCGTCATCGAGAGTGTGCATGCTCCTTCCAAACCTTGGCACACCAGTCTTTCATACCGTCTCGATTGCCGATCTTCGGCCTACGCAAATGACCGTCGGGCGACGGGAGGTCGAAAGCCGCGCCGCCCGGCTTGAGATGATGGCGCGGGACGAGCGCAACCGATATCTGGCCAAGCATGCCATCCCGGTCGTGAAGGGGCCGAAAGGACGGCTTTTTGCGATTGACCGTCACCATTTGCTCGCGGCGCTTCTTATGGCGGGCGCGCGGGAAGTGCCGGTGAGGCCGGTTTTCGACTTCCGAGACATCGACAACGGCGCGTTTTTCGAGGTTATGGACAGCCTCGGCCTTCTGCACCCGTTCGACGATGAAGGGTGTCGGCGCGAGTATGACGACATTCCGCCGAGGATCGACGACATGATCGACGACCCCTTCCGCAGCCTTGCGGGAGCGCTGCGGCGCGAGGGAGCGTACTCGAAGGACAGGACGCCGTTCAGCGAATTTCTCTGGGCTGATTTTCTGCGGCGCCGGATCGAGCGCGTCAAGGTGGAGACGCAGTTCGAGACGGCGCTTGCTCCGGCTTTAGAACTTGCGGGCCGCAGCGAGGCGCGAGACTTGCCGGGCTGGCACGCGAACGGCGCGTAGTGCTCTGGCGGCCTGCCGTTATTCAGGCGAATTCCGCGCGGTACCTCGAAGCCGTTTTCAATTGCCTCATCGGCTCGCGGGCGACTAGATCAGCCTGAAAAACCACAGCGTCGAGCCGCGTGATTCACGCACGTGTATCTCAGCGCATCGATCTCAGGACATCCCAATGCCCATCACGAGCGGCGGTAAAGCTACCGCCATCGGCGTTCTCGCCATTCCGCTCTGGGCGCTGCTGCCCACGCTGACGGTGCTCGCGGGCGCGATCCCGCCGCTGGAACTCGTAGCGCTCACCTTCACCATAGGCGCGCTGGCGGGCTTCGTCTGGCTGGCGGCGAACACGTCCGCGCGGCGCGGCCTCGGCGCGCTTGGCTGGAAGCCGGTCGCGCTCGGCGTGGCGGCGTTCTTCGTCGATCATTTCGCGTTCTTCCTCGCGATGCAGAACGCGCCCGCCGTGGAAGCAAGCCTCGTCAATTATCTCTGGCCGGTGCTGATCGTGATGTTTTCCACGATGCTGCCCGCGCGCGCTACAGCGGGAAAGCTGACGGTTTGGCATATCTCCGGCGTGTCGATGGCGTTCGCCGGGGCCGCGCTCGCAATCACCGGCGGCGCGGCGCTGTCGCTTGGCGGCAACGCGTTCGGCTATGCGATGGCCGTGACGGCTGCGCTGACATGGTCGAGCTATTCGGTACTGACGCGGCTGTTTCGCGGCGTGCCGAGCGCGGCCGTTTCGGTCTATTGCCTTGGCACGGCGGTGCTGGCGTGGGGTGCGCATCTGGCGCTCGAAGACTTCGTGATGCCTGCGCCGGGCATGCAGCTTTTCGCGATCCTGGCGCTCGGCGCAGGGCCGATCGGCCTTGCCTTCTATGTGTGGGACTACGGCTGCAAGCACGGCGACCTGCGCACGCTCGGCGTGCTCGCCTATTTCTCGCCGCTGCTGTCGACGGCTCTTTTGACCGCAACAGGGCTCGGCCCGTCGAAGCCCGCGCTCTGGGTGGCGGCGCTTCTCATCACCGGCGGCGCCATTCTGGCCAGCCGCGACGCGCTGCGGACGATGCGCGGAGTGCGGCGCGCCCCTGCATCGGTTTCAGCGATGGATTAAAGCAAGGCGGCAAGTTCGCCCGGTTTCACGTTCCATAGCAGCACGCTCCACGCGTCGCCTTCAAGTCGAAGCGCGCAGACATGGCCCGTCGCGACCTTGAGGCTGGCGTCCGTGGCGGCGGCCTCGAACGCGCCGGGCACGAGCTTGAGGAAGTAGCGCAGGACGCCGTTGCTCGTCACGAACAGCGCGGCGTCGCCTGCCCCGGCATTGCGCGTGGCTTCGTCGGCCAGCGCCGACGCCCTCGCGTCGATAGCGTAAGTGCATGGCAGCCATCCGGCGGAGATAGGCCAGACGCCGCGTTCGTTCCACGCCGCAAGCCCGGCCGCGCCACCGGAGGCCTCGATCTCTTCGGAGCTTTTCCCTTCCCAGTCGCCGTAGTCGATCTCGCGCAGGCGGTCGTCAATGTCCACAGGCGCGGACAAGCCAGCGGTCGCTGCGGCGATTTCCGCGTGCTCGCGCGTGCGTGCGAGCGGCCCGGCAGCGATGCGACGGATGCGCGGCGCGAAAGGCTTCAGAGCCTCGCCGAGCGCCGCCGCCTGCTCACGGCCTTTCGCGGTCAGCGGCAGATCGGTGCGCGCGCCCACCCAGACGGGCTTTTCGCCCGCCTCGAAGGTGTTGCCATGCCGAGCGAGAATAAGAAGCATCACGCATGCCCTCCGGACACGCCGCGACCGGCTTCGCCCGAATCGCGGAATTGTCGATCAATGCCAGGTGCCAGCCTGTCGTTGGGCCGCCAAAAACAGCCGCCAGCGCTTCAAACGTAGCAGGAGCTGCGCCTTACGAAAAGCGGGGAGCGGAAAAGTTGACTGCGGCCCGCCGCCCCGCCCGCAGGCGCCGTTCTTGCGAAAGCGCTGCGAGCGCGGTGAGCGACGCCTTCAGGTTTTCGCGGGAATGCGTGACGAGCTAGCGCAGCGTTGGCACGAGTTCGCCCTCGCGCGCGATGATCGCCTCGGCGACGGGCACATCGCCCGGCGCGTCGATGGAAGAATGCGTTCGGCCGCGATAGTCCACCACGGCGATGCGCACCGTCATGCCGTTTTCCAGCGCGCGGAGCTGCTCAAGCTGTTCGGTTTGTTCGAGCGGCGTCGGCGCGAGTGAGACATAGCGCGAGAGCGCGGCCTTGCGATAGCCGTACAGACCGATGTGCCGGTAAATCCCGCCGTGTCCTTCCGTGCGGATGTGCGGGATTACGGCCTTCGAGAAGTAGAGCGCGTTGCGGCGCAGGTTGAATGTGACCGTCGTGCCGGTGGCCGGACGCTCTTTCTTGTGGGCAAGGAATTCCTCCAGCGCCGGTCCCCGAAGGCGCACGGCGGGCGTCACGATTTCCGGCGTCGGGTCGATGATCATCTCGTCGATCATCGCTTCCAGCACCCAGGGCGGCGTTAACGGCGCATCGCCCTGAAGGTTCAGGATGATGTCCTCGCGGATATGCGCGCGACCGACCGCCTCGTGCACGCGCTCAGTGCCGTTCGCGCAGTCGGGTGAGGTGAGCGCAACCTCGGCGCCGAAGGCCAGCGCGTGCTCGCGGATGCGTTCGTCGTCGGTGGCGATGACCACGCGCGACGCCTGCTTCACGCTCGACGCTATGCGCCAGACGCGCTCAAGCATGGAGATGCCGGAAAGGAGGCACAGCGGTTTGCCGGGGAAACGCGTAGACGCGTATCGTGCCGGAATGACGATGGCGGCGGTCATGATGGCTCGTTATCTGAAGTGCCCGGTTCCTCCGAGCGGAAGGTCTTCGATTGACGGCCAACCATGCCAAGCGCGACGCTTTCGGGCAAGACTTTCATGAGCGCGGAAATCTGCTTCGCCCGGCGGCCCACGACGACAATGGGCTTGCCCGCCATCACGCCGTCATATCCCGCGACCGCAACTTCCGCCGAAGTGGACCACCACGCCTTGCCGTATTTCGACACCTTGTCGCGCGTTCCGATCACGTCGTGGAACTCGGTGTAAGTGAAGCCGGGGCAAAGCGCGGTCGTGAGCACGTTCGCGCGGCGATTTTCGAGAAGCAGCGATTCCGAGAAGCGAATGAGGAACGCCTTCGACGCGCCGTAAAGCGTGTGACCAGCCGCACCGGGAATCAGCCCCGCGAGCGACGCAACGTTGATGATGCGTCCGAAGCGCCGCTGCACCATCGGCGGAAGCAGCACATGCGCGAGTTCGCACGGCACGGTGACCATGACGCGCAGGAAGCGCTCCTGATCGGCCCAAGCGGTCTTTGCGTAATGGCCGGGAACGCTGAAGCCCGCGTTGTTCACGAGCCCGTCCACCGTCAGCACGCGCCGGTCGCTGATCGCGGCGACGAGCTTGTCCACGCTGTCGGGCGCGGCCAGATCCTGCTCGATGGCGATGGCGCCGACCTTATATTTAGCCTCGATCTCGACGGCGAGCGCTTCGAGCCGGTCGAGGCGGCGCGCGGTCAGGATCACATTCCAGCCCTTCGCCGCGAAAACCTTGGCGAACGCCTTGCCGATGCCCGCCGATGCTCCCGTTACAAGGACCGTGCGGCCCCGTACGTTTTCCATATCGCTTCCCCGTAGTTTCCCCGTCGTTGCCAACAGTGCCGAAAAGCGAGGGATGCGGCAACCGCGCGAAACGCCGTCAGCGAAGGAAAGGCTTGGCTTTTCCTGTTCGATGCTGATGAAGAAAACACGCACTCATGATAAGCGTTGCGGGAAACAGCCACGAGTGGTCAGCCATGACGTCTTCCCGTGCGCGATCCAGACGAAGGGCTCTGAAGGGCGGCGGCGCGCAAGCGGACGCCGCCGCCACGTCGCCTGAAACTGGCGGGGAAAGCTTGCCACAGAAAGCGAACCACGCGGGGCTTCACCATGCCCGCAGGCGCGGGTGGTATCACCCCGTTTCATTCTGGGAATCGCTCTCGATCAGGCCGAGGTTTTACAGCGCGGTTCTGGTCGGCTCGCTCGCCTACGGTCTTCTGCCGGACAGCCTCGCGCTTGCAGTGCGCGCCGCCATCACGTGGGATCTCGGCGGCCTGACCTATCTTCTTCTCGCGCTCCGCCTCGATTTCACGAGCGATGCTGCGAAGATTCAGAAGCGAGCGGCACGTCGCGACGACAGCCGTCTAATCATCCTCACCATCATTCTGCTCGCCATCGCCGCGAGCTTCGCGGCCATAACGGCGGTCGGCCTTGAAGCCAAGCTTCCCGAAACGAGCGCGAAAGAAAAAATGTCGCTGGCGGCGCTCGCGCTTTTCACCCTCGTCATTTCGTGGAGCGTCACGCAGATCGCGTTCGCGCTGCATTACGCCCACGCCTTCTATCGCCCCGATCCGGGCAGCGACGCGGGGCGCGGCCTCGAATTTCCCGGCTGCGATCGGCCCGACTACTGGGATTTCCTGTATTTCGCGACGTCCATCGGGGCGGCATCGCAGACGTCCGACACGCTGGTCAAATCGCACGCGCTCCGCCGCCTTGTCACATTGCACGCCGTGGTGTCATTTTTCTTCAACACGGCCGTATTAGCCCTGACCGTCAATATATCGGCGAGCCTGGCAGGATAAGGAGTGCAGCGCATGGACGCGATGACGGTTGAGCTTCAGGCAAGGCGGAAGGCGTGCCTTATCCGCTTCGTTGCGGGCCTCGGCGTGGTGGCGGCAATCGTCGTCTTCGGCTTTTTCTTCGTCGACCGGCAAATCGCGGGGCTGCTCCGGCCACAATACTACGGCGATCCGTTCTTCGTGGCGCTGACCTTTATCGCGAAGCCGCTCGCGCCCGCCGCCGCCCTGATTCTCGCCCTTATCGCCACGCGAAATTACCTGCGCGGCGGTTCGCTGACCGCGCGCGAAGATGAGATGCTGCGCCTCTCGCTCGCTATCGTGGTGTCGGCGGCGCTCGCCGTTCAACTGAAGATCCTGTTCGGCCGCGCGTGGCCGGAGACGTGGGTGAACAACAACCCGTCCTGGTTCGCAAATGGCGTCTATGGCTTCTTCCCGTTGACCGACAGCCGGGGTTACGCTTCCTTCCCGTCGGGGCACACCACTGTGGTTGCGGCCCTTGCCGGGGCGGTCTGGCGCCTCTGGCCGAAGCTACGGTTTGTGGGGGTGATCGCGACGGTGCTTGTCGGCATCGGCCTTCTCGGCGCGACATATCACTGGTTTTCGGATATCGTCGCGGGGGCGGTGCTCGGCTTCGTGACGGGACTCGCCGCCGCCAGCATCGGCAAGACTCAGCCGGACGCTTTATAGAGATACGGAATCAGGATGAACCCCGCGAGCGCGACAAGCGAAAGCGCGGTGCCGATCACCACGAGCGCGTGCGGCCTGCCAAATCCGCGCCTCTTGCGGAGCGGTGGCTCGCCGGGGAAATCGCCGCTCTCGAAGCGCGCGGCTTTTTCCTCGTTATGCCGCGTTTCGTGATGCGCGTGATGGTGGGGTCGATGTGTCGTATGAGGCGTCGGGTCGGTCATGGCGGAGCTTCCTTTCCGATGCACACGGAATGCGCTCGCTCGCCCGGTGTTCCAAAAAGGGATTTGCCGAAGCTTGGCTTTTTACGAATGGCATTAACGCGGGTGCGAAATTCGTTCTTCGCGGCAACACGAAACGAAAGATGAGCAAACGGCCGAAAATAAACCAAATTTGAGCTTGACGGCCCAAGCCCACGCCCCTATTTTGCGCACACTCTGGTGGCAGGTCGTAAGCAGTTTTCGCGCGCTGAAGCGTGCTTTCGCTTAAACACTGCCGCGAAGACACCGGACAACCTTATTCCCGAGACCCAAGAGGCAATGCCTCCGAAGTCTTTTCGTCTTCATCGGACTGGAAGGCGGAAATTTCCGTCCCTGGTCCCTACGCCGTTTGATTTGGAAGCGTTGATGCCAACGATACAGCAATTGATCCGCAAGCCGCGCGTCGCGCCGGTCAAGCGAAACAAAGTGCCGGCGATGACGGAGTGCCCGCAGAAGCGTGGCGTCTGCACGCGCGTCTATACGACGACGCCGAAGAAGCCAAACTCCGCTCTGCGTAAAGTGGCGCGTGTCCGTCTGACGAACGGCTTCGAAGTGACGAGCTATATTCCGGGCGAAGGCCATAACCTTCAGGAGCACTCGGTGGTGCTGATCCGCGGCGGTCGCGTCAAGGACTTGCCGGGTGTGCGCTATCACATTATCCGTGGCGTGCTCGACACGCAGGGCGTGGCGAAGCGCAGGCAGCGCCGTTCGAAGTATGGCGCGAAGCGGCCGAAGTAAGACTGAGGATTTTAAGCAATGTCACGTCGGCACAGAGCTGATAAGCGCGAGATCATCCCGGACCCGAAATATGGGGACGTGGTCGTCACGAAATTCATGAACAGCCTCATGTTCGAGGGCAAGAAGTCGGCAGCCGAGACGATTGTCTATGGCGCGCTGGGCCGCATCGAACAAAAGGCGAAGCGCGATGGAATTGAAATGTTCCACGAGGCGCTTAACAACGTGAAGCCGGCCATCGAGGTTCGCTCCCGCCGTGTTGGTGGCGCGACCTATCAGGTGCCGGTGGAAGTGCGAAACGAACGCCGTCAGGCGCTGGCGATCCGCTGGATCATCACCGCTGCACGCGGACGCAATGAAAATACGATGGAAGAGCGGCTTTCCGGCGAATTGCTGGATGCCGCCAACAACCGCGGCACCGCAGTAAAAAAACGCGAAGACACGCACAAGATGGCTGAAGCCAATCGCGCGTTCTCGCATTACCGTTGGTAAAGAATTAGAGACGGCAAAGGCTTGGTCATGGCGCGTCAAACTCCCATCGAAGACTATCGCAATATCGGCATCATGGCTCACATCGATGCCGGTAAGACGACCACGACTGAGCGCATCCTGTATTACACGGGAAAGAGCCACAAAATCGGCGAGGTGCACGATGGCGCCGCGACGATGGACTGGATGGAGCAGGAGCAGGAGCGCGGCATCACGATCACGTCGGCTGCGACGACCGCTTACTGGAAGGGCCATCGTATCAACATCATCGACACGCCCGGCCACGTGGACTTCACTATCGAAGTCGAGCGCAGCCTTCGCGTGCTCGACGGTGCCGTGGCGCTTCTCGACGCCAACCAGGGTGTAGAACCGCAGACGGAAACCGTTTGGCGTCAGGGCGACAAATATAACGTGCCGCGCATGATCTTCGTCAACAAGATGGACAAGATCGGTGCCGACTTTTTCGCCTGCGTCGACTCGGTCATCGACCGCCTCGGTGCGAAGCCGCTCGTGTTGCAGCTTCCGATTGGTTCGGAAAGCGACTTCAAGGGTATCGTCGACATCATTCGCATGAAGGCCGTGATCTGGGACGATGACGTTCTCGGTGCGAGCTTCCGCGATGACGAAGTCCCTGCCGATTTGCTCGACAAGGCGAAGGACTATCGTCACAAGCTCGTCGAGACGGTTGTCGAACTCGACGACGAAGCCATGGAAGCCTACCTCGACGGCGTTGAGCCGGAAGAGGCGAAGCTGAAAGAATTGATCCGCCGCGGCACGATTGCCAGCGCGTTCTATCCGGTTTTCTGCGGCTCGGCGTTCAAGAACAAGGGCGTGCAGCCGCTGCTCGACGGCGTGCTCGACTACCTCCCGTCGCCGGTGGACATCCCGCCGATCAAGGCGATTGATGTGAAGACCGGCGAGGAGACTGTTCGCAGGTCGGCTGACGATGAGCCGCTTTCGATGCTCGCGTTCAAGATCATGAACGACCCGTTTGTCGGCTCGCTCACGTTCTGCCGCATTTATTCTGGCCGCGTCGAGACGGGCATGCAGCTCATCAATACGGTCAAAGAGAAGAAAGAGCGTATCGGCCGCATGCTTCTGATGCATGCGAACAGCCGCGAAGACATCAAGGAAGCCTATGCGGGCGACATCGTCGCGATCGCGTCGCTGAAGGATGTCATCACCGGTGACACGCTTAGCGATCCGCTGAAGCCGGCGATCCTCGAACGCATGGAGTTCCCGGAACCCGTGATCGAGGTCGCGGTGGAGCCGAAGACGAAGGCCGACCAGGAAAAGATGGGCATGGCGTTGAACCGCCTCGCTCAGGAAGATCCGTCTTTCCGTGTCACAAGCGACGTCGAGAGCGGTCAGACGATCATCAAGGGCATGGGCGAACTTCACCTCGAAATCATCGTCGACCGCATGCGTCGCGAGTTCAAGGTCGAAGCGACCGTCGGCGCGCCGCAGGTGGCTTATCGCGAGACGATCACGCGGAAGCAGGAAGTCGACTACACCCATAAGAAGCAGACGGGCGGTACAGGTCAGTTCGCCCGCGTCAAGATTATTTTGGAGCCTCAGGAACAGGGCGCTGGCTTTCTGTTCGAGTCCAAGATTGTCGGCGGTTCGGTTCCGAAAGAATATATTCCAGGCGTCGAAAAGGGCGTTCGCAGCGTGCTCGATAACGGCATTCTCGCCGGCTTCCCGATGCTCGACCTCAAGGTGTCGTTGATCGACGGTGCGTATCACGAAGTGGACTCGAGCGTTCTCGCGTTCGAAATCGCCTCCCGCGCGGCCTTCCGTGAAGGCGCCCAGAAGGCCGGCCCGAAGTTGCTAGAGCCGATCATGAAGGTTGAAGTCGTTTCGCCGGAAGATTACGTCGGCGGCGTCATCGGCGACCTGACAGGCCGTCGCGGCCAGATCCTCGGTCAGGAAATGCGCGGCAACGCCACGGTGATCAATGCCATGGTTCCGCTCGCGAACATGTTCGGTTATGTGAACACTCTTCGCTCGATGAGCCAGGGGCGCGCGCAGTTTACCATGCAGTTTGACCACTATGCGCAGGTTCCGCAAAACGTGGCAGAGGAAGTGCAGGCGAAATTCGCCTGATAGGGCAACAAAGTCAGGAGCTTTAGACCGACCTAGTCTCTAGTTCGGGATGAAAGAGGAAGAACGGAGAGCCACATGGCCAAGGCAAAATTCTCGCGCAGCAAGCCGCATCTGAACATCGGCACCATCGGTCACGTGGACCATGGCAAGACGTCGCTGACGGCCGCGATCACGAAGGTGCTGGCTGAGACCGGCGGCGCGACGTTTACGGCTTACGACCAGATCGACAAGGCGCCTGAAGAGAAGGCACGCGGCATCACGATCTCGACCAGTCACGTCGAATACGAGACCGCCAACCGTCACTATGCGCACGTCGACTGCCCCGGCCACGCCGACTACGTGAAGAACATGATCACCGGCGCTGCCCAGATGGACGGAGCGATTCTCGTCGTGTCCGCCGCCGACGGCCCGATGCCGCAGACCCGCGAGCATATCCTGCTCGCCCGTCAGGTCGGCGTGCCGGCGCTCGTCGTGTTCATGAACAAGGTCGACCTGCTGGACGATCCGGAGCTGCTTGAACTCGTTGAACTCGAAATCCGCGAGTTGCTTTCGAAATACGACTTCCCGGGTGACGACATCCCGATCGTGAAGGGCTCGGCCAAGGCCGCGCTTGATGGCGATGCTGGCGAAATCGGCCGCGAAGCGATCATCAAGCTGATGGAAGAAGTCGACGCTCATATTCCGCTGCCCGAACGTCCGCGCGACCAGCCGTTCCTGATGCCGATCGAAGACGTGTTCTCGATCTCGGGACGCGGCACGGTGGTGACGGGCCGTATCGAACGCGGTGTGATCAAGGTCGGCGAAGAAATCGAGATCGTCGGCATCAAGCCGACCGTCAAGTCGATCGTCACGGGCGTTGAAATGTTCCGCAAGCTGCTCGATCAGGGCGAAGCTGGCGACAACGTGGGCTGTCTGCTCCGTGGTATCGACCGCGAAGCGGTTGAGCGCGGCCAGGTGCTTTGCAAGCCCGGCTCGGTCACGCCGCACACCAAGTTCACGGCGGAAGCCTACATTCTCACGAAGGAAGAAGGCGGTCGTCACACGCCGTTCTTCACGAACTATCGCCCGCAGTTCTACTTCCGTACAACGGACGTGACGGGTGTGGTTCAGCTGCCGGAAGGCACCGAAATGGTGATGCCGGGCGATAACGTCTCGATGGAAGTCGAGCTGATCGTGCCGATCGCCATGGAAGAAAAGCTGCGCTTTGCTATCCGCGAAGGTGGCCGTACTGTCGGCGCCGGCGTGGTTGCCAGCATCATTAAGTAATTATTAAAGGGACGACGGAGCGGGCGCTCCAAGAACGGAGCGCCTCTTCTATTGGGAGTTTGATATGGCAGGCCAAACCATTCGCATCCGGCTGAAGGCGTTCGACCACCGCGTGCTCGACGCCTCCACGAAGGAGATTGTCAATACCGCGAAGCGGACGGGTGCGGATGTGCACGGGCCGATCCCGCTCCCGACACGCATCGAGCGGTACACCGTGAACCGCTCGCCGCACATCGACAAGAAGAGCCGCGAGCAGTTCGAAATGCGCACCCACAAGCGCCTGATCGATATCGTCGATCCGACTCCGCAGACGGTTGATGCGCTCATGAAGCTCGACCTCGCGGCGGGCGTGGATGTTGAGATCAAGCTTTAGCGCCTGTCGCTGAAGGTTTTATGACGCTGCACCCCCGATAGCGGGAAATTGGGCCGAGCCCGCGCAGCACGTTGGATACGCCGACCGCAGGAGCGGATGGCGGGAGTTGAACAAAGGATTCAGCCGCTTTCGATGGCGGCGAAGGAAACTGAGGCAGACCGATGCGATCGGGATTGTTGGCACAGAAGGTTGGCATGACGCGAATCTTCACCGAGGCGGGCGAACATGTGCCCGTTACGGTGTTGAAACTCGATCAATGCCAGGTGATCGCGCACCGGACGCAGGAAGCGAACGGATACACGGCGATTCAGGTCGGCGCGGGGTCGCGGAAGGTCAAGAACGTGACGCGCGCCGAGCGTGGCCATTTTGCGAAGGCTCAGGTTGAGCCGAAGGCGAAAGTGGTCGAGTTCCGCGTGACGCCGGAAAATGTCATCGAGGTCGGCGCGGAGCTGACTGCGGATCATTTTCTGGCCGGTCAGTTCGTCGATGTGATCGGCACGAGCATCGGCAAAGGCTTCGCTGGCGCGATGAAGCGCTGGAATTTCGGCGGCTTGCGCGCTACTCACGGTGTTTCGATCTCGCACCGCTCTCATGGTTCGACCGGTAACCGTCAGGATCCGGGCAAGACCTTCAAGGGCAAGAAGATGGCCGGTCATATGGGCGTCGATCGCGTCACCACGCAGAACCTGCAGGTGGTGAGGACGGACGTCGAACGCGGCCTCCTTCTTATCCGCGGCGCCGTTCCCGGCGCAAAAGGCGGCTGGGTCATGGTCAAGGACGCCGTGAAGAAGCCTCTTCCGAAGGACGTCCCGGTTCCGGGCGCGTTCCGCAAAGTCAACAACGACACCGCGACTGCGGGAGCGGGGGCATAAATGAAGGCGGAAGTCATCACCCTTGACGCTTCCAATGCAGGAAGCGTGGAATTGGACGATGCAGTGTTCGCGCTCGAGCCGCGCACGGACATTCTGCAACGTATGGTCCGTTATCAGCTGTCGAAGCGCCAGGCTGGCACGCATAAGGCCAAGGCACGCAGCGAAGTGAACGGTCCTAACAAGAAGATCTACAAGCAGAAGGGCACCGGCCAGGCTCGCCACGGCAACGACAAGCCGCCGCAGTTTCGCGGTGGTGGTCGCACCGCCGGTCCGGTCCCGCGCAGCCACGCGCATGACTTGCCTAAAAAGGTGCGCGCATTGGCGCTGAAGCATGCGCTTTCGGTTAAGGCTAAGTCGGATGCGCTCGTCGTGCTCGACAAGGCGGAAGTCACCGAGGCCAAGACCGCGCAGCTTCGCGGCAAGTTCGCGGGCCTCGGCCTGTCGAATGCGTTGATCATCGACGGCGCCGTGTTGCAGGATAATTTCGCACTTGCCGCGCGCAACATTCCGAACGTGGATGTGCTGCCGGTGCAGGGCATCAACGTATATGACATTCTGCGCCGGGAGAAGCTCGTGCTGACCCGCGCGGCGCTCGAAGCGCTGGAGGAGCGGTTCAAATGAGGGAAGAAGAACTCTACGACGTGATCCGCTCGCCGATCATCACCGAGAAGTCCACGCTGGTCTCCGAGAACAACCAGGTGGTGTTCAAGGTGGCGATCGACGCAACGAAGCCAGACATCAAGGAGGCCATCGAGCGTCTCTTCAGTGTCAACGTCCTGGCCGTCAACACCCTTATCCGCAAGGGCAAGGTCAAGCGGTTCAAGGGCGTCAAAGGCCAGCAGAGCGATTTCAAGAAAGCGATCGTGACCCTGAAAGAGGGCCAAACGATTGATATAACGACAACGCTGTAAGGCAGACTTCGGTAAGGGCGCATTCGCCATGGCATTAAAGAAATTCAACCCCATAACGCCGGGTCTTCGCCAGCTCGTGCTGGTCGACCGTTCCCAGCTGTGGAAGGGCAAGCCGGTGAAGGCGCTGACCGAGGGGCGCGCCGAAAGCGCCGGTCGGAACGTGCACGGTCGCATCACTTCGCGGCGTCGCGGCGGCGGTCACAAGCGCAACTACCGCCTCGTGGACTTCAAGCGGCGCAAGTTCGATATCGCGGCGACGGTCGAAAGGCTGGAATACGATCCCAACCGGACGGCCTTCATCGCGCTGATCAAGTACGAAGACGGCGAGTTGTCCTACATCCTCGCGCCGCAGCGCCTGAATGTTGGCGACAAGGTCGTCTCTGGCAACAAGGTCGACGTGAAGCCCGGCAACGCGATGCCGCTGGCCAACATGCCGATCGGCACCATCATCCACAATGTCGAGATGAAGCTCGGCAAGGGTGGTCAGATTGCGCGTTCCGCAGGCTGCTACGCGCAGCTCGTCGGTCGCGACCAGGGCATGGCAATTCTTCGCCTTAACTCCGGCGAGATGCGCATGGTTCAGGCGGAATGCATGGCTACCGTTGGCGCTGTGTCAAACCCCGACAATTCGAACCAGAGTTTGGGCAAGGCGGGCCGCAACCGCTGGCTCGGCAAGCGTCCGAGCGTTCGCGGCGTCGCCATGAACCCGATCGACCATCCGCACGGCGGTGGTGAAGGGCGCACTTCGGGTGGCCGTCATCCCGTCACCCCGTGGGGCAAGGGCACTAAGGGTAATCGTACCCGTAAGAACATTCGCACGGATAAGTTTATCGTCCGCGCCCGCCACGTGAAGAAGAAGTAGAGGCCGCGATGACACGCTCAGTCTGGAAAGGGCCGTTTGTCGACGGCTACGTGATCGCCAAGGCGGATTCCGCCCGCGATAAGAAATCCAACGCGCCGATCAAGATCTGGAGCCGGCGTTCGACGATCCTGCCGCAGTTCGTCGGCTTGACCTTCGCCGTTCACAATGGCCAGAAGCATATCCCGGTGCTCGTCTCCGAGGATATGGTGGGCCACAAGTTCGGCGAGTTCTCGCCCACGCGCACTTATTACGGCCACTCCGCCGATAAGAAGGCGAAGAAGAGGTAGCCATGTCGAAACCGAAAACAGAGCGGCGGATCAAGGACAACGAGGCTCAGGCTGTGGCGCGCTCGCTTCGTGTGAGCCCGCAGAAGCTGAACCTCGTCGCCCAGCTCATTCGCGGCAAGAAGGTGGACAAGGCTCTCGCAGACCTCACCTTCTCTCGCAAGCGCATCGCGCAGGACGTGAAGAAGACGCTTCAATCGGCCATCGCGAATGCCGAGAACAACCACAATCTCGACGTCGATCAGCTCATCGTCGCCGAAGCCTATGTGGGCAAGAACCTCGTGCTGAAGCGCTTTCATGCCCGCGCCCGCGGTCGCATGGGTCGCATCGAGAAGCCGTTTTCGCAACTCACCGTGGTTGTGAGAGAAGTTCAGGAGCAGGCCTAATGGGTCAGAAAGTCAACCCGATCGGGCTGCGGCTCGGCATTAACCGCACCTGGGATAGCCGCTGGTACGCGGACAAGGGGGAATACGGGAGGCTTCTGCACGAAGACTTCCGCATCCGCGAGTTCATTATGAAGCAGCGCCGTCAGGCGGGCATCTCAAAGGTTGTCATCGAGCGCCCGCACCGCAAGTGCCGCGTGACGGTGCACACGGCTCGCCCGGGCATTCTGATCGGCAAGAAGGGCGCGGATATCGAGAAGCTTCGTGGCCAGCTTGCGAAGTTCACGACGTCTGAAGTGTACCTGAATATCGTCGAAGTTCGGAAGCCCGAGCTTGACGCGACGCTCGCTGCTGAAGGCATCGCCCAGCAGCTCGAACGCCGCGTTGCGTTCCGCCGCGCCATGAAGCGCGCGACGCAGTCGGCGCTCCGTCTCGGCGCTCAGGGCGTGCGCATCTACGTTGCGGGCCGTCTCGGCGGCGCGGAAATCGCGCGCATGGAATGGTATCTCGATGGCCGCGTGCCGCTTCATACGCTGCGCGCCGACATCGACTACGGAACGGCCGTAGCTGAGACCGCTTATGGCGTGATCGGCGTGAAGGTCTGGATCTTCAAGGGCGAAATCCTTGAGCACGATCCGATGGCTCAGGAGCGTCGGTCTCTGGAAAGCCAGGAGAGCGGCGGTCCGGGCGGTGGTCGTCCGGAAGGACGCGGCCCGCGTCGTGATCGTGGTGATCGAGATCGCGGCGGACGCGATCGCGACCGCTAAACGAAAAGGCTTAAGACCCGCAGCCTTGTTTGGCGCGGCTTTGGATCATGGTGTGAGCGATGCTGCAACCGAAGAAAACAAAGTTCAGGAAGGCCTTCAAAGGCCGGATGAATGGCAATGCCAAAGGCGGCACTTCGCTTAACTTTGGCAGTTACGGCCTGAAGGCTCTGGAACCGGAACGCGTGACGGCGCGGCAGATCGAGGCGGCTCGCCGCGCGATCACCCGCCAGATGAAGCGCGCGGGACGCGTCTGGATCCGCATATTCCCGGACCTGCCGGTTTCAAAGAAGCCGACTGAAGTCCGTATGGGTAAGGGCAAGGGCTCGCCGGAATTCTGGGCGGCGCGCGTCAAGCCGGGCAAGATCATGTTCGAGATCGATGGTGTCGGCGAGGAAACCGCTCGCGAGGCTCTGCGTCTCGGCGCGGCGAAGCTGCCGATCCGCACCCGCGTGGTTGTGCGTCTCGGCGAAATCGCGGCTGTGAAGGAATAAGGCGGCCATGAAACTCGAAGACATTCGCAAATTCACGCTGGATCAGCTTGAGGACGAACTTATCAAGCTGAAGCGCGAGCAGTTCAACCTTCGCTTTCAGAAGGCGTCGTCGCAGTTGAACAACACGGCGCGCGTCAGAGACGTCCGGCGCACCATTGCGCGTATCAAGACGGTCGAGCGCGAGAAGCGCGTCGCCGAAGCGCAAAGTTAAGGAAGAAGAAAATGCCGAAGCGCGTTTTGCAGGGTGTGGTAGTCTCGGACAAGAACGACAAGACCGTTGTCGTGCAGGTCGAACGCCGTCTGACGCACCCGGTTCTGAAAAAGACAGTGCGCCTGACGAAGAAGTATCATGCGCACGATGAGAACAACACCTTCCATGAGGGCGACATGGTTCGCATTCAGGAGAGTGCTCCGATTTCGAAAAACAAGCGGTGGGTCGTCCTCGATCCGGCGACATCCGGACCATCGTCTGAGTGATTGAACGCGGGGCGGGCCAAGAGCTTCCTCGTCTGAAAGGTGAACTGCAATGATACAGATGCAAACTAATCTGGATGTCGCCGACAACAGCGGCGCGCGCCGGGTCATGTGCATCAAGGTGCTCGGCGGCTCGATGCGTCGGACGGCCACGATTGGCGATATCATCGTCGTCAGCGTGAAGGAAGCCATCCCGAAGGGCCGCGTGAAAAAGGGCCAGGTGATGAAGGCGGTGATCGTGCGCACGTCATTTCCGGTGCGCCGTCCCGATGGCAGCGTGATCCGCTTCGATTCGAACGCCGCCGTACTCATCAACAACCAGCGCGAGCCGATCGGTACGCGCATTTTCGGACCGGTGCCGCGCGAACTCCGCGCGAAGCAGCATATGAAAATCATCTCGCTTGCGCCTGAGGTGCTGTAATGACGCAGCCTAAGCTGAAAATCAAAAAAGGCGACAAGGTCGTCGTCCTGACGGGGCGCGACAAGGGCAAGCACGGCGAAGTCGTGAAGGTGTTCCCGACCGAAAATCGCGCAGTGGTGCAGGGCGTTAACGTCGTCCAGCGTCACCAGAAGCAGTCGGCTGCGCAGGAAGGCGGCATCGTCGCCAAGGAAGCGCCGATTCACATTTCGAATATCGCGCTGGAAGATCCGAAGGACGGATCGGCTACGCGCGTCGGTTTTAAAATCCTGGATGACGGGCGCAAGGTGCGGGTTGCCAAGCGCTCGGGCGAGACGATCGATGACTAAGCAAGCGGAAGCCACGAACGGGTACGTGCCCCGGCTCAAGACACGCTACATCGAGGTCGCGCGTCCGGCCCTGATGGAAGAGTTCAAGTACTCGAACCCCATGCGGGTTCCTGAGATCACGAAGGTCGTGCTCAATATGGGCATCGGCGAGGCGACGGCAGACCGCAAGAAGGTCGAGCAGGCGACGCGCGATATGACTCTCATCGCTGGCCAGAAGCCGGTCATGACCAAGTCGCGCAAGTCCATTGCAGGCTTCAAGCTGCGCGAAAACATGGCGATCGGCTGCAAGGTCACGCTTCGCAAGGCGCGCATGTACGAGTTCCTTGACAGGCTCGTTACGATTGCCCTGCCGCGCGTCAAGGACTTTCGCGGTCTGAATGCAAAGAGCTTCGACGGGCGCGGCAACTACGCGCTGGGCGTCAAGGAGCACATCATTTTCCCGGAAATCGACTACGACAAGGTCGAGCAGATCTGGGGCATGGACATCATCGTGTGCACCACGGCCGAGACGGACGACGAGGCTCGCGCACTTCTGAAACAATTCAACTTCCCCTTCCGGCAGTAGGGCGAGGGAGGAGCACCATGGCTAAGACAGGCATGATCGAGCGCAACAACAAGCGTCGGCGCATAGCGGCGCGTGATGCGGAAAAGCGCTCGGAGCTGAAAGCGATCGCGACCGACAAGGATTTGCCGATGGAGGAGCGCTTTGCGGCGCGCCTCAAGCTCGCGCAGCTTCCCCGGAATGGCTCGCCAACGCGCATCCGCAACCGCTGCGAAGTAACGGGACGTCCGCGCGGTTTCTACCGCAAGCTGAGGATGTCGCGTATCGCGCTGCGTGAATTGGGTAATCAGGGACTTATCCCCGGTTTGGTGAAGTCGAGCTGGTAGGGATCACAGAACAATGACGGTTTCCGATCCACTGGGCGATATGCTGACGCGGATTCGCAATGCGCAGATGCGTAGCAGGCCCAAGGTCTCGACCCCTGCGTCGAAGCTGCGCGCGCGCGTCCTCGACGTTCTCCGGGAAGAAGGCTATATCCGCGGCTATGCTGAAATCGAGTATGGCGGTGGCAAGACCGAATTCGAGATCGAGCTGAAATATTATGATGGCGCTCCCGTCATTCGTGATATCAAGCGCGTTTCGACCCCCGGCCGCCGCGTCTATTCGAGCGTGCAAGATCTGCCGACCATCGCGAATGGTCTCGGCGTCGCGATCCTCTCCACGCCGAAGGGCGTGATGTCGGATACGCGGGCCCGGGCCGAGAATGTCGGCGGCGAGATTTTGTGCAGCGTGTTCTAAGCCAAGGCTGGAGCACGACAGCGTAAGTTTCTGAACGGCCGGCGAGACCCTGATAGGTGGTCTTGGCCGGAGCAGCAGGAAGAAGAAGAAGGTTTTGGACGATGTCCCGAATTGGCAAGAAGCCGGTCCCCGTCCCGAAGAACGTGACGGCGACGGTTGAAGGACAGACAGTGACGGTGAAGGGGCCGAAAGGTCAGCTTTCGCTCACGCTCGTCGACGACGTCGAGGTGAAGCTGGAAGACGGTGCTATTTCCGTCAAGCCCAGAACCGACTCCAAGCGCGCCCGCTCGATGTGGGGCATGTCGCGCTCCCTGGTGGAAAACCTCGTGGTCGGCACGACGAATGGTTTCAGCCGCACGCTCGAAATCACCGGCGTCGGTTATCGCGCCGCGATGGACGGCAAAGCGCTGAAGCTCCAGCTTGGCTATAGCCACGACGTGCTGTATGCCATTCCGGAGGGCATCAACGTTGTCGTCCCGAAGCCGACCGAGATTACGATCTCCGGCATCGAGAAGGACAAGGTCGGCCAGGTAGCGGCTGAAATTCGCGGTTTCCGCGGTCCCGAGCCTTACAAGGGCAAGGGCGTTCGCTATCAGGGCGAGTACATTCAGCGCAAAGAAGGCAAGAAGAAGTAGGGACGAACGATGGCCTCTCCGCTCTCCAGTTACGATCGCCGCAAGGCTCGCGTTCGTCGCAGCCTGCGCCGGGCGCAGGGCGACCGTCCTCGCCTGTCCGTGTTCCGTTCGTCGAAGAATATCTACGCTCAGATTATCGACGACACGAAGGGATACACGCTCGCTTCGGCTTCGAGCCTCGACGCCGATTTCAAGAGCAACCTGTCGA
Organism: Rhodomicrobium vannielii ATCC 17100; assembly: GCF_000166055.1. NCBI lineage: Bacteria > Pseudomonadati > Pseudomonadota > Alphaproteobacteria > Hyphomicrobiales > Hyphomicrobiaceae > Rhodomicrobium > Rhodomicrobium vannielii. The sequence goes on from NC_014664.1 coordinate 3,256,905, forward strand.
AGGGCACCGATGTCGCCGCAGCTGCGGCGGTTGGCAAGCTTCTCGCAGAACGCGCAATCAAGGCCGGCATCAAGGATGTCGTCTTCGATCGCGGTGGCTACATGTATCACGGCCGCGTTAAGGCGCTCGCAGACGCCGCTCGCGAAGCTGGGTTGAACTTCTAATATACGCCTCGGGCTTTGGCCTGAGACAAATGAAAGGGTACGCTCGTGGCTCGTGATCCACGTGATAGAGGCAGAGAACGGGACCGCGATGATCGCGACAGCGAATTCGTGGACAAGCTCGTTCATATCAACCGCGTCGCCAAAGTGGTGAAGGGCGGTCGTCGCTTCGGTTTTGCGGCTCTCGTCGTCGTAGGTGACCAGAAGGGTCGCGTCGGCTTTGGCCACGGCAAGGCGCGTGAAGTGCCGGACGCCATCAAGAAGGCGACCGACTCCGCGAAGCGCAATCTTATCCGCGTTCCGCTGCGTGAAGGCCGTACGTTACATCATGACGTGCATGGCCATCACGGTGCGGGCAAGGTGTTCCTCCGCGCGGCGCCTCCCGGCACCGGTATCATCGCGGGCGGGCCGATGCGCGCCGTCTTCGAGACACTGGGCGTTCAGGATGTCGTGGCGAAGTCGATCGGAACGTCGAACCCCTACAACATGGTTCGCGCAACATTCGACGCGCTGAAGCATGAAGACAGCCCGCGCGGAGTCGCGGCGCGTCGCGGCAAGAAGGTGAGCGAGATCGTCACCCGTCGTCGTGATGGCGCGGAAGGCCAAGTCTCCGCTCAGGCCGAGGCGTAAGGGAGGCGATCATGGCGGAAGCGAAGAAGACGCTCACCATCGAGCAGATCGGCAGCCCGATCCGCAGGCCGTTCGACCAGCGTGAGACGCTGATCGGGCTTGGCCTGAACAAGATGCACCGCCGCAAGGTCGTGGTCGATAATCCGGCCATCCGCGGCATGATCAACAAGGTTTCGCATCTCGTGCGCATCGTTGAAGAAAACGGTGTGCCGGTGGACGCAAAAAAGCGATAAGGGAAGCGCGACGCGCCGCCCGGAGACGGAATAATGAAGCTGAACGAGTTGAGAGATAATCCCGGTGCCACGAAGGACCGCATCCGCGTCGGACGCGGCATCGGCTCCGGCAAGGGCAAGACGGGCGGCCGCGGCGTCAAGGGTCAGAAGGCTCGCTCGGGCGTGGCCATCAAGGGCTTCGAAGGTGGGCAGATGCCCATCCACATGCGTCTGCCGAAGCGGGGCTTCAACAATATATTCCGCTTGGAGTTCGCGCACATCAACCTCGACAGGGTTCAGGAAGCCATCGACGCTGGCAAGCTCGACGCCTCCAAGGTGATCGATGCCGAGGCTCTCGTCGAGAGCGGCGCGGTCCGGCGCGAGCGCGACGGCGTGCGGCTTCTCGCTCGCGGTGAAGTGAAGTCGAAGCTGACCTTCAAGGTCGCGAAGGCGTCCGAGGCTGCGGTCAAGGCGGTCGAAGCTGCTGGCGGATCGGTGGAGATCACCATGCCGCGCGAGGACCGTCTCGCCGGTGATGGCAAGCGCGCTGTGCGTCGCAGGGCGGCGCAGGCGAAGCGCGAAGCCCGCGCTCCCAAGGCAGACTGATTTGGCCGCGCTACGTTCCACGACACCGGATCGTTCGCACGGCTCTGTGAGCTATAACAGTGACGAATTAACGAGCTAAACTCGCGCAGACGCTCCGGGCGCACCCGCGCCCCAAGCGCCGCAACCGGAGTCGCAGTCATGGTTTCCGCAGCGGAACAACTCGCCGCTAACCTAAAATTTTCGACGTTTGCAAAAGCCGGCGAACTCAAGCAGCGGCTCTTGTTTACGCTCGGCGCCTTGCTGATCTATCGGCTCGGCACGTTCATACCGCTGCCCGGGATCGACACCGCGCTGCTTGCGAAGCTGTTCGAAAGCGCTCCGAACACCGTGTTCGGGATGCTGAACGTATTCTCGGGTGGTGCTCTTTCCCGTTCGGCGATCTTCCTTCTGAACATCATGCCGTACATCACGGCGTCGATCATCATTCAGTTGCTGACGTCGGTTATTCCGACGCTTGAAACGCTGAAAAAAGAAGGTGAGTCCGGCCGCAAGCAGATCAACCAGTACACGCGATACCTCACTGTGGTGATCGCGACCGTACAGGCGACGCTGACCGCGCAGGGGTTGAACAGCTCTGCGCTCGAACCGGGCTGGTTCTTCCAGCTCACGACGGTCGTTTCGCTCGTGGGCGGCACGATGTTCCTCGTGTGGCTTGGCGAACAGATCACGGCGCGCGGCATCGGCAACGGCGCATCGCTCATCATCTTCGCGGGTATCGTGGCGGAAATGCCGACCGCGCTCTATCGCATCCTCGAACAAGGCCGTAGCGGCGTGCTTTCTCCCGCCGTCATCCTCGGGCTGTTCGTGATGATGGTCGCAGTGGTGACGGTCGTTGTCTTCTTCGAGCGTGCGCAGCGCAAGCTGACGATCCAGTATCCGAAGCGCCAGGTCGGCAACCGTATGTTCCAGGGCGACAGCTCGCATCTTCCGCTAAAGCTGAACGCCTCGGGCGTTATCCCGCCGATCTTCGCCTCCACGCTTCTCTACCTGCCCGCCACCATCGAGCAGATCGTCGGCAAGTCGTCCGAGACGCTGAATCAGGTACTGACGTTGTTCGGGCCGGGGCAGCCGCTCCATATCCTGTTTTATATCGCTCTGATCGTTTTCTTCTGCTTCTTCTATACGCCTATCGTGATCAGCCCGAAGGACACGGCCGAGAACCTCAAGAAGTATGGCGGGTTCATCCCCGGCATTCGTCCAGGGCAGCGGACGGCGGAATACATCGAATATGTGATGACCCGCATCACGCTCGTGGGCGCGGCTTATGTCTCGGCGGTGTGTATCCTGCCTGAAGTCCTGTCTTACCAGATGCAGGCGCCGTTCTACTTTGGCGGCACTTCGCTTCTGATCGTGGTCAGTGTTACGATGGATACGGTCGCCCAGGTGCAGAGCCATCTTCTGGCACACCAGTATGAGGGCCTCATCAAGAAGGCGAAGCTTAGGGGAGCGAAACGTCGATGAACATTATTCTGCTTGGGCCTCCCGGCTCCGGCAAGGGCACGCAGTCGAAATATCTCGAAGATAATTTCGACCTCAAGCAGCTTTCGTCGGGAGACATGCTGCGAGCGGCTGTTACGAACGGCACCGAGGTCGGCAAGTTGGCGAAATCCTATATGGAAAGCGGCCAGCTTGTCCCGGACGAGGTCGTCATGGGCGTTGTCTTCGAGACGCTGGAAAACTTCCCCGCGGACAAGCCGGGTTTCATTCTCGACGGGTTTCCGCGGACAAATCAGCAGGCTGAGGAACTCGACGTATTTCTCACGAAGCACGGCAAGACGATTGGGGCGGTGATTCTTGTGGATGTGCCGGACGATCTTCTCGTCAAGCGGATCGCAGGTCGTTTTACGTGCGGGAGCTGCGGTGAGGTTTACAACGACTTCTTCCGCCTTCCGAAGGCTGAGAACACCTGTGACCGTTGCGGCGGCACAGCGTTCAAGCGGCGCTCGGACGACAAGCCGGAAACGGTGAAGGAGCGCCTTGAGGTCTACCACACGCAGACGAAGCCGCTGGTCGACTTCTACAAGGCGCAGGGCAAGCTGAAGACGGTTAATGGCGACGCGCCCATTGAAACGGTAACGCGTCAGATGAACGACATCCTGGGCGCGGCGGGCTGAGGCCCGCGCAGCGCAAGATCGTTCGCAGACGTTCTTGCGCATTCGCGGCTGGACTTATTGGCAAAGGGTGACTATATTGGCGCCCTTGGCTCATGATCTGCGGTCGCCTGGAGGTTTTCGCCTCGCAGGAGCCGTTGTCTTATTTATAGTATGAGCGGACACCCGCTCGAACTTAGCAACACGACGAGGACCACGTGGCACGTATCGCGGGTGTGAACATCCCTTCCAATAAGCGCGTTGAAATCGGCCTTCGCTACATCCATGGCATCGGCGCGAAATACGCGAAGGAAATCTGTGACAAGGTAAGCATCCCGGTGGAACGCCGGGTTAATGAGCTGAGCGACGCAGAGATCCTGCAAATCCGCGAAGTCATCGACCGCGACTATGTTGTCGAGGGCGATCTTCGTCGCGAAGTTGCGATGAACATCAAGCGGCTGATGGATTTGGGCTGCTATCGCGGCCTTCGGCATCGCCGTGGGCTGCCTGTGCGCGGCCAGCGGACGCATACAAACGCGCGCACGCGGAAAGGTCCGGCCAAGCCTATCGCCGGTAAAAAGAAGTAAGGGCTGGCTTTTGAAGGTGGCGCGGTCTTCTTCCGGCATCACGTCGGATTTGAAGATCGCGTTGTAGCTTCGATTTTTTGGGACTGGGACGATGGCGAAGGAAAAAGCGCGCGTCAAACGCCGCGAGAAGAAAAATATTGCATCGGGCGTTGCGCACGTGAATGCGAGCTTCAACAACACGATGATCACGATCACCGACGCGCAGGGAAATGCGATTTCCTGGTCGTCTTCTGGCGCTATGGGCTTCAAGGGTTCGCGTAAATCGACGCCCTATGCAGCGCAGGTCGCCGCCGAAGACGCAGGCCGCAAGGCACAGGAGCATGGCATGCGCACGATCGAGATCGAGGTGAGCGGCCCGGGTTCGGGACGTGAGTCGGCTTTGCGTGCGCTTCAGGCTTGCGGTTTTCAGGTGACGTCGATCCGTGACGTGACTCCGATCCCGCACAATGGCTGCCGCCCGCGCAAGCGCCGTCGCGTTTAGGGTTGCGATGTCGGGCCTTCCCGGCGGAGAGACTTTTTGCATTTCCGGCGTGCCGCCGTTTTGACGGGTGGCGCGAGTCGAGGCTAGGGCAAGCTTCGTATGAATTAACGAGCGCGGGGAACCTCGCGTTCGATGCCGCCGTATAAGGAAAGAAACGTGCTTAACAAGAATTGGCAGGATCTCATCAAGCCGGGTAAGATCAATGTGGTCCCCGGGGCGAATCCGAAATACGTGGCTTCAATTGTCGCGGAGCCGCTTGAGCGCGGTTTCGGGCTGACGCTCGGCAACGCGCTGCGCCGCGTGCTGCTTTCGTCTCTTCAAGGCGGCGCTGTCACGACTATTCATATCGACGGCGTGCTGCACGAGTTCTCGTCCATCCCGGGCGTTCGCGAAGACGTCACCGACATCGTGCTGAACGTCAAGGAAGTCGCCCTCCGCATTCACTCCGAGGGTGTGAAGCGCATGGTTCTGCGCAAGGAAGGCCCCGGCGTGGCCCGCGCGCGCGACATCGAGGCCGGTCCGGATGTTGAAATCCTCAATCCCGACCATGTCCTCTGCACGCTCGACGAAGGCGCGACTGTCCGTATGGAGCTGACAGCGGCCATCGGCAAGGGGTATGTGCCCGCCGAGCGCAATCGCCCGGATGACGCGCCAATTGGCCTCATCCCCGTAGATAGCCTTTACAGCCCGGTCAAGAAGGTCTCGTACCGCATCGCGAACACGCGCGAAGGGCAGATCCTTGATTACGACAAGCTGACGCTCGATGTCGAGACGAACGGCGCGGTGTCTCCGGAAGACGCTGTGGCACTCGCGGCTCGCATCATTCAGGATCAGCTGTCGATCTTTGTGAACTTCGAAGAGCCGCGCAAGGAAGTTGCCGAGGAGCGCATCCCGCAACTCGAGTTCAACGCGGCGTTGCTGAAGAAGGTGGACGAACTCGAGCTTTCGGTGCGTTCGGCGAACTGCCTGAAGAACGACAATATCGTCTACATCGGCGATCTGATCCAGAAGACCGAAGCGGAGATGTTGCGCACGCCGAATTTCGGGCGTAAGTCTCTGAACGAAATCAAAGAGGTGCTGGCCGGCATGGGGCTGCATCTCGGCATGGAAGTCCCGAACTGGCCGCCGGAGAACATCGAAGAACTGGCGAAGCGCTTCGAGGACCATTACTAACAGACCAATCAGACCGCGGGGCGCAGTCCGGCGCGGCGAAGTTTTGAGGACGAGACAATGCGTCACCGTAGATCCGGTCGTAAATTCAATCGTACGGCGAGCCACCGTCAGGCCATGTTCGCCAATATGGCGGCTGCTCTTATCAAGCATGAGCAGATCGTGACCACCCTGCCGAAGGCGAAGGATCTGCGCGGCGTCGTCGAGGCGCTGATCACGCTTGCGAAGCGCGGTGATCTTCATGCGCGTCGCGTCGCGGCGTCCCGTCTTCGCGACGAGACCCAGTTAGCAAAGCTGTTCGCCACGCTTGCGCCGCGCTATGCGGACCGTCCGGGCGGCTATACGCGCGTTCTCAAGGCGGGCTTCCGGTATGGCGACAACGCGCCGCTCGCGGTGATCGAGCTTGTCGACCGCGACGCCAGCGCAAAGGGGCTCGACTCCGGTCCCGTTCAGGACGTTGAGGACGACGAGGCTGAAGCCGCGTAAGCGGGCCAGCGTCTCCGCGAAAAGCGCCCGCAGCATTTACCAACCGCGCGGCGGGTGCCTCGACGAAACAGATTTCGGGCTGCGCCGTCAAGCGCGGCCCTTTTCTTTGCCGCCCTACCGATCACGCGAGCCCAGCCGCGAAACGTGCAAGCGCGTCGCGAAGCTGAGTGAGGGCGGAGTCGCTTGTCACGCGTCCTCAGGCTTTTGTTTGTTATTCGCGAGCCGGCGTCCTCTTTCGCGAACCCGCGTGCAGAACTTGAAGAAGAAACCGTATACCGATCGAATGCGACGCAATCTGATAGGAACGGGGTCTGGAGCGCTCGCGGCGGAGTTCAAAGGGCAAGACATGAGAAAGCGCGTTCGAGATCCTCGGCGCGGGAGATGACGAGCGGCCTGTGGAAGCCGTGGAACAATACATTTGGGGACACAGAACCGACGATCTTTCATCACGGATCGGTTATCTTGGCCGCGACCATTGGCGCGGTGAGCGGCTCCATAGCGTTGTGCCGAGGCATGACGCTGTAAAGTTGTCGATCACTTTCCGCGTCAAATCGAGTTCGATTTGCGCAGACTGATCTAGTCGCCAATCATTTTCATTTGAAGCGAACGCGGACCGAAAGTACCCCGCGCAGGAGGGAGAACTCCGAGTGGAGCACATCGAAGCCGATATTCTGATCCTTGGTGCGGGCGGAGCGGGTCTGCGCGCCGCGATCGCGGCCGCCGAAGCCGCACCCGGCTTGTCGATCGCGCTGGTGTCGAAGGTCTACCCGATGCGAAGCCACACGGTTGCGGCGGAGGGCGGCTCAGCCGCCGTGTTGAAGGACACCGACAGCCTTCAGGCGCATTTCGACGACACCGTTTCGGGTGGCGACTGGCTCTGCGAACAGGATGTGGTGGAATTTTTCGTCGAGCATTGCACGCCGGAAATGATCCAGCTCGAACACTGGGGTTGCCCTTGGAGCCGCAAGCCGGATGGCGACATCGCCGTGCGTCGGTTCGGCGGCATGAAAATCGCGCGCACCTGGTTCGCGGCGGATCGCACCGGTTTCCATATTCTGCATACGCTGTTCCAGACAGCCATGAAGTACCCGGCCATCCGGCGGCTGGATGAGTTCTTCTGTACCGACCTCCTTGTGGACGATGGCCGCGCGCAAGGCGCGGTGCTGCTCAGCCTCTCGACCGGCGAATTCACCGCCGTCACCGCACGGGCGGTCATCATCGCGACGGGCGGCGCGGGCCGCGTCTACCCGCAGAATACCAACGGCGGCATAGTCACCGGCGACGGCATGGCGCTAGCCTTCCGTCACGGCGTGCCCCTGCGCGACATGGAATTCATGCAGTATCACCCGACCTGTATGCCGGGGAGCGGCGTGCTCTTCACGGAAGGTGCGCGCGGCGAAGGCGGATTCCTGCGCAACAAGGACGGCTATCGCTATTTGCAGGACTACGGCCTCGGCCCCGCGCTGGCCGAGCCGCGCAACAAATTCATGGAGCTTGGCCCGCGCGACCGGCTCAGCCAGGCATTCTGGCACGAGGAGCGCAAAGGGCGCACTGTCGAGACGCCGCATGGCGCAGCGGTGCTGCTCGACCTCACGCATCTCGGCCGCGACAAGATCCTCGAACGTCTGCCGCAAATCTATGACCTCGCGAAGGATTACATGGGCGTCGATGCGGCGGAGCAGCCGATCCCGGTGCGCCCGGCGGTGCACTACACGATGGGCGGCATTCTCGTGGATGGCCGCACCGCCGCGCCGCTGCCCGGCCTCTATGCTGCGGGCGAATGCTCCAGCGTCGGCATTCACGGCGCGAACCGGCTCGGCTCAAATTCGCTCGCGGAGCTTTCGGTGTTCGGGCGCGTGGCGGGCGAGCAGGCGGCGGCGTTCGCGCAAGGCTCTTCGGATGGCGACACCGGCCGTCTTCTCGATCAGGCGCGCGCGGCGGAAAGCCGGGCGCTGGCGCTTCTGAACCGGCAGGGCAAAGGCGAACGACACACGGCGTTGCGCGACGAAATGACCGCCGCGATGGAACGCGGTTGCGGCATCTACCGACTCGGCGACGAGACACAGCAAACCTGCGATACGCTCGCCGACCTCAAGAAGCGTTATGCGGATGTCACGCTCGACGATCATACCCGCGTGTGGAACACCGACTGGACCACAGCCATCGAACTCGGCTTTCAGCTCGACGTCGCGGAGGCCATCGCGTACTCGGCGCTGGAGCGCAAGGAGTCGCGCGGGGCGCATCAGCGGCTCGACGGCTACGAAAACCGCGACGACGAACGTTACCTGGCGCACAGCCTCGCGCATTATCGCGACGGCGCGGCGCCTGAAATCACCTATGCGCCCGTGACCATCACCAAATCCACGCCCGGCCAGCGCGCTTATGGCGAAGCAGGCGTCAAACTCGAAGAAGCGAAGCACAAGCATGACTGAGCGCGCGGATAAGACCATCGAATTGCGCGTGTTGCGCTACAATCCGGAGACGGACGAGAGGCCGCACCATCAGAGCTTCACCGTGCCGTACACGAGCGACATGTCGGTCTTGCAGGGGCTTCAGTGGATCAAGGACACCGTTGACGGTAGCCTGACCTATCGCTGGTCGTGCCGCATGGCGATCTGCGGAAGCTGCGGCATGATGATAAATGCCGAGCCGAAACTGGCCTGCCATACGCTGCTGCGCGATCTCGCGCCGGGCCCCGTCACGGTCGAGCCGCTGAACCATTTCCCCATCGAGCGCGATCTCGTGGTGACGGTGGACGACTTCGTGAAGAAGATCGAGAGCGTCACGCCCTGGCTCATCCCCAAGCATCCGAAGCCGGTTTCGGAAGGGCCATATAATCAGACGCCCGCGCAGTTGGCCGCCTATGAAAACTTCAGCGCCTGCATCAACTGCATGCTGTGCTACGCCGCCTGCCCGCAATATGGCGAGAACCCGAAGTTCATCGGCCCGGCCGCAATGGCGATCCTCCAGCGCTACGATGGCGATTCGCGCGATGGCGGCAGCGCGCTGCGCATCGACGCGGTGCATGGCGAGGACGGCGTGTGGGGTTGCACGGCGGTCGGCGCATGCAGCGATGTTTGCCCCAAGGCCGTAGACCCGATGCACGCCGTCAACCAGAACAAGATGAACACAGCGCTCGACTATTTCCTGCGCTTCCTGAAGAAGAGGGACGCGAAATGAGCGAACGTCGCCCTTATATGCGCCCCATGCCCCGCGACTGGTGGGCGCACCGGCCCTTCCGGCATTACACGATCCGCGAGCTTTCGGGCGTGACCATCGCGGTATACGCCGCCGTGCTGCTGTCCGGTCTCGTTGCGCTGTTGCGTGGCCTGGAGGCATGGGACGCCTGGCGCGGCTGGCTCGCTTCGCCCGCCTCGCTGGTGCTACATGGCGCGCTGCTGATCGCCATGCTCTGGCACGTCCGCACGTGGTTCCAGATCCTGCCGAAGACGATGCCGAAGCTTATTCTCGGAGGCACGCCGGTGCCTCAACGGACCATCACGCTGGTGGGCACATCAGTCGCGGTGGTCTGCTCGACGGCGCTTGTCGTATTCGTTCTGTGGAGGCCGTTCTGATGCCGCACGCACCCGAAAAGCGCAGCAACGCGCCGATTTTCTGGCTTCTGTTCGGCGCGGGCGGCACGCTGTCGGCGCTGTTCGGCGCCGGGCTGATCCTCGTGACCGGTTTTCTTGCACCGCAAGGCATCGGCATCGCGCCCGACGCGCTGAGTTACGAAAACGCGCTTGCGTTCACGCAAAACTGGCTCGGCAAGGCGGTAATCTGGGCCGTGATCTCGCTGTTCTTCTGGCACGCGGCCGAGCGATTTTACCTCACGCTGAAGGACATGCATGTGTTCAGCGATACTGGGCGGCGGCTTCTGACTTATGGGGTTGCCGCGTTGGTGACGGTTGCGACGGCGGGGCTTCTTCTGGCCATCGGGTTTTAGAAGGTCTTTTGCCGCTTCGGGATGCATGCGGCGACTGGTCCGCTGGCGGTCTGCTCAAGATTCGATCAGAGCTGCTATGCGCCCGATCGCACCCAAACGGGCGCATCGCGCTCCGCCGCTACTCGACTCGCGAACGATCGGGAAGACGGCGGGGCGGCTCCACGTCGCTACCGGGCAGTGCCGAGGGTTCGTTGTTCTCGGGAAGCGCCTTCTGCTCGGCGCCGGATGCGACTTCGGAAGGCAGGCGCCGAAGCGAAAGCGGAAGGCCGCGTCGTTCCTCTGCCCGCGCCGAGACGCTGCCAACAGTCTGGATCAGCAGTTCCGCCCATTTGCCGGGACGGAAGCGGTAAATGCGGAAGGCGTCGGCCTGCGCATACATGCTGCCCTGCCGGTCGAGCTTCCGGCGCACAGCCTCCTCATCGAGCCCGTCCACCTCGTCGCGGCGGAAACGACTGCGCCGCTCGACACCCAACAGGCGCACCAGCTTTTCGCCTTCGAGGATCGCAAAGACGGCCGCGAGATAGCGCGAGCGCTCCAGCGCGCGCGAGGACTCGTAACTTGGGGCGTTGGTTCGCGCGCGTGCCCACAGGTCGTAGTTTTCCTCGCGGAAATCGAGCGGCACGGCCGCGTAATATTGGCCACCGTGATCGAATACGACATCCTGAAGCGGCGCGATTAGCTCGGCGGGCGTCGGCGGAGTCTGCGCGTCGAACTGATCCTGAAACACGCGATAGAACGTGTTGAGGACGCCACGCATCGGCCCGCGCGCCTGCGCCCGCGCCAGATCCTGACCGAGGTTGAAGAACGGGCCGAACGGTCGATTGATCGAAACGAGCAGGATGCACACGTCCACGAAGATCGCGATCAGAAGCGGGATGTAATCGCGGTCGCTGAGGCCAGCCTCGTCCTGAGTTACGGTTGCCGATGGGTTGGCGGCCTGTTCGGCGCGGATGCGCTCGGGCGACGGCGGTGCCTTGCCGTGGAATACGAGCCCCGTTGCGGTGTTCGACAGCCTGCGAAACGCCTCGGTTACGGCTTCGGAGCCCTCCACCGAGCGAAGCTCCGGCTTTTGCAACTGCGGAAGCTCGTCGATAGAGCGCACGACGCCGTTAAGCGCGGTCTGAAGCTGGCCGTCCGGGCAAGGGAAGATGCCGCCGCGCTCGTCCGGGAATGATGTTTGCCTGCCGCGCGCCTGAAGCTCGTCGCGAAGCTGCCGGAATTGCGGATCGGTCTTGAGCGCGTTGAAGCGTTCGGTCACGAGGCCGAGCTTGCGGTCGAGGCCCTCGATAAAAGCAGTGCGCGTGCCGGTTTCGGGATCGATGGTGGCCGGATCTTTCTTCAGGATGCGCTGAAGATCGGTATTGAGATCGGCGACGTCAGTTTTCACGGCGCCGGTGCGCGACGCGATCAGATCGTTGGCGAACTGGAAGCGCTGGGCATCGCTCTCGCGCAAGCGGCGGCGTGGACCGTCACCCGCGCGGCTCGCCGGGCAGGTGCCGCCCGCCGTCCGCTCGATCTGCGCCTTCTGCGAGGATACGGTGGCGAGCGTCGACAGCGCCGTTTGCAGCAGTTCGAGGCGGCTCTGGCCGTTCTGAAGCGATCGCTGCACCTGATAGACGGAAGAACCGGCCGCCTGCGCCGTCTGCGCGCCTGCTTCGAGGAAGCGCCAGTAGAAGCCGAAGGCGAAGGCCACCGATATCAGGAACAGGACGACATAGCCGAGGATGTAGAGCGGGTAGAGCGAAAAGCGGAGTTGGCCGGAGAAAAGCGCGTCGAGGATATAGATTATCATGCCCTGCAACATGAGGACCGCGAACGCGATGGCGATCTTCGCGCCCAGCCCGATGTCGCCCGACCCCGCCTCGATCAGATAGAGCATGCCGGAATAGGTCGATATCCACGCAAGGATCGAAAGCCCCACGAGGAGCAGGATCATCAGGGGTGAATAGGAGCCGTCACGCTGAGCCGGAAGCGCCATCGATTTCCCCGCCAGAACCTGAGCAACGCGCCGATCTTATATGAGGAGTACGTCAAACAATTTAAATCGAACGCGGACTTTGTGTGAGTGAACGTTTGGTGAAGGCGGTTCTGGCGGCTTGCGGCTGCTGGCACCGCCTCCCAAGGAGAGCTTCGCGGCGTTTTCTGCGCGGCGATTCAAGGAAGGCGCTTTCGTGTCGCTGCCGCGCACCCTAGATTAAGAAAAAATCCATCCACAAACAGCCGGCGGTTCCCATGCCCGACACTCCGACAAAAGAAACTGTACTCGCAGCCCTCAAGAGCGTCCGAACGCCTGGAGGCGTGGACCTCGTCTCGGCGGGCATCCTGTCCGAGATCGCCATCGTGAAGGGCAAGGTGTATTTTGCGCTGAGCGTCCCGCCGAGAGACGCGCGCGCCTATGAAGCGGTCAGGCGCGAGGCGGAAGAGACGGTGCGGGCGCTGCCGGGGGTTGCTGGCGCGACCTTGGTTCTGACGGCCGATGCGAAGGAAGGCGAGGCGGCGAAGCAGGCTGACGCTGCCATCGGGCGCGGGATCAGCGGTGTTCGCCACATCATTGCGGTGGCTTCGGGCAAGGGCGGTGTCGGCAAATCGACGACGGCGGTCAACATCGCGCTTGGCCTTCTCGCGAACGGCCTGAAGGTTGGCCTCCTGGACGCGGATGTGTACGGCCCATCGGTGCCGCGCCTTCTCGCGATTTCGGAAAAGCCGGACCTGATCGGCGACAATATCCTCGCCCCCATCGAAAAATTCGGGCTGAAGACGATGTCCATCGGCTTCCTCGTCGAGGAGGAGACGCCGATGATCTGGCGTGGCCCGATGGTCATATCGGCGCTGACCCAGATGCTGAACGATGTGGCGTGGGGCGAACTCGACGTGCTCGTGGTCGACATGCCGCCCGGCACCGGCGACGCGCAGCTCACCATGGCGCAGAAGGCTTCGCTTGCCGGCGCGGTTGTCGTGTCCACGCCGCAGGATCTGGCGCTGATCGATGCGCGCAAGGGCCTTGAGATGTTCAAGCGGGTCAACGTGCCCGTGCTCGGCATCGTCGAGAACATGAGCTATTTCATCTGCCCGAAATGCGGCGAGCAGTCCGACATCTTCGGCCATGGCGGGGCGAAGAACGAGGCCAGGAAGCTCGGCGTGCCGTTCCTCGGCGCGCTTCCGCTGCACATGGCCGTGCGTGAAACATCCGACGCCGGGCGGCCCATCGTCGTCTCGGACCCCGGATCGATGCATGCGAAGCTTTACCGGGAGATCGCCGCTTCGATCTGGAGCGGCCTGTCCGGCGCCGCCACGGTCAAGGGACCAAAGATCGTGATCGAATAACACGCCCCCGCTCGCGTGCCGGGCGCGCGATTTTTCGCGCCAAGCGTGACATACATGCTGCGTATGTCGACATTCTTGCGCCGCCGTCTTTCCAACGGGCTGGAGACGTTCTATATTACTCTTTGCTGGTTCGCCAGCTATGGCGATAAATGGATATCGTAATAAGCCTATCGGACCCGGGGGCGGTACCCGGCGCCTCCACCACAAGCCGTCTAACGGCGATGCCTGCGCCGCAATGGCGACGGCTTTTGATGGGGGCGAAATAGGATCGACGAGGGTGTAAAAGGTGGTCTTTCGCTCGGCATGGTACCGCCGTTTTGGGCCAAAATGATAGTTGCGAATGACAACTATGCTGGTGCTCGTCCCGTCGCGATTGCGGCGTAACTGCACCGAACTAAAGTCCTGATGGCGTAGCTGCTATTAGGCGCGGCTGGCGGGCGCCGGGCAACAGAAGCCCGCCACTTCCTTCACGGCCCATGGCCTATCTTGTAGAAGCAGACATGCCCGAAGACACCATCCCGTACGACGATCTCGTGCTCGAAGCCCTGCGCGGGGTCGTCCGGTCCGTTCTTCTGCGTGTTCTGAAGCGCGGCATTCCGGGCGATCACCACTTCTACATCACGTTCGACACGCGCTCTCCGGGCGTCGGTCTTTCGAAGCGTCTCAAGGATCAATATCCGACCGAGATGACCATCGTCCTCCAGCACCAGTTCTGGGATCTGGCGGTGACGGAGGATCGCTTCGAGGTGCGGCTGTCCTTCAACAATATTCCCGAGCGGCTTGTCATTCCGTTCAGCGCGGTGCGCATCTTCCAGGATCCGAGCGTCCACTTCGCGCTCGGCCTGCGTGCGTCCGAGGGTGAACTGGCCAAGGCCGACGAGGGGCTCTCTCTCGTTCCTTCTCCGCTCGCGGAGCAGGAGGTTCAGGCCATTCCCCATCACGACAATTCTCAACCTGAGATTGCCATCGAGGCGACTGAGGATGAGGACGATGCGGCCGAGAAGCATCGGAAGACCGCTGAAGTTGTCAGTCTGGACAAGTTCCGGAAAAAGTGATCAGCGGCAGTTGAAATATTTGTTTGACTGGCTGCTCATATTAATTGGCCAGTCATCCGTACGTGTCATCTTCGCAACATCGCTCGCGCAAAGCGGCAAGAAGGCGGCGGTTTAGGGGCTGACGTACAGCCTCCCGTTGGTTATGTTCTCACAAACGAAAGTTGTGGCCTTCGAAAAGCCGTTTGCGATGAGGAACCGCGGCTGAGCTACTCCGTTGAGAGAGCAAGCTGAGGCTTCTTCGTTGAAGGTTGAGATTGGTGAGACGCCGGAGGGATTTGAATGTCACGCCTCATTATGAAAATCGCGGTTGCGGGCCTTGCCCTGACAATCGCTACCACGAATGCGAGTGCTGCGTTTCTCGACAGTTTCTTCAATGACCTTTTCGGTCCGATGAGCCCGCAGGGGCGCCAGGTCGTCAGGATCAATGGCAACCATAATGTGGGCGATATCATCGTCAGCTTCGGCGATCGCCGTCTCTACTACGTCGAGTCCAAGACTGTGGCCTATAGCTATCCGATCGCGATCCCGAAGGCGGAAGCCAAGTGGTCCGGCGTGAGCTATGTCAGCCAGAAGCGCGAAAACCCGGCCTGGACGCCAACTGCCGACATGCGCAGGGAAAATCCCAAGCTTCCGGCTTACGTGCCCGGCGGCGATCCGCGCAATCCGCTCGGCACGCGCGCCTTGTATCTCGGCGACTCCCTGTACCGCATCCACGGCACGGACGCGCCTTGGCTGATCGGCCAGCAGGTTTCCCACGGCTGTATCCGTATGTACAACGAGGACGCTGCTGATCTCTATCGCCGTGCGAAAGTTGGCGCGAAGGTCGTGGTGACCTGGGACCGCATGAGGACGATGTAGTTCAAGCTGATCATGGCGAGATGAAAGGCCGGTCCGCCGGCCTTTTTCATTTTCGTTACCCTGCGAGAATTGCATGGCCCGTATTCACCGTCGACTTAGGCAAATTTTCGCCTTTGTTCAGTGAATGAACATTACTCTGGGTGGGTTTGTCCGGCGAGGGGCGTGGAGTTTAGACTTTAAATACGGCGGATCCGGCATAATCACTGCAACAGTTATCAGCGGGTGCGCCTGTTAGGTAACACATCTTGGCGCGGTAGATGCAGATCAAGGTGCTTGTGGTGCTGGAAAATCACAGTATTCAGGGGCGTCCTGACTGAAAGGGGCGTTTGATCTTGATTGCTGGAAAGGCACTCCCCAAAAGTGTCATTCGAACGACTGTTTATTGGGCCAGCTTCGGAACGGTGGGTGCGAGCGGCTTGTTGGCGAGAGGCAATTATAGTGGTTTGCGTGGAAAATGGGCCACGTCATCGATACGAGGTGACCGGGATGCAGAAACTCGCTCGCGCTAATGGCAGCATACAAGTCGTTCTGGTTCAGCCGCGTGGTTTTTGTGCCGGGGTTGTCCGCGCAATATCGATCGTCGAGCGCGCGCTCGAAAAATACGACGCCCCCGTTTTCGTCCGGCATGAGATCGTGCATAACAAGCACGTCGTCGACGACCTTAAGGCCAAGGGCGCCCGCTTCGTGGATGAGATCGATGAGATCCCCGAAGGTGCCGTGACCATTTTCAGCGCGCACGGCGTCGCCAAGGATGTCGAGATTTCGGCCGAGGAGCGCGGCCTTCCCGTCATCGACGCGACTTGCCCGCTCGTTACCAAGGTTCACCTGCAAGGCAAGCGATACCTCGGTCAGGGGCGCACGCTCATTCTTGTCGGCCATGCCGGACATCCGGAGGTCGAGGGCACAATGGGCCAGATTCCCGGCACGGTTTATCTGGTGCAGACGGAAGACGATGTCGCGGCGCTGCCTGTCTCGCGCGATACGCCGGTCGCCTACATCACCCAGACGACGCTCAGCATTGACGACACTCGCGGGATCATTCTTGCGATCAAGGACCGCTTCAAGGACGTCATAGGGCCCGGCACGAACGACATCTGCTACGCCACCCAGAACCGCCAGATGGCCGTGCGCGAGTTGTCCAAGATCGCGGACGTTATTCTCGTCGTCGGCGCGAAGAACAGTTCGAATTCGAACCGTCTGCGCGAGATCGGCGAAGAGGCGGGTGTGCCGAGCTATCTGCTGGCGGATGGCAGCGAATTGAAACCCGATTGGGTGCGCGGTGCGCAAATCGTCGGCCTGACCGCCGGAGCTTCCGCACCCGAGGGGATGGTTCAAGACGTGATCGAAGCCCTGCGAAAGCTTGGCCCGGTCGACGTGACAAATTTACCAGGCGTTGAAGAAAACGTGGAGTTTCGTCTCCCCGTCCAGCTACACGCCCTTTGAGATCGAGTTTATCGGGGCTAAGTCCCTCTCTCGATCATAACGAAATGCCGAGACGCGCATTCGCGCGACATTAGTGGGAGCAGCGTGCAATGGTGTTGCCGTTTTTCAAGGAAAGACGGATTGGGGCTTATCTTCTGAAGCAGACGCTCAAGGGGCGGAAACATTACCCCCTCGTGCTTATGCTGGAGCCTCTTTTTCGCTGCAACCTTGCCTGCGCGGGCTGCGGTAAGATCGATTATCCCGATCAGATCCTGAACCGTCGGCTGTCGGTGCAGGAATGCCTCGACGCGGCGGAAGAATGCGGCGCGCCCATGGTGGCGATCCCCGGCGGCGAGCCGCTCATCCATCGCGAGATCGACCAGATCGTGAAGGGTCTCATCGCGCAGAAGCGTTTCGTTTCGCTCTGCACAAACGCGATGCTGCTTGAGAAGAAGCTGCATCTGTTCGAGCCGTCGCCTTATTTCTTCTTTTCGGTGCACCTCGACGGCCTGCGCGAGCATCATGATGCGTCCGTGTGCCAGAAGGGCGTGTTCGACCGCGCATTCAATGCGATCCGCCTGGCGAAGGCGAAGGGCTTCGAGGTCAACGTCAACTCGACCGTTTTCGACGGTTACGACCCGAAGGAACTCGCGCGGTTCCTGGACTTCTGCAAGGAGCTCGGCGTCGGCGTCTCGATCTCGCCCGGCTATGCCTATGAGCGCGCGCCCGATCAGGAGCACTTCCTGAACCGTCGCAAGACCAAGGAACTGTTCCGCAAGGTCTTCGAGCTCGGCAAGGGCAAGCGCTGGACGTTCACGCACTCGCCGTTGTTCCTCGACTTCCTCGCGGGCAACCAGGAATTCCATTGCTCGCCTTGGGGCATGCCGACGCGCAGCATCTTCGGCTGGCAGAAGCCGTGCTATCTGATCGGCGAGGGTTACGCGCGCACCTACAAGGAACTGATGGAGACCACGAACTGGGACTCCTACGGCACAGGCCGCTACGAGAAGTGCGCGAACTGCATGGCGCATTGCGGCTACGAGCCGACGGCGGCGCATGCCAGCATCGCCAACCCGCTGAGCATGCTCAAGCTCATGTGGACCGGTATCCGCACGGATGGCCCATTCGCGCCGGAAATCTCGATGGCGGATCAGCGTCCCGCGACCTATGTGCATTCGCTTCATGTCGAGCAGGAAATGAAGCGGATCGCGGATGAGGAAGAGAAGCCCCAGCGTCTTTCGGCGGCCGAATAACGTCGGACGCTTCGCGGCTAGCCCGCGAGGCGAAACTGTTTGCCTTCTCCGGGTCTCCAGCGTCGCCCGGTGACGCTGGCTTACTCGGTGTGTAGCGGTACTTCCACCGGCTCCGGCAGACCGAAAAGCGGTCCCAGCGTCTTCCGGCAGTCGGCGAGCGCTTGCTTGGCCTTCTGGCTGTCGCCCGCGAGGCGGATGATGCCGGGAATGTCGCGCGGGTGGCGTAGGAGCGAGCGTAGCACCGCGACGGCGTCTGTGGTGCCGTCTTCACGCACGCCGGCGATGGCGCTTAGCGGCACGGCGCGGTCGGCGGGATCGATCACCACACGAAGAACCGCGAAGGGCAGCGCATAATGAGCGGCGACTGCGGCCGCGACCTGCGATTCCATGTCCACCGCCGCCGCGCCTGTGTTCGATGCGAGCGCTTCCTTCTCGAACGCCGAGATGATGGGCGTTTCCGAGCCGTAAACCGGCATGGCATAGGCGTGCGGCAGAGCGTTCAGGAGCGATTGCGTCCAGCGCGCGTCCGTCTCGAACGCGCCGTCCACCGTCAACACGGCCGTTGCGACGACGATGTCGCCAGGCTTCAGCGCGGGCAGCAGGCCGCCAGCCGTGCCGAAGCTCAGGAGGCCACGCACACCGGCCCGCGCATGCGTGTGCAAACCGTCGAGCAATTTCGGTCGGTTTTGCCCGTAAACGGCGAGCGCGCCGCCGTGCTTCTCGGCGAGACGCGCCTCGAAGTCCATGCCCGTGGCCACGAGGACGGGTTTTTCGGCGAGCATTGTCATTGAGAGCACCTCAGAGCGAAGTCGCCGCGTTACCTTTTGCAAAGCCGCTCAGACTCAGACCGGGCTTTGTTGTTCACCCGCGGTTATTGGCATAACCAGCGTCCCCTTGCCGAACGGACTATCTTCTCAGGGGACACATCATTCACCGCAAGCGCAGAACGCTTTCGGTGCGAGCGAGGCTAGCCGACAGTTTGCGCGAGGGCAAGAAGCCTTGAAGATGAGGTTAAGATCGCGCGCGAATTCGTGCGTTCGCGTTTATCGGATTGGTAGCAACGGCGACGCCGCAAGGCGAGCGCCATGCCCAGCACTCCGCGCAGACTCACCCCATCGCGGGCGACTCCCGCTGTTTGTTTGGGCAGCCAGGGTACAAATTCGGCGCGCCCGCAGATGGACGCGCCCCGCTTGAAGCGAAAGCGAGCGCGGCTGAGCGGCCGCGCCGCTGCTACATACCGTGCATCACGGGCGCGCGGTTGCCGCTCGTGAGGTTGCGATAGCGCGCCAACGCCCACAACGGGAAGTATTTCGAGTAGCCGTGATAGATGAGATAGAACACGCGCGGGAAGCCGGGCGCGTTGTGCCGTTCTTCCTTCCAGGTGCCCGCCTCATTCTGATTCGCGACGAGCCACGCGATACCGCGCTTGACCGCCGGATTATCGACCTCGCCCGCCGCCATCAGGCCGAGCAGTGCCCACGATGTCTGTGATGCGGTGCTGGGCGACTTCTCATAGCCCTTGTAGTCGAGCTTGTAGCTGGATCCGTCCTCGCCCCAGCCGCCATCTTCGTTCTGGATCGAAACGAGCCAAGCCACCGCGCGGCGCATCGCTGCGGACTCATGCGCAACGCCCGCCGCGTTCAGGGCGCACAACGCTGACCACGTGCCGTAGATATAGTTCGAGCCCCAGCGGCCGAACCACGAGCCGTCCTTTTCCTGCTCGGACAGGATATAATCGATGCCGCGCTTCATGGTCGCGTTGGTGTCGGGCTTCTCGCCGAGCTGCGCGAGCATGGACACGCAGCGCGCGCTGACGTCCACCGTTGGCGGGTCGAGCAGCGCGCCGTGATCCGAGAACGGGATGTTGTTCAGGTAATAGCAGGTGTTGTCCGCGTCGAAGGCACCCCAGCCACCGTTCTTGCTTTGAAGGCCGGAAACCCATTCCTTGGCGCGCGCGACGGACTGTTCGGAGTCGGCGTGGCTGCCGGGCAGGTGCGCGGCCCGGTCGAGAGCCAGCGCCACCACGGCGGTGTCATCGACGTCGGGATAATGCGGGTTGGCATACTGGAACGCCCAGCCGCCAGGGCGCACGTCGGGCTTCTGGTCCGCCCAGTCGCCCTTCACATCGAGCACCTGAAGCGGCTTCAGCCATTCGAGCCCGCGCTGCGCAGCTTCGCGTTCGGCCTCGCCGCCCGTCTCAAGCAGGGCATGCGCGGCGAGCCCGGTGTCCCACACCGGCGAGACGCAGGGCTGGCAGTAGACTTCGTTTTCCGTCTCGAACAGCAGCTTCTCGATGGAATAGCGGGCTATGGCGCGGTCCGGGTCGTTCTCCGGCACGCCGAGCGCCTCATACATCATCACGCTGTTCGCCATGGCCGGGAAGATCGCGCCGAGGCCGTCCTCGCCGTTGAGCCGCTCCTTCACGAAGGTGACGGCCTTGCCGATAGCGCTCTTGCGCGACCGCTTCGGCAGCATCGGATCGACCACGCGCAGGCAGGCGTCTACGCCCGCGAAGAATGTGTACCACGCGCGGCTCTGGCCTTCGGCGCGAGGGCGCGGCCCGACCTTCTTCGGGTTCGTATGGAACAGCTCGTCAACGGAGACGCGGCGCGGGTTCTTTGCCACCGGCTTCAGCGCGCCGAGCACGAACAGCGGCACCATAACCGTGCGCGCCCAGTAGGACACCTTCGACATGTGGAAGGGGAACCAGCGCGGCAGGTGCATGATCTCGACCGGCATCACCGGCACCGCGCGCCACGTGACCACGCCGAACAGCGCGAGCAGGATGCGTGTGAACACATTCGCCATCTCCGCGCCGCCGCGCGACAGGATCGCTTCGCGGGCGCGTACCATGTGCGGCGCGTCGATGTCGTCGCCGATCATCTTCAGCGCGAAGTAGGCCTTCACGCTGGCGCTCATGTCGAACTCGCCCTTGTGGAACAGCGGCCAGCCGCCGTGCTCGCCCTGAATGCGGCGCAGATAGGTGGCGATCTTCGCCTCGCGCTCAAGGTTCGGCTCTTCCCCGAGGTAATGCACGAGCAGCGCGTATTCAGCCGGGATCGTGGCGTCCGCCTCGAACTCGAAGCACCAGTGGCCGTCTTCGCGCTGGTGGGAGAGCAGGGCCGACGACGCGGCATTGATGCGTTCTTGGAGGAAGGCGCGATCTGCGAGGCTGCCATGGCTGCGATCGAAATGGGCGTGATCGAAATCGAAGCGCTCGGCGCTGCCTTCGGCGAAATCGGCGCCGTTGCGGCCGGTCATATCCATCATTACTCTAAACCCTCATCGTCAACAGGGCGGCGCGCTCGCCGGAGCGGATCGCCCCCTCAATTGTCGCGGGAAGGCCGGTCTGCGTCCAATCGCCCGCGAGGAAAAGATTACGCCACTGCGTTGTCGCATCCGGGCGCACGGCATCCTGAGCGGGGGTAGCGGCGAACGTAGCACGCTTTTCCTTGACGATTTGCCACGGAGGCAGTTCGGCGGGAAGCCCCGTAATTGTAACAACCTCGCGCCAGAGATCGGCGGCGAGTGTTTCGCGTGGACGGTCGACCAGTCGATCCGCGCCGCTGATCGTAATAGACAATCTGTTTTCGAATGCAAAGAGCCATTCGATCGTGCCGCCCACGACGCCCATCAGCGGCGGGAATCCATCCGGCGGCGCGATGCGGAAATGCGCGTTGAGGATGGAACGGACCTCGGTCGGCGCGGAAAGGCCGGGGACGAGCGTTGGCGCGATCCACTGGGGCACAGCGAGGATGACCGTTTCGCCGTCTGCCACCGGAATTTCGCCGTCGCCGAAGTCGAGGCCGGTCACGCGGCCATCTGCAAAGGCGATGCGCTTCAGTCGCCGCCCGAAGGTGACGCTGTGGCCCCGCGCGCGCAGATAGTCGAGCGCCGGATCGATGAACGCCGCAGACAACCCCTCCGCCACGAGCGGGCGGCAGGCTTCGCCGCCCTTCGCCAGCGTCTCGCGCATGATCGTGCCCGCGAGCTTCGCCGATGCCTCGGCGGGGTCCGTGTTGAGCGCCGCGATCATCAGTGGCAGCCAGAGCCGCTCATAGAGCGTGCCTTTGGGCGCGATAACATCAGTTACAGTTTTGTCTGCGCCGGCCCACATCAGACGCGCCGCGCCGAGATAGTCGAGCGGCTTCGTGCCCGGCACGCGGCGTTTGGCGTCGAACAGCCAGAGCGGCAGGCGACCGTCATTGATGCTGAGCGTCCAGCGCTCGCCGGTGATGAGATCCGCGAACGGAAATTCGGCCTTCGCCGGGGCGTGCATCTTCGCCGCGCCGCCGATCAGCGCGAGATAACGAAAGGCGCAGTCATTGCCGGACAGCAACAGGTGGTTGCCGTTGTCAATCACCTGATCGAGCGTCGCGTCGTAGTAGGAGCGGCAGCGGCCGCCCGCGTGGATGCTCGCTTCGTAGACTGCGACGGGGTGGCCCCGCTCGGCGAGGCGAACGGCGGCGGACAGGCCAGCCAGCCCCGCGCCGATGACATGCGTGAGCGGCGCGCCACTGCTCGCGGCTGCGGGCGCTTCGGGCAAACCTTGCGCGGTCCCGCCTTCGTCGCGGGTCTGTGTCGAGTCGGCCTGATCCATTGTTAGACGATGCAGTGGCGCAGGACGATGTAGACGATGCGCGGCTTCGAAAGCTTGACGCGCGTGCGCGGCGGTTTGAAGCCGCGCTTGATGAGGCCGGAGAGGATGGCCTTGTAGGCTTCCGACATCACGCGCGGCGTACGCACCATGCGACGCGGGTGCGCCTTCATGATCCGGTCGGCTTCGGCGAAGTGCCAGCGCGCGAGCTTGACGATGCGATTGCAAACCTCGCCAAGCGCCGGGTGCGCGAGCACGGTGTCGGGGGCGGTGCTTTCGATGCCCTCGTCGGCCAGGAATTCGCGCGGGAGGTAGAGCCGGTTGATGGCGGCGTCGTCGTCGAGGTCGCGCAGGATGTTGGTGAGTTGCAGCGCACGGCCGAGATGTTCGGAAAGCTCGCGGCCAGCGTGGTCCGGCATGCGGAACACCTTCACCGACAGGCGGCCGACAGCGCTCGCCACGCGATCGCAGTAAAGGTCGAGGTCGTTGAAGGTTGGTGCCTGCACGGGGCCGTGCACGTCGGTTTCCATGCCGTCGATCACGGCGCGGAAGTCCTCGCGCTCTAGTCCGAAGTCGCGCACGGCGACGGCGAGCCCGGTAAGCCCGCGCACAGGTTCGCCACGATATACGGCGTCGATGTCGCGCCGCCACAGATCGAGCTTGCGAAGTCGGCCCTCCGCGTCTCCCTCGATGTCGTCGGCGATGTCGTCCACCGCGCGACAGAAGGAGTAGATCTCGAACATCGCCTCGCGCTGGCCGGGCGGCATGATGCGCATCGCGGCATAGAACGAGCTGCCGAGCGCGCGCTTCGACGCCTCATCCTCTGGATGCCGGAGGTCGTCCAGAACTTCGGTCGCGGTCATTTGCCACCCCGCAATGCAGGCTGAGCGGTAACCGGCGCGAACAGCCGCCGACCGAGTTCGAGGCCCGCCGCCGCAATCAGGTTCGAAGCGGACGCAGTTTTCGATAGATGCACGCGCTCGCTCAACGGGTCGCGCTCCTTCAAGAGATGCACGATCTTTCGCGCGAGCCGCTCGATACCGGCGACTTCAAGGCTGAGCCGTGTATCGCGGATGCCATGCGAAAGCTGCGCCGAGCCGAGGAGGGCTTCCGTTTTCGCGGCAAGATGGTGGATCACTTCGAGCAGCGCGGGCGAGGCTTTCCGCGCGGCGAGCGCTTCCACGGCGATGCCGCGCCCCTCAAGCTGATCGAGCGGGATGTAAACGCGGTCGAGGCGGCGATAATCCGCGCCGCAATCCTGAAGGTGGTTGTTGATCTGAAGCGCGGCACAGAGCGCGTCGTTCGCGGGCCACGTGTCGCGGCTTTCGCCGTGGACGTCGAGCACGAAGCGCCCGACCGGCATGGCGGAATAGCGGCAATAATCCATGATGTCGTCCCAGTCGGTATAGCGCGTCTGGCGCGCGTCACGGCGGAACGCGATCAGCAGGTCTTGCGCGTGCTGCGGCGATAACCCGCGCTCGGCGAGGGCAGCACGCAGCGGCACGGCATGTGCGATGGCGTCGGTCTGGCCCAGCAGCGTCGCCTCGAACGCGTCGAGCGTGAAAACCTTCTCGTCTTCGGAAAGGTTTGGATCGTCGGCGACGTCGTCGGCGGCGCGCGCAAAGCGGTAGAACGCCATGATCGGCGCTCGATGCCGCTTCGACACGAGAAACGACGCGACCGGGAAATTCTCGTCACGATGCGTCTTCTCGCCTGCTTCCCAGACCGGACCCGCCGTCATGATGCCTCCGCGCGCTGCGCCTGAACGCGCCCCTTCCAAAGGCCGCCCTTGCCGCGCCATTGCTGGAGCGCGGAGTCGACCGTGAACGTCATGTAGAGAACCGCGATGGCGGGCAGCGCTGCCGACCACAACGGCGAAAGCTTGTAGAAGCGGACAATCGGCCAGAAAGCCGCCACCATCAAGACAAAGCTTATCGCGCCTACGGCTTGCGCAAGACCGGTGCCGAAAACCGCGAGCCAGAGCGGAATAAGATAGGTTAACGTCATTCCGATGACGGTGCCCGCGAGCAACAGCGGCGAATAGTTGAGCTGATCGTAGGCCGAGCGCGCCACCATCTTGCGGATGTCTTCAAAATGAGGGTAGGGCCGCAGGCTGTGGACGCTGTTCGTGAGCCCGAGCCAGATCGGCCCCTTGCGTTTCATGGCGCGGCCAAGCGCGCAGTCGTCGATCAGCGCCGAGCGGATGGCGCGGATGCCGCCCGCCGCTTCGAGTACGTCGCGCCGCGCGAGCATGCAGCCGCCAGCGGCCGCCGCCATCGGGTGGTCGCGGCGGTTCACCCACGCAAACGGGTAGAGCATCTGGAAGAAGAAGACGAAGGCCGGGATCAGCATACGCTCGGCGAAGCTCTCGCAACGGAGCTTGACCATCAGCGAGTTGAGGACGAGGCCGCGCCCTTCCGAACGGGCTACGAGGCGACGAACCACGCCCTGATCATAGGCGATGTCGGCGTCGGTTAGGAGCATGTAGCGCGAGGGAAGCGGCCGCGATGAAGCTTCCGCGACGCCCTGGTTGACGGCCCAAAGCTTGCCCGTCCAGCCGCGCGGCAGCGGTTGGCCCGAAATGATGGTGAGGCGGTCGCTTGCGCCGAGCGCTTCGGCGGCCTTGCGCGCGACTTTCGATGTGCCATCGTCGCTCTGATCGTCAACGAGAACCACGTCCAGCCGCGCGGGATAATCCTGCGACAGCAGCGACGAAATGCATCGATCGATGACGTCGGCCTCGTTCCGCGCTGGAATGACGGCCGTCACCGAAGGCCACGTCGCGGGCGCGAATGCGCGCTCTTTCTCTTCCTGAACTTTCGCTCGCCAGAATCCCCCGCGAGCGGCCAATAGAAATACCCACGCCGCAAGCGCGACGCTACCCAAAGTCAACTCGACCGTCATGCCCAGACTCTTGTTTTATCATGCCGCTCGCGGTGCCCCACTGCAACCGGCATGCGCCCTAAGTACCCATCGCTTCGAATAGAAGAGAAAGGAGCTTGGAGTCTATTGTTTTTGTTCGTCTTCTCGGCAGGACAAGTCCCCGGTCCACCGGTTGGTCTTCTAGACCCATTTTCATTCTGCGCGCCGGAGATGCTGTAATTCTTTATTCGCGCACGGAAATTATACGGATACCCGCCGCTTGTGCACGGCCGCCGCTAGTTCGCGTCCATCTTCAGCGCGGCGATGAAGGCCTCTTGCGGGATTTCGACGCGACCGAATTGCCGCATCTTCTTCTTGCCCTCCTTCTGCTTGTCGAGCAGCTTGCGCTTGCGGCTGACGTCGCCGCCATAGCATTTCGCGGTGACGTCTTTTCGGAGTGCAGACAGCGTTTCGCGCGCTATGATCTTCCCGCCGATGGCCGCCTGGATCGGGATCTGGAAGAGGTGGCGGGGGATCAACTCCTTCAGCTTCTCGCACATCATGCGCCCGCGCGTCTCGGCGCGCCCGCGATTCACGATGATCGAAAGCGCGTCGACCGGCTCGGCGTTGACAAGGATGGTCATTTTCACGAGGTCGCCCTCGCGGTACTCGATGAGCTGGTAATCGAAGCTGGCATAGCCGCGCGAAACAGACTTCAGCCGGTCGTAGAAGTCGAACACCACCTCGTTCAGCGGCAGTTCGTAGACCACCATGGCGCGATTGCCGGCATAGGACAGATCGATCTGCCGTCCGCGCCGATCCTCGCACAGCTTGAGCACCGCGCCGAGATAGTCGTCGGGAACGAGGATGGTGGCCTTGATCCACGGTTCTTCGATGTGGTCGATCTTCACGATGTCCGGCATGTCGGCAGGGTTGTGCATCTCCTCCATCTGCCCATCGATCATGTAGAGGCGATAGATCACCGAAGGAGCGGTGGTGATGAGATCGATATTGAATTCGCGTTCGAGGCGCTCGCGGACGATTTCGAGGTGGAGCAGGCCGAGAAAGCCGCAGCGGAAGCCGAAGCCGAGCGCCGCGCTCGTCTCCATCTCGTATTGGAAACTTGCGTCGTTAAGGCGCAGCTTACCCATCGCGTCGCGCAAATCCTCGAATTGCGAGGCGTCCACTGGAAACAGGCCGCAGAACACGACCGGCTGCACCGGCTTGAAGCCCGGAAGGGCCTTCGCCGTGGGCCGCTTTTCTTCGGTGATCGTATCGCCGACGCGCGTATCTGCCACTTCCTTGATCGCGCCGGTGAAAAAGCCGACTTCGCCCGGGCGGAGCGCATCAAGCATCTCCTGCTTCGGACGGAAAATGCCGACGCGATCCACCGGGTAGACGCCGCCGGTCTCCATCAGCTTGATGCGCATGCCCTTCTTAAGCACGCCGTCGATCATGCGGACGAGCACCACCACCCCGAGATAGGGGTCGTACCAACTGTCGATCAGCATTGCCTTGAGCGGTGCCTTGACGTCGCCCTCGCGCGGAGGCGGCAGGCGGTGCACGATGGCTTCGAGCACCGCTTGGATGTTGAGGCCGGTCTTGGCCGAAATCTCCACCGCGTTGGATGCGTCGAGGCCGATCACGTCCTCGATCTGCTGCTTCACGCGGTCCGGCTCTGCGGCTGGCAGGTCGATCTTGTTCAGGACGGGGATGATTTCGTGATTGTTGTCGAGCGCCTGATAGACGTTCGCGAGTGTCTGCGCTTCTACGCCTTGGCTCGCATCGACGACGAGGAGCGAGCCTTCGCACGCGGCGAGACTGCGGCTCACCTCATAGGCGAAGTCGACGTGCCCCGGCGTATCCATCAGATTGAGCTGATAAAGCTCGCCGTCCTCGGCCTTGTAGTCGAGCCGCACGGTCTGCGCCTTGATGGTGATGCCGCGCTCCTTCTCGATATCCATGTTATCGAGAACCTGCGCCTGACCCGCCATTTCGCGGTCGGTCATTCCACCGCAATACTGAATGAGCCGGTCGGCGAGCGTGGATTTGCCGTGATCGATGTGCGCCACGATCGAAAAATTGCGGATGCGCGAAAGTGGCGTCACGGTTTTGGGCGCTCCTTTGGCGGCCTCCGCCGTTGGCGCGGCTGTGGCGGCAACGGTATTTGAAGGCTCGGTGTTCATCGGCTCGGGCGATTTCGGCTCGGTCATGGCGCCTTACATAATGGAAAAGACAAAAAGCTGAAAGGGCGGCGGCGAAGGTTCGAGGACTCACCGCAGGTGCTGAATGGTCGCGCGGAATGAGCGTCAGCGCTTTTGACCAATCATAAGCGCTCTAAGTCATGTTGGCGCATGATTCTATCGCAAAAACCGCCATGCCATTGCGGAGCCTGCCCACGCATCAGGCGAAGGTTGCGGAAGACGCCCCGCTAACGTTGCACCGCCTTTACGGTGGGCCTTTAGGTCGCCGACGCTTATTTTTCTTACCAGACCTTCCAATCAAATTCGCATCATAATCTGATCGGTAAACGGTCTCCGCTTTTAAGTTAGACAGATTCACCGATCAAGTTGCTTCATCCGGATTATATTCCGACGCTAACGGCAGGCCCAGCACCGCTCTGTGATTATGCGCGATCAGACAATTACTCGTCAGAGCTGTGGTCCCGGATCGCAAAAGCCGCCCTGCACCCTCCATCTTTCCGCTAGTCGGTCATGCGGCGGCAGTCGCGCTCGCGAGGCATTCAGCGATGGCGTTCAGGGCAGCTTCAGCGTTCGCTCCGTTCGGACCGCCGGCCTGCGCCAGATCCGGCCTGCCACCGCCGCCTTGTCCGCCGACCGCCGCCGCGCCGGCCTTGACGAGATCGACTGCGCTATAGTGTTTCGTAAGATCGCCTGTTACGCCGACCACAATGCCCGCCTTGCCGTCGTCCGTGACACCGACGATGGCGACGATCCCAGACCCGATCTGGCGTTTGCCGTCATCCACCAGGCTGCGCAGATCCTTCGGCTGGATGCCCTGAACCGTGCGCGCGAACATGGTCACGTCGCCAACCTGGCGCACCGGATTTTCAGCTCCGGCCTGATCGCCGCCAGTGCCGAGCGCGATCTTCTTCTTTGCGTCGGCCAATTCGCGCTCGAGCTTCTTGCGCTCATCGATCAGATTCTGCAGACGCGCCGGGACTTCCGATGGCGCAACGCGGAGGAGTTCGGCGGCTTGCCGGAGAGCCGCTTCCTGATGCGAAAGATGCAGGCGTGCAGCATTTGCGGTCAGCGCCTCGATGCGTCGAACACCGGCCGCGACCGCAGTCTCTTGCACGACCTTGACGAGGCCGATTTCACCCGTCGCCCGCACATGCGTGCCGCCGCATAGTTCCACCGAGAAGGCGCGGCTTCCGCGTTCGTCATGGTTGGCCTCACCCATCGACACGACGCGCACTTCTTCCCCGTACTTCTCGCCGAAAAGCGCCATGGCGCCTGCAGCGACGGCATCATCCACCGCCATAAGGCGGGTCACCACAGGACTATCGCGCAGCACGACCGCATTGGCCAATTCTTCAACGGCTGCGAGTTCTTCCTTGGAAAGCGGCTTCGGGTGCGAGAAGTCGAAGCGCAGCTTGTCCGGATCGACGAGCGAGCCTTTTTGAGTGACATGCG
This sequence comes from Rhodomicrobium vannielii ATCC 17100, assembly GCF_000166055.1. NCBI lineage: Bacteria > Pseudomonadati > Pseudomonadota > Alphaproteobacteria > Hyphomicrobiales > Hyphomicrobiaceae > Rhodomicrobium > Rhodomicrobium vannielii. Next base: position 3,286,301 of record NC_014664.1, read on the forward strand.
TCCCAAGAGTCTCGCGCAGCGCCTCGTGAAGCAGGTGTGTCGCAGAATGGTTCGCGCGGATCGCGGTACGGCGCGCATGATCGACCTGCATTTCGACGGCATCGCCGACCTTGAGCGGCCCCTTTTTGACCGTGCCGACATGGGCGAAGAGCTTCCCGAGCTTCTTCTGCGTCTCGGAAACGTCGAAGTGGGCGCTTTTCGGCGCGATAATAACACCCCTGTCGCCGACCTGGCCGCCAGATTCGCCATAAAAGGGTGTCTGGTTGAGAATAAGGATACCTTCTTCGCCAGTTTTCAATTGTTTGACCGGCTTGCCATCTTTCACGATCGCGACAATCTGGCCTTCTGCGGCTTCGGTTTCATAACCCAGAAACTCAGTCGCTCCGGCCTGATCCAGCACATCGAACCAGACCTTGTCCGTAGCCGCCTCTCCGGAACCCGCCCAAGCCTTGCGCGCTTCGGCCTTTTGTTGCGCCATCGCGGCGTTGAACTGTTTGATATCGACACTGATGCTGCGGGCTTTCAGCGCGTCCTGCGTCAGATCAAGCGGAAAGCCGTAAGTGTCATACAGCTTGAACGCGACGTCGCCGGAAAAGGTGTCGCCCGCGCCCAGCGAACCCGAGGCATCATCGAGAAGGCTCAGGCCGCGAGCAAGCGTCCTCCGGAAGCGGACCTCCTCGATCTTGAGCGTTTCGCCGATCAGCGCCTGCCCGCGCACAAGTTCCGGATAGGCCTGCCCCATCTCCCGAACCAGAACGGGAAGCAGACGGTAGAGCAACGGTTCTTCAGCGCCCAGCAGATGGGAGTGGCGCATTGCGCGTCGCATGATGCGACGGAGAACGTAGCCACGCCCCTCATTTGAGGGTAAGACGCCGTCCGCGATAAGAAACGCCGAAGCGCGGAGATGGTCGGCGATGACGCGATGGCTCGGAAGCGCGGCGCCTTCGGCCGGCACTCCGGTGGCATCGACCGAAGCGCGGATTAGCGCCTGAAAGAGGTCGGTATCGTAATTATTGTGAACGCCTTGCAGCACCGCCGCAACCCGTTCAAGTCCCATCCCGGTATCGATCGAGGGCCGCGGCAGGTCGAGCCGCTCTGTCTTCGAAACCTGCTCGTATTGCATGAAAACGAGGTTCCAGATTTCAATGAAACGGTCGCCGTCCGCGTCCTCGCTTCCGGGAGGGCCTCCTGGAACCTTCGGACCATGGTCGAAGAAAATTTCAGAGCAAGGACCACAGGGGCCTGTTTCCCCCATCGACCAGAAATTATCAGAAGTCGGAATACGGATGATGCGGTCATCGGGCAGCCCGGCGATTTTCTTCCAAAGGGCGTGCGCGTCATCGTCCTCGGAGAAGACCGTTACGAGAAGCCGCTTCTTGTCGAGGCCGTATTCCTTAGTGACGAGCGTCCACGCCAACTCGATGGCGCGCTCCTTGAAATAGTCGCCGAAGGAGAAATTGCCCAGCATCTCGAAAAAGGTATGGTGCCGCGCGGTATAGCCGACATTGTCGAGATCATTGTGCTTGCCGCCGGCGCGCACGCACTTCTGCGCGGTAACTGCGCGCTTGTAAGGCAACGTCTCCATGCCTGTGAAGACGTTCTTGAACTGCACCATGCCCGCGTTCGTGAACATCAGCGTCGGATCGTTCCGAGGCACGAGCGGACTCGAGGGAACGTGCTCGTGCCCATTCTTGCGAAAGAAATCGATGAAGGTTCCGCGGATCTCGTTAAGGGTGCTCATAACCAAATTCGTTTCCAATGGACAAGCGCGGCTTTACCGGTGACCAACCCGCGCCAGAGATAAAGCATATCGGCACTCGACAGCGATACCGCAATTTCCCTTTATAGGGCAAGCCGCCCACAGCAATCCCGCCACATCAGACCGATTTGACACACCAACCCGCAGCCTAACGGCTGGCTCCCTTCCGGCTCGGGGGCGGTGCCTCAGCCTCGCTTGGAATCTCACCGTCGCCGCTATCGTCGTCGCCATCCGTGCCGTCGAGGATTTTTGTCGCGATCAGTCCGGCATTGGCCCGGATTTCCCGTTCTATTGCTTCAGCCACCAGAGGGTTGCCGCGCAAAAAGGCCTTTGCATTTTCTCGACCCTGTCCAATTCGCTGGCTGTCATGCGAATACCAGGAGCCTGACTTCTCCACGATGTTCGCCTTCACCCCGAGGTCGACCAGTTCCCCTGTCTTCGAGATGCCTTCGCCATACATGATGTCGAACTCGACCTGCTTGAATGGAGGGGCCACCTTGTTCTTCACAACCTTGACGCGAGTTTGATTGCCGACAACCTCGTCCCGCTCCTTGATCTGTCCGATGCGCCGGATGTCGAGGCGCACGGATGAGTAGAATTTGAGTGCGTTGCCGCCCGTGGTGGTTTCTGGATTGCCAAACATCACGCCGATCTTCATGCGAATCTGATTGATGAAGATAACAAGGCAATTCGATTTCGAGATCGATCCAGTTAACTTTCGAAGCGCCTGGCTCATGAGGCGAGCTTGCATGCCCGGCAGTACATCGCCCATTTCGCCTTCAATTTCGGCCTTTGGTGTCAATGCGGCAACCGAATCCACCACGATCACGTCGATCGCGCCGGAGCGCACCAGCGTATCGGTGATTTCGAGCGCCTGTTCGCCCGCGTCGGGCTGCGAGATGATCAACTCTTCAAGATTGACGCCCAGCTTTCGCGCATAGCCGGGATCGAGCGCGTGCTCGGCGTCCACAAACCCGCAGGAGCCGCCTTTTTTTTGGGCTTCAGCAATGACGTGCAGCGCGAGCGTCGTTTTGCCAGACGATTCAGGTCCGAAAATCTCGACGACACGGCCACGCGGTAACCCGCCTATCCCGAGCGCGATATCAAGGCCCAGCGATCCAGTGGAAATCGCTTCGACCTCGACGAGCTTGTCGTTCTTGCCCAGCCGCATGACGGATCCCTTACCGAAATTCCGCTCAATCTGACTCAAGGCGGCTTCGAGGGCTTTCTGCTTGTCCATGCTGTCCCAATTCCCTTCGATCACGCGGAACGGCGTCTCGCTCATGAATCGTTATCCTTGTTTATTTCATAGCGGCCATGGACTTGCAAACGACACCGAATGTACTTCATTTGTTCTTGTGTGCAAGTGTTTTAATGCAACCTTCGGTCAATTGTCCAGTCCGTTGCAATTGCGTCACCCCGAAGCCGATAACTGTGGAAAAGGCAAGAGGCGAGCTTGAGTTCATCATTTGTTCCGCGATAAAGTTGAACTCAACCTGAGATAGAAGTCTGGCAATCTCAGTATGAGTTCGTGCATGAACGAGAGCAGCGCACCTTTCGGAATCTGGCGAGGAGTGCAAGCGCGTCGACTAGGCAGCGGCGGCCTTGACGGTTTCGGCGAGCTTCTTGAGCGTGAAGGGCTTCGGAAGAAAAACAAAATTTTCGTCGGCACTCAGGTTCTTGCGAAAAGCTTCCTCCGCATATCCAGACATAAATATAATGCGAATGTCTGGGTTTCTCTGCCGCAGGTGGCGCAAAAGGGTAGGGCCATCCATCTCGGGCATCACGACGTCACTCACCACGAGGTCAACCTGGCCTTCGTGCCGATCCATGATTTCGAGCGCCTCGACGCCGCTCGCGGCTTCGAGCACGGTGTAGCCGCGCGTGGCAAGCGCGCGCGATGCGAAAGAGCGCACGGCGTCTTCGTCCTCAACCAGCAGGACGGTTGCCTTGCCGGTGAGATCGATGGTCTGCTCCGGCGCCTCACCGCGAGTTTCGAGGGCTTTCAGGTCGAGCTCGGTTTCGACATACCGTGGCAGGAAAATTCGAAAGGACGACCCTTTTCCCATCTCGCTGTCGACGAGAATAGTGCCGCCCGTCTGCTTTACGATGCCGTAGACGGTGGACAGCCCAAGTCCCGTTCCCTTGCCGACCTCTTTCGTCGAGAAAAAGGGATCGAAAATCTTCTCCAGATGCTCGGGCTTGATGCCGGTCCCAGAGTCTCGCACCTCCACGGTGACATACTCGCCTCGCTCGACGCCACGCTCCTTGAGAAGAAGGGACTCGCGCTCGCTAACATTAGCTGTGGAGATTGTGATGTCGCCCCCTTCCGGCATCGCATCCCGCGCGTTGACCGCGAGGTTCATGATGACCTGGAAAATCTGGCCTTCATCGGCCTTCACGAACCAAAGATCGCGGCCGTGCTGTACCTTGGCCTTTACCTTCTCCCCAAGCGTTCGACCCATCGTCGCCTGGAATTCCTCGATGACGTCCGTCAGCCGAAGTATGGCCGGGCGCAAAGTCTGCCGACGCGAATAGGCCAGAATCTGTTTGACAAGTTCAGCCGCGCGGGTCGCATTATTCTTGATATTCATCAAGTCTTTGAACGCCGGATCGGACGCGCGGAAGCGGCGCAGAAGCAGGTCGGAGAAGCCGATGATAGCGGTGAGCAGGTTGTTGAAATCGTGCGCGATACCCCCGGCGAGTTCGCCCACGGCCTGAAGTTTTTGCCCTTGCGCCGCTTTCTCATCGGTGAGCGCGCTCGCCACGGGCTCTGCGGCGGTTACGACCAGATGATTTCCATCCGCCGCCGGAAAGATCATAATCCGAATGCGGCGGTTGATTGCGTCCTTTGGAACGGCATGAAGCTCGACCGGAGCGGGGTTCGCATCCGGGGTGGAGAGCAAAGCGGCGATCTTTTCCTTCACCGTCTGGGCGGAGGATTCGGCAAGCAGCGAGGTCAGCGCTTTGCCATGAATGTCAGCCACCTGCGAGCCGTCTACGCCTTCGGCCCCGAAAATCTGACGGAAAACCCCATTGGCGCCGAGGATCACGCCTTTCGTGTTCAGGATTGCCATCGCGTCGGGGGCCGAGGCGACGATGGTCTCGAATGCCTCATCCAGTCGCCCGGCTGCGGCATCCGCAGGCGTCACGAGCCACACCCCGCCGCCGTTGAGCGTATCGGCCAAATGCAGACAGGCCTGCCGGGTGAAACCGTTGGCGCTCACCACCTGAACCTGGATATTGCCTCCAGCTTTCGCGATGACGTCGCGAAGCCTTGCCCGCGTGAGCGGATTGCCACGCCGCGTTCTGAAAAGCGACCAAGCCTCCCTGCCGATGGGCGAACCTCCCGCCAGCTTCTCGAAGGCCTTGTTTGCGCTTTGTACGCTGAGATCCTTATTCACCGTCAGGGCGGCTACGGGGAGCATCTCGAGCAGATCAGGGGTGCGACGCTCGCCCGATACATCCTTTCTGAATTGCTCGATATGCCAGAGAAAAAGCTGCGTCCGGTTTCCCCGCTCGCCCAGGGGAGCTATCCCCAGCACCGCAGTTTCGCCGCCGCCCAAATTCGGCAAAACAATTGTTTCCGTATGCTTTCTGCCTTCGCGCCCGGCAGAGAGAAGCCGGAAAACGGCTGCCGCGGTTTCGCGGTCGCGATCACCAAGCCGCGAGAGGTTTTGATCAACGCCCAAACCACCAACAATCGCGATGAAATTGTCGCTACCGCCCTGAATGATGCCCTTCCTGTTGGTGACAGCGATAGCGCCGGGAAGCGCCCGGACGACATCGAGGCCCGGATCGCCCGTCGTTCCCTCAGGCTGCTTGAACTGGATCTGGCCCGTCGCAAAAAGCACTCCGGCGGCGGCGCCAACAAACGCGAAAATCGCGAGCGCTATCTCGCCTTGGCCCGCAAGCGAGAGCGTCACGGCGGCTGTAACGCCTGCGCCGACAGCTATGCTGCCCCAGTGGGGAGTTTTCTGCGCCAACGCCATCGACCGAGTTCCCATTCCGTTACCTCATCATGGGCCCACTATGGAATGATTCGGCTTGCCTCAAGATTCACACACGGAATGTCAACGTCGCGCGCGAAGTGTTAAGAAAAGCTTACTACGGTCTGAGCACGGCCCATCGTTTTCGAGGGAGCCATCCGGGGATATAAAGTTGCCGCATGCGCCCAAAATAGCCGGTCACTTGCTCAAAAGGTCGCCGCTACCCGACGCCCACCGACAGGAGATCTGGATCGCTCGCCCCTCCCACGATCAACTCGCCTCGCGGAACCGCTCCGCCGCCTGCAAATCCACGCTGACGAGCTGGCTTATGCCCTTTTCCTGCATGGTGACGCCGAAAAGCCGGTTCATGCGCGCCATGGTCATCGGGTGGTGGGTGATGACGAGGAAGCGTGTCTCGGTGGAGCGCGCCATCTCCTCCATCATGGTGCAGAAACGGTCGACGTTGGCGTCGTCGAGCGGCGCATCCACCTCGTCGAGCACGCAAATCGGCGACGGGTTCGTGAGGAACACCGCGAAGATAAGCGCGAGCGCGGTCAGCGCCTTCTCGCCGCCAGAAAGCAGCGTGAGCACCTGCGGCTTCTTGCCGGGCGGGCGGCAGAAGATTTCAAGGCCGCTTTCGAGCGGATCGTCGCTCTCGATCAGTTGAAGCTCGGCTTCGCCACCGCCGAACAGGATCTGAAACAGCCGCACGAAATGCGCTTGCACCGTGTCGAACGCTTCGAGCAGGCGCTTGCGGCCTTCCTTGTTGAGGCTCGCGATGCCTGTGCGCAGCTTGCCGATGGCTTCTTGAAGGTCGGAGCGCTCCTTCTCCATGCCGTCGAACTCGCCGCCGAGCGCAGCCGCCTCTTCCTCAGCGCGCAAGTTCACGCCGCCGAGACGCTCGCGCTCCGCCTTGAGCTTCACGATCTGCTGTTCGATCTCCTGCGGCGACGGAAGCGTCGCGTCATCCTCAAGGCCAACCGCGCTCAAGATCTCCGGCGGCTGACACTCGAACGTGTCGCGGATCGCGTTCGCATATTCGGCGCGGCGCTCACGGGCGGCCTCAAGGCGCGCCTCGATGCGGGCGCGGGTTTCGCGCGCGGTGGAAAGCCCCGATTGCGCGTCGCGAAGCGAGCGGTCGGCTTCGCGAAGGCCGTTCGTTGCGGCGGCGAGCTGATCGGCGGCGGCCTTCCGCGCGGTTTCGGCCTGCCCGATTTCCATGAGAATCTTGTTACGCCGATCCGCAATCTTCGCCGGAAGCTCCTCGGCCTCGGCCAGTTCCGCTCGGATGCCGTCGAGCCGTTCGGCGAGACTGTTGATTTGCGCGTTCGCGCTCTTGGTGCGCTGAAGCCAGCGAAGCCGCTCCTCGCCGATCTGCTTGAGGCGGAAGGCGCGGGCGCGGATGTCGCGGTCGATGTCGTCGAGCGCGGCCTTGGCCTGAGTATAGACATCACGTGCGGCGGCCGCGCGCTCCTTGAGCCGTGCCAACTCGGCTTCGGCCTGATCGACGGGGCGCGCCTCTTCAAGCGCGGCCTGTGCGTCCTCGCGGGCGGCCTCGGCCTCTTCGCGCGCATAGGCCGCGCGCTCGCGGGCTTCCTCAATATTACGAAGCTTGTTCGCCTCTTCCATCGCAGCCCGCTCGGCCTGCGAGAAGGTTGCGCGTTTCTGCGCCAACTGCGCCTGCGACGCACGGACTGCCTCGCGAAGACGCTTCTCCGACGCCTGCGCCTCGGTCGCGGCGTTCTGTGCGGCAAGCCGCTCCGCTTCGGCGCGGTCGGCGGCTTCGCGCACCTCGTCGAGCTGCTCCTCAAGCCCGGCAAGGCGGTTGCGCTCGGCGAGACGGCGCGCGGCGGCGGATGGCGCATTCGCGGCGGATACGAACCCGTCCCACCGCCAGAGGTCGCCTTCGCGTGTCACAAGACGCTGTCCGACGGCCAAACTCGCCTTCAGCCGCTCGCCCTCGTCGCGGCTCGCCACAACGCCAATCTGCGCGAGGCGGCGCGAAAGCTCCAGCGGTCCGCGCACGAAGTTCGACAGCCGCTCCGCGCCGTAGGGCAGTGCCGGATCGCCGCCTGCGTCGCTGACAAGCGTCCACCGCGTTGGCGATGTCTGATCGGCGGTCACGTCGAGGTCGTCGCCGAGCGCCGCGCCAAGCGCCACCTCATAGCCCGCCGAGACGGAAATCTGGTCCACGATGGGCTTGAAGCGACCCGCGTCGGACGGCTTTAACAGCTTGATGAGCGTGGCCACCTCGGTTTCGAGGCTCTTCGCGCGGAGCCTCGCAGCGCCCGCCGCGTCGCGCGTGTCCTTCTCGCGCAGCCGCGCCGCCGCGACGGCTTCCTCCGCCGCGATGATATCGCCTTCGATGGTCTCGATCTGCGCTTCGAGCATGGCGACGTCTTCGCGCAAATCTTCTACCGGCGAAGCAGCTTCGGCCCGCGCGCGAAGATCGGCCAACTGCCGTGAAAGCTCCGCCTCCTGCTGCGCGAAGCGGCCCGCGCGGCCACCATGTTCGGCGATTTGGGCTTCAAGCTGGCGGCGCTCGGCGCGAAGCTCGGCCACCTTCGAGGTCAGGACGTTGAGCGCGTCCTCGGCCTCATTCAGCCCCTCCATCGCGTTTTCGGCCCGCGCTTCGGTTTCGGCGCGCGCCTCCGACCCGTCGCCAAGCGCGCGAAGGGCCTCCTCGTCGCGGTCGAACTTTTCGAGAAGCTCGCGCGCCTCCGCTATGGCGGCATCCTCGCGCTCGGCGTCCGCCTGCACCTGCACGAGGCGCGCGCGAAGCTCGGCCTCGCGCTCCTTCGCGCGGGCTTCCTCGCGGTCGAGCGTGTTGCGTTCCACCTCGATGCGATGGAGCACGGCGGCGCGCGTCGCTTCCTCGTCACGCAAAGGCTGGAGCGCGTCCGCCGCCTCGGCCTGCAAGCGCAACGCCGCCGCTTCGGCCTGCGTGAACTGGCCGACCGCGCGCAGGGCTTCGAGAAGCTGCGCCTCTTCGCTCTGCACGGCCACGTTCGCCGCCGAATAATGCAGGTGATGCTGCATCGCTTCGAGCTTGCGAAGCTCCGTCGTCAACTCGCGATATTTCTGCGCCTGCCGGGCCTGCCGCCGGAGGCTCGAAAGCTGGTTGCCGAGTTGGCCGAGCACGTCCTTCAGGCGTTCAAGATTTGCCTCGGCGGCCTTCAGGCGCAGCTCCGCTTCATGGCGGCGCGTATAAAGGCCCGCGATGCCCGCCGCGTCTTCGAGAATGCGGCGGCGGTCCTGCGGCTTTGCGTTGATGAGCTGGCCGATGGTGCCTTGCTGCACCATCGCCTGACTGCGCGCGCCCGTCGCTGCATCGGCAAACAGGATCTGCACGTCCTTCGCGCGGACTTCCTTGCCGTTGACCTTGTAGACGGAACCCGCCTCGCGCTGGATGCGGCGCGAGATTTCGAGCACGTCGGCATCGTTGAAGGCGGCGGGGGCAGTGCGTTTCGTGTTGTCCACGGCAACCATCACCTCGGCCATATTGCGGGCCGGGCGCTTGTCGGTGCCTGCGAAAATGACGTCGTCCATCGCCGACGCGCGCATGGTCTTGTAGGACGTTTCGCCCATCACCCAGCGCAGCGCTTCGAGCAGGTTCGACTTGCCGCAGCCGTTCGGCCCGACGACGCCCGTCAGGCCGGGACCGATGAGAAGTTCGGTCGGCTCCACGAAGGATTTAAAGCCAAGAAGCCTTAGCCGTGTGATCTGCACAAGTCTCGCCCTTCCGTTTCACCGCCCGTCACGCCGCCCGGCCGCAGACGCGAGCGGATCGCGTCAGGCCGGATTGGCGGAAACGTGCTGCTGGGACTGTGGCTGCTGCGCCGCCGGTGCGGACGCGGCGGGATTCGCCAGCGCAGCCTCGATAATCGGCTGCATTTCCTCGAACGACACGGCACCCGCCAATTTCTTGCCGTTCACGAAGAATGTCGGCGTGCCCGATACGCCAAAGCCCCGGCCCCGCTGTTTTACCAGGACCAACGCATCATTAATGCTTTGATTCGTGAGGCACTCGTCAAACTTGTCCCGCTTTATTCCTGTGAACTTCACAGCATTGTAAATGTCGTCGGGCTTAACCTCCTGCGCAACCCATGTCTGTTGCGTCGAAAGAAGCTTCTCCACGACCTTGAAATAGTCCTTCTGCGGCAGGCAGCGGCTTAGAACGGCAGTGGCGGCGGCAGCCTTCCCGATCGGATATTCGCGCAGGACGAGCTTCACCTTGCCCTTGTCGATATAGGCCTTCTTCAGCTTCGGCAGCGTCTCCGCCTGAAACTTCGCACTGTTCGCGCAGGTGAGCGACAGATATTCGACAACCGTCACGGGCGCGTTCCCCTTGCCGATCACCTGATCGCCGAGCGGGCCGGGTTCTGCGAGGTCCGCCGCCGAGATCACCCTCTCCGACTTCGGCTTGTCAGCGTCAGCCTGCGCGGCTTCGTCGGCGCCAAGCGACAGCGACGGAAGCGAAGGCATTGAAGGCATGGCGGGCAACGAAACGCCGCTGGTGCAACCGGCCAGCAGAGCCGCGAATGATGCCGCGCCAACAAGACGTGCAACGCTTGAAAGTGTCATCGGTCCCACCCGTTCTTGACCCTCGAAGACGAGGTCACGCCTCCCTCGGCGCGCTTCGGCCTCTATAAAAGGAAAGCGCCGCTTTCGCGGCGCTGACTTGCTTATTGCGTGCCGAGATACGGCTTCATCGCCTCGGCGAAAGCCTCAATCGTGGGCGCGCCGTCGAATTTCTTTCCGTTGATGAAGAACGTCGGCGTCCCGCGCACGCCCTGTTTCTCGCCGAGACCGCGAACGGCCAGAATCTTTTTCTGAAGGTCTTCATCTGCGAGGCACTTGTTGAACTCGGCATCGTTCAAACCCGCCTGCTTCGCATAGAGCTTGAGCGGCGTCAGCGCGTCCTGCTTGAAAGCCCAATCGTCCATCTTCTTGAACAGGAGATCGTTGAACGCGAAGAAGCGGCTCGAATCGAGGCAGCGCGCCAGCACGGAGCCCGCGAAGCCCGCATCGTTCAGCGGAAACTCGCGCTGGACATAACGAACCTTGCCGGTATCGATGAACTGCTTCTTGAGTTCCGGCAGCACGTCGCTGTGGAAGTGCGCGCAGTGCGGACAGGAGAGCGACGAATATTCGATGATCGTGACGGGCGCATCGGCCTTGCCGAGTGCCATGTCTGGAAGCGCAGGCTGCGCCGCCGCGTCCTGCGCCACGGCCGGCGAAACAAAGCGACCGTCGATCAGGATAGAAAAGCCCAGAGCAAGGGCCAGGGCGGCCACCGGGGCGAAGACTGATAACTTCAGTTTCGAGGACACAAGCGCTCTCCAAATCAAATTCGATTTGCGATGTTTTGGAGCGCGCGACAATAAATTTCAAGCGCGACTGTTGAAGAGGCTGGGGAGAGCGCGATCAAAGACCGCGCGCTTTTCGACCTTCGGCCATGCGGGCGAGGGCGGCGGCGAGGCGATCCTGTGGCTGCGGAATGGCAGCTTGGGGCTCGGGTGTTGCGAAGGGCGTGCCGCTTGTCGAGGCGGTGGCACCCGCTGGGGCAGCACCTGTCGACGCGATCGCCGCCTGCGAGACCGTCGCGGCAGGCGCGGACCGGGTCGGCGCGCGGCGAACAGGCTTTGCGGGCTTTGCCGAAATCGGCCCCTGCACGATCCGAAGCGCGCTGACCGCACGGAAGCCGAGCGTTCGGTTGATCCGCTCCACGAGTTGCGGCGCGATATATTGCACGTCGAGCGCCTTTGCCGGCTCGACCTTGAGAAGCAGCACCGATGGCGGCGTGCGTCCCTCGAAGCCAGGTTCCGGCGCACCCTTTGTCAGGCGCTCGGGCTTCGTGTGCGATGAAAGCCCGGCGCCCGCGATGGCGGGCCATTCCGCCAGAAGCTCGGCCATGACCGTGCCGCCCCGCGCGAGCGTCTTGCCCGCGACCGGCGCGATGAACCGCCCGACCGAAACCGGACCCTTGTATGGAACCGCCGACGCGTTTGCGCCGCTGCTCTTGCCGTGTTGGTTGAAGATCGCCATAGCTTGGGCGATGGCTGATTCGAGGCATGACATGAAGGCGCGTAACGCCGGGTGCCGCTGTTTGGTGTGCGCCTGATGCAGAAGAGGCACAGCGCGCGGCCCGCATTCGCCGCCGAGAGCTTTCAGCGGGCGCTGCTTCGCTGGTACGACGTCGCGCGGCGGGATCTGCCGTGGCGCGCGAAGCCGGGCGAACTCGCCGATCCTTACCGCGTGTGGCTGTCGGAGATCATGCTTCAGCAGACGACCGTGAAGGCGGTCATCCCCTATTTCGAGGCGTTCACGCGGCGCTGGCCGACCGTTGACGCGCTGGCCGATGCGTCACGCGACGAGGTGCTCGCGGCGTGGGCGGGGCTCGGCTACTACTCCCGGGCGCGGAACCTGCACGCCTGCGCGCAAGCGCTGGCCCAGGGCGGCTTTCCGGCGGATGAGGTGGGCCTTCGCGCTCTGCCGGGCGTCGGTGCATATACGTCGGCGGCGATTGCGGCCATCGCCTTCGATCTGCCCGCCGCAGTTGTTGACGGCAATGTGGAACGCGTGCTCGCGCGGGTTTTCGCGCTCGAGACGCCGCTTCCCGCCGCGAAGGGCGAGCTTCGCAAACTAGCCGCCGAGTTGACGCCCGCGTCGCGTCCCGGCGATTACGCGCAAGCCATGATGGATCTCGGCGCGGGGATTTGCAGCCCGCGCTCGCCTTCGTGTCTGGTGTGTCCGGTGCGGGCGTTCTGTGCCGCCGCTGCGAAGGGCGATGCGGAGCGCTTTCCGCTGCGCGCGGCGAAAGCGGCGAGGCCGACGCGGCGCGGCGAAGCCTTCGTGATCGTGCGGGACGGCTGCATCCTGCTGCGGCGGCGCGCGGACAAGGGGCTGCTCGGCGGCATGATGGAGGTGCCGACATCGGACTGGGTCGCCGATGGCGCGGTTGCTGCGCGCTCGACGCGCGGGCGGCCGAAGGTCGGTGCGGACGCGGCGGCTATTGCATCACCGCGAGCCGACACATCGCCTGCGGGGGCAGCATGGCTACCGGGGCGCACCGTTCAGCACACTTTCACGCATTTCCATTTGGAGCTTCGCGTGTTCGCAGCCGACGCGGACACCGCCCCTTCAGCCGCTGCGGCATTTTCCGGCGAATGGGCCGCGCTCGACAACCTCGCCGCCTTTGCGCTTCCCTCCGTCATGAAGAAGGCTGTCGCGTCCGGCCTCGAAACTCTTGGTTTCGGCCGAGCGCCTTAGCCCCTATGAGCTGTGCTTGTACTTCACCGAGCAGCCATAAGGTCGCGTGACCGGCGTCGCTACCGGCTTGCCCGCCGCGAGGTCGTCGAGCGCCGCGCGCACGTAGTTTTTCGCGGCCTTGACATCCGACGGGACGGCGGTCGGCTTGTCGTCGATGCCGCCCTGATAGACGAGCGTGCCGTCGCCGTTGACGATGAACATGTGCGGCGTGGTTCGCGCGTCGTAGGCGCGGCCGACCTTGCCTTCCGGGTCGAGAAGCACGGCGGCGGGCGCGGCTCCGCGCTTTTCGCTGAGCTTGTTTGCTTCCGCGCCCGACACTGCGCCCTGCTCGCCCGGCGCGGACGAGATGACCGAAAGCCAGACGACGCCCTTCGCCGCCGCGTCCTTCTGGAGCGACTGGATGTTGTTCGTCGAATAGTGCTTCTGCACGTAGGGACAGCCGTCATTCGTCCATTCGAGCACGACCGTCTTGCCGCGATAGTCGGAGAGCTTCACCGTCTTGCCGTTCGAGTCGGTGGCCGAGAAGTCGGGTGCGGGCTTGCCGACTTCAGGCGCGGCGTAAGCAGCGGCGGTCATCGCGACGCTCGCAAGAAGCACGGCCAGCTGTTTCAGGAAAGACATCGTCAGGCTCCCTTGTTGGAGGATGGACCGGCGAGTTTCGCCTTCGTTTTCGTCTCGTCGAGCACAAGACCGACCGTCAGAAGTTGAGGCAGCACGCGCGGCTCCTGCCCGCCACCTGGATAGAACAGGTAGAGCGGCACGCCAGCGCGCCCGAATGTTTGCAACAGGTCGGTGATCTCGGGGTTCCGGCTCGTCCAGTCACCGACGAGATAGGTGATGCCGCGCTTCGCAAAGGCGTCGGCCACGGCATCGGACTTCAGCGCCACGCGCTCATTCACCTTGCAGGTGATGCACCATGCGGCGGTCAGGTTCACGAACACGGGCTTGCCCTCGGCGATAAGCCCTTCGAGCCGCGCCTTGGTGAACGTCTCGCCCGAGAGCGCCGTCTTCTCCGCGCTCGTCGCCATGTTGACGCTGCCCGCCGTTTCCGCGAGCGAGAGCGAAACCGCGAACGCCGCGACGCCGAGCATTGGCGCGATGAGCTTCAGTCGAAGTGGCGCGTAGGTCGTCTTGCCCGCGAGCCACGCCGCGAAGCCGACGCCGACGAATGCCAGCGCCGCCGCCATCACGCCATCGCTGCCGGTCTGGATCGACAGCACCCAGACGAGCCACGCGGCGGTTGCGTAAAGCGGGAAAGCGAGCACCTGCTTCAGCGTTTCCATCCACGCGCCGGGCTTCGGCAGGATGCGCTGCAAGCCGGGGCTGAGGCTCAGAAGCATGACGGGGGCCGCGAAGCCGAGGCCGAGGCCGAGCATGACGGCGGCAAGGACTGCGGTCGGCTGCGTCAGCGCGTAACCGATGGCCGCGCCCATGAATGGAGCTGTGCAGGGCGTCGCCGCAACGGCTGCGAGCACGCCGGTGAAGAAATAGCCCGCATTGCCGGGTTTTCGCGCGAGGCTGTCGCCCGCATTCATCAAACCGCCGCCGAAAGATACGACGCCCGAGAGACTGAGCCCCATCACGAAGAACAGGATCGCGAGCGCCAGCACGAAGGCGGGGGACTGGAACTGGAAGCCCCAGCCGAAGGCGGCGCTTCCCTCGCGCAGCACGGCGAGGAGCGCGGCGAGCGCGGCGAAGCACACGAGCACGCCGCCAAGATAGGCGAAGCCCTGCTGCACATGCCCGCCTTCGGACTTCTTCGCGAAGCCGAGTGCCTTGATCGCGAGTACCGGGAAAACGCAAGGCATGAGGTTCAGGATTGCGCCGCCGAGGAACGCGAAGAGTATGGCGAGGCCGACGCTCGTTACCGCGCCTTCGTCCGAAGCGGGACCGTTGCCGACGACCGCGCCACTGGCGGAGGGGGCGGCTTTATGGGCGGCCTCGGTGATGCCGCCGCCACCCGACGCGCCGCCTTCAGCAAGCTTCGCGGGCGCGCCGAGCGCTGCGCTGTCCGGTCCGCGCGTCGCCGTAATCACATAGCCCTTGCGTTCGCCGCCCTTGGTGAGCGCCAACACGCCTTCGAGCCTGTCGGGCGTCTCTTTCGTCTCGCCCTGCTGCATGTCGAGCGTGAGCTTGCCGCCCTCGATCGCCATGGTCTGCGGTGCCGAGTTGGAAACCGCGCCCCAGCCGAGGGGGAAGAAGCGCGCATCCGTCGCACCGTTGAGAATGGAAGCGTCGGCGCTGACGGTCAGCCGAAGCTCGCCCTTGGCGGCGTTGACCGAATAGGCCGCCGAACCCGGAAGCGGCACCGGCACCGTCGAGCGCGCCTTCTCGATGGCCGCCGCATGGTCCGATGGCGTGCCTCCGCCCGCCGCCGCGACGGGCAACGTCAGCCGCGCCTCGCTTTCTTCCGGGACGCAGATGTCCTTGCAGACGAGATAATTGACCTTCGCGGCCAGCGTTACGCTGTCGCCCGCGATGTCCTTCGGCACGGCGATGTCGGTGAGAAGCAGGAGGTCGCCGCTATAACCATAATCCACGAGCGGCGGGATAGGGATGATATCGGGCAGCGGCCACTGGATCGGACCGGCCTCGAAGCCCTGCGGCAGCGACCACGCGATGGAGGTCGGCTCGCCGGAATCGCCCGGATTAAGCCAGTAGGTGTGCCACTCCGGCTCGATCCGCTCGCGCACGGCGATAGTAATCGTCTCGCCCGGAACCACAGCGGTCTTCTCGGCCAGAAGATCGACCTCGACGTGCTTTATCGGCGCGGCTTCTGCCGACGCGATACCTGCAAGAAGGATGCAGGCCAGAAGAAGCCCGAGCACGGATTTCGATTTCCAGTGTATCATTCGCACCCGCTTGCGGTTGGGGGCTCACAGCATGAGAGGCCGCGACGCCTATCGGTCAGATAGTCTTCCATAACACGCAAGATCAAGGGGCGCGACGCCGGAAGGCTTGGGCGGAGCGGCTGAAACAGCGCGCTTTCACGCTTTTCTGAAGCTTGCGGACGCTGCCCGTCGCTTCCTGCCGGAAACCCCGGAAAGCGCCTCAAATTCGCCCCAAAAAACCCCAAACCGTCTCTTGCTTAGGCGGGGTAGAAATATTTGTATCCGGTCTTGAACGGACACCTTGTCGTGGCGCCGTCTGGTCGCATCTGACCTGATCGAGAGATCCTTTCGCGCTGCAACGGCAGATTACTTTCGGGAGTTGGGGAATGGACCGTCGCACGTGGCTCAAGCTTGCCGCATCCACAGCCGCCGCGGCTGCGTTCCCGCTGCCGTCTTTTGCGCAAATCAATCTCTCGCCCGACAGCCCGGATTCCTATCCCTTTTCGGAAGAGTTGCTCGATGCCTTCGCGCGCCGCCGCGCCGACGAGCCGTTCAAGGCCCCGGAAAAGAAGGTGGACGAGGCGCTCGCCAACCTGACCTACGAGCAGCACAACCGCGCCATCGTCTACAAGGACGATCAGGCGATCTGGCGCAACGATAACGTGCCTTTCCGTCTCGAACCTTACCACACAGCCGGCGCGATCTTCGCGTTCCCGGTCGAGCTGTTTCAGGTCGATGCGGGCCGCGCGACGAAGATTCAGTATGCTGCGGATGCCTTCGAGTTCAATGCGCCCGCGAAGGCACCCGCTACGCCCGCGCAATCCGACTTCGCCGGTTTCCATGCGCAGGCACAGATCGATCGCCTCGGCGTTTTCCGCGACTTCCTGAGGTTCCTCGGCGCGACAAATTTCCGCGCCATCGCGAGCGGACAGGTCTTCGGCGTGTCGGCGCGCGCGCTTGCGATCAACACCGGGCAGACAGGCGGCGAAGACTTCCCGCTGTTCCGCTCGTTCTGGATCGAGCGGCCGCGCCCGGTCGATCAGTCGCTCGTCGTGCATGGGCTGTTCGACAGCGTGAGCGCGGTCGGGCGCTACAAATTCACCGTGACGCCGGGCTTCGACACGATCATCGACACCGAGGCCACGATCTACCCGCGTCGCCGCATCGCCTATGCAGGCATCGCGCCCATCGCGAGTCGCTTCTTCTTCGGCCCGTCCGCCGCGCCGAAGCGGCGCGACTTCCGCCCGCGCGTGCATGACTCCGAGGCGCTGGCGATCCTCAACGGCCAGGGCGAGCAGATCTGGCGGCCGCTCCTCAATCCCGAGCGGCTGCAGTTTTCGGTCTTCGTCGACAAGGGGCCGAGGGGTTTCGGCCTCATCCAGAAAGAGCGCTCGTTCGCCGCCTATCAGGACACCGATGCGCAGTTCGAGAAGCGCCCGTCGCTCTGGATCGAACCGGTTGGCGACTGGGGCGAGGGCTCCATCGATCTGATCGAGCTTCCCGCGCCGGAAGAGGTCAACGAGAACATCGTCTGCTTCTGGCGGCCGAAGGACGGGCTTGGCCCCGGCATCGGCCACCGCTACCGTTACCGCATGCACTGGTGCTGGACGCCGCCCATCGAGAATCGGCGCGCGAGCGTGGCGCAGACGCGCATCGGCGAGACGAAGTCGGGCGACATCGCTTTCATCGTGGACTTCGCGAACACGGAGCGTTGCGACGGTTGCAATCCTTCGGCAGTCGCCACTCAGGTCACGGCGTCGGCTGGTGAGGTGCGCAATGTGCGCGTCGCTGCGGGGCCGGAAACTGGCATGCAGCGACTGCGCTTCGAATATGCCCCGTCTGGCAGCGATCCGGCGGATCTGCGCGCGCAACTGCTCGTCGACGGAAAGGCGGTTTCGGAAACCTGGATCTTCCGTTGGGCGCGTTGACGCGCTCCCCAAATCTCATCGGGCATTTTTGATTACTCCGGCGTTTGCGAGGGCGGTGCACCATGGACAGACGGGATGTCCTAAAGCTTGGCGCTGGCTTTGCGGCCGCGCTCTATTTTACGCGGCATGCGGATGTCATCGGAGAGGCGCGCGCCGACGACGGCGAGCCGTTCTCCTTCGCGACACTCGTCGAGCGTGCCCGCCAGCTCTCGCTGTCGCCTTATGCGCCACCCGCCGACACCATTCCGGCAAACTATAAAGACCTGAACTACGACCAGTATCGCGACATCCGCTTCAAGCGGGAGGAAGCGCTCTGGGCGAATGACAATCTCGGCTTCACGGCGGAGTTTTTCAGCGCGGGCTATCTGTACACGACGCCCGTGCAGATCTTCACGGTGGCGAACGGCCGGGCGAGCGAATTGAAATATCGCGCGGACCTGTTCACCTACGGGCAGAATGTGACGCCGCCGCCGGAGGGCACCGCACCCGGCTTCTCGGGTTTCCGCATCCATACGCCTATCGACAAGGCGTATCAGATGGACGAGTTCGCCGTCTTCCAGGGCGCGAGCTATTTCCGTGCGAAGGCGACCGGGCAGGGCTACGGCCTTTCGGCGCGCGGGCTCGCCATCGACACGGCGCAACCGCCGCGTGATGAATTTCCGGTTTTCCGCTCGTTCTGGATCGTGCGCCCCGAGTCTGGCGCCTCCTCGGTCACGGTTTTTGCACTGCTTGACAGTACAAGTGTGTCGGGCGCCTACAAGTTTGTTATCTCGGCTCGGGCCAACACAGTGATGGACGTGGATTGCACGCTCTTTCCTCGCAAGACCATGGCTCATGTCGGAATAGCGCCGCTGACGAGCATGTTCTATTTCGCGCCCAGCACATCGTACCGCGCCGACGAAGTCCGCAATCGCGTCCACGACTCGGATGGCCTCGCGATATGGAACGGCAAGGGCGAGCATATCTGGCGGCCGCTCATCAATTCACCGCGCGTTCAGTTTTCCTCATTCGTCGACGACGCCGTTCGCGGCTTCGGCCTTGTGCAGCGCGAGCGGCGCGGCGACCGCTATGAGGATTTCGAGGCGCATTATGAGCAGCGCCCGAGCCTCTGGGTCGAGCCTCGCGAAAGCTTCGGCCAAGGCTCTGTCGATCTCGTGGAACTGCCGACGACGACCGAATATTTCGATAACATCGTCGCGTACTGGCATCCGAAGGAGCCGCTGGCGGCGGGCGTGAGTTACGCGTACAAGTATCGCCTGACATGGTGCGACGCTCCGCCGCTACGCATCAATTACGCTACCGTGGCACAGACGCTCGTGGGCGCATCGTTGCAGAATGCTGGCCGGCGGCTGTTCAACATTGACTTTGCCGGAACCGAAGAGTTCAACCTCTGCGATGATTCCGACGAATTTTGCGGCGATAAGAGCCGCGTCATGGAACTAACCGCGAGTGCAGGAACTATCGTGAACGCTACTATCCGGCGAAACCGGGTTTCCGGGGGCCATCGTGTCGCTTTCGAATATGAGCCCGCGGCGGGTTCGGACGAGGCCGATCTTCGATGCGCGCTTCTTTCGGATGGTAAACCGATCTCCGAAGTTTGGATCTACCGGTGGACGGCCTGAGGTCAAGCATGCACGATACGCTTTCTCCCGCCGAGACCCCAGCCGTACCGGCCTCGCGCGTTCAGTCGGTGTTCGCGCCGCAGAGCCTCGAAAGCTTCGACCGCGCCACGCGCCGCAAGCCGCCGATGGACGTGCAGGCGCCGCTGCGCCGTTTTCTGATTTTCGGCGGCGCGTTCGCGATCACGGTTTATCTGATTGTTCAGCTATATCTCGTGCTGAGCGTGGGCAGCTTCGGCGGCCTGGGCGTCGCGCTGATGGTGCTGTTCTCGATCAACATCTTCTGGCTGTCGCTGTCGTTCATGACGGCGCTGGCGGGGTTTTTCGTCATCGCGACCGGCATGCGGCGCTCGCTCGTCAACCACGAGGACTACGACGCGAAGGCGCCGCTGACCGGACGGACGGCGATCCTCGTCTGCACCTATAATGAAGCACCCGCCCGAATTTTCGGCATGGCCGTCGCGACGCTCAACTCCGTGGCGAAGCTCGGACAGGGCAAGAGCTTCGACCTGTTCATCCTGAGTGACACCACTGACCCCGACATCTGGGTTCAGGAAGAAGCGGCGTTCCAGTCCGTGCGTGAGCGCGAGGCGTGTGGCCATCGTATTTTCTATCGCCGCCGCTCCCAGAATACCGGCAAGAAGGCGGGCAACGTCGCCGACTGGTGCCGCCGCTGGGGCGCGAACTACGAATACATGCTGGTGCTCGACGCCGACAGCCTGATGACGGGCGAGTCGGTGGCGAAGCTTGCGGCGATCATCGAGAAGAACCCCGATTTCGGCCTCGTGCAGACGGTGCCGCTTTCCATCGGCCGCAACACGCTGTTCGCGCGCCTGCAACAGTTCGCCGGGCGACTCTACGGGCCGATGCTGGCGACCGGGCTCGCGTTCTGGCATCGTGGCACGTCGAACTTCTGGGGGCACAACGCGATCATCCGCACGCGCGCCTTCATCGAGAGCGCCGGACTGCCGATGCTGCCGGGCAAGCCGCCCTTCGGCGGGCAGATCCTCAGCCACGATTTTGTCGAGGCGGCGCTTCTGAACCGCGCAGGTTGGCGGGTCGTCATGGTGCCGGACCTCGCGGGCTCCTATGAAGAGATCCCGCCCGCGCTGATCGATTTCGCCATGCGCGACCGACGCTGGGCGCAGGGCAATCTCCAGCATTCGCGCGTGATGTTCGCTGACGGCCTGCACTGGGTCAGCCGCGTGCATATGGCCATGGGCATCATGGCCTATGTGTCGGCGCTGGTGTGGTTCCTGTTCATCATCATCGCGCTCGCGCTGACGCTGCAATCGATCTACACGCTGCCGCAATATTTCACGGACGACTTCTCGCTCTTCCCGAAATGGCCGATACAGGACAGCGAGCGCTCGTTGCAGCTTCTGATCCTGACGCTCGGTGTGCTGCTGCTGCCGAAGCTCTTCGCCTATGTGCTGGCCCTGATGGATAGCCGCCAGCGGAAGGGATTCGGCGGGCCGTTCATTCTCTTCATCGGCGTGCTGATCGAGACGGTCCTCTCGTCGCTGTTCGCGCACATCATGATGCTGCTCCAGTCGGGGGCCGTGGTGGACGTGTTCCGAGGCCGCGACAGCGGATGGAAGCCACAGCGCCGCGACGACGGCTCGCTCCCCTTCGGCGAGATCATGCAGTTCCATCGCCTGCACATGATGATCGGCGTCGCGCTGGCGATCGGCACCTGGTATTCGTCGAAAATCCTGTTCCTCTGGATGCTGCCCGCGTCGCTCGGGCTCGTCTTTGCGGGGCCGCTTTCGTGGTGGTCGGCGCAGCGCTCAGCCGGCGAAGGGTTCCGTCGCTTCGGACTGCTTCAGATCGAGGAAGAGAAGTCGCCGCCACCGATTGCGGGCGAAGCTCATTGCGCGCAGGCCGAAGTGGAGAAGGCCGCTGCCGAGCATGAGGCCATCACGCAGCTCGTCAAAAGCCCGAAGCTTCGTCGCCTTCATCGCGAGTTGATTCAAATGCAGCCGATCACGCTGGAGTCGCGAATTTCGCCGAATCTGGCCATCGGGCGGGCAAAACTCGACGTCTCCGCAAATCTGGCCGAGCTGCTCGACTTGCTGAAGCCGGGCGAAAAAGCGGCTTTACTATCCGACCCCGAAAGTCTCGCGCGCCTCGAAGCCTTTATTCCTGCCGAAATTCCGCCAGAAACACCGCTTCAATCATCTCCTCAGCCACTGGAGCAAACAACCTAGCGTGGCGGATTTGACGGTGCGGGCGTTCGGAACTCTCCAGACAGCAACCCCAGATCCCCAGCTGCGCGCTGGAAATTGAGTCGCCTTCGCTCGCGCGAGCCTGGGCGAACTCGGTATTACATGCGCCGGGACGTCGAGCTTCGGCGCGCTGGCTCCACGAAAGGGAACCGACATGTCATCGAAAAAGGTCATGCCGCTTCTCCTGACGAGTATAACGTCGTGCGTTATCGCGTTCGGAGATTTGGGCACCGCCGAAGCGCAAGTGCAACTCGCGCAGTTCCAGCCGCAGGGACAGCAGGGCGACGAGCAGAGAAAAAAGCCGCGCGATGAGCGGGGCGGCGAACAGCCGCAGCGGGGCGGTCAGCAGGATCAGCAGCGCGGCGGTCGGCCAGAACGAGGCGCCCCGGATCAGCGCGCTCAGCAACCGCAGGAGCCGCGTGGCGGTCAGCAGCAGCGCGGCGGCGAGCAGTTCCAGCGCGCGCAGCCGGAGCAACGCCAGCAGCCGCGTTTCGGCCAGGACCAGGGAATCGGCCAACAGCGCGGAGGTCAGCAGCCGGAGCAGCGCGGGCAGGCGCAGGAACGCGGCCGACAGGAGTTTGAGCCGCGCAAGGTGCAGGAACAGGAACGAGTGAAGCCGCAGCCTGAACAGAGGAAGGTTCAGGAGCAGGAACGGGTGCAATCGGGTCAGCCTCAGGGCGAGCGTTTCGGTCAGGGCGCTCCGGCAGGCAAGCCGAAGGAGCAGGGCACGACCGGCTTCGGCACGTCGGGTGGTCAGGGCTCTCAGCAACCCGGCGGCGCGGGTCAGCCTCAGGGCGGACGCTTCGGCCAGGGCGCTCCGGCAGGCAAGCCGAAGGAGCAGGGCGCGACCGGCTTCGGCTCGGCGGGCGGTCAGGGCTCTCAGCAACCCGGCGGCGCGGGTCAGCCTCAGGGCGGACGCTTCGGCCAGGGCGCTCCGGCAGGCAAGCCGAAGGAGCAGGGTTCGACTGGCTTCGGCACGTCGGGCAGTCAGGGCACTCAGCAACCCGGCGGCGCGGGTCAGCCTCAGGGCGGCGAGCGTTTCGGTCAGGGCGCTCCGGCAAGCAAGCCGAAGGAGCAGGGCACACCCGGCTTCGGCTCGGCGGGCGGTCAGGGCACTCAGCAACCCGGCGGCGCGGGCGGTATCCGTCCCGGCTTCCCCGGCGGAACGCAGCAAGGTGAAGCGCCATCCGGCCAGCCGCAAGGTGGGCGCTTCGGACAAGGTACGCCTCAGGGCATGCCCGGCGACGCGCAGCCCCAGGGCGGGCGCTTCGGGCAAGGTACGCCTCAGGGCGCGCCCGGTGGCGTTTCGGGTCAGGGTCCGGCGGGCAAAGGCCCCGCAGGTTTCGGCACAGGCGCCCCACAGTTGGGAGGCGGACAGCCTCCCGCGGGTGGGCCTCAGTTCGGTGGACGCCCGCAGTTCGGGCAACCGGCCTCGCCTCAGGAGCAGCGCGAACGCGCAGAGCGTGACACGCGCCGCATCGAAATGGGACGCAAGATCGAGGAAGACCAGCGTCGGCAGGCCGATCGCGAGCGCAGCCGCGAGGGCCTCGATGAGCGCATGCGCCTCCAGAACGACCGCTTCCGCGATATCCACGCGCAGCGGCACGAGCGCTTCGACCCGAACGGCGTTCGCTTCATCGAAGAGCCGGGCAACCGCAAGATCTTCCGGCTGAACAACCAGACGTTCATCCGCCACGACGAAACGGCGAACTTCGGCCATTTCGGCGGGCGTTCGGATCGTCGACCGATCCCCGGAGGCGGCGAGTTCGCGACGTTCCATCGTCCGGACGGTTCGCGCGTGGAAGTGGAGGTCGATCGGTTCGGCCGCCCGATCCGCCGCGTGCGCATTCTGCCGGACGGACGGCGCTTCACGCTGTTCGAGAACCGTGCGCTTGCGGCGGGCCTCGGCCTTGCGGCCATCGGCGCGGCTATCGTCTTGCTGCCGCCGCCAGCCCACGCGATGCCGCCCGAGGAATACGTCGTGGATGCGGGCGTGGCTTCGGAAGAAACCATATATGACACGCTTTACGCTGCACCGGTCGAGCCGCTGCCGCGCGCCTACTCGCTCGACGAGGTGCTCGCGAGCCCGAACCTCCGCGACCGCATGCGCAGTGTGAGGCTGAACACGATCCACTTCGAATTCGGCTCGTGGGAAGTGCGGCCCGATCAGGCGCCGCTGCTTCAGGGGATCGCGGACTCGGTCAACCGCATCGTGCAGAACAATCCGGGCGAAGTGTTCCTCATCGAGGGCCACACCGACGCGGTCGGCACGGACGAGGATAATTTGTCTCTGTCGGATCGGCGCGCGCAGGCCGTGGCCGACGTGTTGACGCAGTATTATCAGGTTCCGCGCGAAAACCTTGTCACGCAAGGCTACGGCGAGCAGTTCCTCCTCGTGCCGACGCAGGGACCGGAAATCAGGAACCGCCGCGTCGTTATTAGGCGGCTCACGCCCCTTTTGCAAAGCGACCAAGGCCGCTACAGCAATAGCGGGCAAGGGCCGCAGAATGATTACCGGCCCTGATCGCGAAAGGGCGTGACGAAAGCGGGCGCAGGAGTCCGCTTTCCGGCAGGGGGAAGCGATGGACATCCTTTCGTACATCTGGACGGTCCTGAGTTTCTTCCTGAGCGTCGTCTGGACGGTTGTGTGGTTCGTGCTGCGCGACCTCATCTCGACGGTGCTGTGGATTCTCATCGTGGCGTGGATGCTGCTCAGCGTCCGCTACCGCAGCTTCACCGGCGGCACGCTCGCGCTGTTGCGCTATGGCCGTTGGGCCGTGAACCTGTTCTGGCGGTGGCTTCGCGGCACGCCGAACCCGGCGCTTCCGCCGCCGCCCCCGCCAAAGGTCATCACCAAGGAAGTCATCAAGGTGGTGGGCAAGCGCCGCAAGCGCTTCGGCACCATGAACGTGTCCGAGCAGTTGAATGTGCTGCTTCTCGGCGCGATCTGGCTTCTGTTCGTGATTTAGGCCGGGGCGAGCGCCGGCTGGACTCGCTTTGCTGCGTTTACCCAAAATGCGATTCGCGTTAGGGATGTAGCGGCGCTGCGGGACCGCCTGTCCGCACGCGCGCCAATAATGCGCGTTTGAGGACAGCGCATAACGGGGAAGCGAGCGAACATCGATGTCGTCGAGACTTTTTATCTTCGCTCTCGCGGCGATGACAGCGAGCGGCATGGCAGCGGCGTACGCGCAGGATTACCCGCTCGACAGGGCCGCCGTGAGCCGCGCCGTGATCGCCGAAACCAACGCATGGCGAGCAGCGAAGCGCCTGCCGCCAGTTTCCAGTCATCCGCAGCTTGAGGCGGCCGCAACCGCTTACGCTCGCTATCTCGCGCAGACGGAAGGTGTCGGCCACACCGCCGACGGCAGGTCGCCCGCCATCCGCGTTCGCGCGACGGGCTATAATTATTGCTTCGTTGCGGAGAACATGTGGGGCGGCTGGAGAAGGCCCAACCCGATGACCGAAGCCGAGGCTTCAAAAAAGGCGATGGACGACTGGAAAAAATCGCCCGGCCACAACGCGAACCTGCTCAGCAAGGGCAAAAACATCGGCGTGGGTGTCGCGGCATGGCGGCAGGGCGACCGCGTGGTTTTCCGTATGGTGCAGATGTTCGGCACTGCGGATTGCGCGCCGAGGCCCAAGGCGAAGCCTTTCGTAACGAAGGTGACGCAGAAGGTCGCGCCGAAGAAAGCGCCGGCGGCGAAACCCCAGCAGAAGCCGACCCCGCAGTAGCGGAGCGGGTCAGTTCGGTCGCGACGGGCGCACTTGGAAGTCGCGGTCGGTTTCCTTCCGTCCGACGCTCCAGGCGCGGGGTCCAACAACCGATCGGCGCATAAATTCCCTCGGTCCGAGGCCGAGTTCACGCACGTCGTATTCGGCACCCTCTCGACACCCCTTACGATTCTTCGCTCCACGCTCCCGCCCGCGTTAACGATCTTGCCGGGAAAGCGTCGGCGATACTGCGGCGAGGGCGAGCGATCACATTTCGAACATTGAAATCTGCAACCACAGGCCAGAGCAATCCTCGCGTGGCAGACTGAGCACGATGCGCCTTCTTCGGATGTGTAACGGCGAGGTCCAAAGGCTCGTGGCGAGCAGAAATTCGCGCCGCAAGCCCAGGTGGCGATGGGCGGCGGGATTAGACCACAAGTTTCGGCTGGCCATACCGTTTCACATACGCCCCTTCAGATTTCGTTCGGCGGAGATCGAAAGCGATTGACGCCTGAGACGAGCAGACGAACAAAAATCCTGAGTCTTTCCTTCGACGGGAAAGGCCACTCGCATTAAATGCCGTGGGATGACGTTGACAGTGAGGTTTTCGGCGGTCGGAAGGCGGAGAGGCGGCGGGGGGCTTTATGCCCTCGTCCTCGCTATCGTTTCGCTCGCGCTTTGCACGGGGGCGGCCGAGGCGCAACTTCTCATATCGCGCTACACAGTTCATATGGAGGGCGTTCGCGTCGGCCACGCGATCGTGCGCACGACCCTTGGCCCGGCCAACTACAAGGTCACGGTTTCGGCCGATGTCGGTCCGGTTCTTTCAAACACCAGGATCAACGGCGAGGCGACGGGTTTGCGTAACGGCTCGCATGTGACGCCGATGCGATTCCAGTTCGTTTCGTCGGGCGGCGAGGCGAGTTCCGTGAATTTCGCCGGACCCGACGGCACGCCCGCCAGCGTCAATCCACGACTGCGCGGCGTTTTCGACCCACTGTCGGCGCTGGTCTTCGCCGCGCTCAACCCCGCTCCCCCCTCGGCCGAGCCGTGCAAGAGCCTGATCCCGATCATTCTCGGGCGCGCGCGCTTCGATATCGTGATGAGCCCGAAGCCCGGCGGCACCGATCCGCGCTCGGAAATTATCGATTGCGACGCCTATTCGACCGTCAGCACGCCGGATGCGAGTGGCGGCATCGGTGCGCAGAATGCCCGCTGGCAGATCGGCTTCAGCAAGGTGGCGCAGCCCGCGCTTTGGCTCGTGGAATATCTCGTGGTTCCGACCTCGAACGGCACGATGACCATCAGCCGCGAGGAGACGAATATCTCCGCTTCCTAATGTGGCGCATACGTTTGCCGCGGTCGTCGCGCGCGCCGCAAACGCATGCGCCAGAAGCGTACTACGCCGCCGCGCCGAGTTCCGCGAGAAACGCATCGTGCGTCAGCGGCCGCGAGAACAACGCGAAGTCCTTCGTGGTCGCGACGCGCTGCTCTTCCTCGCTCAGCGCCGCCGTGCAGTCGGTGAGCGTAACGACGCGGAAGCCGCGCTCATAGGCCGAGCGCATGGTGCTCTCCACGCAGCAATTCGTGAGGAAGCCCGCGAGCACCACGTCCGTCACGCCGCGCTGCCGCAACACGAAATCGAGGTTGGTGCTGGCGAAGCAGTCGAGCCCGCGCTTGCCCTCGATAACGATATCGCCCGGCTGTGGCGTCAGCTCCTCGATGATCTCCGCGCCCCACGTGCCCTTGCGGAAGGCTTGCCCCGCGACAATCCCCGCGAGGATGCCGTAGGGGTTCGCCGGAATTTCGGGATACCCTTCCGCAAAGCTGATCGCGGCGTGCATGATGGTTGCTCCGCGTGCCCGCGCCTCGTCAACGGTCGCAAGCGTATTGGCGAGCATGTTCGTGCTCTCCATCACGCCCTTGACGCCCTCATGGTTTGCGCCGCCCGGTTTCACGAAATCGTTCTGGTATTCGATGAGCACGAGCGCTGTGGTTTTCGGGTCCATGCTGATCCTCCCTTGTTATTCACGGATGCTGTCCATCGACAATGACCGGGAGATGACAGTCGGACAAGTCGCGCACCGCTCAAAAGTGCACGCTCTATTGTGGTGCATAAGCATCGCGCCGCTTAAGTGCTTACGGGATCAAATAATCCGCGCTCGACTGATCTCAACGTGGAGGCGATCCAGGCGCGATCACATTTCCGGATCGGCAACGCGCTCGCCTGCCGGAGCCTCTCCCCAACGCGAGAATGGCCGCTTGCAGAGGCTTGCGTTCGAATAGCGCGGGTCGCCGCTGATCTCCGCTCCGATCCAGGATGGCAGCGGGAAGCCGTGATCCTCGTGCGGCAGTTCGATTTCGGCCACCACGAGACCGTCATTCTCGCCCTGAAACACGTCGATCTCCCATGTCAGGCCGTACCACGGCAGCAGATGGCGACGCTTTTCAATGATCGAGCCCTCGCGCAGCTCCATGAGCGCGGTCGCGTGATCGAGCGGGATGTCGTATTCGAATTCCAAGCGGCTGATACCCATGCCAGCTGACTTCATCGTCAGCGTCGCCCGGGAATCTCGGGTACGGATGCGAAGCGACATCTTCCCGGTGTTGGCGAGATAGGCTTGACGGATGATCGACCCGCTGTCGGCATCCACGCGCCAGCCATCGCCCGCCACGAGAAATTTCCGCTCGATTTCGAAGGGCATCGAAGTTCTTCCGGCAAGGGCGACGTATCGGGGCAGCGTCCCCGTTCAAGGTACTCTATACCCGCCCTGCCTGAACAACTCGCTAAACGAACGGGTGAACCGGCTCCGCCGTGTGCTTGGTGGAGATGTCGCCCTTGTCGTTCTCTTCCGTCAGGTGCACTTCGTACCCCCAAAGGTTGGCGAGATGCTGAAGCACGCGCTCGGCGTCCTCCTCCTCCAGCATGACGCCATCAACCACGCTATGGCGCAGAACGAGGCGGCGGTCGCCTTCGAGGTCCACGTCCACGATCTGGATGTCGGGATCGTGGCGCGAGACGTCGTAATGCCGCGCAAGTGCCCGGCGAACGCGCATGTAGCCGCGCTCGTCGTGGATGGCATCGACCGACAGATCCTTCTCGCTGGCATCGTCCGTGACAAGGAACAGGCCCATCTTGCGGATCACGGCGGGGCTGAGGAATTGCGAGACGAAGCTCTCGTCGCGGTAGTTCGCCCAGATGTCCTTTAGCGTCTCCACCGGGTCGGCGTTGCCGGCGATGTCCGGGAACCAGGCGCGGTCTTCCGCCGTCGGGGCCACGCACATGCGCTCGATGTCCTTCATCATGGTGAAGCCGAGCGCGTACGGGTTCAGGCCGTAATAGCGGCGGTCGTCGAAATCCGGCTGAGCCACCACATTCGTGTGCGAGTGCAGGAATTCGAGATACGAGCCTTCCGTGATGCGGCCTCTATCGTACAACCGCTGCATGATTTCGTAGTGGGTGTAAGTCGCGCAGCCCTCGTTCATCATTTTCGTCTGGCGCTGCGGATAGAAATACTGCGCGATGAGGCGGACGATGCGCATGATCTCGCGCTGCCACGGCCGAAGCCGCGGCGAAGTCTTTTCGAGGAAATAGAGGATGTTTTCCTCGGGCAACCCGAGGAGCGCGCGGCGCCGATCTCGTTCCGTGGTGCGCTTCTTGGCCTTCTTGCCCTGCCCTTCCGGCACGGTGCGCCACAAATCGTTGAACAGCCGTTCGCCGTGCTCGCGCCGCTCGCGCTCGCGTTTCTGCTCGGAGCGCAGATCCATCTGCCGCTTGCCAGGGTAGCGGTGAATGCCCTGATTTTGCAGCGCGTGGGCGGCGTCGAGCACGCGCTCCACCTCGGCCTGACCGTATTTTTCTTCGCAATCGGCGATGAAGTTCTTCGCGAACGCCAGATAATCGAGGATGCCGTCCGCGTCGGTCCACTGCTTGAACACATAGTTGTTCTTGAAGAAGTGGTTATGCCCGAAGGCCGCGTGCGCCAGGACCAGCGTCTGCATGGTCGCGGTGTTCTCTTCGAGGAGATACACGACGCACGGATTCGAGTTGATGACGATTTCGTAGGCGAGGCCCTGCCAGCCCTTGCGGTAAAGCGTTTCGTTGCGCACGAACTGCTTTCCGAAGGACCAGTGCCGGTAAAAGAGCGGCATGCCGGTGGAGGCATAGGCGTCGAGCATCTGCTCGGTGGTGATGACCTCGATACGCGGCCGATAGATGTCGAGCTTCAGCTCATCGCCGATCTCCGCCACCCCGTCATAAATGCGCGACAGGGTATCGAAATCCCAGTCGCCATCCTTGAACAGAAGCGGATCATCCCTGCCTGCCGTTACCGTCGTCATCAGGCCCCCGTGCTTGCGTTGCTCTTCCGTTCAAACAACTCCCGGAAGACAGGATAGATGTCACGACGGTCGCGAACTTTTCGCATCGCCATGGGCAGTTTCGGCGAGAGGATCATGTCGTAGGCGCGCCAGAGCGTGGTTGGCGGTTCGGCCGACCGGCGGCGCTCCTCCGGCTCGCGGCCAACCTCGATGTAGGCGTAGTATTGGCACACCGGCAGGATCGACGTTTTGAGGAGCGAGACCGTCTTTTCGTTGTCGATCGGCAGGTTATCGCCGTCCGAGGCTTGCGCGGCATAGATGTTCCAGACGCCGGGCGGGAAACGGTCGTGCACCACCTTTATCATTTCTTCGAGCGCGGTCGACACGACGGTGCCGCCTGTCTCGCGGCTGTGAAAGAACGTGTCCTCATCCACTTCCTTCGCCTCGTGCGTATGGCGGATGAACACCACCTCGACATAGCGATAACGGCGGCTGAGGAACAGGTAGAGAAGGCTGTAGAAGCGTTTCG
The DNA here is from genome assembly GCF_000166055.1 of Rhodomicrobium vannielii ATCC 17100. Taxonomy (NCBI): domain Bacteria; kingdom Pseudomonadati; phylum Pseudomonadota; class Alphaproteobacteria; order Hyphomicrobiales; family Hyphomicrobiaceae; genus Rhodomicrobium; species Rhodomicrobium vannielii. The sequence continues at coordinate 3,316,490 of NC_014664.1, forward strand.
CGAGATCCTTCAGATGTTCGTCCATGGAGCCGGACACGTCCATCAGGCAGAACATCACCGCCTGCGCCACGGGTTTCGGCTCCATCTCGAAGCGACGATAGCGCACGTCGACCGGATCGATGAACGGGATCGCGATCGACCGCTTCGCCTGCTTCTTCAAAGCCTCGCGGATTTTGAGGATTTCGTCCTCGCGCCCGCCCTCATCTTCCAGCGCCTTGAGCTGCGCCTCAAGTTCGGCGATCTCGTCAACCTTCGGACGCTTCAGCGCTATGCGCCGGGCGAGGCTCTTGCGCATGGTCTGCTGGATCGATAGCGACGACGGCGGCCCGGATGAGCGGTATCCCGCGCGGCGCGGCTGATCCTTGCCTTCGCCCATGACCTGGCGCTTGGCGAGGTCGGGCAATTCGAGGTCTTCGAGGAAGAGGTCGATGAACTCCTCGTCCGATAGAGCAAAGCGAAACTCGTCCTCGCCGCCCCCGTCCCCGCTCGCGCTGCCCTTGCCGCCACCGGAGGGCGGCCGCTCGATGCTGTCGCCCTCGATGTAGGTCTTGTTGCCGGGCAAAAGGTATTCGCGACTCCCGCCCTTGCTGCTTCGGCGCAGCGACGGCTCGTGAACACCGTCCACGGGCACGACGATTTCGCCGCCTTTGCCCGTGTCCGTGATCTTGCGGTCTTTCGAGGCTTCCCGCACCGCGTGTCGGACAAGCGCCCGAGCGCGGCGGATGAACCGCTGCCTGTTGCCTAGACCCTTGCCGCTCGCATCGCGACGCCGATCAATGATGTACACGTTTCGTAGCCTAGCCCGCCTGTCTAACGCGCATGTACCATTCAACAAGTCTGCGAACCTGACGCTCGGTGTAGCCTCGCGTCACCATCCGCTCGACAAACTCACTATGCTTCTTCTCGGTTTCGCCATCCTTCTTCGAACCGAAGCTGATCACAGGCAGAAGGTCTTCCACCTGGCTGAACATGCGCCGCTCGATGACTTCCCGAATCTTTTCGTAGCTCGTCCAACTCGGGTTCTTGCCGCCGCGCTGCGCTCTCGCCCTCAGTGTAAACTTGACGACCTCGTTGCGAAAGTCTTTCGGGTTCGCGATACCAGCAGGTTTCTCGATCTTCGACAGCTCCTGATTGAGAAGCTCGCGGTTCAGGAGTTGCCCCGTGTCGGCATCCTTGAAGTCCTGATCCTCGATCCACGCATCGGCATAGGCGACGTACCTGTCGAACAGGTTCTGGCCATAGTCGTGATAGGATTCGAGGTAGGCTTTCTGGATCTCGTTCCCGATGAACTCAGCATAGCGCGGGCCAAGTTCCGTCTTTATGAACTCGATATACGCGCTTTCGATATCGTCGGGGTATTGCTCGCGGCGGATGGCCTGTTCCAGCACATACATGAGATGCACCGGATCGGCGCCCACTTCCTGCGTGTCGTGGTTGTAGGTTGCCGACAGCGTCTTGAACGCGAAGCGCGTCGAGATGCCGTCCATGCCTTCATCCACGCCCGCGTGATCGCGGTATTCCTGCATGGTGCGCGCCTTGGGATCGACCTCTTTGAGGCTTTCACCGTCATAGACGCGCATCTTCGCGTAAAGGCTCGAATTCTCGTGCGGCTTGAGGCGCGAAAGCACCGAGAAGCGCGCCAGCATTCCGAGGGTGCCTGGAGCACACGGAGCGTTCGCCAGTTCCGATGTGCGGATTAGCTTGTCGTAAATCTGCTCTTCCTCTTGAACGCGCAAGCAGTACGGAACCTTGATCACATAGATACGGTCGATGAAGGCTTCGTTCGTCTTGTTGTTCTTGAAGCTGCGCCACTCGGCTTCGTTCGAGTGGGCCATGATGATGCCGTTGTACGGGATCGAGCCGATGTTTTCCGAGCCGACATAGTTGCCGTCCTGCGTCGCCGTCAGGAGCGGATGCAGCATCTTGATCGGCGCCTTGAACATTTCGACGAATTCGAGCACGCCCTGGTTCGCGCGGTTCAGGCCGCCGGAGTAGGAGTAGGCGTCCGGGTCGTTCTGCGCGAGCAATTCGAGACGGCGGATGTCCACCTTGCCGACGAGCGAGGAGACGTCCTGATTGTTCTCGTCGCCGGGCTCGGTCTTCGCGATGGCGATCTGGCGCAGCCGCGAGGGCAGGATCTTCGCGACCTTGAACTTTGTGATGTCGCCGCCGAACTCGTCGAGCCGCTTCAGGCACCACGGACTCATGAGGCCGGTGAGGCGGCGCTTCGGAATGCCGTATTCCTCTTCGATGCGGTCGCCCATCGTCTCGCGGTCGAAAAGGCAGAGCGGACTCTCGAAGATCGGGGACAATTCGTCGCCGGCCTTCAGAACATAGATCGGCTTGTGCTCCATGAGCGCCTTGATGCGCTCGGCGAGCGAAGACTTGCCGCCGCCGACGGGACCGAGCAGATAGAGGATCTGCTTGCGCTCCTCAAGGCCTTGTGCGCCCTGACGGAAGAAGGCGACGATGCGTTCGATCGTCTCCTCCATGCCGTAGAACTCGGCGAAGGCCGGATACATCCGGATAGTCCGGTTCATGAATATGCGGCCGAGACGGGAGTCTTTGGAAGTATCCACCATCTGAGGCTCGCCAATAGCGGCGAGCAATCGCTCATGTGGAGAGGCGTACATGAGCGGATCTGTTTTGCACCCCTTCAGATACTCCGCCAAACTCATAACGGTTTCGCGTTTTGCCTCGAAACCGCGCGCATAGGTGTCAAACAAGTCAGTCGACATCGCGACCCCGCTGATCGTCGTTGGAGATAAGTCCTGGAGTGAGCGTGAGGAGCCCCATGCACCTTCTCTCTGCCCCAAGAGGGCCAGGGTAAATCGACCCGGCAAGGCTGCTCGGCGGACACTTCATCGCCACGAGGTCGGTCGAGAGTGCCCTAATTTTATGTCGGACGTGAGATGGCCAATGGAAGGGGGTCCAGCCGCATGGAGAAAAATTAAACGTCTGATTTGGAGATCGATCCAATGCTGAACCCGTTGCCAATCCGGAACTGATGATGTCCCCTATGCAAACAGGATGCCGAAAACCCGCGCATCCCCGCCCTACGCTTAAATAATAAGCATCGGCAAGGCGCTTGAAAAGCACTACCTTTGGGAGAGATGGAATAAGGCACGCACGCCCGGTCAAAACCGACACTGTGGTTAAGGCATGCTCGCGCTGTGAAGCCTAAGCGCGGCGGAAATAGAATAAAAAAAGAGCGCGGTTTCCCGCGCTCTAAAAAATACTGGTCTTTAAGCGACCTGCAGATTTCCCGCCGAGGTCTTGTCTGTGCGGCGGTCGGTCTGGATCTCGAAGGAAACCTTCTGGCCTTCAACGAGGCCGCGGAGACCGGCACGCTCAAGAGCGCTGACGTGGACGAACACGTCCTTGCCGCCGTCATCGGGCTGAATGAAGCCATAGCCTTTTTGGCTGTTGTACCATTTCACGACGCCCATATTCATGGGGAAGTCCTTTCGCTAGATAGAAATTTGTCACGCAGCCGAAGCGACGCGACGGTAGTCGATGGGTGGAGAGGTAGGAACACGTGGCCTAGCGCGAAAGGCGAGGCGAAACGGCCCAAATCGTCCAGCCAAATCGATGGCGCGAATATAGGAAAATGCGCGCTTGGAAGCAACCGCTATCGCGCGCTTTTTCGGGCATGTCCTCAAATAATTACAATTGACGTTGATAAATATCGAACTGCAACCGCGAAATGAACAGTCACGAAATTGTAATAATTCTCGATACAGGTTGTAGACCCCCAAACTTACCTTGGCGAAAATTTTCTTGCGGGCGCATCTCCGGTAGGTGCCGCTTCCAAAAATGGCGGCTTCCATAAGTGCGGAGTGCCTCAAAATGAGGCGTTTTGGATAGGCGGAAGCTCTTTCGGCCGTCACCCGCCGCGCTTGCCGGAAGCCACTCCGACGACAAGATCGGCTCCAGCCTCCGCCAGAAATCCGCCCGAACTTCTTCATCAAATTTTCGTGGTTTTGCCATCTTTCAAGACGCCTTTGAACCCCTATCTGACAGCAGACAAGAAATCGCCTCCCCGACCAAGGGAGGCGGCGCGAGGCGACAGGGCACCGATTCCGCAGGGGGATCGATCCGCAGGCGTTTCGCACCAAACCGGAGGCACTCTCGATGACACCCGAAGAACAGCGTCTTCTTGGCGATCTCGCCCAGCGCGTGCGCAGCGTACCCCCGCAGCAGAAAGACCCCGAGGCGGAAGAGTTTCTGCGCCGTCTCGTTCAGGAGCGCCCGGAGACCGTCTATATCCTCGCGCAGACCGTCATCATGCAGGAATTCGCGCTGAAGAATGCTGAAGCGCAGATGCAGGATTTGCAGCGCCAGGTGAGCGAGGCGTCCGCCCCGCGCCAGTCCGGCGGTTTCCTCGGCGGCCTTTTCGGCGGTGGCGCGCAGCCTCAGCCGCAGCCCTCGCGCAATCCGTGGGGTGCGCCGCAGCAGCAGGGCTACGGCCAGCAGCCGCCGTATCAGGGTGGCCCGGCGATGCAGCCCCAGCAGCAGGGCGGCTTCCTCCGCAACGCCGCCACGACGGCGGTCGGCGTAGCGGGCGGCGCGTTGCTCTTCTCGGGCATCAGCTCGATGTTCGGACACGACAGCGCCGTGACGCAGGCAGCGGCCGCAGCCAATCCAGAAGCGGCGGCTGGCGCTGGCGAGAGCTTCCCGCAGTCCGACTATGCCGATAACAGCGGCGGCGGCGATGACAGCTGGGGCTTCGGCGACGACGGCGGCGACTTCGCCTGACCGGTCTTTAACACCGCGCGTTCGAATCGAATCATTCAAACGCGGATGATGATTCGCGAGCTTCAGTGCTTCAGCGTAGCAATCGAAGGTCGGGCCAACGCCCGGCCTTTCTTTTTGCCGCCAGTCTTTTTGCCGCCAGCGTTGCCCTTACTCGCCCAGGATGCGGTTGCCGTCCTTCCAGCCCACGAGCGCCTCGATCTTCGCCGCCAACTCGAAATCCTTGTCGGTGATTCCGCCCGCGTCGTGCGACATCAGCCGCAATTCCACCGATGAGAACGAAACGAGCAGATCGGGATGATGCCAGGCCGTCTCGGCTAGATAGCCGATGGCGTTGACGAGCATCATCGTCGCTTTCCAGTTCTTCGTCTTGTAGGTGCGGCGCAGATAGCCGTGGGCGTGCGTCCAGTTCGGCAGGTCCGCCTTGAGCCGCGCCGCGATTTTCTTGTCGTCGTACGTCATGCGATCACCTCAAAAATTCGTCGGCGACACTCTTCGCCGCACCCGGCTTGCTGGCGTCTTCGTCGGGTGGTAGCTTAACAACTGTCCGGTACATCCGGAATAAACCACCTGTTAGAGACAGGCGGGCCTGCCCAAAGGCAATAGCCACGGGCACTTAGAAGCTCTACGAGAGCACGGCCTCCCACGCGGAGGCCGTTTCGTTTGAACGATATCTCATCCCGGTCGCGCTTTGTATCCCGAGGCTCTTTTGCGCGCCGCGTTTCTGTGTTTTGCCCGCCTTGATCGCAACGATTTGAAGCGGCCCTGCCTCCGCATATTGTCCCCCGCCGCAAGTTGGGTCTATAAGCGCGCATTGCACAATACCCCTACCAAGGAGAAAACAGGTGGTTCGCGGAGAGGCTCCAAGCCCCCGGTCCGGCGTGCTCGCCATCGATCCGTATGTTCCGGGTCGCTCGAAGCTCGCGGGCGAAGGTCCGGTCATCAAGCTGTCGTCGAATGAAACGCCGCTCGGCCCGTCGCCGCACGCGGTCGAAGCCTATCGCGCGGCTGCGAGCCATCTCGACCGCTACCCCGACGGCGCTTGCACGGCGCTTCGCGAGGCGATCGGCGCGGCCTACGGGCTGAATCCGGCGCACATTATCTGCGGCAACGGCTCCGACGAACTGTTCCACATTCTCGCGCAGGCCTATCTCGGCCCCGGCGACGAGGCGATCTACACCGAGCACGGGTTTCTCGTATACCGAATCGCGATTCTCGCGGCGGGCGCGGAACCGGTCGTCGCACCGGAAAAGAACCTGACCGCGAGCGTCGACTCGATCCTCGAATGTGTGACGCCTCGCACGAAGGCCGTGTTCATCGCGAACCCGAACAACCCGACCGGCACCTATCTGCCGCATCAGGAGGTGCGCCGCCTTCGCGCCGCGCTGCCGGACAACGTGCTGCTCGTACTCGACGGGGCGTATGCCGAATATGTGAACCGCAACGATTACGAAGCGGGCATCGAGATGGTGGCGACCACGCCGAACACCATCATGACGCGGACGTTCTCGAAGATTTTCGGCCTCGCAGCCGCCCGCGTCGGCTGGGCCTATGCGCCCGCCGCCATCGCCGACGCGTTGAACCGCATCCGCAGCCCGTTCAACCTCGCGCAGCCTTCGATGGATGCAGCCATCGCCGCGCTCGCCGACAAGGCCCACATTGAAGCCGCGAAGGCGCATAACAACACGTGGCGCGACATCGTCACGCTTGAGTTTCGCAAGATGGGTTTCGACGTGCGCTCCAGCGCGGGCAATTTCGTGCTCATCCCGTTCGGCTCCGAACAGGGCCGCACCGCGCAGGACGCCGATGCGTTCCTGAATGAGCGGCGCATCATCCTGCGGCAGGTCAGCGCGTACGGGCTACCGCACGCGCTGCGCATGACCATCGGGCTCGAAGAGGAAAACCGCGCTGTGCTCGCCGCGCTGAATGAGTTCACGGAACGATGACGGAAGCGCCCATGTTCGAGAAGGTTGCGCTGATCGGCGTGGGTCTCATCGGTTCGTCGCTGAGCCACGCGATGCGCCGCGCCAATCTTGCGCGCACCATCGCGGCGTCGGCGCGTACCGAAGCGACGCGCGCGGCGGTGAGGCGTCTCGGCCTCGCGGACGAAGTTTACGAGCACGCTGCCGACGCGGTGAAGGGCGCGGACCTCGTGATCCTCTGCACGCCGGTCGGCACTTTCGATGCGCTGGCGCAGGAAATCGCCCCGCATCTGAAGGACGGCGCGATCCTCTCCGACGCGGGCTCGGTCAAGCAAGCGGTGGTGGATGCGGTCGCCCCGCATTTGCCGCCGCATGTGCACTTCATCCCCGGCCACCCCATCGCGGGCACCGAGTTTTCCGGCCCCGAATCCGGCTTCGCGGAACTGTTCGACGGGCGCTGGACTATCCTTACGCCGCTGCCGGACGCCGACGAAGCCGCCGTTGCAAAGCTCAAGGCGTTCTGGGAAGCGTGCGGCGCGCATGTCGAGATCATGGAGCCGAAGCACCACGACCTCGTGCTCGCCATCACATCGCACCTGCCTCACCTCATCGCTTACAATATCGTGGGCACCGTGGCCGACCTCGAAGAAGAGAAAAAGAGCGAGGTCATCAAGTTTTCAGCGTCCGGCTTCCGCGACTTTACCCGCATCGCCGCGTCCGATCCCACGATGTGGCGCGACATCTTCATCAACAACAAGGAAGCGGTGCTCGAAATTCTCGGCCGGTTCACGGAAGATCTCGCGGCCATGCAGCGCCATATCCGCTGGGGCGAGGGCGACAAGCTGTTCGACAAGTTCACGCGGACGCGCGCCGTCCGCCGGAGCATCATCGACGCAGGTCAGGAAAGCCCCGAGCCGAACTTCGGCCGCACGCCCGCGCCGAAGAAAGACTAAGCTTCGCACGCCGCAATTCTGCGGACCCTAACGCCGAGCGGAAGTCTTTGCGTCGCGCGGCGCGGCAGTGTAAGAGGCGCGGCGCGGGCATCCCGCCCGACGGATCGAGACTGTGGACCTCTGGATTTTCGGTTATGGCTCGCTGATGTGGCGGCCTGGCTTCGTTTTTGAGGAATCCTCGCGCGCACTCCTCGAAGGCGCGCATCGCGAACTCTGCTGCTATTCCTTTATTCACCGGGGCACGAAATCGGTGCCGGGGCTGGTGCTCGGCCTAGACAAGGGCGGTCAATGCGAGGGCATGGCTTTCCGCGTCCCGCGCCGCCTCGATCTCGACACGCGCCACTACCTGAAGCGCCGCGAGAACATGAACAACGTTTACACGGCGGTGAAGCGCCCCGTGAAGCTGCTCGATGGAAGCGGCCGCACGGTTCTCGCGTTGAGCTTTCTGATGGGGCGTCATCACCGGCAATATACCGGACTGCTGCCCCTCGAAACTCAGGCGTCGATCGTGAGGCGCAGTGTAGGCCGCGCGGGACCGAACATCGATTACGTCGTGAACACGGTTCAGCATCTGCGACGGCTCGGCGTCCACGATGCGCGGCTCGAACCGTTGATGGCGATGCTCGGCCACAGCGTGACGAAAGATTGCATGCTAGGCGGAGAATGCGCCCCCGCGCGGAAAGGTCCGGCTTTCGATGTCGCGCGTCCGCTTGGCTGAACGCGTCGCAGGGCGGCATTGAACTCGCACCGGAGGCACGCGATATCTGATTTCGTGATTGAGGAGGCGGACAATGCTTGACGGATATACCCATCGCGACCGCATCATCAAAGCGGCGCTGAAGCTTGCCGAGACGAGCGGCTGGCGCGATCTGAGCCTTGGCGAGATCGCGGCGGAAGCGCAGATCCCGCTGATCGAATTTCGCAAGGAATTTCAAGGTAAATCCCAAATACTTGCCGCCTTCGTGCGCGCGGTCGATCTGGCGGTACTCGAAAAATTCCCGGCGCCCGGCCCGGATGTGGCGCGCGACCGACTCTTCGACGTGCTCCTCACGCGGTTCGAGGTGATGCAGCCTTACAAGCCCGCGATTCGGCGTATCAGCGAGGACGCCACGCCCGGCGAAGCGCTTCAGCAATTGCGCCCGGCGTTGAAGTCGCAATACTGGATGCTTGCGGCGGCTGGCCTGTCCGGCGAGGGTGGAACGGGGCTTGTGCGCGTGCAAGGCCTGCTCGGGATTTACGGGCGCGTGTTCCAGGTCTGGGTTGATGACGACGATCCCGGCCTCGCCAAGACCATGGCGGCGCTCGACAAGCGCTTGCGGCGCGGCGAGTCCATCATGCACGGGTTCGAGCGCTTCCGCGACGGCGCGGAGAGCCTGCTGCGCGGCTTCGGCCGCCGACGCAAGGGAACGGCGGAGCCTCAACCGGAGCCGGCACCGACGCCGGACGCTGGCATTTCGCCCGCCGCGCCACCGCAAACGGCTTAGAACCACGTGGCCCCTCGCGATAAGCTCTATAGCTTCTCGCTATCCGTTGAGAAGCGGAGGACTTCAGCCGGTTGATTTGACGCGTTTTTCTTCAGCAAACAGTTCCGTAGACGCCGGATCGCCGCCGGATCGCACGAGACTGACTTGAAAATTCGACAAATCTAATGCACATTACGGAGTTGGAATGCCCTGTATCTGACCGGAGCATTTGTAGAAGGGTTTTGAAGCTGACGCCAAACGCGCAGAAACAGGAGTTCACAGAACTCCGCCCGCGCCACGCCAATAGCGCCGTCGCGGTTCCCGCATCCCTCGCTCATCTTGTCGTGGACGCGCTTGAGGACGCCAAGGCTGTCGACATCATCACAATCGATGTCGAGGGCAAGACTTCTATCGCCGATTATATGATCGTGGCTTCGGGACGTTCACAACGTCATGTGGGCGCCATCGCCGACCAGCTCATGGATAAGTTGAAGGAAGCGGGCGTCCGCGATACACGTGTCGAAGGGATGCCTCTCTGCGACTGGGTTCTTATCGATGCGGGCGACGTTATCGTTCACGTGTTCCGTCCGGAAGCGCGCGATTTCTATAACATCGAGAAGATGTGGACATCGGATCGGCCGAAACGCGACGCTGCGGACTAAAGCCTCCGGGCACGGTGCATATCGGCGGGCGGCCGGATGAAAATTTCCCTTCTGGCTGTCGGCCGGCTTAAGAGCGGCGCCGAGCAGACGCAGTTCAACCGCTATTTCGATCTGTTCAACGCGTCCGCGCGCAACCTCGCCATGGGGCCGATGGCGGTGTTGGAGATACCCGAGGGGCGACACGAAAGCGCGGCGGAACGCAAGGAAGCCGAGGCGCACGAACTTCTTAAACGCCTCGGACCGGCTCGTCTCGTCGCGCTCGACGAGAACGGCCAGTCTGTCACGTCATATGAGTTCACGGCGATGGTGTCGCGCCTGCGGGATGAGGCGCTCGACGTGGCGTTCGCCATCGGCGGCCCGGACGGACACGGCGAGGCGCTGAAAAACGCCGCGCATTTCAAGCTGTCCCTCGGCAAGATGACGCTGCCCCACGGCCTCGTGCGCATTGTGCTCGCCGAGCAGCTTTACCGCGCGATGACGATCCTTCAAGGGCACCCGTACCACCGCGCGTGAGTGCGTTTCAAGAACAGCGACTCGGTGATCGGGCCGCTGTTGACGCGTTCGTCACACACGAACCTGCATACCCACATCGTGCCCGTTCGGTCGGCGCGGATGACCGATCTCGTGGCGCGTATGCCCGATAAGCGACTGATACATCTTGATGTAATTCTTCGCCATGCGCTCGGCGGTGAAACGGTCCTCGAACGCGCCGCGCACGCCCGAGCGATCAAGGTCGGAGAGGCGCGAAACCGCTTTCACCGCTTCGTCGATGCTGTCGACCACATAACCGCTCACGCCGTCGTCGATGACTTCGGGCACTGAACCGGAACGGAATGCGATCACCGGCGTCCCGCAAGCCATGGCCTCGATCATGACAAGGCCGAAAGGCTCTGGCCAATCGATCGGGAAAAGCAAAGCTGCGGCATCGCCAAGAAACGCGGCCTTCCGCTGCTCGTTGATCTCGCCGATATACTCGACGCCGGGCGTGGCCTTCACCATCGGCTCGATCTTTTCCTTCCAGTACCCGTGATCGACCTTGTCGATCTTCGCTGCGATCTTCAGCGGCATGCCTGTGCGCGCGGCGATTTCGATTGCGCGGTCGGGCCTCTTTTCCGGCGATATGCGGCCGAGGAACGCGAGGTATCCGCCCTTCGGCTCAGGTGAAAAGGGGAGGAGATCGCGCGGCAACCCATGATAGACGTTACCGGCCCAGCGCACGCCAGATGGAACGGGAAGACGCTGATGATAGGAAATCGAGGAAAGCGGCACATTTCGGAATGCCGTGTAGAACGGCAGCAAGTCCGGCAGATCAAGACGGCCGTGAAGAGTTGTCACGGTCTTGTCCGCGAATGACGAAATCATCGGGAATTGCAGCAGATCGATGTGGAAGTGTAGCACATCGAACTCGTCCACCCGTTGCCGGACGTATTCGAGCATCGCCATCTGATGCGGCAGGGGATCTTGTACATTTGCGTCGAGACGAAGTCCCATCTTGGAGCATGCGACGAGTTCTGCATCCGTTTCCGAGTCTCCGCTAGCAAAAAGCGTTACTTCATGCCCCTGCCGGACAAGTTCTTCAGTCATATAGGACACAATTCGTTCAGTCCCGCCGTAAAGCCTGGGGGGGCAGCTTTCGGCGAGAGGCGCAATTTGTGCGATTTTCATTACGTAAGACTTTCCTGAATTGCGGGAGGCTGCCAGTTCACGGCTTTAACATTCAAAACACGCGGAATTAAAAATGGGTCCGGCTGCGTTTGTGCTGCCCGCACACAAAAGTGCCAGCGTCGCAGAGGTGGCGCGCAAATAGGCAAAATCAAACATATTAAAGTAAACTCTTATGCGAGCTCGCGTTTTGCGTTCTGAAGTTCGGACTGCGCCCGCGCGAGACGCCGCAGGGTGCCAGCGCGGCGTTGCTTCTTTTACGTTATAACATTACATATTGTGCCATGAGCACGTCTTTCACCGCCTTTCCGCCGAAGGATCACGATCACTGCGCCTGCCTCAACACCGCGCTCGGCCGCGCCAAGGCACGTTGCAACGAACAGGGCATCAAATGGACGGCCTTGCGCGAGCAGGTTTTCCTTGAGGTGGCGACGAGCCACAAGCCCGTGAGCGCCTACGATCTCATTGATGTGCTGGCCAAGAACGGCAAGCGCGTGGCTCCCGTTTCGATCTACCGCATCCTTGATGTGCTTCAGTCGGCGGGCCTCGTGCATCGTCTCGAAAGCCGCAATGCGTTTTTTGCCTGCATGGCAGATCACGGAAGCGCGGCGCATACGATCACGCTCGTTTGCGAGGATTGCGACCGCGTCATCGAGGCCGCCGCGCCAGAGGCGCTCCAGGCCATCGCCGCCGCGGCCAAGGCGGCCAACTTCATGATGCGTCACACCGTCGTCGAAGTGAGCGGCCTCTGCGCCGACTGCGCGGCCAGGGAAGCCCCCTCATGCTGACGCGCGCCAGCAATGTTGCTCAGGACGACGCGCTGGGCGCTGCCGGTTCGGCGCTGCTGGCGGCGGATGATGTCTCGATCTCCTTCCGCGGGAAGCCGGTGCTTGAGACGGTGAGCATCGCCGTGCACGAGGGCGAAATCGTCACGCTGATCGGGCCGAACGGTGCGGGTAAGACAACGCTCGCGCGGGTGCTGCTGGGCCTCGCCGCGCCCACGTCGGGCCGCGTGTTGCGCCGCTCCGGCCTCACGGTCGGCTATGTGCCGCAGCGTTTCCCGGTCGAGCGGATCATGCCGCTGTCGGTGCAACGCTTCATGCATCTGAACACGGGCGTATCGAAAGAGCGCGCGCTCGAATGCCTCGCCGAGACGGGTGCGGCCGCGCTCGCCGACGTGCAGATGACCGACCTCTCCGGCGGGGAGTTCCAACGCGTGCTGCTCGCCCGCGCGCTCGCCCGCGACCCCGACCTCCTTGTGCTCGACGAACCGGCTCGCGCCGTCGATTTCGCGGGCGCCGCGCAACTCTACGCCCTCATCGCGGCGATCCGCGCCCGCCGTCGCTGCGGGGTGCTTCTCATCTCGCACGACCTCCACGTGGTGCTCGGCGCAAGCGACCGCGTCGTGTGCCTCAACCGTCATATCTGCTGCGAGGGCGTGCCGCAGCACGTAGCGGCGCATCCCGAATATATGCGGCTGTTCGGCCCGGAAGCCGCCGCGAGCCTTGGCATCTACGGCCACCGACACGATCACACGCACTCGCTTTCGGGCGACGTCTGCGGCGAGGGCACCTGACATGCTCGACGATTTCGTAACGCGCGCCGTGCTCGCCGGGCTCGGTGCTGCGGCGTTGGCCGCCCCGCTCGGCTGCTTTGTCGTGTGGCGGCGCATGGCCTATTTCGGCGAAACCGTCGCCTATTCCGGCCTGCTCGGCGTGGCGCTCGGCTTCCTGCTGGGCGTGGACCTGACGCTCGGCGTGATCGTGACCGCCATCGCCATGGCGCTGCTGCTGTCGGGCCTGCAAGCGCAACGCGCGATCCCCTATGACACGCTGCTCGGCATCCTCGCACATGTCGCGCTGGCATCCGGCCTCATCGCGGCGAATTTCGTGAGCGGCGCGCGGCTCGACCTGATGGGCTATCTTTTCGGCGACATCCTCGCGGTGTCGCGGGCTGACGTTTTCTGGATCTGGGGCGGCGCGGCGGCGGTGCTCGCGGCGCTGACGCTGCTATGGCGGCCCTTGCTCGCGCTGACCGTGCATGAGGAACTCGCCGCAGCCGAGGGCGTGCGCGTGCGGCGCACCGAAACCGCGTTCATCCTGCTCATCGCCGTGACCGTGGCGCTCGCCATGAAGGTGATCGGCATCCTGCTCATCACGTCGCTGATGATCTTCCCGGCGGCGGTGGCGCGGCCCTTCGCGAAGACGCCCGAGCAGATGGCGGTGCTGGCGGCTCTGGCGGCGGCGCTGGCTGTGGCGGGCGGGTTGTTCCTGTCGCTGAAGCTCGACACAGCGGCGGGGCCGTCCATCGTGCTCGCGCTCGCGGCGCTGTTCTTCGTCGCGGCGGTGCCCGCGCTGGCGCTGCGGGGGCGCTGAGAAAAGAGACATTGACAAACCGCGCCAATTCGAACGCTGGCCTTCGCGCGGTTTTTCTCCTATGACCTAGGCAAAAGAAAACCGGCGATCCGGAGAAGGACCAATGAGCGACACGCGTGAACCGAGGCACATGACAACCGCAGTAAAGGTTGGGGGCGTGACCGTGGGCGGAGGCGCGCCGGTCGTCGTGCAGTCCATGACGAACACCGCCACGTCCGATGTCGATGGCACGGTCGCGCAGGTCGCGGCGCTCGTGCGGGCAGGCTCCGAACTTGTGCGCGTCACCGTCGACCGCGACGAAGCCGCCGCCGCCGTGCCGCACATCCGCGACCGCCTGCTCGCGCAGGGTATCGACGTGCCGCTCGTGGGCGACTTCCACTATATCGGTCACCGCTTGCTCGCCGATCACCCGGCCTGCGCGGAGGCGCTTTCGAAATATCGCATCAACCCCGGTAATGTCGGAGGCCGCGACAGCCGCGACGACCGCTTTTCCAAGATCATCGAGATTGCGCTCAAGCACGACAAGCCCGTGCGCATCGGTGTGAACTGGGGCAGCCTCGATCAGGATCTGCTGACCGCGATGATGGATGAGAATTCCCGCGCAACGAAACCCAAAGATACGCGCGACGTGATGCACGAGGCCATCGTGACCTCTGCGCTGAAGAGCGCGGCGCTTGCTGAAAGCCTCGGCATGGGCAAGGACAAGATCATCCTCTCGGCGAAAACCAGCTCCATTCAAGATCTCATCAGTTGCTACACGCTGCTTGCCGCGCGCTGCGACAATGCGTTGCATCTCGGGCTGACCGAAGCGGGCATGGGTTCGAAGGGCATTGTCGCGTCGGCGGCGGCGCTCGGCATCCTGCTTCAGAAGGGCATCGGCGACACGATCCGCGTTTCGCTGACGCCGGAGCCGGGCGGCGCCCGCACGAAGGAAGTCGAGGTCGCGCAGCAGATCCTGCAGACGATGGGCTTCCGCACCTTCGTGCCGATCGTGGCGGCGTGCCCCGGTTGCGGGCGCACCACGTCGACGCTGTTCCAGGAACTCGGGCAGAACATCCAGACGCATCTGCTTGAAAACATGGCGGAGTGGCGCAAGACCTATCCGGGTGTCGAGACGCTGAACGTGGCCGTCATGGGCTGCGTGGTGAACGGGCCCGGCGAGTCGAAACACGCAGACATCGGCATATCGCTGCCGGGCACGGGCGAGACGCCCGCCGCGCCGGTGTTCGTCGATGGCGAACGCGTCGCGACACTGCGCGGCCCGACGATGGCCGACGATTTCATGGTGATGGTGCAGGAGTATATCGAGAAGCGCTTCGGACAAGGCGCGCCGAAGGGCCAGCGGATGCCGCTCAAGGCCGCGGAGTAGTTACGACGACGTGATGCGCCCCGCCTGCTGGATCAGGCGGGGATAGTCGCGCAGGCGATAGCCCCGTCCGTTCACGTTTTGGTCGGCCAAAAGACACCTTCTCAGCCACACCTTCGATTGCGGAAGTTGTTCTTCGTCCCAATCTGTATCCACCGACTTTTCAAGCCCGGCCACCAGTTGATTTATTAGATATTTGACGTCCGCTTTCTCTTCCGCGCGCCTTCGATGCATATCCCTCGGAAATATAATTGGCCAGTTCGTTTGAAATTCCCATTTTAGGTCTTCGCCCCAGTTTTTTACGCCCGTCAAAGCATCGAACAATTCGGTTTTTGTCTGGTGCGCGATGATCAGAGGGATAGCGTAGAGAAGCTGTATCGGATTATGAGAGGGCCAAACTGAAGATAGCGTCTTAAGTAATTCCATACACCTCTCGATATCGCGGGGAGCAACGTGAAAATGTTCAAAAGCTGATATGATAAATGCTTCCTCCTGCGAAGCCGGCGCTTCCATCTTATTATAATTTATACATTCGCGAACCGCTATCTCCTGCACGAGCTTGTCGAGCTTGGGTAAGGAAAAAGTATATGTAGAATCGAAGAAGCGGTGCAGGTAACCGCTTCCGTCGAAGCTACTGCCGTAAACGGCGTTCACAGAATGAGACAATTGGTGAGTGTTCGTCGCTAAAACGAAAGCCACATTCGGCATGTCGAAAAGATGTTTCACACGTTCGAGAAGTTGCACCGCGTAGGTGGGACGGCACCTATCCAACTCATCCACCAGAATGATCAAAGGTAGCTTTTCCGGAACGCCATTTTCAAAAAGAGTTCCCAGCTTCTCCTTGAAGCTTTCTATTGCATCCTTGCTATTTCGAAATTCAGCAATACTATTTGAAAATGTATCAATAAGTTTATCGCCTTCGGCCTTCAGGGCCTCCTTAAACCCTTCCGCCACGTTTTCTTGAACAACAATGTTTAAACCGGCTTTGAGTGACGCTCTTCCGATTGCCCCCACAATTTTCAAGCCTTGCGATTTAGCGTCAGCCCATGCCTTCCGCTTCTTGCCAGTCAATCGAGACAAGACCTCATCAAGCGCTGCTAGTGCACTGACGCAAACATAGGATTCACAAAGCAGACGAAGCAAGGCATGCTTCAGGCATGGCTCAAACCGTCTGCATCCTTCTCTCGTCCGAAGACCGCTCACGTTTGGCGGCGGTCATCGGGGACCGCAACAGCCCGCAGAAGCACGCGCAGCGGGCAAAGATCGTGCTTCATTCTGCTGAGCGCCGTTCCGTTTTCGACGTCGCCCGCTTAAGCGGCGTCAGCCGGCCAGCCGTATGGCGTTGGCAGCGGCGCTACGCCGAAAAAGGGGTGGACGGGCTGTTGCGCGACCAGACCCGCAAGCCAGGCAAGCCGCCTTTGTCAGCGAAGAGCGTCGCGAAAGTGCTGGCGCTGCCGTGTTCCGAGCCCCCCGGAAACGCCACGCATTGGACCGGACGCGCTGTCGCCAAGGCGGCGGGCGTCAGCTTGCGCACGGTGCAGCGCATCTGGGGAGCCCACCGCCTTCAGCCGCACCGCTTGCGCACGTTCAAGAAGTCGAACGATCCCGCCTTCGCCGAAAAGGTCGAGGATGTGGTGGGCCTCTACATGAGCCCGCCCTGCCATGCCGTGGTCCTGTCCATCGACGAGAAGAGCCAGATCCAGGCGCTCGACCGCACTCAACCGGGCCTGCCGTTGAAGCCCGGCAAATGCGCGACCATGACCCACGATTACAAGCGCAACGGAACCACCACGCTGTTCGCCGCACTCAACGTGCTGGATGGAACCGTGCTCGGCCGCTGCATGAAGCGCCACCGCCATCAGGAGTTCATCAAATTCCTCAACGCCGTGGAGCGCAAGGTCCCAGCCGGCAAGATCATCCACGTCATTCTGGACAACTACGGAACCCACAAGCATCCCAAGGTGGACGCCTGGCTGGCGGATCATCCGAGGTGGGTTTTTCACTTCACGCCGACCTCGGCGTCCTGGCTGAACGCGGTCGAAAACTTCTTCTCCGCCATTACCCGGCGGCGCATCCGTCGTGGCGTCTTCAAATCCGTCGCCGACCTCGAAGACGCCATCAAGCGCTACATCGCCGATCACAACCGGAACGCAAAACCCTTCGTCTGGACCAAAACCGCCGATGAAATCTTCGACAAGCTCAACCGCCTCAATCTGCACCTTCTGAATGAGTCAGTGCACTAGGTGTTTGATCCCGGCATTTGATGGTGCATTATTCTCCCTCGGCTGGAAGGATGCGCTATGGGACAAATTCTTCATGGGAGCGCCACAACGACTGAGGCGGTCCGTCGAGCGATACAGCATAGTCAAGAGAGCTTGAGGGCCCTGGCCAAGCGCTACGGCATCAACCCGAAGACGGTCTCGAAATGGAAGAAGCGCTCATCCGTCGCCGATGTGCCGACTGGACCGAAAGAGCCGAAATCCACGGTTCTGTCGGTCGAGGAAGAGGCGATAATCGTCGCCTTCCGCAAGCATACGCTCTTGCCGCTCGACGATTGCCTCTATGCGCTACAGGCGACGATACCGCATCTGACTCGCTCGTCGCTGCATCGCTGTCTTCAACGCCACGGTATTTCTCGGCTGCCGGACGTCGAAGGCGACAAGCCCGCCAGGAAGAAGTTCAAGTCCTATCCGATCGGCTATTTTCATGTCGACATAGCCGAAGTGCAGACGGCCGAAGGCAAGCTCTATCTCTACGTCGCCATTGACCGCACGAGCAAATTCGCCTTCGTGCAACTCGTCAAAAAGACCGGCAGGACGTCCGCTTCAGCCTTCCTCGTCGCCCTGATAGAGGCAGTTCCCTACAAGATTCACACGGTGCTCACCGACAACGGCATCCAGTTCACGTTTCCGCCGCGTTATGCCGATGGACCAACGGCCAGATACATGACGCACATGTTCGACATGCGATGCAGCGAGAACGGCATTGAGCACCGCCTCACCAAGGTCAAGCATCCCTGGACAAACGGCCAGGTCGAGCGAATGAACCGGACGATCAAGGAGGCGACGGTCAAACGCTATCACTACGACCGTCACGAGCAGCTCGAAACCCACCTATCGGACTTCATCAACGCCTATAACTTTGCTCGCCGACTAAAGACCCTCAAAGGCCTCACGCCTTATGAGTTCATCTGTAAATGCTGGACGAATGAGCCGGAAAGATTCAAGATCGATCCAATCCATCAAATGCCGGGACTGAACAACTAGGATAGCGACGAGCGGGTCTGCGGCGTGATCGTCCGCCCATGCGTCTATTACGACTGCGGTGTAACCGTCTTGTTCGAGGGCCTTCGCAAAACGCGTGAGGAAAAAGGATTTTCCTTGTCCCCACGGCGCATCGATGTTGAGAACGAAGGATTGCTTCCGTTCCGCGCGTTCAGCCGTGCGACCGAGCAGAAATTTCTTTAAAAAATCCGCTTCTTCGCGGCGTCGAAGGTGGTCGTCGTTCCACGGGTCAAATGCGGCAGAACCATTTTCTTCGGAAGCCATCTCGCACCTCAGCAGATAAATATCTATCAATCTGTAGAGAGATGTTTCCGAGTCGGCAATTCCATGTCGCCGCACTCTTGCCGCAAGCCTGAACGCATTCTGAACGCGCGGTTCCGGGGCCGTTCAGGCGGTATCGCTTAAGGTTCTTCCATAAGGTCAAGCAGACCTGGTGGAGGCCAACATGAAGACCCGCATCGCGCTTTTTGCTCTTTCGCTCATCGCCCTGCCGCTCACCGCGGCGCAGACCGCATCCGCCGAGCCGTACGGCGCGCAGGTCGCTCGCGACAGGGCGCACATCGTGCACCATCGCCGCCAGATCCAGAAGGACAAGCAGGAGGCCGCCTATTACGCCGGTCGGCAGGCGCAGGCCGCTCGCGATGGCAATTACGGCGCGGCGCGTTACTTCGGCCATAAGAAGCGGCAGGAGCAGGCGCAGGTTCACGAGCAGCGGCGGAAGCTGTGGCGCGACCGCGCAGAACTTCGTCGCGACCGCTATTGGCGCAATCATTACTAGTCGCGCCGTGACCGCAGCGCATCGCGCGCAAGGTCCGAGGTGGCCGGGAGAAATCCCGGCCACCTCGTTGTGTGTGTTGCTGACAGTACCGCCGGATATGCCCCGCGTTCCTGGGGCGAAACGCTCAGGGTGCGCCTTTGATGAACTCAAAAGCGCGCTCTGATCTCATGATCCTATCGCAAAAGCGGCGTTTTGCAGATCTAGCTGACGCTGCGCTGCCACCAACCCTTTTTCGGCGGACCAGTACGCACCGGCTTGGGCTTGGGTTCCGGCGCGGGAGGCGGAAGGATTGCGATCTCGGCTTCAACCTTGACCTGCTCTTCCGCCGGTTCGTCCGGTTTCGCCTCAACGGCTTCCGCCACATCTGCGTTTGGCGACTGCGGTGCGTCTGCTTCGGCTGCTAGCGCCTCCGGCTTGGCCTCCGCCTCGGCTGCGGGTTCGCTCGCAACCTCTGCCGCAAGTTCGGCGACCGCTTCGGACTGGACCGGATCGCTGGAAGCGACGTCGGCCGTCGCATCCTCGCCGACGGCCTGAACGGGCTTCGGCTCGGCTTCGACCGCCACCGAGGCTTCGACGGGCGCGACTTCTACGGATTGCTCCAGCTGCGGCGCCGTATCGGCGTGCGCTTCCGCCGTCACGGCCTCAGCCGCTGGCGACTGCACGACCGGAAGCCCATGCTCGAAGTCGATCTCAGGCTGCTCTCCAAGCCCGGGGATCTCACCGGGCTGGCCCGCAAAATCGTCGCGATGACGCCTGCCACCGCGACGGCCTCTGCGCCTGTTACGACGGAACTGGCCGTCCTGACGTTCCTCGGCGCTCTCCCGGCGATCCTCGCCATTGACGGCTGCTACGGCTTGCGCCCCGGCCTCCGTCACGCCCTCGTCGGCACCGTCCGTATCATCATCGTCGTCATCGTCGTCGTCGGAGCCTTCCGCCATCGAGACCGTATGACCGTTCGGAAGCGGCGCATCGGCGGCGGCGTCGCCCCGACCGCGCCGACGGCGGCGCTTGCGGCGGGATGTCCGCTTCTCGCCTTCGCCTTCAGCAGTAGCAGCTGCGGCGGGGGAGGACGCCGGTTCGGCTTCCTCTTCCTCGTCCGCCTGCGCCAGCGACGCGGTTTCCATGTGAACCACGCGCGAGTCGCCCACGACCGGCGGCACCGCTTCGGCGCCGCGTTCGAGCACGAAATGCGCGCCGTGCGCCTTGTCGTCCGGTTGAAGAACGATCGTCACGCCGTAGCGGAGTTCGATATCGCGGAGATAGGAGCGCTTGTTGTTGAGGATGTACAGCGCGGCTTCCGTCGACGCGGTCAAGGTGATGTTGGCCGCTCCTTGCGTCCGCAGATGGTCCTCAATCGAACGCAGGATCATAAGCGCCACGGACTCGATCGACCGGATGTGCCCGACGCCCTGGCAGACCGGGCACGGCACAGTCGACACCTCGACAACGCCCTGACGCAGCCGTTGGCGCGACATCTCCATGAGGCCGAAATGGCTGATATGGCCAACCTGGATGCGGGCGCGGTCGTGGCGCAGGCTTTCCTTAAGCTTGCGTTCCACCGAACGGTTGTTGCGCCGCTCGTCCATGTCGATGAAGTCGATGACGATGAGGCCCGCGAGGTCGCGCAGGCGTACCTGCCGCGCAACTTCCTCGGCTGCTTCCATGTTCGTCTTCAGCGCGGTGTCTTCGATGGAGTATTCGCGCGTCGACCGCCCGGAGTTCACGTCGATGGCGACGAGCGCTTCGGTCTGGTTCAGCACGATATAGCCGCCGGACTTCAGCGTGACCACCGGGCTGAACATCTGGTTCAACTGACGCTCGACCTCATACTTGGTGAAGATCGGCTCAGGTTCCTTGTAGAGCAGCACGTTCTTCGCATGGCTCGGCATGAGCATGCGCATGAATTCTCTCGCCTCGTGGTGCGCTTCGTCGCCCGCGACAAGAATTTCGTCGATGTCCTTGTTGTAGAGGTCGCGGATCGAGCGCTTGATGAGGTCGCCTTCCTCGTAGACGAGGCAGGGCGCGGTGCTCTTCAGCGTGAGATCGCGGACATTTTCCCACAGGCGCAGCAGATATTCGAAGTCGCGCTTGATTTCGGCCTTGGTGCGCGATGCACCCGCCGTGCGGATGATGAGGCCCATGCCTTCCGGCACATCGAGTTCCTGCGCGATTTCCTTCAGGCGCTTGCGGTCTGCCGGAACGGTGATCTTGCGCGAGATGCCGCCGCCGCTGGCCGTGTTCGGCATCAGCACGGTGTAGCGGCCCGCGAGCGAGAGGTAAGTCGTCAGCGCCGCGCCCTTCGAGCCGCGCTCTTCCTTCACAACCTGGATCAGAACGATCTGGTTGCGCTTGATAACTTCCTGAATCTTGTAGTGACGCCACCGGCGCTTGTGACGCTGCGGCAGTTCTTCGAGCGCGTCCTCGGAACCGACGACCTCGACCGGCGCGGGCGTGGCGCTTTCCGGCACGGAAATGATGCCGCCGTCGTCCGAAGCCGACCCGCTGTCATCATCGCCTGCGTCGTCATCGCGAGAGCGATGCTTCGCCCTCGGCTGCTTGTCGGCCGCGTCCTCGACTTCGTCGTCATCGTCCTCTTCGTCGGCGTCGTCGTCCGAATCTTCGTCCTCAAGCTCGTCGTCGTCCTCGTCAGCCTCGTCATCTTCTGAATCGGGGCCGCCTTCCACGTCGTCGGGATGGCTCGGAATTTCGTCGCGAGCTTCCTCGCCGCGCGAGATGGCGGCCGTGAACTCTTCATAAAGCGTGGGCGGAAGCACGGCGTCGAGCGCGATCGCCCCGCCATTGCCGGGTTCGCCTGCGGTTTTTTCTTCGGGCGCGGTTTCGCCGGCGTCGGCCTGATCCGTAGGCGCGGCGTCGACCGCAGCGGCGAATTCAGCCCGAACGTCCTCGCTCGGAGCTTCGCCAGCGGCTGCTGCGACATCAGGCTGGCTCTCGCCGTTGCCAGACTCGTTGGATGTTTGCGTGCCGCCTTCGGCTTCCGGCGCTTTGTCGGAGGATCTGCGATTCGGACGGCTTTCGCCCGCGTCGCGGTAACGACCCTGTCGGTCCGCCGCCTCTTCTTTCATCAGCTGTTCGCGAACGGCAACCGGGATCTGGTAATAATCCGGGTGGATTTCGGCGAAGGCAAGAAAGCCGTGGCGATTGCCGCCGTAGTTCACGAACGCCGCTTGAAGCGAGGGCTCGATGCGAGCAACCTTGGCCAGATAGATGTTGCCTCGAAGCTGCTTCCGCGACGCGGACTCGTAGTCAAATTCCTCGACGCGATTGCCACGCGTCACCACCACCCGTGTCTCTTCCGGGTGGGTGGCATCGATTAACATCTTGTTTGCCATTGCAAATGCTTCCTGGCGCGCCCGCGCCAAAGCGTGGCCTCGCGATCATGGCGACATGATCGAGCGGACCGGCCGGACGGACGCACTGTTTGTTGATCGCGCTCTCGCCGCTTCGAACCAGCGCAAGGCTGGGAGCGCCGTCTTTTCCATTTCGGAGAAAGAGGGTCGACAGGCTTTGGATGCCGGACACGGCACCTTTCATATCAAGCAAGTCGGAGCGCGAGGTTGACATTGTGGTTGAGTCTCGGCTCGCCGACGGGCCCGTTTCTTCTTCGAAACGATGCGGCGAGACCACGATTCCGTGGCGATTTATTGTTCAGGGATTCAACATCCCGGCTGCTTTGCCTTCGACACTCGCGGTGCTGCCCAATCCAGATGGATCGATGCCCGTGGGCGATTGCCAAATTCACCACCTGATCCTGCTAGGCGGATTAGCAAAGCAGAAGCCAGCCTAATCGATCAGGATTGACATACCTCTAATACGTTGTGTTTGGCTTCGCTGCAAGCAAGACCTAAGCGACGTCCAACGAATTGGTGAAATCGCGGGATGCCTCGGCCAATCCGGCGGCGCCGAGGTGGACGCAGACAAACCCATGCTGTAGGACGTGGCGGAAGGGGCATCGAACCATGGAAACCGGCCTGAGACCTTCATCGGCTTTCGCGGCGTTCAGCGCTTTCCTCGTACTCGTCCTGATCATGAGCGCCGCGCGCGCCGAAGACATCGTGGTGAGCGCGCAGATCGGCGGTGACAGCCAGCGCACGCGCTTCGTCGCCTTCGTCTCCAAAGCGGTCGAATTTCGTATTTTCTCCATGGCCGATCCTTACCGGATCGTGATCGACATGCCTGAGACCGACATTCAGGTGCCGGGCGGCAAGGGACGCGGGCTGATCCTCTCGTCGCGCTCGGGTCTCCTCGCGCCGGGGAAGTCGCGCATCGTGATCGACCTCGCCGCACCCGCGCGTATCGAGAAAGCCGAGTTGTTGCCGCCCGAAAACGATCTTCCGGCCCGGCTCGTGATCGACCTTGCTCGCACGACCCACAAGACATTCCTCGCCTCCGTCAAGGCTCCGCCACCGGCGCCGAAGCCGGATGAGTCGCAAAGCGCCGCCGCGAATCTGGACACCGGGGATAGGCGTCCGCTCATCGTGATCGATCCCGGGCATGGCGGCATCGACGCGGGCGCGATTGGCCGAGCTACGAATACGCCTGAAAAGGAAGTCACCTTCGATTTCTGCAAGAAGCTCGCCTCCAAGCTCGAAGCGACGGCGCGCTATCGCATCGTCATGACGCGAACGTCGGACGTCTTCGTTTCCCTCGACGATCGCGCGGTCATGGCGGTCAAGGCGAAGGCAGACCTTCTCATCTCGATCCATGCCGATGCCCTCGACCCGAAACGCCTTGGCATAAAGGCGCTGAAGGAGGTTCGCGGCGGCACGATCTACACCCTGTCGGAAGAAGCATCCGACGAGCAGGCGAACGTCATCGCGCAGAACGAGAACAAGGTGGACGTGCAGGCGGGCGTTGCGAGCGAGCAGACTGCGCCGGTCGTTTCAGAAGAAATCGCGTCGATACTCAACGATCTCGAAAACCGGATCAAAAAGAACCGATCGACCGCCATCGCGCACTATCTCATCGATCACATGAAGGGCAAGATGAAGTTCAACATCCGGCCGCAGCGCTCGGCGAACTTCC
This sequence comes from Rhodomicrobium vannielii ATCC 17100, assembly GCF_000166055.1. Classification (NCBI taxonomy): domain Bacteria; kingdom Pseudomonadati; phylum Pseudomonadota; class Alphaproteobacteria; order Hyphomicrobiales; family Hyphomicrobiaceae; genus Rhodomicrobium; species Rhodomicrobium vannielii. Next base: position 3,340,753 of record NC_014664.1, read on the forward strand.
GCGTGCTGAAAGCGCATGGCGTGCCTGCGATTCTGATCGAACTCGGCTATCTCAGCAATGAAGACGACGAAAAGCTCCTCATCTCGGAAGAGTGGCGTACAACGATTTCTTCGGTCCTGGGGGAGGCGGTCAACGCGTTCATGTCGGAACGGCAGGCGCACATTCCCTTGTGAGCGGGGGCCGATGCGCGCGCCCGCAAGCGTAGCCGCGGCCGTCTTCCCGTTAACCCGCGGTTGTACAGGATATGATGTTGTGGTTTAGCCGGGTAGAATAAGGAATATATGCTGTCACAATTTGGGCATGCCGTTATGCTCGTGATGGCGTCGCCGAACCCCCTCCGGTCGCTTTGTTTGGTCTGATCGTGGAACCGGCCGAATAATCAAGCGTGGAACTGATGCAAAGCAAGCCGCCTGTACTGCCGCCCCCCGTGAAAAAAAAGCGCCACAGGAGTCTCTTCCTGAGCTTTCTCGGGTTTGCGTTCACGGCAGGCGTTTTCATATTCATCGCGGCGTCTGCCGGAGCGGCCTATTTTCTCTGGACGATTTCGCAAGATCTTCCGGACTATGACAAGCTTGCCAATTACAAGCCGCCGATCATTACGCGCGTGCACGCCGGCGACGGTCGCCTCATCGCGGAATTCGCGAAGGAGCGGCGGATCTACGTTCCCGTTCAGGTCATGCCCAAGCCGCTTATCAACGCGTTCCTCGCGGCCGAGGACCAGAGCTTCTGGGAGCATGGCGGCCTCGATTTTCGTGGCATCCTGCGCGCCGTCTACAACAACCTGACGAAGAACAAGAAGGAAGGCGCTTCCACCATCACCCAACAGGTGGCGAAGAACTTCCTTTTGACGAGCGAGCGGTCCTATCTCCGCAAGGCGAAGGAAGCGATCCTCGCCGTCCGCATCGAGCGCGCCTACACGAAGGAGCGCATCCTTGATCTTTACCTGAACCAGATCTATCTCGGGGGCGGCTCCTATGGCGTCGCCGCAGCGGCGCTGCGGTACTTCGGCAAGGAGCTGAACGACCTCCAATTGCATGAGGTTGCCTATCTCGCCGCGCTGCCTAAAGAGCCGACGAAGCTGCAACTCACGACCGCGCGGCCCGGCAGCAAAGCCTTCCAGGACGCGTTCCTGCGGCGCAACGACATCCTCAACAACATGGCGCGCTTCGGCTTCATCAAGCAGGAAGACGCGGATCAGGCGAAGAAGCAGCCGCTCGAAATGGTGTCGCGCTCGGTCGGCCCGTCAACCTTCGCCGCTGAGTACTTCGCCGAGGAAGTTCGCCGCACGCTCGCCGACATGTACGGCCTCGAAGACACGGACGACAATTCAAGCGTCTATGCGGGCGGCTACTCCGTGCGCTCCACGCTCGATCCCGGTCTCCAGATGATGGCGCGCTCAGCCCTGCGCGCCGGGCTCGTCAACTTCGACCGCAAGCATGGCTGGCGCGGGCCGATCACGAAAATCGATCTCGCCATCGCCAACGATTGGGGCACGAAGCTCGCCGAAGTGCCCGCGCTGTCGGACGTCGATCCGTGGCGGCTCGGCGTCGTGTTGCAAACCGCTAAAGACAAGGCCGTTATCGGCTTGCAGCCGGGACGCTCCTCGAACAATACGCTGGATACCGAGCGCAAGACCATCGAGCTCGGCGCGGATGGCGCGAAGTGGGCTTTCGAGAGGATCAGGACCAAAACGAAGGGTCCCATCGGCATCAGCGACATCCTCACTGTCGGCGATGTCGTCTATGTTTCCCCGCCGAACGAAATCGACCTGCTGAAGGAGCGCGAGCGCAATCCGAAGCTCGCGGAAGGCAAGACCTCGCTGCCTGCATGGTCGCTGATGCAGGTGCCGCAGATCGGCGGCGCGACCGTCGTCATGGACCCGCATACCGGCCGCGTGCTCGCGCTTGTCGGCGGCTTCAGCTTCGCGGAAAGCCAGTTCAACCGCGCGCTGCAAGCGCGTCGGCAGCCGGGCTCGTCATTCAAGCCGATCGTCTACGCCGCCGCCCTCGATAACGGCTACACGCCCGCATCCGTGGTGAACGACGCCGTCTTCTCGGTGGACCAGGGCAACGGACAGGGCGAATGGAAACCATCGAACTACGACAAGCAGGTGCACGGCCTACAGCCGCTCCGTATCGGCATTGAGAAATCGCGAAACCTCATGACGGTGCGGCTCGCGCAGGATCTCGGCATGCCCATCGTCAGCGAATATGCGCGCCGTTTCGGGGTGTATGAGGATCTCCCGCCGCTGCTCTCCATGGCGCTCGGCGCGGGCGAGACGACGCTCATCCGGTTGACCACCGCCTATTGCATGTTCGTGAACGGCGGCAAGAAGATCAACTACACCTTCATCGACCGCATCCAGAACCGCATGGGCCAGACGATCTGGCGGCACGATAACCGCGCCTGCGATACCTGCAATGCGGAGTCGTGGGGGGGTCAGGAAGAGCCGCAACTCACGGACGAACGCGCGCAGATCATCGACCCGATGACGGCCTATCAGGTCACTTCGATGCTTGAAGGCGTCGTCGTGCGCGGCACGGGCTCCATCGTCTGGAAGCGCGTGCAGAAGCCGCTCGGCGGCAAGACCGGCACGACGAACGACGAAAAGGACGCCTGGTTCATCGGCTTCTCGCCCGACATCGCGATGGGCATCTTCATCGGCTACGATAATCCGCAACCGATGGGCCATGGTGAAACCGGTGGCGAGTTGGCCGCGCCGATCTTCGCCGACTTCTTCAAGATGGCGCTGAAGGACAAGCCCGCCGTTCCGTTCCGCACACCGGCCGACATCCGGCAGGTGCGCGTCAACAAACGCACGGGCCAACGCACCGATCCGGCCGATCCAGACGCCATTACCGAATATTTCAAGCCGGGCACCGAGCCGCCGGAAGGCTACGCGACCGCCTCTGCGTCCTACCCTGCGGGCGACCAGCAACCGGGCTATGGTGGCGGCCAGCCGGGAGGTTACGGTCAGCAGGGCGGGTATCCGGGCGAAAGCGGCGGAGGCTGGAGGCAGCCGCCTCAGCCGTCGTCCGGTGGATGGGGCCAGCCGCAGCCGACGCCTCCAAGCCAGCCTGGCACCGCAGGCGGCTATCCGCCGCCCTACGGACGGACCGCGCCCAGCCCCGGAGGCTTGTACTAGCCTGTTGCAATCCTATCTGCGTCCGGAGCACTTTTCTGGATGCAGACAGGATCGGCATTTTGGGCTGGAACTCAGCGCTGCCCGGTGCGATTGTCGAAATCAGCCCCAACGCCCGGCGAGCGCGCGCAGAGTACACTGGCGCTATGTTGGCTCAATCTTTACAGTTTTGTAATAACGGACCCGGCTGCCATCTTGCGCTCCGGCTCCTGCTTCACAGACGGAACTTTTCTCCATGCGCCCTGAAACACAAGCCATCGTCGACGAAATCAAGCAATCCCTCTCGCTCCTGCGGAGGTATCTTTGACTGGGATAAAGCAAAGATCCGCCTCGCGAACCTGAACGAGATCGTCGAAGACCCGACGCTGTGGGACAATCCGCAGCGCGCGCAGAAGCTGCTCCGCGAGCGGCAGCACCTCGACACCGCGCTCACCGCCTATTCGCAACTCGCCGCGCGCCTCGACGACGCCGTCGGCCTCATCGAACTCGGCGAGGAAGAGAGCGACGAGGAGGTTGTGAAAGAGGCTGAGGCTTCACTCGCCGTGCTGCAAACCGAAGTGCAGAAGCGCGAAGTCGAAGCGCTGCTTTCGGGCGAAGCCGATGGCAACGACACCTTCCTCGAAGTCCATGCGGGCGCGGGCGGCACCGAGAGCCAGGATTGGACCGAAATGCTGCTGCGCATGTACATGCGCTGGGCGGAGGAGCAGGGCTACAAGGTCGAACTGATTGAAAGCGCGGCGGGCGAAGAAGCCGGGCTGAAATCGGCGACGATCCAGGTGAAAGGCTCGAACGCCTTCGGCTGGCTCAAGACCGAGTCCGGCGTGCATCGCCTCGTGCGCATCTCACCCTATGACTCCAACGCGCGCCGCCATACAAGCTTCGCGTCGGTCTGGGTTTATCCGGTCGTGGATGACACCATCGACATCGCGGTGAACGAAAGCGACTGCCGCATCGATACCTACCGCGCGAGCGGCGCTGGCGGCCAGCACGTGAACACCACCGACAGCGCGGTGCGCATCACACACGTGCCGACCGGCATCGTGGTGCAATGCCAGATGGAACGCTCGCAGCACAAGAACCGCGCAACCGCTTGGAACATGCTGAAGGCGCGGCTCTACGAACAGGAATTGAAGAAGCGCGAAGACGCCGCGCACGCCGCCGCCGCGTCGAAAACCGACATCGGCTGGGGCCACCAGATCCGCTCCTACGTCCTCCAGCCCTATCAGATGGTGAAGGATCTCCGCACCGGCATCGTGAACACGAACCCGCCGGCTGTGCTCGATGGCGACCTTACCGCGTTCATTGAGGCGGCGCTGGCTCAGCGTGTGCATGGCGGCGGCCCGGCCAAGGTCGAGGATCTGGATTAGTGGCGGAGCAAACCCCGCCGCGGCTCATCATCTTCGACTTCGACGGCGTCATCGCCGACAGCGAGGTTTTGGCCTGCGAGGCGCTTGCCGCCTATGCGGGCGACCTCGGAGCGCCGATGACATGGCAGGAGGCGGCGAAGCTGTTCGTCGGCAAGCGCGCGTCCGACGAGGTCGCCACCATGGAAGCGCTGGCGGGCCGTCCGCTCCCGGACTTCCTGCCCGAGCTTGAACGCCGCACGTTCGCGTTGTTCGAGCGCTCTTTGCGCCCCATTCCCGGCGTGGGCGACTTCATCGCACGCCACGCGCACATCCAGCGCTGCATCGCGTCGTCGAGTTCGCCGCGCCGCATCGCTCTATGCCTGCGCGTGATGGGCCTCACCGACCGCTTTCCGCGCGGCATCTACAGCGCCGAGACCGTGGCGCGCGGCAAGCCGTTTCCCGATATTTTCCTGAAGGCCGCGCGTGAAGAAGGCGTGGAGCCGCGCGATGCCATCGTGATCGAGGACAGCGCGGGCGGCGTCCGCGCGGCGGTTGCTGCTGGCATGCGCGTGATCGGGCTTCTCGCCGCGTCGCATCTGCCGCCGGACCACGAAGCAGCGCTGGTCGCGGCGGGCGCGACGTTCATCGCCCACGACTATGACGAAGTCGCCCGCATCATTGATGCGCTATAAGGCACCCGCGATTTCCGCGACGATGGCGCGGGCGGCGGCGTTCGGATCGGCAGCGCGCGTGATTGGACGGCCGACGACGATGTAATCCGCGCCCGCGGCGATGGCCTCCGCCGGTGTGGCCGTGCGCGCCTGATCGTCGCCCACAACGCTGGCGCTTGCCGGACGAATGCCAGGCGTCACGACCGCAAGCCGCGAGCCGAAGGCGCTTTTCAGCGCGCGCGCCTCAAGCGCCGACGAAACGATGCCGTGAAAACCCGCCTCAGCCGCAAAGCCTGCGCGCGTGAGCACCAGGTCGCTGGCGGATAACGTGATGCCTTGTCCCGCGAGACTTTCCGGCCGGGCGTTCGTAAGCAGGCTGATGCCGAGCAGCTTCAGCGGCGAACCCGCCGCGCCACGCACCGCCGCCGCGACCGTCGCGTCATCCTGCGCGTGAACGGTGAGGAACGCCGCGCCGAGTGCCGCCACACGAGCCGTCGCCCGCTCGACGGTGGCGGCGATGTCGTAGAGCTTCGCGTCGACGAATACGCTCGCGCCGCCTTCCGCCAGCCGCTTCACGAGCGCCACGCCGTCCGCCGTCATCAAGAGTTCGAGGCCGATTTTCGCCACCGCATGCGGCAGCGCAAGCCGGTGCCAGAAGGCCGCCGCTTCGTCCGCGTAGGGGAAATCCAGCGCTACGATCAGTTTCTTCTCGGCTTCGGTCTCGAACGGCATCGGCATCCTCGCTGCGTTTTTCGCCAGTGCTCTGGCGCATATTTTTGGTCCACGTTGCGGCACGCTCTCCAGCAAAAATATGCGTTTCAAGAGCACCAGCAACCAATTGATTCTAGTGCAGTTTCGAATTTTACATTTGATGACGGCGCCAGCAGCGGGCGTGAATCAAATGTAAAATTCACTGCACTAGCCTGCCGGAAAGGCGCGCCCGAACCAACCGATTTCAGGTCCATCATGGCAGGGATGAGCGAAAAACGGGACGCAAACGACGCTGCCCTCGCTCGCCTCAAGAGCAATTCCCTTTTGTCAACGGTCGTGTCATCCTGAGCAAAAGGGCGCTCGCCGCCCGGAGAAAAACGAAGGGGGGAAACCGCGATGCTTCTGACGCCGCAGCATGAGCAGTTGCGCGACCAGGTGGAGCGCTTCGTAAAGAACGAGATCAACCCGTTCGTGGATGAATGGGAGCGCGCAGAGGAATTTCCCTCGCACGAACTCTTCAAGAAGCTCGGCGGACTCGGCGTGCTTGGCACGAAATACGACGAAGCCTATGGCGGCCTCGGGCTCGACTTTTCCTATTCGGCGACGGTCGCGGAAGCGCTCGGCACCTGCGATTGCGGCGGCGTGCCGATGGCGATCGGCGTGCAGTCGGACATGGCGACGCCCGCGCTGCACCGTTTCGGCAGCGAGGAGTTGAAGCGCGCGTGGCTCGCGCCAACCATCGCGGGTGACATGGTGGCCTGCCTCGGCGTGTCGGAGCCGGGCGCGGGATCGGACGTCGCCTCGCTCAAGACGACGGCGAAGAAGGACGGCGGCGACTACGTCATCAACGGCTCGAAGATGTGGATTACCAACGGCATGAAGGCCGACTGGTGCTGTCTGCTCGCCAACACGTCCGACGACAAGCCGCATCGCAACAAGTCTCTCATCGTCGTGCCGATGGACGCCAAGGGCATCACGCGGCAGAAGATCCGCAAGCTGGGCATGTTCTCGTCGGACACGGCGCAGCTTTTCTTCGACGACGTGCGCGTGCCGCAAACTAACCTCATCGGCGCGGAAGGCATGGGCTTCACCTTCCAGATGCTGCAATTTCAGGAGGAGCGGCTCTGGGGCGCGGCGAACTCGCTCACGATGCTCGACCGGCTCATCGACGCCACCATCGACTACACGCGCCAGCGCAAGGCTTTCGGCAAGTCCATCCTCGACAATCAGGTGGTGCATTTCCGGCTCGCGGAACTGCGCACGGAGGTGGAGGCGCTGCGCTCGCTGACGTGGCGCGCGGTTGAGGAATACATCTCCGGGCGCGACGTGACGAAGCTCGCTTCCATGGCGAAGCTGAAATGCGGGCGGCTCATCCGCGAGGTGACGGATTCGTGCCTGCAATATTGGGGCGGCATGGGCTTTACCTGGGATAATCCGCTGAGCCGCGCCATGCGCGACGGTCGGCTCGTGTCCATCGGCGGCGGCGCGGACGAGGTGATGCTGGGCATCATCTGCAAGTTTGAAGGCACGCTGCCCCGCGAGAAGAAGGACTGACGATGGCGGACCCGACCACATTGGCGCTGGTGCGCAACGGCGGTGCGCTGACGATCCGGCTCAACCGGCCGGAGGTTCGCAATGCCATGTCGCAGACGATGCTGGCGGAACTGCTGGCCGCGCTCGCGGACGCGGAGGGCACGGGCGTGCGCGTTGTGGTGCTGCGCGGTGCGGGCGGCCATTTCTGCGCGGGCGCTGATCTGCGCGACATGGCGGCGGCACGCATGGCTCCCGTCGGCGAAACGGACCCGGTTGCGACCTCGAACGCGGCGTTCGGCCATGTCTGCGCGGCCTATGCCCGCTCGCCGCTGGCTGTCGTGGCGGTGCTCGAAGGCAGCGTCATGGGCGGCGGCTTCGGCCTTGCCTGCACAGCGGATGTGGCGCTCGCCACGCGCACCGTGGATTTCCGCCTGCCTGAGACATCCCTCGGCGTGATCCCCGCGCAGATCGCGCCGTTTCTCGTGGAGCGGCTCGGCTATTCGGAGGCGAAGCGGTTGGCGGTGACGGGTGCGCGCTTCGGCGCGGAGGAAGCCTGTCGCATCGGGCTCGTGCATCGCATTTGCGAGACGTACGCGGACCTCGACGCGGCGTTAGCCGAAACGCTCCGCCATATCCTCGCCTGTGCGCCGGGCGCGGTGGCCGAAACCAAGGCGCTCTTGCGGCGCGCGCGCTTTGAGGATGCGGGCGCGCTCGTGGAGCACGCCGCCGCCGTCTTCGCAAAAGCCGCGCGCGGGCCGGAAGGTGCGGAAGGGCTCGCCGCCTTCATCGAAAAGCGCAAGCCGAACTGGGCGGAGTAGCGCGCGCTAAATCTCCGCCGTCGCCGCGTCGAGCCACGCGCGATCCGCGTCATCGAGATGGGGCGCAAGCGCTTCGCGGACGCGCGCGTGATACGCGTTCAGCCAATCGCGCTCGGCGGGCGAGAGCAACGCTGCATCGATCAGCCGCCGGTCGAACGGCGCGAGCGTCAGCGTCTCGAAGCCGAGCATCTCCGTCTCGCCGCCGTCGATGCCCTGCGCGGGCGTCACGGCAACGAGGTTTTCGAGCCGGATGCCGTACTGCCCCTCGCGGTAATAGCCCGGCTCGTTCGACAGGATCATGCCCGGCTCCAGCGCCACCGTGCCGCGCGGCGAGATGTTCGCCGGACCTTCATGCACCGAAAGGAAGCTGCCGACGCCGTGGCCCGTGCCGTGGCCATAGTCCAGCCCCGCATCCCACAGCGCACGCCGCGCAAAGCTGTCCAACGCCGCGCCGGTGGTCTTCGCCGGGAAACGCGCCGTCGCAATGCCGATATGCCCCTTCAGCACGAGCGTGTAATGGCGGCGCATGTCCGCGTTTGGGTCGCCAATGGCGACGGTGCGCGTGATGTCGGTCGTACCGTCGCGATACTGGCCGCCGGAGTCGATCAGATAAAGTGTGCCCGGCAGAAGCGGCTTGTTCGTCTCGGGCGTGGCGCGATAATGCACGATGGCGCCGTTCGATCCCGCGCCGGAAATCGTGTCGAAGCTGAGATCGACGAGCTTGCCCGTCTCGCGGCGGAACGCTTCGAGCCTGTCCGACGCCGCCAGCTCATCGACCGTGCCGGACGGAGCGCTAGATTGGAGCCACGCAACGAACCGCGCCACCGCCACGCCGTCGCGCAGATGCGCCGCGCGCGCGCCTTCGAGTTCGGTTGCGTTCTTGGCGGCCTTGAAACGGATGCTCGGATCGTCGCCCTCGATGACTTTCGCGCCCGCGACTTTCAGGATGTCGGCCACGCGAAGCGTTGTGTATGCCGGGTCGGCGATGACCTTCGCCGCCGCACCCACGAGGCGCGGAAGCACCTTCCACAGGTCGCCCAGCGGATGCAGCGCGGCCAGCACTTCCAGCCCCTCGCGGTTCTCATCGGTCAAATGGCCCGGCGAAACGAACAGCGTCGGCTTGCCCTTCAACGGCACATAGGCGCGGGCGAGCGCCACCGGCGTATGCGCGACATCGCCGCCGCGGACGTTGAATAGCCACGCCACCGCGTCCGGTGCGCTCACGATGAGCCCCGTCGCCTTCCGCGCGGCGATCTCCTTCTGCACGCGCTCAAGCTTCGACGCCGCGCTCTCGCCCGCTAACGCCTCGTCGTGGAAAACGATGGGCGCGAAGGACGGCGCGGGGCGATCCTCCCACAGCGCATCGAGGGGGTTCGCCTTGACGGGATGAAGCTCGAAACCGGCCTTTTCGGCCTCCGCCTTCAGCGGCTTGAAACTCGCCTGCGTGAAAAGCGATGGGTCATAGCCGATCGCCGCGCCCTCGCCCGCGTGCTCGCCGAGCCATTTCGCAAGCGTCACCTTCGGAAACAGCTCGACCGTGTAAAGCGCCGCATCCACCTGCGCCTTGGCCTGAAGAGTATAGCGGCTGTCGACAATGAGCGCGGCCTTGTCGGCGAGCACAACCGCCGTTCCGGCCGAGCCGGTGAAGCCCGTCAGCCACGCGAGACGATCCCAGCATGCGGGCACTGCCTCGTTCTGGAACTCGTCGGCTTTCGGGACGATGAAGCCCGCGAGCTTCTCATCGGCGAGAGCGTCGCGTAGCGCGGCGAGTCGGCTTTCGTGGGTATGCGGCATGGGAGACCTCGGCTGAACGGTCGTGCGTTATTCGGCATATGGCGCGGGCGCGAATTATGCGAAAGTTGCAGACGGGCAACAATGGCGCAGTTTGGAACGCCGACCGCGCTAGCCAACTCGCCGCAGCGTAAGCGTCGCCCAGCCTTCGAGGTCGCGGCGGTGCACGAGCACGAAGCCCGTGGCGCGGTAGCGGGCCACGATCTCGCGCGCTTGCCCGGAAAGCAGCCCGGACAAAATCACCGTGCCACCGATGCGGGTGAGTTCGCGGATGCGCGGCGCGAGCTTCAACAGCGGCTTCGCGAGGATGTTCGCGACGATCACGTCGAACGGCGCCAGGGCATAGGCGTCGCGCGGCTTGTAGCCATCGCCGGTGAACAGCGCGATGTCCGCGCCCGCGCCATTCATGCGGACGTTCTCGCGCGCGACCTCCACGGCGATGGGATCGACGTCCACGGCCACGATGTGCGGGCCGTGCCCCAGCGCCTTCGCCGCGCCGATGGCGAGCACGCCCGAGCCGGTGCCGAGGTCGAGCACGCGATCCACACCGACGGGGGAAAGCCGCTCCAGCGCGAGCAGGCAGCCCTTCGTCGTTCCGTGGTGCGCGGTCCCGAAGGCGCGGCCCGCGTCGATCTCAATGGCCCATTGTGAGGCGACGCGCGCGCGATCATGGCTGCCGTGCACGATGAAGCGGCCCGCGTGGACCGGCGGCAGTGCGCGCTGCGTCTCGCTCACCCAGTCCGCATCGGGGATGGCTTCGACCGCCGTCGCAGCCGGTGCGATGCCCGCGTCCGCCAGCGCCGCCGTTGCGACATCGCAGAGCGCGCCGTCGTCATAGATTTCGACCGACCAGCGCTTCCCGTCCGCATTTTCGAGCGCGACGACCGGCGTTTCCTCGAAGGCCGGCAGTTCGCCAAGGATCTCGCTTGCGGCAACTGCCTCGTTTTCGGACGCAAAGTTCAACACTGTCTTGTGGGTCAATCGCATGGGAAACCTGTTTCGGGTGATGGGCGGCCGCCTTTCAGGAACGGGGAGCACCATTCGCCGAAGCTTTCAAGCGTCTTCGTCGGCGCTTTTCGGCATGAGAGGCGGCGATGAGATAACCGGATCAAGGCCGGCAAAAACCATGGCTGGCCGCATCAAACTGCCGGCATCATTACTCGGCTGCACCGCTTGGAAAAGGCATGCATGGCTTGACCGCGACAGCTTCATCTGGCTTCTCACGGACCATGTGGACGGCGAGGTTCCGCGGGTCACCCGCGCGAGCAAGTGATAGCGAGCGTTTGCGCCGCGCCAGCCACGGCATCGAAGCCGCCGCCAGCTTACTCGGCGGTTACGGCTTCGAGCGCCGGTTCGCCGGGAAGAGCGAGTAACACCGGGCGCGACGCATCATGTGCGCTCGCTGCATAGGTCTGGAAGTCGCCGTTCGTTGCCAGACCGCGCGCCTTTTCACCGTTGGCGGCGCTTCCCCGAGCCGTATGGGCCAGCCTTTGGCCTAAGGGTGCGCTTGCTTCGACCTCCGCATGCTGTCTGGCCAGAGCCGTCGTCAAACCGATGCCGTCGATACTTCCTGCATGTAGAGCGAAAAGGAAGAGACCGCCTGAAATGCCGATACCGGCGAGGAAAAGACTGACGATCGGCCAGACATTGAAACGGATCATGATTTAGTGCCGTTGGCGGGGTTGAGGAGTGAGCCTTTCTTTCCGGCTTTCTTCCAGTCATACCCTTCCCCTTCTAAAGGAAACTTACCGGCCTTCCGCGAATTGACCGAAGTCAATAATTGTGATCGCAATCTGTCGACGCGCCCGTTCGGATGGAGCGGAATGCGACACTTGCGCGTTCCCCCCAAATCAGGCGAACTAGCTGTCTGAAAAGCTGGGGATAACGGATGGTTTCCTATGGCAGGTAGAGACGGCAAGGGAAAAGATGGCGGGATTGAAAACGGTCGCGTGCCGATTTTGCCGCTGCCGCTCCCTTCCAATGTGACGCGGCTGCCTTCGGCTGACCGGCGCGAGAAGTTGCGCATCGTGGAAGCGCTGCTGTTTGCCGCCGCCGAACCGCTCGACGAAGCTTCGCTGGCGAAGCATCTCGGCGCGAAAGACGACGTGCGCCAGCTTCTGGAAGAGCTTCAGCAGCTTTACGCCGGGCGTGGCGTCAACCTCGTCCACGTGGCGGGCAAGTGGGCGTTCCGTACTGCGGAAGACCTCTCGTTCCTGCTTGAACATTATTCCATCGAGCAGCGCAAACTATCCAAGGCCGCACTCGAAACGCTCGCCATCATCGCCTATCACCAGCCGGTGACGCGCGCCGAGATCGAGGAAATTCGCGGCGTCTCGACATCCAAGGGTTCGCTCGACGTGCTGCTCGAAATCGGCTGGGTGCGCCTTCGCGGACGCCGTCGCGCGCCGGGCCGCCCCACCACCTACGGCACCACGGAAGCGTTCCTCGATCATTTTGGCTTCGATTCCATCCGCGACCTGCCCGGCCTCGCCGAACTCAAGGGAGCGGGCCTCCTCGACAGCAACCTGCCGCCCGGCTTCTCCGTGCCGGAGCCGAACGACAGCATGGCCCTTCGCGACGACGAAGATCCGCTGGAGGACGAGCCATCGGGCAGGCACACGGATGCCGAAGACGACGCTCCCGTCGAGGTGGAGCCGGAAGCCCACAAGCCGCATCCCGTGCTCGTGGCGTCGGCGGGCTGACCGAGCGAGGATGCGGAGGCGCGGAAGGTGAAGACAGCGCGGAAACACCGGCGCACCTTCGCTTTTCTGCTACGCATTGATAGGATGAGCGCGCTTGACATGGCGCGCTCATGCGGCCACGTTCAGGGGAAATTTCCCAACATCGCGCGTGCCGCCGGAAGACGGCGACGAAGGAGTAAATCCAGATGCCCCAGGATCTCATGTTCGGAGCGACGTGGAGTCTGCCGCAGCTCCTTATTGTTCTGTTGCTCGTCGTGCTTCTGTTTGGCAGAGGCAAGATTTCTGAGCTGATGGGCGACGTCGCAAAGGGAATAAAGAGCTTCAAGAAGGGCATGTCGGAAGAAGAAGAGGCAACCCCGCCTCCAGCCGCCACGCAGAGCACCGCCGCACCCGCTGCTCCCGCCGCCCCGAAGCCGATCGAGCACGAGGCCCCGCGCGCTGAAGTGAAGTCTCCCGTCGGCTCCGAAACGAAGGCTTGAGCAAGCGGTCACTAGCGCTTTGAGGGCAAAGGGGCAGAATGTTCGATATCGCGTGGTCTGAGCTTCTCGTGATTGCAGTCGTCGCGCTGATCTTTATCGGCCCGAAGGAACTGCCAAGCATGCTTCATACGCTCGGCCGCTTCGTGCGGAAGATCCGCAACCACGCGGACGACTTCCGGCGTCAGTTCGACGACTCGATGCGCGATGGCGGCTATCAGGATCTTCAGAAGAACCTTCAGGACTTCCGCGCCCTCAACCCGGCGGGCCAGTTGAAGGACAGCATCAAGCGCGCCATCGATCACGACTATTCGAAGCCCGCCCCCGTGCCGGAAACACCGCAGGCTAACGCGCCGCAGGGCGCCGATGCCGCGAAGACCGCGAGCGCAGGCACCCCCGCAGCCGCAGAGGTTTCCGCTCTATCGCAGGCCGAGGGACCGGGCGCGCTCGCTCCGGCCACCCCGGCGATCCCGACCGCGCCGCAAGTCGACATCGCTGCGCCTCTGACCGTTCCCGTTCCCGAGACTGCGCCTGCGAAAGCGGCAATCGAGGCGGAGAAAACAAGCGCCGAACCGGCCGTGTCGTCATACGCGCCCGCAAGTCAAGCCGTCCCCGCAAAGCCTTTGGAGCCGCAAGCCGCCGCGAGCGATCCCGCCAAAGACCGCATAGCTCCAGCCGCGTGAGCGCTTACATATGGCCGTGGCCCAACCTGAACAGGACGATCTCGACCAGTCGAAAGCGCCACTCCTCGATCATCTGATCGAGCTGCGGCGTCGGCTGATCTATTGCGTCATCGCGGTCGTCGTCCTCTTCTTCTTCTGCTACGCGTTCGCGCAGTATATCTATAATTTTCTACTGATCCCGTACCGCCTTGCAGTTGGCGGCGATGCGCAGATCGACATGATCTACACCGCACCGCAGGAGTTCTTCTTCACGCAGGTGCGCGTGGCCTTCTTCGGCGCGATCGTGCTGGCCTTCCCGATAATCGCCTCGCAGCTTTACATGTTCGTTGCGCCTGGCCTTTACAAAAACGAACGGCGCGCCTTCCTGCCCTATCTCATCGCGACGCCCGTTCTCTTCATCCTCGGCGGCGCGCTCGTCTTCTTCATCGTGATGCCGCTCGCGATGACGTTCTTCCTGTCGATGCAGCAGACGGGAGCCGACCAGCAGGTCCACATCCAGCTCACCGCTCGCGTGAGCGAATATCTGCACCTGATAACGTCGCTCATTCTCGCCTTCGGCCTGTGCTTCCAGCTTCCGGTCGTGCTGACGCTGCTCGCGCGCGCTGGGCTTGTAACGTCAGCGTGGCTGCGCAAGCAGTGGCGTTACGCCATCGTGGCGATCTTCGCCGTCGCTGCGGTGCTGACGCCGCCGGATGTGATGAGCCAGGTGGGCCTCGCCATTCCGACGCTGCTTCTCTATGAGCTTTCCATCATCTCGGTGCGTTTCGTTGAACGCCAGCGCGCAGCCGAGGAGAAGAAGCGCATGGAAGAGGAAATCGGCGAGTAGAGGGTGGCGCGCGGTCCCGTCTCTCGTGAGCGAGCCCTGACGCATCGCCCTTCTTCACGGCAGGCCTCGGCTGCGCGGTCCACCTGGACACTTGACCCGCGTCGCGCTTCGCGGGAAAAGCGAGGCGAACCCGACAGCGGAGGAATCTGGCATGAGCGCGCCCGCCTACGACCCGAACAACGTCTTCGCAAAAATCCTTCGCGGCGAACTGCCCTGCCATTTCGTCCATGAAGACGCCGACAGCTTCGCGTTCATGGACATCATGCCGCGCGTCGACGGGCACACGCTCATCATCCCGAAAGCACCGGTGCGCAACATCCTCGATGCGTCGCCCGCCGTACTCGCGCCCGTCATCGCGACGGCGCAGCGCATAGCGGTCGCGGCGAAGAAGGCGTTCGGCGCAGATGGCGTGTCGCTCTGGCAATTTTCGGAACCGGCGGGCGGACAGGTGGTGTTCCACCTGCACTTCCATATCCTGCCGCGCACGGTCGGCGACGAGCTTCGCCCCCTTGGCATCATGGCGGACAACGACCTGCTCGCGAAGCATGCGGAGAAGCTGAAAGCCGCCCTCGCTTAAAGATCCGCGCATCGGTCCTTCCTTGATCGATGCGTCGAATTTAAAAGTCTCCGTTCGCTGTTCGTTGGCGCTGCCGCGCGATTTGCGGAATCGCGCGTACCGCTCATGCTACCTTCGCGTCCAAACAAGCTTTCGCGAGGTCGCGTTATGAACATCTTCGAAGCCATCACTGCCGCTCTGAATCAGGCTGGCCAGCAGGGTCAGCAGCAGCCGCCCGTGCAGCGTCAGTCCGCGCCGCAAACGCAGGCAAATCAGGCGGGTTCGGGTGGCCCGGCCATTCCGACATCCTTGCAGGATCTTCTCAATCAGGCCGGCTTTGGCAACCTGACCGTGATCGTCGACAAGCTCAGCAAGGGCGGCCTCGAAGAGCATGTGAAGTCGTGGCTCGGTCAGGGCGAAAACCTGCCCGTTGAAAAGGAAGACCTGCGCTCCGCGCTCGGCGATCAGGACTTGCAGCGCTTCGCCCAGAAGATCGGCATCCCGCCGGAAAAAATTCTCGACATCTTGCAGAAGAATCTCCCGGAGACCGTGGACAAGGCGAGCCCGAGCGGCCAGATCGTTCACCCCTACGGGCAGACTCACTAACGGCGTTCCAAGCGAAGGCCCCGCGCAGAGCGGTGCCTCGAACGAGCTTCTTGAGAGGAAGAAGCCTGCCCCCGGCTGGGCAGGCTTTTTTGCCTGCGCGGCGCGCTTCCGGCCGAGAGCATCCAACAGGAGATGGGAGCCAAGTCATGAGACCCCACGAAGCCCACGAAATATCCCGAGAATTGCGGGTTCGCAGGATGGACGAAAACGGCGTCGGCCTGGCTCTCGAATGGGCGGCCGCCGAGGGCTGGAACCCGGGTCGTCACGACGCATCATGCTTCTATGCCGCCGATCCCTACGGCTTCTTCCTCGCGGATCTGGACGGCGAACCGGTCGGCTGCATTTCCGCAGTCGCGTATGATGCCGCGTTCGGGTTTCTCGGCCTTTATATCGTCAAGCCGTCTTATCGTGGCCGGGGTTTCGGCCTCAAGCTCTGGGATACGGCGATGGCCTACATGGGCACGCGCAATGTCGGCCTCGATGGCGTCGTTGCGCAGCAGGACAATTACAAAAAGTCCGGCTTCAAGCTCGCCTATCGCAACATGCGGTATCAGGGAACGGGCGGCGGAGCCGAGCCCGCCGGTCTGGTCGAGTTGTCGTCCGTGAGTTTCGACGAGATTTGTCGCTATGATGCAACCGTGTTTCCGGCTCCGCGCGCGCGCCTCCTGCGCCGGTGGATCGATCAGCCGGGAGCGGTGGCGCTTGGCGTATTGAGCGGGCAGAGCCTCGCGGGATATGGCGTCGCGCGCCCGAGCCGCACAGGGTTCAGGATCGGGCCGCTATTCGCCGACGCGGCGCATATCGCGGGAGCGCTTTTCGAAGGGCTGTCATCACGGCTTCGTGGCGAGCCGATCTTTCTCGACACGACCGAGGCCAACCCTCGCAGCGCCGATCTTGCGCAGCGCTACGGCATGGAGCCGATGTTCGAGACGGCGCGCATGTACACAGACGGCGTCCCCGCCGGGCGGAGCGATCGGTGCTTCGGCCTAACAAGCCTTGAGATCGGCTGACCGCCGCTGCTACTACAAAAAGCTGTGCGGATCGACATCGATATGAAGCGTGACGCCTCCGCGCGGCGCATCCACGCTGGCGAGCCACGCCCGCAGATACGCCTGAAGATCGGCCTCGCGCGCGGCCTTCACGAGCAGCCGCTGCCGATGCAATCCACGGATGATCGCGAGCGGCGCCTCTACCGGCCCCAGCACCTGAATGCGTGACGCCTCCGGCGCGGCCAGCGCAAGCGCGCGCGCATACCCTTCCGCATCGTAGCGCGTCTTGCCGGAGACGATCAGCGCCGCGAGCCGCCCGAATGGCGGATAGCCCGCCTCTTCGCGCAAGCCGATTTCCGCCTCGTAGAAAGCCTCGCGGTTGCCGGTGACCAGCGCGCGCATCACCGGATGATCGGGGAAATGCGTCTGGATCAGCCCGCGCCCCGGTGCGCCGAAGCGACCCGCGCGGCCCGTCACCTGATGCAAGAGCTGAAATGTGCGCTCGCCCGCGCGCGGATCGGCGGTGGCGAGGCTCAGATCGCCGTCCACCACGCCGACGAACGACAGTTTCGGGAAGTTGTGCCCCTTCGACACGAGCTGCGTGCCGACGACGATATCGACGTCGCCCTCCGTGATGCGAGTCAGGATTTCGCGCAGCGCCGCTGTCGAGGGCACGAGGTCGCTCGACAGCACCGCGAGCCGCGCCTCGGGCCAGCGGTTCTGCGCCTCCTCGGTCACGCGCTCGATGCCGGGGCCGGACGCGGCGAGCGTCCCCTCGCCGTGGCAAGACGGGCACGCCTTCGGAAACGGCAGCGAGAAACCGCAATGGTGGCAGATGAGCCGCCCGCGCAGGCGATGCTCCACGAGATAGGCCGTGCATTGCGGGCAGGTGAAGCGATGGCCGCAGGCGCGGCACAGCGTCAGCGGCGCATAGCCCCGGCGGTTCAGGAACAGGAGCGCTTGCTCGCCCTTCGCAAGCGCCTCGTTCACCGCGCCGACAAGCGGCTCGCTGATCCACATCCCCCGCTCGGGCGGCACTGCGCGCAGGTCCACCGCCTCGACATCGGGCAGCGCGTTGCCAGAGAAGCGGCCGGGCAGCACCGCATGCCGATAGCGCCCGCGCTGGACGTTCACGATGCTTTCGACGGACGGTGTCGCCGAAGCCAGCACGATGGGAATTTTGCCGAGCGACGCCCGCACTACGGCCATGTCGCGCGCCTGATATGTCACGCGGTCGTCCTGCTTGAAGGATGGGTCGTGTTCTTCGTCCACCACGATAAGGCCGAGGTCCGTGAAGGGCAGGAACAGCGCCGACCGCGCGCCGCACACCACCCGCACCTCGCCCAGCGCCACGCCGCGCCAGACGCGCGCGCGCTCCTTCGGCGAGACGGCGGAGTGCCATTCGCCGGGGCGGCAGCCGAAGCGGCGCTCGAAGCGTTCGAGAAACTGATTCGTGAGCGCGATTTCCGGCAGCAGAATGAGCACCTGTCGTTCGCCGTGCCGCAGCGCTTCCGCCACCGCCTCGAAATACACCTCGGTCTTGCCGGAGCCGGTCACGCCGTCGAGAAGCGTTGCCGAGAAGCCGCCCTCCGCGATGGTTTGCTGAAGCGCACCAGCCGCTGTGAGCTGTGCGTCGCTGAGGCTCGCGAAAGCGAAGTCGGGCCGCGGAGCGAAAGCACGCGTGCGCGGAAGCTCGGCGCGGATGAGCGCGCCCGCTTGCGCCAGACCGTCGATCACCGCAGCGCTGACACCGGCGGCATCCATGAGCCGCTTTTTCGACCACACCGCGCCATCGGCCACGGCGGCCAACACGCGCTGGCGCGCGTCCGTCATGCGCGAGGGCACACCGCTTCCGTTGCGAAAGCCGAAACGCGGCTCCTCCGCCTCGAAAACGAGCCGCGCGCTCATCATCATTTGCAGCACCATGCCCTTCGGCGCGAGCGTGTACTGCGCGACCCAGTCCGCGAAGGCGAGATTGAGCGGCGGCAGTGGGGGCACCTCGTCGAGGCGCGCGAGCACGGGCTTCAGCTTTCGGGGATCGACCGGGCGCGTCGACGCCTCGCGCCACACGACGCCGATGCGTTTCACCGGGCCGAGGGGCACGACCACGAAATCGCCAGGCGCGAGCGTTTCACCTGCGGGCACTTCATATGTGTAAGGTTCGTCGAGGGCGAGCGGGAGCAGCACAGGCACAGTCGCGCGCGTGGACGCGCCGCGAGCGGGCGGCTCGGGCAAATCCGCGTCGAAAAGGGGCAGGTCTGAAGGCGCCATCGCGGGCGAGCTTCGCCGATGCGAGGCAGGATTTCAACCGTTGCCGGGCACAGGCCACCGCGCACGGGCTCCCTCGCAAGCCTCGCGAAATATTCGCGGGTGAAAAGTCGTTCAACAGAAATATTTCGCCACTTGCCTTGTTTCGGACACCGGAAACGGCTATATTCTCACCATCGATCTTGATTGCTGAGCTTGTTTCCGCGCCTGAGCGCGTCCTGACGATCTTTCTGCCAAAATCGATCCTGAACAATCGCTGTTCCAAGTTGGGCAGCGAGGAAAAACTTATGACCGATTGAAAGGAAATCGTCATGAATACTGGCACAGTGAAATTTTTTAACGTGAACAAGGGCTATGGCTTCATTCAACCCGACAGCGGTTCGGCTGACGTCTTCGTTCACATTTCCGCAGTTGAGCGCGCCGGCATGCGCACCATCGTCGAAGGCCAGAAGCTTTCGTTCGAAATCGTGCGTGACGCCCGTTCGGGCAAAAGCTCCGCGGAAAATCTCCAGGCCGCGTAATGCGCCCTGTGTTTTCCTACGGAAAGCAGAAGCGATAGCTGAAGGCTGGGCTCTTGCCCGGCCTTTTGCACTCTTAAGGAAAGAAAACTCATGATTACTAAAGACACATTGTTCGCGCCGCCGCGCAAACCGCAGACGAAAGCGGACATGACCAACACCGCCGCTCGCGCCATCATCGATTCCGAGAGCGCACTCCGTGTGGCGAAGATCGAGAAACTGCGTCAGGCCCGGCTCGAAATGGAAGCGCAGCAGCCTGTTGTTGTTAAAAAGACCCGCGCGAAAGCGGCGACTCGGCAAGTCCGGTTCTGATGCAGCGGCTTCGGCCGCACCGCTTTTGATGACATAAAAGCGCGCTCCAGCTCTTTCGTTTGAGCACCGATCTTCTCGCAAAACCGGCATACACTTTTGCGGATCATGCTCTATCGTCGGTTACTCGACAGAAGCAGGCTCGTTTCCGAGCTTGATATTCCCTTCAACTCGCGGATGCGGCGCAGCACGCGGTCGAAGGTTTCGAGGTCCGGCGTGCGCAACTCCACAACGAAATCCCATCGCCCGTTGGTCGTGTGAATCGCGACGGCTTCGGGAAAACCGCGCAGCGCCTTGTAGATGTGCTCGGTTTTTTCGCCTTCCACCTGAATCAGCATGATCGCGCAGACGGCGTCCGGCTCCGCTTCGCGGCGCAGCGCCACCGTAAAGCCGGTGATAACGCCGTCATGCACGAGCCGGTCGATGCGGTTCTGCACCGTCGCGCGGCTGAGGCCGAGAATCGCGGCAAGCGTCGCCACGGGCATCCGCGCGTTCTCACGCAGGAGCGCGATAAGTCGTCGGTTGGTCTCATCGAGAGGCATGATCTGACACTTTGCTAAGGGGCGCCTGCACTTTGTCAGCTTTTTGGAACGTTTCGCGCAACTTGCCTCCTTTAGACTGGTGAGGTCAACGGCGATTATTTGCATGGAAATTGCATGTTATCGTCGCGAGAGGCAGGATGCCAAAAACGCCAACCTTTTTAATGACCGACGACAGCCATTTCGAGGTGTCGTACAAGATCAATCCCTGGATGACGCCAGAGGAATGGCGCAGGGATGAGGTTAAAAATCGAGCAGAAGCGCGGCACGCTGCCGCATCTTTGGCCGAAGCGTTAAGGCAAACGGGCGCCCGCGTCGTCCATATCGATGGCGCGCCGGGCCTGCCGGACATGGTTTTCCCCGCAAACGCCGCCGTCGTCCTCGACCGCCGCGTGATGGCCGCGCGCTTCCGCTATCCCGAGCGGCAGGGCGAGGAGCGGCACTTCCTCGAAGCATTCGCACGGCTGAAGGACGAAGGCGCCTTCGATGATGTTAGCCAAATGCCGAAAGATTATTGGCAGGAAGGCGCGGGCGACGCGATCTTCGACGCAAACCGCCAGTTTTTCTGGACGGGTTTTGGTCCGCGATCCTCATTCGAGGCGGCGGATGTGCTTCGCGATTTCTTCAATGTTCCGGTCAAGCCGCTAGAACTCGTCTCGGGCCGCTTTTACCATCTCGACACTTGTTTCGTGCCTTTGAGCGGCGGAGAGGTTCTATATTACCCGCAGGCCTTCTCGAAGGCTTCGCTTTCGGTCATCCGCGATCACGTTGCGGCCGACAAGCGCATCGAGGCGAGCGACGAAGACGCGGCGCGCTTCGCCGTGAACGCCGTCAATATCGGGCGCGATATCGTCATGGCGGAGCCAACCGCGCACCTCGCCGACGAGCTTCGCGAGCGCGGTTATTCTGTGGTTCCGCTCAGGCTACGCCCCTTCATCATGTCCGGCGGCGGCGCTTACTGCATGACGCTCCGGCTCGATCTCAAATCCGCTTCGGCAACAAACAGAGGTGAAACCCTATGACGTTCGACACCGCATTCGCTCCGGCGCGCAGCTTCTCCTCGGCCCACGATTTCATCGCGACCGAAAACGAGTTCGGCGCGACCAACTACAAACCGCTCGACGTGGTGTTGAGCCGGGGCGAAGGCGTTTGGGTCTGGGACGTCGAGGGCAACCGCTATCTCGACTGCCTCTCGGGCTATTCCGCGGTCAATCAGGGGCATTGCCACCCGAAAATCCGCGAGGCGATGGTCGAACAGGCGGGCAAGCTCACACTCACGTCGCGCGCCTTCCGCAACGATCAGCTCGCGCCGTTCTTCGAAGAGCTGTGCAAGCTGACGCGGTCGCATCGTGTGCTGCCGATGAACACCGGCGCGGAAGCGGTCGAAACGGCCATCAAGATCGTCCGCAAGTGGGGCTACACCGTCAAGGGCGTGCCGCAGGACAAGGCCGAGATCATCGTCTTCGACAAGAATTTCCATGGCCGCACCACGACCGTCGTGAGCTTTTCGACCGATGAGACCGCGCGCGAAGGCTTCGGCCCGTTCACGCCGGGGTTCAAAATCATTCCATTCGGCGACATCAAGGCGCTTGAAGACGCCGTCACGCCGAACACGGTGGCCGTGCTCATGGAGCCGATCCAGGGCGAGGCGGGCGTGATCATTCCGCCGCCGGGCTATGTGAAGGCCGCGCGCGAGCTTTGCACACGCGAAAAGATTGTCTTCATCCTCGACGAGATCCAGACGGGTCTCGGCCGCACGGGCAAGCTGCTCGCGGAAGAGCATGAGGGCGTCGAAAGCGACATGACGCTGCTCGGCAAGGGTCTGTCGGGCGGGTTCTATCCCGTGTCGGCCGTGCTCTCGACTTCGCGGATCATGGGCGTATTGAAGCCCGGCGAGCATGGCAGCACCTTCGGCGGCAACCCGCTCGCCTGTGCGGTCGCGCGCGCGGCGCTCCGCGTCGTAACCGAAGAAGGCATGGTCGAGAACTCGGCCGCAATGGGCGCGTATTTCAGCGAGGGGCTGAGGGCGATCAACAGCCACGTGGTGAAAGAGATACGCGGGCGCGGCCTGATGATGGCCATCGAACTGCACCCCGACGCGGGCGGCGCACGCCGCTACTGTGCGGCGCTCAAGCATCGCGGCATCCTCTGCAAGGACACGAAGGAGCACACGATTCGCGTGTCGCCGCCGCTCATCATCAAGCGCGCGGAGGTCGATCAGGCGCTTGTGAAGTTCGCCGCCGTGCTGGCGTAGATACGGCGCGCGTCTCGTTGTCCCATTTTCGAATCGAGTGGCCGGGTTAGCCCGGCCATTTTCTTTCCGACTTTCAATACGGTGTGACTTCCGTCGCGCCCGCTGGCCTTGCGCGCTTCACGTTCCTAGGCGCTCTTTGCTTTTTGCGTGGCTTCGCCCACGAGATCCGCGAGATAGAGACCGTATTCCACCTTGCCGAAGAGCCTGGCGCGCTCGGCGAGAGCGTCGAGCCCGATGAAGCCTTTCTGAAAGGCGATTTCTTCAAGGCAGGCGATGTGAAGCCCTTGGCGTTTTTGCAGTGTGCGCACGAATTCGGACGCCTCAAGGAGCGAGTGATGCGTGCCGGTGTCGAGCCAGGCATGGCCGCGGGTGAGGCGCTGGACGTGCAGTTCGCCCCATTCGAGATATGTCCGATTGACATCGGTGATCTCGAGTTCGCCGCGTGGCGAGGGCCGAATGGATTTTGCTATGTCCACGACACGATGGTCGTAAAAATATAGGCCGGTGACCGCCCAGGACGACGTCGGATTTTTCGGCTTTTCCACGATGTCGACGGGTTTGCCCTCCGCATCGAACACGATGACACCGTATCGCTCGGGATCGTGCACAGGGTAAGCGAAAATGGTGGCGCCATTTCTTTTCGATGCGGCTTCGGTCAGCAAGTCGGACAGGCCGCCGCCCACGAAAATATTATCGCCGAGGACGAGAGCCACATTATCATGGCCTATGAACTTCTCGCCGATCAGGAAAGCTTGCGCCAGACCTTCCGGGCGCGCTTGTTCCGCATAGCTGAGGGATATTCCATAGGCACCGCCGTCGCCGAGAAGTTCCTTGAAGAGCGGCAGATGTGCGGGTGTTGAGATCAAAAGGATCTCTCGAATACCGGCAAGCATAAGCACGGAAAGCGGATAGTATATCATCGGCTTGTCGTAGACCGGTAGCAGCTGCTTGCTTACCGATATCGTCGCGGGGTAAAGCCTCGTCCCCGAACCGCCGGCCAGAATAATGCCTTTCATGAAGTGCTTTCCCCCTCAAGACAGTGTTCGACGGTCTCCGCGACAGCGAGTTTCCACGGTCGCGGTGTGATTGCGTAGCTTTCGGTGAGGCGAGCGACGGACAGGCGCGAATTTGCCGGTCGGCGAGCCGGTGTTGGATACTCGGCGGTGGAGATAGGGGCCACGGCAGGTGCCGTATAGCCGTACCGGGTTGCCTGGGCGAAGGCCTCGCAGGCAAGCGCGTACCATGTGGCTTCGCCGCCGTTGACGAAATGGAATGTGCCCGTGGGTGCGGCAGGATCTTCGACAAGACGCATAGCGATCGTTTGCAGGGCGCGGGCAAGGTCGGAGGCAGCCGTCGGGCACCCGAACTGATCTGCTACGATCCTGACGGAAGGACGCTCGCGCCCGATGCGCAGCATCGTCTTGACGAAATTGGTGCGATACGGGCTGAACAGCCATGCCGTGCGCACGATGACCGATCCGGGAAGAATGGCGCGGACCGCCTGCTCGCCGGCTTCCTTGCTGGCGCCATAGACACCGAGCGGAGACACTGCATCGCTTTCGTCATAAAAGCCGTGTCTGCTCCCATCGAAGACGTAGTCGGTCGAGATGTGGATAAGACGGGAACCATGGCGGCGCGCTGCTTCGGCAATGGCGGCCGGGCCCATCGCATTCAGACAGAAGGCGGTGAGTGGGTCGCTCTCGGCCCCGTCGACCTGCGTATAGCCACCCGCGTTGATGATCGCGAGTGGCCTGCAAGCATCAATGTAGGCGGTGATGCTCTCTGTGCTCGAAAGGTCGAGTTCCGATCTGTCCGGAGTCCGCAAACGCAGGCCATCGGGCCACGGCAGCCGCGCCAGTTCGAGGCCCAACTGCCCGCTTCCCCCGGTGATGAGGATCTCCGCGAGGCTCATCCGTGGGCTCTCTTGAGGCCGAGCCGCTCGCCCTTGTAATTTTGGGCGAGGATGTCCTCCCACCAATCTTCGTTTTCCAGATACCACTTCACCGTGGCTTCGATGCCGGCATCGAAACTCTGTTCAGGGCTCCAACCAAGCTCCGCGCGGATCTTGGAGGCATCGATTGCATACCGCGCGTCGTGGCCTGGGCGGTCGGCCACGAATGTAATGAGGTCTGCATAATGCTTGCCGCTGTCCCTCGGCCGCAGAGTGTCGAGCACGGCGCAAATGCGGTGCACGACATCAATGTTCCGCCGCTCCGCGTCGCCGCCGATGTTGTAGGTTTCGCCGGGGGTGCCGCGCTCGAAGACCGTGGTCAGCGCGCGGACATGATCATCGACGTAAAGCCAGTCGCGAATATTCTCCCCGCGCCCGTAGACCGGCAGTGCTTCACCAGCAAGCGCCTTGATGATGCAGAGCGGAATAAGCTTTTCGGGGAATTGGTATGGCCCATAATTGTTGGAGCAGTTCGTGATCAGGATGGGGAGGCCGTATGTATGTCCCCAAGCCGAGACGAGATGATCGGACGCGGCTTTCGATGCAGAATAGGGCGAGCGCGGATCATAGGGCGTTGCTTCGTGAAATTTTCCGGTCTCACCGAGCGAGCCATAGACCTCGTCTGTCGAGACATGGAGGAAGCGGAAGCGGGCACGCCGATCGGTTGGGAGCCTTTCGACATGCGCTTGCGCTGCCTGAAGCAGCCGGAACGTGCCGTTGATATTCGTATCGATGAACGCGACGGGGCCATCGATCGACCGGTCCACGTGAGTTTCCGCCGCGAGATTGATAAAACCATCGGGGTCGAACGTGGCCACCACCCGCTCCAGCAGGGCTGAATCGCAGATGCTGCCATGCACGAAGCTGTAGCGAGGATTGTGGGCCACGCAAGCCAGCGATGCCAGCGACGCCGCATAGGTCAGCTTGTCAAGGTTGAGAACGGTATGCGTCGTCTCCTCGATGAGATGTCGAACGAGCGCTGAGCCGATGAAACCGGCTCCTCCAGTGACAATGATTTTCATGGCCGCAATTCCCTGGGAGCCTCGGTGAGGGGCACGTCGCCCGGTTGGAACATGAAGGGGCTGTCGATGGCGGCGAGCAGCGGAAGGGCGCGATCCTTGGCGGAAAGCGTGGGCGGCACGCCTTCGGGTAGCGACCAGTTCACCGCAATCATCGGGTCGTCCCAACGAACGCCTGCGTCAGATGCGCCATCGTAGAAATCGGACACCTTGTAGATGATCTCGGTATCGGGCGTGAGCGTCAGAAAGCCGTGGAGAAAGCCAGCGGGGACAAAAAGTTGTTCGCCTCCCTCCGCTGATAGTTCGGTCGAAATCCACCCGCCGAAGCTTGGCGAGCCTATGCGGATATCGACGGTGACGTCGAAAATTCGCCCTTTCGAGCAGCGCACCAGTTTTGACTGCGCAAAAGGCGGCCTCTGGAAATGGAGCCCGCGCAGCGTGTATTTCTCGCGGGAAAGAGAGTGATTGTCCTGCACGAACCGCGATTCAAGCCCTGCTTGCCGGAAATTCCGCTCGTTATAGGTTTCGGAAAACCAGCCCCGGTCATCCTCGAAGCGACGCGGCCTTATCAGAAGTACCTCGCCTGTCATTGCAGAATGACCTCAGTTGAAGTGAGCCGGTGTGAGAGACTGCGGCATTGCCGAGCTTGATGCTGCTCTCCCTTGCTTGTGCCGGGCTGGCGTTATGGTCGAGGTTCGTCTTTGAGCCCTTCGCGACTGCTCGGGCTTCGCGGCTCGGCGTGATCAAATGTCGGCTAGCTTGAAGGGGGCGAGGAGTATGACGTCGGGGCGAGCGCGGGGGCTGAGGATTTCGGATCACAACTCCACAGCGATCCGCCGTTGTATCGAAAGTAGCGTAGCAAATCGTGCACGACTTCGCGCTATAGTCTTGAAAAGACACGCTCCCACGAAGGAACGTGCGCCTCAAGGAAGAACAACAAGGGAGGCATGCATGACGAGAGACGACACCATCTTGCGCGAGCGGCTGGCACGCGCGGAGGAGGAAATTTCAAACCTCCAGAACGCCGCCGCGAAGGCCGCCGACAGGCTTGCGACGCTCTACGAAGAATTTCAGATCCGCGACAGCTATCACGACTGGCAATATGTGCTGAGCGCCAAGGTCGGCCAGGTTCGCACGATGCGGCAGATCGCGAAGGATCTTTCGCGCGTTACCGAGAGCAAGGCAGGCCCAGCGGAACGCGCGCACGGCTGAGCTGCCCCTCTGCAATCGCGATTGCCGCCGCGTCAAAGCAGCACCAATTGGCGCATGGGCCCGGCTTGGGGTGATCCGGTCGCGCATCGGGAACCCGCAAGGTTTGGCGATATGCGCCTGACCGCGGCGCCCGGCATTAGACGCCGCTACTTCACCGTGACGTCGGTTTCGGGGCGATCCGTTCCCGGCTCGAACTCGCGATGCCAGCGGCCGGACGCATCCTCGAACTCGATATCTTGCGACGTGCCGGACACGCGCTGCTCGCCCGCCGCGAGTTCGGCTGCGGCAAGCGCGGCTTCTTTCGTGGGGAACGGCTCGGAAAAGACGCCTTCGGCCTTGTAGGCCCAGCCGCCGTCATGCTCCAGCACTTCGTAATGAACTTTCGTCATATCGACCTCGCGGATTGCATGCGCGTTGCATTCATGCGGAAACACGCGACGTTCGATAAACGCTCCGCACCATGGAAACCTTTTCACCTGTGGATCGCGACCCGATTTTGACCACGATGCTGTTCGTAGAACAACGGTTCGGCGGATGAAATCGGAGGGGTGCCCGTGTGGGAAATCGATAGCGCGGAAGCGTTGCAGGCGCTGGCGAGCCGTCTTTCGGCCTTCGTCTCGGAGCGCGATGCCATCACGCTGGCCGGCGATCTCGGCGCGGGCAAAACGACGTTCGCGCAAGGTCTGCTTTCCGCGCTCGGCGTGACCGAGGCGGCGACGAGCCCCACCTATCAGATCGTGCACGCTTACGAAACGCCACGACGCACTGTCTACCATTGCGACCTGTACCGGCTCCATCCGGGCGACGAGGAAGAAATCGGCTTCGCGGAGATGTGCCAGACGGGGGCGGTGGTCGTCGAATGGCCGGATATCGTCGCGGACGTGCTGCCGCACGACCGCCTGGACGTGCGCATCGAAGGCGAAGGCGGCACGCGGCGCGTTACGCTCACCGGCTTCGGCGCGTGGGAAAAGAAGCTCGCGCGGTTCCGCCAGATCGAAGCGTTTCTCGCGCGATGCGGCTGGGAGGGCGCGCGCTGCCTCGGATTGCGCGGCGACGCCTCCGCGCGGCAATTCATGCGTCTTTTGCGGGCGGGCGAGACGGCGATGCTGATGGACTGGCCCACGCAAAGCGATGGCCCACCGATCCGCGACGGTCGCCCTTATTGCGCCATCGCCCACCTGGCCCGCGAAGGCACACCCTTCATCGCGGTTTCTCATTGGCTGCGAGAGCACGCGGGGCTGTCTGCGCCCGCCGTCACGGCTTCGGACAAGGACGCGGGGCTTTATCTTGTGGAAGATCTTGGCGACGCGGTGTTTGGCGACCTGATCGCTGGAGGCGAACCGCTGGAACCGCTTTATGCGCTGGCGGTGGATGGCTTGTCTGCGGTTCGGGCATCCGGCGTGCCGCGCTCGCTCCCCGGGCCGGGCGGCGGCTTATACGACGTTCCCGCCTTCGACCGCGAAGCGATGGACGTGGAACTCGACCTCCTGCTGCAATGGTATTTCCGGCTTGAGCCGGTAGCCGCCGACCCGGCCGAGATGGCGCGGTCTTTCGTCGAGGCATGGTCGCCGCATCTCGACTGGCTCGACAAGCAGCCGAAGACCATCGCGCTGCGCGATTACCACTCGCCTAACCTGCTTCTGTGCCGCGAGCGCGACGGCCTCAAGCGGCTCGGCGTCATCGATTTTCAGGACGCGGTGTGGACGCACCCGGCCTACGATCTCGTTTCGCTGTTGCAGGACGCGCGGCTGGACGTGCCAGAAGCGGTCGAGCACGCGCTTTATGCGCGCTATTGCGAGGCCGCCGCTGCTGCCGATCCCGCTTTCAACGCCGCCGCATTCGCCCGCGCCTACGCCATCCTCGGCGCCGAACGCAACACCAAGATCCTCGGCATCTTCGCCCGCCTCTCGATGCGCGACGGCAAGCACGTCTATCTCGCGCATCTGCCGCGCATCCGTCGCTATCTGTGGCGGAACCTCGCGCATCCCGCCCTCGGCGAACTCAAGGCTTGGTACGAGGCGCATCTACACAAGGCTTGATCCGCGCGGTCAAACCGCGTCGGCGCCGGATGGCGAGAGCGGGCGCAATTCCACGCCGACCTGTTCGAGCGCGCGACGGACGGCCTTGGCGACGGCGACCGCGCCGGGCTCGTCCCCGTGGACGCATAGCGTATCGACTTCGAGCTTCACCTTTCCGCCGCCTGCTGTGTATGCCACGCCTTCTGTCGCGAGTCGGAGCGCCTGCAACGCGGCGGCGTCGGCGTTTGCGATCACCGCGCCCGGCTCTCCGCGCGGCACGAGCGAGCCATCCTCGCGATAGAGCCGGTCGCAGAAGCCTTCGCGCGCGAAGAAAAGCCCCGCGAGATCGGCGGCTTTTTCAAGCTCCGACCCCGGCGGGCCGACAAGGATCAGCCCGTCGTCAACCGTCCGCACCGCGCCCGCGATCGCGCCCGCATAGGCCGCGTCCTTCGCGGCCATGTTGTAAAGAGCGCCGTGCGGCTTGACATGACGCAACGGCGCGTTCGCGTAAGCCGCGAGCGCCTGTAGCGCGCCGATCTGATACGCGACCATGTATTCGAGTTCGCGCGCGGGCATCGGGATCGCGCGACGGCCGAAGCCCCACAAATCGTTGAAGCCGGGATGCGCGCCGAGCGCCACGCCACGCGCCGCCGCAGCGACCGCGAGGCCGTGCATGATGGTTGCGTCGCCGCCATGGAAGCCGCAGGCGACGTTCGCCGACGTGATGATGCCGACAAGCTCCTCGTCATGGCCGATGCGGTAGACGCCGAACCCTTCGCCCATGTCCGCATTGAGGTCGATATGCATGGTTCTACTCCCGATAGATCATCTTCCGGGTCATTCCGCCGTCGACGATAAGCTCCGAGCCTGTCATGAAGCCGGACTCGCGTGAAAGAAGAAACGCCACCGCAGCCGCGATGTCGGCGGGCGCACCGACGCGTCCGGCGGGATGCTGCGCATTTCGCCATCCGTTTTCCTTTCCGTGCATTCGGCTTGTGACAACGCCCGCACGGGTTTAAACCCGGTTGCAAAAAGAGGTTACGCCTATGAGCCAGAAATCGAGCCAGAACGCCGCCGCTCCCCTGTCCAACGAACTCGACATGTCGGCCTACTGGATGCCGTTCACGGCGAATCGCCAGTTCAAGGCCAACCCGCGCGTGCTCGTCGAGGCACAGGGTATGCATTATACCGCGATGGACGGCCGCAAGGTGCTCGACGGTGTGGCGGGGCTCTGGTGCGTGAACGCTGGCCACGGGCGGCGCGAGATCGCTGAGGCGGTGGAGCGTCAGCTTCTGACGATGGACTACGCGACAGCGTTCCAGATCGGGCACCCGGGCGCGTTTGAACTTGCCGCGCGTATCGCGCGCATCGCGCCTGAGGGCCTTGACCGCGTGTTCTTCGCGAATTCCGGCTCCGAGGCGGTCGAATCGGCGCTGAAGATCGCGCTCGCCTATCATCACGCGCGAGGACAGGCCCAGCGCACCCGCTTCGTCGGCCGCGAGAAGGGCTATCACGGCTGCAACTTCGGCGGCATGTCGGTCGGCGGCCTCGTGAACAACCGCCGCGCTTTCGGGGCGCTGCTGCCTTACGTCGACTACCTACCGCATACGCTCGACATCAAGCGCAACGCCTTCACCAAAGGCCAGCCGGAGCATGGCGCGGAACTCGCCGACGCGCTCGAAGGCATCATCGCGCTGCACGGCGCGGACACCATTGCGGGCGTGATCGTGGAGCCGATGTCCGGCTCGGCGGGGGTGATCCTGCCGCCGAAGGGGTATCTCGAAAGGCTCCGCGCGATTTGCGACCGCCACGGCCTGCTGCTGATTTTCGACGAGGTCATCACGGGCTTCGGGCGCATGGGCGCAGCCTTCGCCTCGCAAGCGCTCGGCGTTACGCCAGATATTTTCACGGTGGCGAAAGGCATCACCAACGGCGCGATCCCGATGGGCGCGGCCATCGCGAAGCGCGAGATTCACGACGCGATCATGCAGGGGCCGGAGCACGTCATCGAGCTGTTCCACGGCTATACCTATTCGGGCCACCCGGTCGCGTGCGCGGCCGGGCTTGCGACGCTCGACATCTACGAGAGCGAAGGGCTGTTCGAGCGCGCGGCGGCACTCGCGCCGGTGTGGGAAGAAGCGGTCCATTCGCTCAAGGGGGAGCCGCATGTCGTTGACATCCGCAATACGGGGATCGTGGCGGGCATGGAGCTTGAGCCGCGCGCCGATGGCGCGGGCAAGCGCGCGTTCGACGTCTATCAGGACTGTTTCGCGAACGGTGTGCTCGTGCGGCAGGGCGGCGAGATCATCGCGCTGTCGCCGCCGCTGATCGTGACGGAAAGCCAGGTCGGCGAGATCGTGGATGCGTTGCGCAATGCGCTCCGACGGGTTGCTTAGATCAGCCTGCGTTGCGCGCGGCACTTCGGCGCCTGCTTGAATCGCCTGCGTTAGTAAGACTCGATTTGGCGCAGAGCTGATCGACAACCAAAAACTACAGCGTCGCGCCGCATCTGATTCTACGGATTTGCTTCACGCGGCCCGGTATCCGCTTCGGATGAAAATGCGCTTGGCGGCAAGAAAGCGGCCTCGCCAGGTTGCTCATTTTCGGGCTGCGCCTCGTCCGGCTGAACCTCGGACCGCATGGTGTCCGATGTGTCTGCATCCGTGGGCGCTTGCTGCGGCGTGAGTTCGTACAACAGGAAAGACTCAATATAGATCGACTTTTCCAGCGCGAGCTTCGCGTTGAAACCGGCTTCCGCAATCTCCCGGTCGAAGAAATCGAGATCGGAGTCGGACGAGATCATGAGATACATGCGGCCGTCCGGCTTCAACCGCGCCCGCGCCTGCTGAAAGAGGCCGCGCAGGTTCAGATTGTCCGGCCCCGAATGCCAACCGGCGTCGGCGAGATCGCGCGTTTTGCCCGCATGTTTCGGCGGGCTCGAAAAGATGACATCGAAGATCGGGCGCGCCGGAATGGCATCCATCAGGTTGGAGCACAAACCTTTCACGTTCGGGCCGTAGCCGTTCGTCTCCGCATTTTGCACGGCGGCGTCGGCGGCGTTCGGGTTGATGTCAAGCGCGAGCACGAAATCCGCGCCCGCCCTTGCCGCCGCCAGCGCGAGGATGCCGGAGCCGGTGCCGATATCCGCAACCACCTTCCCGCGCAGGTCGAGGCCGTCGATGAAATGCGCGAAGGTTTCGCTCGAAATGAAGTAGCGCGGATGGAAGACGGTCGGCGGCACCTCCAGCATGAAGCCGGCCGCTTTCGCGCGCTGTGTCCCCTCGTGGTTCAGTACGAAGTGGTACGAAAGATAATGCAGCGTGCTGCGCAGCGCCTTGCGGAAGCCCGACTGCGGCCGCGCGCGCCTGTCAAGCGCCGAGGGCGAAGCGCCGCCAGCGGCGACCGGATTATGCGAAGCCTGTCCCAACACCTGATCCATGACGAATACCCTGCTGTTAGCGTTAGCGGTCGGAAAGCTGTGCGTGCTTCTCGCGCCATGCGGCGAGACGAAGGAACGGGAGGACGACACGCTGCGCCATCGAACGGGCGTGCGCCGGAAGATGTCGCGGCTCGTCCTGTTGCGCGGTTTCGTCCGTCAGCGCGCCCCTAAGACGCGCAAGTTCAGTGGCGGCGGGGTTCCATTCGCGCCACGCCGCCAAGGCTTCCCCCGCGAGGAGGCCGCTAACGACTTCGGGCGCGGGGCCGAAGATCGGCAATTGTCGTCCAAGGTCGGCGTCGTGAAGGATCGTCCATTTGGAGACGCCGCCCATCGCGGGCGAGGCGAGCGCATAGGCGACGCGCCCAACCCAAGCTTCGCGAATGCAGAACGAGCACATCGCACATGGTTCGACGGTGGAATAGAGCGTCGCCCGCGCAAGCCCGCCCCGACCAACGGTCTTCAGCGCGGCGGCGATGGCGATGATTTCGGCGTGACGCGAGAAGTCGGCGTCGCGCATCGCGCGGTTGCCCGCTTCGGCGACAATCTCTCCGTCGAGTGCGATCAGTGCGCCGAACGGATAGTCGCCCTCCCGGGTCGCCTCTCTCGAAAGCTCGATGCACCGCAGCATCATCGCCTCGTCGGCCGCATTCCACCACGCCATGACGCAAACCTTCCCGACTCCAGCGTCTCCGCGTCGATGACGCGCGCGGCGGACTGGAAGCACAAAAACTTGCGCCTATTTATAGCGAGAATGGCTTCAGGCCCGCTTAAACGGGGAAGGACAGAACCGCACGTTATCTTCGTGATCTGTTTCTCATATCGGCCTGCGATGATTTGCGAATTTGTTCCGCAACTTCTGCGGGGCTGGGTGCGCGCCTTAACATCTTTTAATTTGGCGGCAAGTGGTTTGTAATATTCGCCTTCTTATATGAACGCTACGACGTAAATGTTTCAGGGGAGAGCGGGCCGATGGCTGCAGGACAACTAGAGGATGAGCCGAGGGATAAGCGGGCCTTCGGACGCGTCAAGTCGGCGAGCGCCTTCCTCGGCGCAGGGCTTCTCGGCGTGGGTCTGCTCGCGGCGACGCCCGCCATGCCGTTCCACGCTGGCGACGCGTTCGCGCAGGAAATGAAGCAGGGGCCGCTGCCCGGATCGCCTCCCACATTCGCCGATCTCGCGGACAAGGTTCGCCCGGCCGTGGTGAGCGTGAACGTGAAGTCACGCGGGGCCGCCGGCGAAACCGCGCAGAAAGATCTGCCCGACCTCCCGCAGGACCATCCCCTTCGCGAATTCTTCGATCAGTTCAAGCATAACCAGCCGGAGCGCCGCCCGTCGCGCGCGCAAGGCTCGGGCTTCCTCATCTCGCCGGACGGCTATGTGGTGACGAACCATCACGTGGCCGACAAGGTGGACGAGATCGAGATCACCTTCGAAAACGAAGAGAAATACAAGGCGAAGGTCGTCGGCTCGGATGCGCGCACGGACATCGCGCTGCTGAAGATCGACTCCAAGAAGAAGTTCGACAACTGGCTCGAATTTGAAGACGCCGCGCCGCGCGTTGGCGATTGGGTGCTGGCGGTCGGCAATCCGTTCGGCCTCGGCGGCACGGTGACGGCCGGTATCGTCTCGGCGAACGGCCGCGACATCGGCTCCGGCCCGTATGATTTCCTCCAGATCGACGCGGCAGTGAACCGCGGCAATTCCGGCGGTCCGGCTGTGGACCTCAAGGGCAAGGTCGTCGGCGTGAACACCGCGATCTACTCGCCGTCGGGTGGCAGCGTCGGCATCGCGTTCGCGATCCCGACCTCCACCGCCAAAGAAGTCGTCGACAAGCTACGCGACAAGGGCAAGGTGTCGAGCGGCTGGCTCGGCGTGCAGATCCAGAACCTCGACGAGAATATCGCCGAGAGCCAGGGCCTGAAGACCGCCAAAGGCGCGCTCGTCGCCAAGATCATCGCGGATGGCCCCGCTGCGAAATCCGAACTCAAGGCTCGCGACGTCATCCAGCAGGTGAACGGCCGGACGGTTGGCAATTCCCGCGAACTCGCCCGCACCATTGCCGCGCTTCCGCCCGGGGCTGACGCCAAGCTGCGCGTCTTCCGCAACGGCGAGGAACGCGAAGTCACGGTCAAGCTCGGCGAATTCCCGGCGAACGACAAGCTTGCCTCGCTTCAGGGCGGCGGCAACGACGACAGCGACAGCAGCGCGTCCGGCAAGGAGCTGGAAGACCTCGGTCTGACGCTCATTCCCGCGCCCGAATTCCCCGGTGCCAAGACCAAGGAAGGCGTCGCCATTGTCAACGTCGACCCGAACTCGAAGGCCGCCGATCAGGGACTGCGTCGCGGCGACGTGATCGTAGAAGTGAACGGCAAGACCGTAACTTCGCCGGACGAAGTCGTGGAAGGCATTCGGGACGCCCGCCAGAAGAACAAGAAGAACGTTCTTCTTCAGGTGAGAAGTCGTGACCAGCAGCGGTTCATTGGCCTTCCCATCGACAAGTCCGACGAGGACAAGGAAAGCGAAGCCAAGGAGCCCACGGGCACCGAAAAGAACAAGGGCAAGCGCTAAGCCATGCTCCAAAATGCCGCCACTCGCTGGCGGCATTTTCTTATCGGATGAGCGAAGGCCAAAGCGTGATCGGCCTTCGCTTTCAAGCGGCGGACATAACCAGGGTGGACCATGCGGGTTCTGATCGTTGAGGATGATCGCACGGCGGCCGACTTTCTGGCCAAGGCGCTCGGCGAGGCCGGATTTCAGACGGAGATCGCCGGCGATGGTGAAGCGGCATTCGATAGCGCGACCTCGTCCAAATTCGACGTTCTGATCGTGGACCGCATGCTGCCGAAGCTCGACGGGCTGACGCTCGTGGAGCGGCTTCGCGAGCGGGGCGACACAACGCCGGTGCTGATCCTCTCGGCGCTCGGCGCTGTGGACGACCGCGTGAAAGGCCTGCGCTCCGGCGGCGACGACTATTTACCGAAACCTTACAGCCTTGTGGAACTCGTCGCGCGCGTCGAGGCGCTGACGCGGCGCGGACCGACCGAACGCGCGGTGACGACCTATGCCGTGGGCGACCTCGTGCTCGACCGTCTGTCTCACAAGGTATCGCGCGGCGGCGAAACCATCGTGCTCCAGCCGCGCGAATATCGGCTCCTCGAATATCTCATGAAGCATGCCGGGCAGGTGGTGACGCGCACCATGCTGCTCGAAAACGTGTGGGACTATCATTTCGACCCACAGACGAACGTCATCGACGTGCACATTTCCCGGCTGCGCAGCAAGATCGACAAGGGGCAGGGCAAACCGCTTCTGGAAACAGTACGCGGCGCGGGTTACATGATCCGCGATGAGCGTCGCTAATTTCGTCAAGCTGATTCCCCGCCTCGTCCTCGCGACGCCTTTCCGGCTGTTTGCGGTTTACGTGTCGCTGTTCTGCGTCGCGGTCGCCATCGTGTTCATGTATGTGAACATCGCGATGCAGGGCTTTCTCGCGCACGAGGCGGAAAGCGCCGTCCAGTCCGATTTCGACTTCCTCGCCGCGCGCTACAATGAAGGCGGACAGGGAATGCTCGGTCAGGCCATCGGCGAGCGTTCCGCCGCCTCCAACAACGGCCTCTATCTTCTCACCGACGCCAACGGCCGCTGGCTCGCCGGCAATCTCGAAGCCGTGGCGGCCGACCTCTGGGCAACGCAGGGCGCGGCGCAATTCGCCTATCGCAAGCGCGGCAGCGATGCGCGCCAGCGGCAGGCTTTCGGCATCGTGACGCGTCTGCCGAACGACCTGCATCTCATCGTCGCGCGCGACATCGAAAATCAGGAGGTGCTGAAGCGCGTGCTTCGCAATGCCTTCCTGCTCGGCTACGCACTGATAATCGCCATCGGCGCGGCGGGGGCGGTGATCGTAAGCCGCCGCATGCTGCGCCGCGTCGACGAAGCGTCGAGCACGGCCCGCGCGATCATGCAGGGCAACCTAGCGCAGCGGATTCCCGTGACAGGGCGCGCCGACGAGTTCGACCGCCTCTCGGAAAACCTGAACGCGATGCTCGACCGCATCCAGGATCTCATGGTGGGGCTGAAGAACGTGTCCGACAACATCGCGCACGACCTCAAGACACCGCTCCATCGGCTGCGCACGCGGGCGGAGCGCGCGCTCCAGTCGAGTTCCTCGCCGGAAAAGCTTTCCGAAGCGTTGGGCAGCGTCATCGAGGAGGCCGACACGCTGATCCAGACCTTCGACGCGCTGCTCAGCATCGCGCGGCTCGAAGCGGGCTCGCGCTCGGAAAGCTTCGGACCGCTGAACGTCTGCGCACTCCTGAACGACGTCGCAGAGCTTTACGAACCGGCGGCGGAAGAACAGGGGCTCTCGCTCACCACCACCTGCGCCTCGAACAGCATCATGATGGCGGGCGAAAAGCATCTCATCGTGCAGGCGGTGGCGAACCTGCTCGACAACGCGATGAAATACGCCATCCAGCCTGCGCCCGAGGGTGGGGCAAAACATCCCGCCGTGGAACTCGGCCTTGAGGACCGGGGCGATTTCATCGACATCCTTGTTTCGGACAATGGGCCGGGCATTCCTGAGGCGGACCGCGAGCGCGTGCTCCAGCGCTTCGTGCGCCTACAGCCGAGCCGGTCGATACCCGGCAGCGGGCTGGGCCTGTCGCTCGTCGCGGCGGTCGCGCGGCTGCACGAAGGGACGGTTTCGCTCGAAGACAACGAGCCGGGGCTTCGCGTGCGCCTCCGGCTGAAGAAGAACCTCGTGGCGGCGCCACAGAACGTGGCCGACAATCCCTTGATGGTGACGCATGCTTGATCACGCTACGCTTCGAAACCGGCTCACGCCGACCCCGCTCGACGACGCCGAGGGCAGCGGGCGGCAGCGGGCGGATCGCGCCGTTGCGGCGCTCAAGGCGGCTCGGCCAGACGCCGCCTTCGACGACAAGACGGTTGCATTCCTGTCCGGCGTCTTCGCAGGTTCGCACTACCTTTTCGGGCTCGTCGAACGCAACCCGGAGCGGCTTTTCGAAACGCTTGAAACCTCGCCGGAAGCGCGCTTCGACGCGGTGCTCGCCCGCGTCGCGGACGAAGCGACGGCGGCCGCCAGCCAGCGCGAGCTGATGACAGCGCTGCGCATCGCCAAAGCCGACGTCGCCTTCCTCGTCGCGCTCGCCGACCTCGGCGAGGTGTGGAGCGTGGACGAAGTTACGCTCCGCCTGACGGATGCGGCCGATGCGCTTGTCGGCCATGCGGTGCGCTTCCTGCTCGCCCGCGCGATGGAGGCGCGCAAGTTCTTCCCGCCCGACCATACGCGCCCCGAGGAGGGCAGCGGCTTCATCGTGCTCGGCATGGGCAAATACGGCGCGCACGAACTGAACTATTCGAGCGACATCGACCTCATCATCTTCTACGACCGCGAAATCGCGCCTCTCGCGCCCGGCGTCGAGGTGCAGCCGTTCTTCGTGCGGCTCGTGCGCGACCTTGTCACGATCCTGCAAGAGCGCACGGCGGACGGTTACGTGTTCCGCACCGATCTGCGGCTGCGGCCCGATCCCGGCTCCACGCAGGCCGCCATCTCCACCGACGCGGCGTTTCGCTATTACGAAAGCCTCGGCCAGAACTGGGAGCGCGCCGCCATGATAAAGGCGCGGCCCGTGGCGGGCGACATCGCGGCGGGCGACGCATTCCTGAAGTCGCTTGCACCTTACATCTGGCGCAAGTACCTCGACTACAACGCCATCTCCGACATTCATGCCATGAAGCGGCAGATCCACGCCGCAAAGGGGCACGAGAAGATTGCGGTCGCGGGGCACAATCTGAAGCTCGGGCGCGGCGGCATCCGCGAGATCGAGTTCTTCGTGCAGTCGCAACAACTCATCGCGGGCGGACGGCAGCCGCCGCTGCGCACGCGCCGCACGATCACGGGCCTCAAGCTTCTGACGGATTACGAGTGGATCACGCCGGAGGTGCGCGACGACCTGTCCGACGCCTACCGCACGCTGCGCCGCATGGAGCATCGCCTTCAGATGGTGGCGGACCAGCAGACGCATTCGCTTCCGACCCAGCCCGCCGAACTCGAACGCTTCGCGCGTTTCGCAGGATATGCCGATGTGGCGCGTTTCGAGCGAGACATGCGCTCCACCATGATGATGGTGCAGGAGCATTACGCGGCGCTGTTCGAGAAGACGCCGCAACTCACGGCGCCGCAGGCCGGCGGCGGAAATCTCGTCTTCGCGGGCGATGTGGAAGACCCCGCCACTCTCACCACGCTTGCCGCGATGGGCTTCAAGAACCCATCCGGCGTCATCGGCATGGTGAAGGGCTGGCACTACGGGCGCTATCCCGCCATGCGATCCGCACGCGCGCGAGAGATACTCACGGAGTTTACGCCGGCGCTCCTCGAAGCGTTCGGCAAGACCGGCGACCCGGATCTCGCGCTCTCCACCTTCGACAAGTTCCTCGGCGAGGTGCCGACCGCGCTTCAGCTGTTCTCGATGCTGCGCGCGAACCCAACCTTCCTTCAGCTTCTCGCGCAGATCATGGGTTCCGCCCCGCGCCTTGCCCGCATCCTGTCGCGCCGCCGCCGCATCATGGAGGCGCTGCTCGACCCCGACGGCTTCGGCGAAGCTCCGACGCCGGAGGAAGTGCGCGACCACATCCGCCGGGACATTCTCGCGGCCGAAACCTACGACGACCGCCTCGACCGCGCGCGCGTCGTCGGGCAGGAGCGCATGTTCCTCGCGGGCGTCGAGCTGCTTTCGGGGCGTATCGACCCGCGCGAGGCGGGCGAAACCTATTCGCTGATCGCGGAATCGGTGATCGAGGCGCTGCTCGACGTGGTGCAGGAGCGCTACGGCAACGGCATGCCCGCGCCCGTGGTTCTCGCGATGGGCAAGCTCGGCGGCCGTGAGACGACGGCTTCATCCGATGTCGATCTCATCGTGGTTTACGATGTACCGCAGGAGAAGATGCAAGCCGCGCCGCAGCATTACGCGCGGCTGACGCAGCGCCTCATTTCCGCGCTGTCCGCACCGACGCCCGAGGGCGAGCTTTACGCAGTGGATATGCGGCTGCGCCCCTCCGGCAAGGCGGGGCCGGTTGCGGTGCGGCTCGACGGCTTCCTGTCCTACCAGAAAAACGAGGCTTGGACGTGGGAGCATCTCGCGCTCACCCGCGCGCGGCCCATCGCAGGCCCGGACGAGCTTCGCGACCGGCTTTCCGGCATGATCCGCGATGTGCTGACGCTGCCGCGCGACCGGGCGAAGACGGCGGCCGATGTCCTCGAAATGCGCGCGCTCATCGAGAAGGAGAAGGGCACGCGCGACATCTGGCAGATCAAGACGTTCAACGGCGGCCTGATCGACGTGGAATTCATCGCGCAGTTTCTTCAGGTGGCGCACGCGGACCGGCTGCCGGACATCCTCGACCAGAACACCGAGGCCGCGCTGCGGAAGCTCGTCGCGGCGGGCGTGCTCGACCCGGAAGACGGCGGCAGGCTGATCCACGCGGCGGAGCTTTACAACGAAGTCTCCCAGATCCTCCGGCTGTGCACGGAAGGCGCGTTCAACCCGGCTGCCGCGCCGTGCGACCTCATCGAGGTTCTGCTGCACGTCACGGGTGAGCCGGACATCGCGCGTCTCGAAGGGCGGCTGCGCGATACCTATGCCGAAGTCGCAGCGCTGTTTCCGAAGCTCGTCTGTTAGCAGGCGATCCGCAATAGTGGCGGGCGCGCTTCCCTTTTGCGATGCAACAGAAGCGCGGCCGAGGTGTTTTGCAGCGTCGGACGGTCGCCTTCCATCGTGGCGGTGGATCAGCGAAAAGCTTGCGAATAAGTCGATCGTTCACAAAAGCTTAGAGTGCTTTCGAAACCGAACGCCCGCACAGTAAGCCGCGACTGATACGCAATTCCCGGCGCTGCGCTACGAGGACGGAAGATGGCCCGCATCATTGTTGTCGACCCCTTCGATTATGTCGTCTTCGGCGGCACGGGCGATCTGGCCCGCCGCAAGCTGTTCCCCGCGCTCTATCACCGCGACTTCGACAATCAACTCCCCGAGACCGCGCGCATCATCGGCGTGGCGCGGCGCGACGAGACGACGGAGAGCTATCGCGCCGATGTGGAAGACGCGATCCGCGCCTCTCTGCCGGAGGGCGATATCGACGGCGAGGCGCTCGGCCGCTTCCTGTCGCGCGTCGTCTATGTGCGCGCCGATGGCACGAGCGATGACGGCTGGGACGAGTTGTCCCGCGTGCTCGACGAGCGCCGCGAGTGCATTCGCGTGTTCTACCTTGCCACCGCGTCGAACCTGTTCGGCCCGATCTGTCATCGCATCAAGAGCCACGGCCTCATCACCGACAAGACGCGGCTCGTGCTCGAAAAGCCCATCGGCCACGACCTCGAATCCTCCCGCGCCATCAACGAAGCGGTGGGGCAGGACTTCCCGGAAGACCGCATCTACCGCATCGACCATTATCTCGGGAAAGAGACGGTGCAGAACCTGATGGCGTTGCGTTTCGCGAACGTGCTGTTCGAGCCGTTGTGGAACGCCGCGCATATCGATCACGTGCAGATCACCGTCGCCGAAACGCTGGGGCTTGCCGAGCGCGCGAGATATTACGATCAGGCGGGCGCACTGCGTGACATGGTGCAGAACCACATGTTGCAGATGCTGTGTCTCGTGGCGATGGAGCCGCCGACCTGCATCTGGGCCGACGCCGTTCGCGATGAGAAGCTGAAGGTGCTGCGCGCGCTGAAGCCCATTGCGGGGCGTGCCGCATCGAACGTCACCGTACGCGGCCAGTATCGCGCGGGCGCGGCGGACGGGCACGCGGTGCCCGGCTATCAGCAGGAACTCGGGCCGGGCACGCCGACGAGCCAGACCGAAACCTTCGTTGCGCTGAAACTCGAAATCGACAACTGGCGCTGGGCGGGCACGCCGTTTTATTTGCGCACCGGCAAGCGCCTTCCCTCGCGCGTGTCCGAGATCGTCGTAACATTCCGCCCGATACCGCATTCCATCTTCAGCCGCGACGCCGGGCCTGTGGTCCCGAACCGGCTCGTCATCCGCCTTCAGCCGGACGAAGGCATCAAGCTCTGGCTCATGATCAAGGATCGCGGGCCGGGCGGCATGCGGCTTCGCAACGTGCCGCTCGACATGACGTTCCGCGAGGCGTTCGGCCAGCGGAACCCCGACGCCTATGAGCGTCTTTTGCTCGACGTGGTGCGTGGCAACCAGACGCTGTTCATGCGCCGCGACGAGGTGGAAGCCGCGTGGCGATGGATCGATCCGATCCTCGAAGCTTGGGACGCGAACAAGGAAGGCGTGAAACCCTACACGGCGGGATCTTGGGGGCCATCGGCGTCGATTGCGCTGATCGAGCGCGACGGCCGCACCTGGTATGAGGAGGATTCGTGAGCGCCACCATCGAGCGGCGTGATTTCGTGGACAGCGCCGCGCTCGCGGAAGCGCTTGCGAGCCGTGTGGCGGATGCGCTTCAAGCGCGCATCGGCGAATTCGACCGCGCGTCGCTCGCCGTCTCGGGCGGGCGAACCCCGGCGGCCTTTCTCGATGCCCTGTCGCGCAAACTTCTGCCGTGGGATCGCGTGTGGGTGACGCTCGTCGATGAGCGCTGGGTACCGGAAATCTCGGAGCGCTCGAACGCGAGGCTCGTGCGCGCGCATCTCCTGCAAAACGAGGCCACCGCCGCGCATTTCGTGCCGCTCGTAAACGATGCGCCGACGCCGGAAGCAGGGCTCGCGGAAGCGGAAGCGTTGCTGGAACCGCTGCCGTGGCCGCTCGCCGCCTGCGTGCTCGGCATGGGTGGTGACGGACACACCGCATCTTTCTTCCCGCACGCCGAGGGCCTCGACGCCGCACTCGCGCCGCCGCCCGGCGCGCGCCTCGCCGCCACCGCAGCGCAAGCCGCCGGAGAGCCGCGCGTCACGCTGACATTGCCGGTTATTCTGGAAGCTTCGCTGATCGCGCTCCACATAGAGAGCGAGCCCAAGTTGCGGGTTCTGGACACCGCGCGGGCCGCTGGCCCGGTCGAAGACATGCCCGTGCGCGCCGTGCTTCGTGCTTCGCCCCGGCCGGTCGAAGTGTTCTGGTGTCCATAAGCCGAAACAGATCCATGAGGCTCTGAAGCCGAAAGGGAATTTGCCGTGTCCATCCATTCCACCGTCGGCGAAGTCACCGAACGCATCGTCAAGCGCAGCCACGACAACCGCGCGCGCTATCTCGACCGCATCGCTCAAGCCGCCGAGCGCAGGCCCGAGCGCACGCATCTCGGTTGCGCGAATCAGGCGCACGGCTTCGCGGCATGCGGCCCGATCGACAAGGAGCGGCTGCGCGAAGGCCGCACGCCGAACCTCGGCATCGTGACGGCCTATAACGACATGCTGTCGGCGCATCAGCCCTATGAGCGCTTTCCGCCGCTGATCCGCGAGGCGGCGCGCGAGGCGGGAGCTACGGCGCAGGTCGCTGGCGGCACGCCCGCCATGTGCGACGGCATCACGCAAGGCTTCGAGGGCATGGACCTCAGCCTGTTCTCGCGCGATGTCATCGCGCTTTCAACGGCGGTCGCGCTCTCGCACCAGACCTTCGACGCGACCGTGATGCTCGGCATCTGCGACAAGATCGTGCCGGGGCTGTTCATCGGCGCGGCGTCGTTCGGGCATCTGCCGACCGTGTTCATACCGTCCGGGCCGATGACGTCAGGCCTGCCGAACCCGGAGAAGTCGCGCATCCGCCAGCTTTACGCGGAGGGCAAAGTCGGCCGCGACGAGCTTCTTGCGGCCGAAGCCGAATGCTATCACGCGCCCGGCACCTGCACCTTCTACGGCACGGCCAACACGAACCAGATGGTCATGGAAATGATGGGCGTGCACATTCCCGGCGCGTCCTTCGTAAATGCCAACACGCCGCTTCGGGATGCGCTCACCCGCGAAGGCGTGCGCCGCGCGCTCGCCATGACGGCGCTCGGCAATGAATACACACCCTTCGGCGCGATGGTGGACGAGCGCTCCTTCGTGAACGCCATCGCAGGCGTGCTCGCCACAGGCGGCTCGACGAACCACACGCTGCACCTTCTCGCCATGTCGTCGGCGATGGGCATCACGCTGACCTGGGACGATTTCGACGCGCTGTCGCCGGTAGTGCCGCTGGTCGCGCATGTCTATCCGAGCGGAGCCGCGGACGTGAACCAGTTCGCGGCGGCAGGCGGCCTGCCGTTCGTCATCCGCGAGCTTCTGGCGGCTGGCCTGCTCCACGGCGACATCAAGACCGTGTGGGGCACAACGCTCGACGCCTACGCCATCGAGCCGGGTCTCGACGCCGAGGGCCAGCTTGTCTGGCGCGACGCGGCGGAGAAGAGCGGCGACGAAAAGATCCTGCGCAGCGTGGACCAGCCGTTCAGCGTGGAAGGCGGCATCCGCGTGCTCGACGGCAATCTTGGCCGCGCGGTAATGAAAACCTCGGCGCTGGCACCCGAACGCCTCGCGATCGAAGGTCCGGCGCGCATCTTCCACTCGCAGGAGGCATTGCAGGACGCTTTCAAGGCGGGCGCGCTGACGGGCGATTTCGTCGCGGTGGTGCGCTTCCAGGGGCCGAAGGCGAACGGCATGCCGGAGTTGCACAAGCTCCTGCCGCCGCTCGGCGTGCTTCAGGATCGCGGCCAGCGCGTGGCGCTTCTCACCGACGGGCGCATGTCGGGCGCATCCGGCAAGGTGCCGTCGGCGATTCATGTCACACCGGAGGCTGTGGCGGGTGGCCCCATCGCGCGAATCCGCGACGGTGATATAATACGGATCGATGCCGTGTCTGGCACGCTGGCGGCGCTGGTCGGCGAGAAGGAATGGGCGGCGCGCGAACCAGCAACCGCCGATCTTTCCGCGTCGCATGAAGGCGTCGGCCGCGAACTGTTCGCGCCGTTCCGTGCGGCTGTGGGCGAGGCTGACACGGGAGCAACAGTCTTTTTCAGGAGCGCCGCATGACTGCATCCGCGCAAGCAGGTCTCGAACCCGTTCTGAGCCGCGCCGCCGTAATCCCCGTCGTCGTCATCGACAAGGCGGAGGACGGGGTTCCGTTGGCGCGCGCGCTGCTCGCGGGCGGCCTACCCGTGATCGAGATTACACTTCGCACGGGCGCGGCGCTCGAAGCGATCCGCGCCATCGC
The DNA here is from genome assembly GCF_000166055.1 of Rhodomicrobium vannielii ATCC 17100. Taxonomy (NCBI): domain Bacteria; kingdom Pseudomonadati; phylum Pseudomonadota; class Alphaproteobacteria; order Hyphomicrobiales; family Hyphomicrobiaceae; genus Rhodomicrobium; species Rhodomicrobium vannielii. The sequence continues at coordinate 3,385,300 of NC_014664.1, forward strand.
AAACGAGGTGCCGGAAGCGGTCGTCGGCGCGGGCACCGTGCTCGACGGCGCGTTGTTGAAGGCGGCGAAAGAAGCCGGCGCGCGCTTCGCCGTTTCACCGGGCGCCACGCCGCGCCTGCTCGACGCCGCCGCGTCTGAAGGCGTGCCGCTGCTGCCCGGCGTCGGTACGGCGTCGGAGGCGATGGCGCTGATCGAACGCGGCTACCGCTTCGCGAAGTTCTTTCCGGCGGAAGCATCGGGCGGACCCGCGCTTCTCGCAAGCCTCGCATCGCCCCTGCCGCAGCTCAGGTTTTGCCCTACCGGCGGCATCACGCACGACAACGCCGCGCGCTATCTCAAGCTGCCGAACGTGATTTGCGTCGGCGGGTCGTGGATGGTGAACCGCGCGCGCATCGCCGAAGGGGACTGGGCGTCGATTGCCGCGCTCGCAAAGGCGGCGGCGGCGCTTCGCGTGGCCGGTTGAGGCCACGCGCGCCCGCTTTTGGCGCTTCCAATCCCCAAAAGATTTAATCCAATTTGGATAAACTGCTTGCGGACGGCGCAACCAGCAGCGTAGACGAGTAGTCGTCTGAAACGGCGCTTGCATGAACGCGGGAACTGTTTTGGCTTCCGCGTCAAGCAACGGAGCCCTGTTGCCTGCGTTCGGCTGATAGTTTTCAGCTTCCGAGCGAATTTCAGAGGGCGTTCGTCGCCTTTATTGTCAGTTTTCCGAGGGGACGAACCTCTCCATGTGCGGCATAAACGGCGCTTATTCTTATCGTCCGGCAGCGCTTGAGGTCGATCGAGGGGAACTCCTCGCTACGAGAGACCAAATGACAGCGCGGGGCCCCGACGGTGCCGGGGTCTGGCTCTCGGATTGCGGCCGCCTCGGTCTTGGGCATCGGCGCCTTGCGATCATCGATCTGTCGGAGGCGGGCGCGCAGCCGATGCACAGCGCGGATGGCCGCTTCACCGTTACCTTCAACGGCGAAATTTACAACTACCTCGATTTGCGGCGCTCCCTCGAAGCGCGCGGACAGGTCTTCCGAAGCCATTCCGATACGGAAATCCTGCTGCACCTCTACGCAGAGAAGGGCGCGGAGATGGTACATGATCTGCGCGGCATGTTCGCTTTCGCGATCTGGGACGCGCACGCCCGCACGCTTTTCCTCGCGCGCGACACCTACGGCATCAAGCCCCTATATTATGCCGACGACGGCGGAGCGTTTCGCTTCGCGAGCCAGGTCAAGGCGCTGCTCGCAGGCGGTGCCGTGGCGCGTGAGCCGGACCCGGCGGGCATCGTCGGCTTTCATCTCTGGGGCGCGGTGCCGGAACCATTCACGCTCTACCGCGACGTGAAGGCCGTGCCCGCCGGGCATTCGATCCTCGTGCGCGAGGGAAGCGGCGCGGAGGCTCCCGTCGCCTATGCGAACATCGCCGCCGTTCTCTGCGAGGCCGCGCGCGCGGCTACCGGGCGGCAGGAGATCGGCCGCGTCGTGCGCAATGCGGTTCGCGACAGCGTGCGCGCGCATCTCCTCGCCGATGTCGATGTCGGGATCTTCCTATCGGCCGGGATCGACTCCGGCGCGATGCTCGGCTTGATGCGCGATGTCGGGCACGAAAGACGCATCGCCGTAACCGTCGCGTTCCGCGAATTTCGCGCGACCGCCGAAGACGAGGCGCCGCTTGCCGCCGAGATCGCAAGGCTTTACGGCGCGCGCCACATCGTGCGCATCTTCGAGAAAAGCGAGTTCGAGGCCGATCTTCCGCTCATCCTCGACGCGATGGATCAACCCTCCATCGACGGCGTCAACACTTGGTTTGCCGCCAAGGCGGCGCGCGAAGCCGGGCTCAAGGTCGCGCTCTCCGGCCTCGGCGGCGATGAGCTGTTCGGCGGTTATCCGAGCTTCCGGCAGATCCCGCGCTGGGTGAGTTTTCTCAAGGCGGCGAACGTCGTGCCGGGGGCGGGACGCGCAGCTCGCGTACTCGCCTCCCGCCTTGCGCCCGCCGCGTTATCGCCGAAAGCGCTCGCGCTCCTCGAATATGCGGGCACATTTCCGGGCGCTTACCTCGTCCGTCGCAGCGTCTTCCTTCCGTTCCAGCTCGATACGGTCCTCGATCCGGGGCTGCTACGCGATGGCCTGGCGCGGCTGCAAACGCTGAAAAGCCTGCGCGCGACGATGACACCGGACCCGAAAACCGCTGTGTCGCGGGTCGCCGCTTTGGAGAGCGCCAACTACATGCGCAACCAGTTGCTGCGCGACGCCGATTGGGCGGGCATGGCGCATGGTCTCGAAATTCGCACGCCACTCGCGGACTTCGAGCTTCTCAAGGCGCTCGCGCCCTACCAGCACCGCTTCCGGGGCGCGGCGGGAAAACAGGCGCTCGCGGAGGCGCCGTCCGTGCCCCTGCCCGATGCGGTGGTGAACCGGAGCAAGTCCGGCTTCGGCGTGCCGATCGGCGCATGGCTCGCGCGCGCGGCCCAGATGAAAGCGCCCGCTCGAAAGGGCGACGTCTCGCGGGCCTGGGCGCTGCATGTCTATCAGGCGTCGGGTTAGCCGCATGACCAGCGCCATCGCCGCTTTCAGCAGGCGCCTTCCCCTCGGCCTCAACCGCATCGAAGGGCGCGGATTTCTGGCCAGCATGGCCACGCTCGTCAGCGGGCAGACTGTGGCGGCCGCGATCCCGATCGTGTTCGCGCCCATCCTCGGCCGCATCTACACGCCGCACGACTACGGCCTCCTCGCAGCATTCATCGGAATCGCCGTCGTTCTCGGCGCGGTCGGCAACTGGCAATATTCGCAGGCGCTGCTGGTCGAGACGGATGAAGACCGCGCGGCCCGACTCGTCAAGATCTGTTTCTGCACGTCGCTCATCACCGCCGCCGCTTCGCTTGCCATCGCGAGTGGCCTCGCGCTGATCCCTTCCATCGCGAGCGCGCTGGGGCTTTGGCTCTTCGCCCTGCCGCTCATGGCCTTCGTGTCCGGCGTGACAAGCTGCCTCGTCGCCGTGGCAACCCGGCGCAGCGATTATCGGTTCGTCGCCACGATGTCGGCTGTCGCCGCGCTGGTGAGTTCGGTCGTGTCGCTCTACCTCGGTTGGATGGGCTACGGCTTCAGCGGCCTCGCGGCGGGTTATCTGGTGATGAACCTGACGCAGGTTCTGGCCTTTGCGTATCGCCATTCGTCCGCGCTCGCAGCGATCTGGCGCGTCCCGCTCAGCGGCGCGACCTCGCTCGCGTTGTCAGAGCGGAAATACCCGCTTTTCACCGCGCCCGGCTACATCATGCGCGAACTGGCGCAGGGTATTCCCGCGCTATCGCTGAATTTCGTCGGCGCCTCGGCGCTGGCCGGACAGTTCTCGCGCGCATGGACGCTGCTCACCCTGCCGATCAACCTCGTCGGCATATCCCTCTCGCTCGTGTTCCAGCGAGCCGCCGCGCGCGAACTTCAGGAAACCGGCACGTGCTGGCCGATCTACCGGAAAACGACGCTCTCGCTCATTGTCGGCGCGCTGCCATGTGTGATCCTCGCGTCCTGGGCCGCACCCGCGCTGTTCACGTTCTATCTCGGGCCACAGTGGGAAGAGGCGGGCTATATGGCGCGGTTGCTCGCGCCGATGATGTATCTGCGCATGATCGCCGGACCGATCTGGCCCGTCTTCTTCCTGTTCCGCGCGAACACGCTCGAATTCGCCATCGCGGCCCTTCAACTGGCGCTGATCGCAGGCGGCACGGCGCTCGTCATCGCCTTCCACCGCCCGCCAATCTGGCAGATCGCGACCTTCGTGGTGGTCAGTTCGGCGATCAGTGCCCTGCAAATTTACATGACGTGGCGGCTGGCGCGGCCCGCTTCGCCCAACGCCCACCAAGCCGCAACGGATCGACAGACGGAGGATCATCCCTCATGCAAAACTACTTGAAACGAGCGGTTCGGAAAGCTGGCAGGCTCGCAGTCGTCGACACAGCCTATCTCTATTCCCGACACGAGCAGGTGCACCTCAAACGCATCTTCAGAGAATTCGACGTCGATCTCGTGATCGATGTGGGAGCCAATCGCGGTCAATACGCGACCATGCTGCGCCAGCGCGTGGGCTACAAAGGCGCCATCGTCTCGGTGGAGCCGATCCCGGATCTGGTCGAGCATCTCCGACACATTTCGCGCGACGATCCGCTCTGGTACGTGGAGCCCGTGGTGCTCGGAGACAGGCACGGCCCGCACAGGTTTCACATCATGGCGGACAGTCAGTGCAGTTCGCTGAACGAGCCGTCCTTCGCGGAAACGGACGCTTTTCGCGAGCAACTGGCGGTCAGCGACAGCATCACGGTTCAGGGCGAAACGCTGGACAGCCTTTTCGACCGCTGGTCCCAGAAGATCGGCGCGCGCAACCCCTTCCTGAAACTCGACACGCAGGGCTCCGACCTCGCGATCCTGAGCGCCGCGCCCGACACGCTCCCGAAGCTGATCGGTTTCCAGAGCGAGCTTTCGATCAAGCGCCTGTACGAGAACACGCTGCCGATGGAGGAAGCCCTGCTGAAATACAAGGCGCTCGGTTTCGACATCAGCGCGCTCGTGCCGAACAACGCGGGGCACTTCCCTTATCTCGTTGAAATCGACTGCATCATGTTGCGTCGCGGGCTTCGCGACATCACCCACGGTTAGCGCGATGGAATCGCTCGATCAAACGAAGCCCTTCAGTCGTCGCGATGCAGTCGAGACGCACGCCGCCGGTACTGACGCTGTTTCTTCCTGCGCGCCGGAATCCATTTCGCGCGAGAACACGGCGGGCAAGACAATCCTCTTTGTTCAATATACCGACCCGGCGCTCTATCCGCCGCTCGAACGCGCGGCGTGGATGCTCGCGGCGGCGGGCTGGCGCGTCCGCTTCATCGGCATCGCGGCCGAGAACAGCGCGCTCACGCTGGCCCCTCGTCCCGGCATCAGTTGCAGGCTTCTCCGCCATCGCTCCGATCCGGTTTCGAGGCTTCTATCCTATGTGCGCTTCGCGGCTGCATGTATCGGCGAGGCGCGCCGCTTGCGGCCGGACGTCGTCTATTGTTCAGATTTCCGAAGCTTCCCCATCGGCTTGGCCCTTGCATCGACCACGCGCGTAAAAACGGTTTTGCATGAGCATGACAGCCCGATCGTTGGCGGAGGGCTCGCCGCCTCAGCGCTGCTGAAGGCGCGGTCAGCGTTCGCGCGGCGGGCGACATTATGCGTGATCCCGCAGGACGAACGCGCCGCGCGCTTCCGCTCGGCAACCGGAGCCGCCCGCGTCGTCGTGGCGAACAACTGCCCCTCGCTCGCCGAACTGGTGGAGCCCGCCCCGAAGCCGGAGGACGCGCTCGCGCTCTGGTATCATGGCTCGATCAGCCCCGATCAGTTCCCCGAAACGCTGATCGAAGCGATGCGACTGCTTCCGTCCGATGTGCGGCTCGATTTCGCCGGATATGAAACCATCGGCAATTGCGGCTATGTCGACCGTTTTCTCGGCCTCGCCGACGCGGCCGGCCTTGCTGCGCGCGTTCGCTATCTCGGCGCGTTTCCAGAGCGCGCGAAACTGCTCGAAAGGGCGAGCGAAGCGCATATCGGTCTCGCCCTTCTCGCAAGGGCCTTCCGCGAACCGATTGCGGGCGCGTCGAACAAGCCGTTCGACTATCTCGCGTGTGGTCTGCCGCTCCTCACCAACGACACCGCCGAATGGGACGCCTTTTTTGGCAACGCAGGCGTTTCCTTGGGCTGCGATCCATCCCGTCCCGAAGATATCGCGCGCGCGGTGACATGGTATCGCAACAATCCCGGCGAGCGGCGCGCCATGGCCGAACGCGGGCGACAGAAAATCCGTGATGTCTGGAACTATGAAACCCAGTTCGCGAAAGTGATCGAGGCTCTGAATGCTTGAGACAAACCTGGTCGCGGAAAGGCTGCCCGCGCAATCGGCTGTCAGCGCAAGCAAGGTTGGCATCAAAATCCTGATGTCGGGGCACCCGGACCCTTCCGCTCTTCCGTCATCTTACCTGTGCGCGCTGGCGGGGCTTGGATGTCAGGTTTTTCCATATCAGCACGAGTCGATTGCTCGCGGCGGCATTCGCGGACTGCCCTTGCGCGCAACGCGTCGGATCGCTCCAGCGCTCGCCTTCGCGGGCGTAAACCGCGGCCTTCTCGACAAGGCCGATGAGGTGAAACCTGACGCTATCCTGATCTTCAAGGGCATGGAGCTTTTTCCAGAGACGCTGAAAGCCCTGCGCAGGCGGGGCATCAAGCTCGTCAGCTACAATCCGGACCACCCCTTCGCCTTCTACGCGCGGGGGGCGGGAAACGACTATATCAGGCAGGGCGTTCCGCTCTACGATTTGCACGTAACCTACAGTCGCAAGATCGTGCGCGATATGGCGGAGGCATACCCAACCGCGCGCGTCGCTGTGGTCCCATTCGGACATGACGTTTCGGACGCGGTTTTCCGGTCGATCGCCAGCGAGGAAGACATCCTGCGCGCGTGTTTCATCGGCAATGCGGATGAGCAACGCCGCGCTGGTGTACAGGCGCTTCTCGATGCGGGCATTCCGGTCGATGTTTTCGGCCCCCGCTGGCTCAAGCATATGAAGCCCTCGTCTCAGCTCGGGATTTATGGCCCCGTCTTCGGCGAGGACATGCATCGCGTCATGCGGCGCTATCGCGTGCAGTTGAACTTCTTCCGGCCGCACAATCTCGATTCGCACAACATGCGCACGTTCGAGGTTCCCGCATCCGGTGGCATCATGTTGGCCGAGGACAGCCCCGAGCATCGCGATTTCTTCGAGGCCGACACGGAGGCGTTTTTCTTCCGCGATGTCGATGAGATGGCCGCCAAGGCGCGTCGTATTTTGCAGTTGCCGAGGCTCGACGCGGAGCTAATACGCGAGGCGGCTCGCCGACGATGCGACACCAGCGGGTATAGCTACGCGGACCGCGCGGGCGCGCTGCTCGCCGAGATCGAAAAAATCTGTCGCCCCCAGTCCGCTGACGCCTGAGACACAGCCCAACCCGGAAGCGCGTGATGCTCGACCTTGATGCCACAACAAAGATTGCGCTCTACGCCTCCCTTTGGGGCGTGATCCTGCTGCTGGAACTGACACGCTTGTCGCGTCCGCGTTTTGGAACTGTCGGGCTGCCGTTCGTTCTTCTGATGGGCTTCACGATGATGCACTGCGCCGCGCTGGTTCATCTCGTACCCGGCTACGATCACACGCATGATGTGTATCTTGCCAGCATGAATTACTCCCGCGAGACTGTCGCCGATGGGCTGGAAGCATCCTTCCTTGCAATGCTGGCCGCATTCCTGGGATTTCTTCTCGCCGACAGGAATGCGGTGCCCGCCGAGCCCCAGCAGGAAGTGGCAGACGCGCAGGCGCTTGCGGTTGTGAGGCGACGATCCCTCCAGTTTCTCGTCGTAGGCGCGTCAGGGCTTCTGATTCAGACCGGCACAACCATGATGGGATTAACCCTTCCCGGCTTCCAGGCCGCCCTTTTCGGCGCGCGCAGCCTCGTCGCGGTCGGCGCGATCGGCCTGATCTTCTACGCATACAGGAGCGTAGGCAGCCGACGGGCACTCATCCTCACACTGATATTCGCCGCTTCGGTGCCTACGCTCTTTCTCATAACGACTGCGATCCTGGAGGATAGCCTCGTTCTCGCTATAGCGATCTTCGTCTACTACCTCACGCTTTCGAGGGGCACGGGAGCGTTTTCGCCAATACTTCGCAACATTACGCTTATGGCGGCCGCCATCACTTTCGCGGTCGTTTTCGCCGCCGGCTATATGCAAACGCGCGATGTTCTCAGAGAAACGCTCCGGTATGGCGGCGACGTTGAAACCGCTCTCAAAACCACGCAAGACCTCGCCGGGAGCTTCGATTCTTCGACGGTCTTCGACAATTCCACCCTTGCGCTCCTCGATGGGCGGCTCAACCAGAACGTCTTTGTGGGGCTTGCCATAGAATATCTTCGGATTTTCCCCAATCTCCAGGCCGATGGCGAGACCCTCCTGCTTGCGCTTGCGGGCGGGGTGCCGCGCTTCCTGTGGCCAGACAAGCCTGAGCGTGGCGGCAGCGCGTTCATGGCGAAATATACCGGGCTCACCTTCCACGAGGAAGCCACATTCGGCGTCGGGCTAATATTGGAATTCTATGTAAACTTTTTGTATTTTGGCGTTTTCTTTGGATTTCTTCTTCTCGGCTATGTGATACGCATGATAGATATAGCTGCTGCGAAGGCCATGGCCATGAACAATATCGTGGCGTTAACGCCGTTCTATCTGATCGGGATCGCCATTATTCAGCCTCTCTCAGATCTATTCTTCATCGTAACGGGCATTTTCGCAGCCTTACTCGTCGGGTGGGCCGTGACCGTAGCGGCGCGCGTGTTCCCGGTCAGAGTGGCACTTCCCAGGCGTTACGATCCTCCGACGCACGCTTTCGCTGCCGCCTCGGCGCCGGGACACCAGCCACAACTGTGAGTTTCACCGTGCGAATTCTCCACGTCATTCCCCATTATTATCCGGCCGTGAGATATGGCGGCCCGATCCGCTCGGTACACGGTTTGGCGGCGGCGAGCGCTGCGCTCGGCCACGACGTCCACGTCTATACGACCAACATCGATGGGCCATCGGTCTCGAATGTCGCTGTCGGCGTGCCGGTCGACCGGGACGGGGTGAAGGTCTGGTATTTCCCGATCGGATTGGGGCGAAAAGTCTTTCGCTCAGCCGGGCTCGCGCGAGCCTTGCGGGCGACGGTGGCGTCATTCGACATCGTGCACATTCACTATGTCTGGACGTGGCCGACCGTGATCGCCGCGGCGGCTGCACGGCAGGCGGGCGTCCCCTATGTTCTCTGTCCGCGCGGCATGCTGGTGGCCGATCTCATCCGGCGGCGGAACGGCCTCGCGAAAAGGATCTGGCTGCGCCTGTTCGACCGCCGGACGGTTGCTGGCGCGGCTGCGATTCACGTCACCGCCGAGTCTGAGGCGGCCGATGTCGCGGCGCTCGGACTTAACCCGCGCCGCGTCGCCGTGATCCCCAACGGTATCGATCTCCCGCGCGACGCTCTCTCGCCGGATGGCGGCGCGATGCCTGCGGCTGTACCCGCGGGTGATCGCACCGTGCTTTTTCTCGGGCGTATAAATTGGAAAAAGGGCCTCGACCGGCTCATTCCAGCCATGGCGAAGGTTCCCGGCGCCCGCCTTGTGATCGCGGGCTACGACGAAAACGGATATCAGTCCCACGTGGCCGAACTCGCCGCAGAAGCGGGCATTGCAGAGCGCACCGAGTTTCCCGGCCCGGTAGAGGGTGCTGACAAATGGTCACTTATTCGGAACGCGGCCTGCCTCGTCCTGCCGTCCTATCACGAAAATTTCGGGATGGTCGTGATCGAGGCAATGGCCGTCGGGTGCCCGGTTGTCGTGACCGAAGAAGTGGGCCTCGCCGCCACCGTCCGGCAGGCGGGCTGCGGTCTTGTTGTTTCCGGTGATGCGGATGCACTGGCTTCGGCCATAGCGCACATCCTGCGGGATGAGGCGGCGCGCAGCGCCATGAGCGCGGCCGGTCCTCTTGTCGTGCGCGAGCGGTTCTCGTGGGAACGGATCGCGCATCAGGCGGACGATCTGTATCGCGAATGTCTTGGGCAAAATGCCGTTGGCCGAGAGCACCCTCTCGGCACGCCTGTATCGACGGCGGTGCGCTTTGCGCCTGAGACCGGGACGCCGGTCTTGCGATAAGATCACGCTCGAAGTTTCGATCAGCTCCAAACAACCCGATCGGTGAAGCAAAGCGAAAACGCCTAGCGTCGTGCCGTAAAGCACGTAGAAAAGCGGGGCGGGCGCCCTGATCGGCACGCCCGCCCCGCTTGCTACTTAGAAGCCGAAGCCGATGCTCAAGCCGGGGCGTCCCCAGCCGTAGCCGCCGCCGTAACCGTAGTACGGCGAACCCCAGCCACCATAATACCCGCTGCGGTAGTAGCGGGGATAGCGCGTATAGCCGTAGCGATAGTACCGGTGGCGCGGGTAGTAGCCGTAGCGGTACGGGCGATAGCGATAGCGCGGAGAATAGCCATACGCGAACGGCGCGAAGAACGGGCCGCGATGGCCCCAGTGCCTGTAGCCTCGGCGGTGGCCGTAGTAGCGGCGATGGCCGCGCCAGTGCGCCTTTTCGACGCTCGACTGGGCGACGGACTGCGTCAGGATGGCGGCCGACGAATTGATGGGCGCTGCCGATGCCGATTGCACAGGCAACGCAAATGCTGCGGCGATCAGAGCCGCACCCGCGATGGTTTTGATTGTCATGTCGTGAACACCTCACTTGTCCGGCGCGGTATACGCCGCGCTCTTGTGGGGTGGACACGCCGGGCGTCGCGCAGTTCCCGGCGAAATTGTCTTAAAGTTTATCTGGCGCGTTGGAACCGCGGCAAGCCTACTGGCCAGCGTCCGACGCCGCCTTGTCGAGAAGCGCCGCCATATATTTCGATGGCGTCTGGCCGAGCGAAGCGGCCTTGTCGCGCAGCGCCTCGTACACCTTCGGCGAGATATCCACCTGCGCCAGGATCGACGAATCGCCGCCCGAGGAGATCTGGGACGCGAGCCGTTCGCGCAGCACCGCCTCGAACTTCCAGATGCGGGACGATTTTTCCTGCGTGCTGAGGTTCTTCGCGTCCGCGATGACGGGGCAATAAGCCGCCATCGCCGCGTTCAGGATGCTGGAATAGTCGATGCCGGGCCGCTGGGACTTGAGGCTCACGATCAGGCTCGTGATTTCGTTCGCCAGATCGGCGGAGTTGCCCTCGGTGAACACCTTCGCCTGCACCGGCGAAATCCGCACCTCGCCCTTGCCGATCTCGGGACACTCAAACCCGGCGGCAATCGATGCGCCGCTCGATGCGAAAAACAGCAGTGCACAGCAAATTTGCGTCGCGCGCTTCGAAGACGGGAAAACTGGCATTCGGCCCCTCACTCGCGTTTCCTTTCGGCTTCAGGCCAAGATAACGGATGCGAGGCCCCGTGCGGTGCGCTTTCAGGTTGCGTGCTGAAGACCGCGTTAAGCCGTAGGATGCGATCCTCCAGGCGGGCCAAGCGGCTTGACAGAGGGCGTCGACGGAGGGCACGCACTTGCAGGAAAGAAAGCGGGAGGTTTCGACCCATGACAAATGATTTGAAGGCGGTCATCGACGCCGCGTTCGAGGATCGCCAGGCCATCAGGTTCGGGCAGAAGGGCGAAGTTGCCGACGCGGTCGAAGCGGCGCTTTCGCTGCTGGACGAGGGCAAGGCGCGCGTGGCCGAGAAAGTCGGCGGCGAATGGGTCGTGAACGAGTGGCTGAAGAAGGCCGTGCTGCTCTCCTTCCGCCTGAACGACAACACGCTGCTGGGCGACGGCGAAGCGCCGGGGCCGTGGTGGGACAAGGTGCCGTCGAAGTTCTCTGGCTGGGACGAGGCGCGGTTCCGCGCCGCCGGTTTCCGCGCGCTGCCGGGCTCCATCGTACGCCGCTCAGCCTTCATCGAGCGAAACGTGGTTCTCATGCCATCCTTCGTGAATGTCGGCGCCTATGTCGGCGAGGGCACAATGGTTGACACATGGGCGACGGTCGGCTCCTGCGCGCAGATCGGCCGCCACGTGCATCTCTCTGGCGGCGCGGGTATTGGCGGCGTGCTGGAGCCGCTTCAGGCTGGCCCCGTCATCATCGAGGACAATTGCTTCATCGGCGCGCGCGCCGAGGTGGCCGAGGGCGTCGTCGTGGGCGAAGGCTCGGTGCTTTCGATGGGCGTCTATCTCGGCCAATCCACGAAAATCGTGGATCGCGCGACGGGCGAGGTTTTCTACGGCCGCGTGCCACCCTATTCGGTGGTGGTGTCGGGCGCGATGCCGGGCAAGCCGCTGCCGAACGGCGAGCCGGGTCCGTCGCTCTATTGCGCGGTGATCGTGAAGCGCGTCGATGAAAAGACGCGTTCGAAGACGTCGATCAACGATCTCCTGCGCGAATAGGGTGACGCTCGCGTCGGAACAAGAAACCGGGCTTTCCGCTCAACGATCAAGCGCGGAAGGCAAAAGGCGCCAGAAGCGCGATGGAGAATCCAATGGGCTGGGGCGAGGTGTTGTTCGGCTTTCATGGCCGCATCAACCGGCTGACTTATTGGGGCGGAAGCCTCGCGGCAACGGCGGCCGGTCTCGCCTTCGCGGCGCTCTTGTCATGGCTCGCCACGGGCGACCCGCTTTCGCCCGCGGTCTGGCAGCGCCCCGCCGACCAATCGGGCCTGTGGGAGCCGGTGTGGCTCAGCTATTTCGCCTTCATCGCCTGGCCGATGAGCGCGCTGTCCGTGAAGCGCCTGCATGACCGCGACCTGCCGCGCTGGCTCTGGTATTCCTATTTCGCGTTCTCGATGGCCATGGCGCTTGTGCCGATGAAGGAGTCGCTCGACGCGGACACGCCCGCCTCATCGGGCCTCCTCGCCGCGATACTTACGGGCTTTTCGATCTTCATGTTCGTGCAACTGAGCGTACTGCGCGGCACGCCCGGCCCGAACGCGCATGGCCCGGATACGCTGCCGGCCGGATATTACGGCGGCGATCATGACATCTGGAGCATATTGTTCGGACTGGAAGGCCGCTTGAGTCGCGCTCATTGGTGGCGGGCAACGATGCTTGTCAGCACGATCGCGCTGACGGTTATGACGGCCTCGGTCCTCTTCCTCGGAGACTACCTCGACCGGCACCCGGAAATCGTCCAGAACATGAACAACCGGGATTGGCTCAATAGCGCCGAGGCAAAGCCGGTGGCCGCCGAGATCGCGCGATGGATGTTCATACCGGGGATCGTCTTCTGCGTCGCGTTGTGGAACCTGCTCGCACTCGGCGTGAAGCGCCTGCACGACAGGGGACTCTCCGGCTGGCTCATCCTGCTCGTCATCGCGCCGTTCTTTGCCCTTGGCCTTGCGCCGGGCCTCGCCGCGCAAGCCGCCATCGGCGAAGGCGGGGTGAATTTCCTCGGGCTGCTGTTTCTCGCGTCCCTGATTTGGGGATTCCTTCAGTTCGGCATCTTGCAAGGCGAAACGGGGCCCAACCGATACGGACCCGATCCGCTCGCCGGAAAGCCGTGAAAGCGCCAGCCGCCGCCGCATAGCCGCCCACGAAAAGCCTGAAAAGGCGGCTTTCGTTGCAGGAGAAGGCTCGACCCGGAAGGTCGGCCCACAGATCATTTCCTGCAAAACGAATAGTCAGTTTCAGCGGCGGGAAGGCACCACATGCCCCGTTTCGTAACCCTTGATGAAACCGAAGTCATCAAGTCTGCCTATCAGCTAAAGAACCGCGTGGCTGAGCGCTTTCCCGATCGCGGGCTTACCCGCGAGGCCACGCGTCTCGCCGAGTACGCGCACGCCATCGCTCAGGAAGCGCATTTGCTCGCGAAGCGCAACGTCGCGGCGGATTTCGTCATCGGCGCGCTGACGATGGTCGGCTTCGCGGTCACGGTCTTCATCCTCGCTCGCATTCCATGGATCGAAATCCAGTTCGCGAAGCAGCAGGAATTCTTTCAAGCGATGCAAGGCGTCAGCGCGGCAATCCATGTCGCCGTCTCCGTCGCCCTCGTGATCTTCTTTGTGACGACCCGCGCCACCCGAATGAAACGGAAGAAGGCGCTTCGGGGCCTCCATAGTCTTCGCGCTTTCGCCCACGTCGTCGACAGTCACCAGATGAACAAAGACCCGGCGGCCATGGCGGCGAACCTGCCGCCCACGCGGTCCTCGCCCGACCGCGACCTCAGCCCGCGCGAGTTGCTCCGCTATCTCGAATATTGCTCGGAAATGCTGTCACTCATCAGCAAGTTCGCCGCGCTGTACGCGCAGAGCATCCGCGATCCCGTCATCTTCGACGCGGTGAACGACATCGAACAATTGACGGCGTCCCTCAGCAACAAGATCTGGCAGAAGATCATGATCCTGCACGGGTCGCTGGCGAGAGAGCCGCATTCGCAACAGATCCGCCTGCCGGAAACGGGATTCGCGCCTCAATCGCCCATCGCCATGAGCCAACCGCAGAACGGTCCGCCGGTTGAGGTGATCCCCTGACCGGTTCCGCGTTGTTGAACACAATAAAAAGCCTATCGCCCAAGGAAAGCCGACGCATGACAAGCGCTACAGAGTATGCACAGACCCTCATTCGCTGCGAAAGCGTCACGCCCGACGATGCCGGCGCGCTCGCCTATCTCGAACGCGAGCTTGGCGCAGCGGGCTTCGCCTGCGAGCGGCTGCGCTTCAGCGAACCCGGAACGGCCGATGTGGAAAATCTTTACGCCCGCCTTGGCGACGGCACGCCGCATATCTGCTTCGCGGGCCATATCGATGTCGTGCCGCCCGGCGACGAAGCGGCGTGGCGGCTTCCGCCTTTCGCGGGCGAGATCGAAAACGGCGTGCTGTACGGGCGCGGCGCGGTCGACATGAAAGGCGCGGTCGCGGCCTCGCTGGCGGCGGCGCTGGAATATTTGCGCGAAAAGCCGGACCTCGTCGGCTCCATCAGCTTCCTCATCACCGCCGACGAGGAAGGGCCGTCCATCAACGGGACGCGCAAGGTGGTCGAGCGCCTCATCGCGCGCGGCGAACGCCCCGATGCTTGCGTGCTCGGCGAATGCACGTCCGAGGACGCCGTTGCCGATACGATCAAGATCGGGCGTCGCGGCTCGCTCGGCGCGGAACTGATCGTGCGCGGCGTGCAGGGCCACGTCGCTTATCCGCACAAGGCGCGCAACCCTCTGCCCGCCCTCATCGACGCGCTGACGCGCCTCAAGGCGCGCCGCCTCGACGACGGCAGCGAGCATTTCCAACCGTCGAACCTGGAAATCACCACCATCGACACCGGAAACAAGGCGACGAACATCATTCCGGCGCAGGCGAGCGCGCGCTTCAACATCCGCTTCAACGATCTCCACACCGCGCCCCAGCTCAAGGCTTGGATCGAGGAGGAGGTGGCCGCTGCGCTGCTCGATACCGGCGTGGAGCACACGCTGAACTTCGATCAGCCATCCGACAGTTTTCTTACGAGCCCCGGCGGGTTCGTGAAAATGCTGGGCGCAGCGGTTCAGGCCGAAACCGGGCGGGAGCCGGTGCTGTCCACGGGCGGCGGTACATCGGACGCGCGCTTCATCAAGGATATGTGCCCGGTCGCCGAACTCGGCCTCCTGAACGCCACGGCGCACAAGGTGGACGAGCATACGGCAACTGCGGACATCGAGACGCTCGCGCGCATCTACAAGCGCTTCCTGCACCTCGCCATCGGATGACGCGCGCGGCGTGTCACCGTCGGGCGAACATCCCGCGCACGAGATAGAAAACGACGGCGGCGATCCAGATGGCCGCCGCAATCGCCCCCGCGATCATGGCGAGGAGCGCGATGAGGAAGAAGCCCATGCCCACGGTATAGAGCACCGGCCCCGCGTCGAAACCGCCGATGAGGCAGGGTTGCGCGCCGCTTTCGTCGAGGCGGCAGCCCGCGAAATGCGCGACGCTCGCGGCGAAGATCACCGGGATCATCGGCAGCACGGACAGCGCGAGGATCGCGATGGCCGCGCGGCGGAAGCGCCTGCTTCGCGCCGATAGAGGCTTTGCTTGTTTGCCGATTTCGCCTTGCATCCGCCCCTGCCCGTTTGAGACGCCCATCATATAGGCCGAAACGGGGCGGCCGTCAGTCGGTACCCGACCTCCGCCGCCGAAACGCAAGCACCGCGCCATGGATGACAAGCGCAGCAAACCACGCTGCGAGCGCTATGGCCCCGATCTGGGTGGTCGCGATGGCGAGCCAGCCCATCATTGCCATGGTGTAGAGCGTCGGGCCCCAGTCCTCCCCCGCGATGACGCACGGGTGAATGCTGCCCTCGTCGAGCGCGCAGCCCGCGCTTCCCGCGATGGCGGAGGCGATGGCCGCCATCGTCCTGTTTGCACGGTTCCGCACGCATCCATATTACACTTTGCAAATCAGTGCGCTATCGGCCTTTTTCGTCCGCACGCCTCTTGATTTTTCCGCATGCTTCCACGAAATATTGTTAGTAGAAAAGCAGTAGGGAGCGGCGGACATGGCGAAGGGCATTCACAGACTGAGCGCGGCCGAAGTGCGAGCCGCGAGCGAACCGGGCCTCTATGCGGACGGCGGCGGGCTTTTCCTTCAGGTGAGCAAGTGGCAAACCAAGGCGTGGCTGTTCAAGTTCACGCTGAACGGCCGAACGCGCGGCATGGGGTTAGGCGCGTTCCATATGTTGACGCTTGCTCAAGCGCGTGCTGAGGCCGTGCGGTTGCGCGATAAGGTGCGAAGCGGCATCGATCCGATTGAAGAACGCAACGCGGCCAAGAACACTGCGGGCGAGCATGTTATAACGTTTGAGGAAGCCGCGAAGAAATACCTTGTCAAGAAAGAAGCTGAGTTTCGCAACGAAAAGCACGCGAAGCAATGGGCAAGCACGCTCGAAACCTACGCCATGCCGATAATTGGAAACATGGATGTTGCCCACATTGAACTACAAGACGTTGTTCGCGTGCTGACACAAGAGATTGACGAACACGGCGCAACACTCTGGCATGACCGGACGGAAACGGCTTCGCGATTGCGCATGCGAATTGAAGGCGTCCTTGCATGGGCGACGGTATCCGGGCACCGCACGGGCGATAACCCCGCGCGCTGGAGCGGCAACCTGAAGGAGCTGCTGCCGCGACCGGGCAGCATCGCGGTCAAGGGCCATCATCCAGCTGTCGCCACTGCCGAGCTGCCCACATGGTTCGCCGCGCTCAAGAGCCGCGACGGCTTGGCAGCGCTCGCGCTTCAATTCCTCGCGCTCACGGCTGCGCGGTCTGGCGAAGTGCGCGGCGCGACGTGGCAGGAGATCGATTTGCAGGCCCGTACATGGCGCATCCCCGCGTCGCGCACAAAGACCGCGCGCGAACATGTCGTGCCTCTCTCGAATGCCGCTGTGGCGCTGCTCGCGGCGCTTCCGCGCACGAGCGAGGCCTTTGTGTTCCCAAGCACCAAGGCTGGGGCGCCGCTTAGCGACATGTCGCTTTCAGCCGTCATGCGGCGAATGCCCGGCTTCGTTGATCCTCAATCCGGCCGTCCGGCCGTGCCTCATGGCTTGCGGTCAAGCTTCCGCAGCTGGTGCGCAGAACGTGGCGTGGATCACGATCTTGCCGAACTTGCGTTAGCTCATGCTGTTGGCAATAAAGTTAAGCGTGCATATCAACGTAGCGACATGTTTAAAAGGCGTGTTGAACTTATGGAAGCTTGGAGCGCTGTTCTGTGCGATGTTGAACAAGCGAACAATGTAATTCATCACGTGTTTAGAAACGAACATTGAATGAGTACTTGCGTTGTTTATAACGTACAGATTTTCCTTGACTTTTTATTCGGCCGTTAACCTTTTTTTCTTGACGAGTGTCACGGGCGCGAATAAACCTAGGGTAGTTCTTCACGCTACCTATGGGGGCTTCTCAAATGCTTGTGCTTCTTCGTCGCGATGACGTTCGCGCCCGCCTCGGGTGCAGCGTCTCAAATCTCTACAGCCAGATGGCCGCAGGTATGTTCCCGCGTCCGATAAAACTTGGCCCGAAATACTCAGCATGGCCTGAGTATGAAGTCGAAGCGATCATCAAATCTCGCGTGGCGCTGTACACCGATGAACAGGTTAAGAAACTTGTTCGCGATCTTACTGCAAACCGAACTGTCATTATGAAGTAGGCGGATGGATCATCCGCCATTTTCACGTGCAAGTCGTTGTTTTTGATAATGTTTTTAATGCGTTGCTCTGGCTACTTATACTGTACTCACAAATGAGCACGTCATGACCGGCAATCCCTACACAAAACCTTTCGGCCTGCTTGGCGATATTGCCGATTTTGTTTACTGGCATTCGGCGCGTCCTGTTCCTGAAATTGCCTTGGCAAGCTCCATCGGGCTTATGGCCGGAATATGTGGCCGCGCCTATAACATCTCGCATGACGGCCTCAACCAATACGTGCTGTTGCTTGCCCCGACTGGTACGGGCAAGTCGTTTATGGCGTCGGGCGTCGCCGCGCTCATGCGGCCTGTGGTCCAGATCGTGCCCGCTGCCGCTCAACTCATCGGCCCCGCGAATTTCGCGAGCAAGCAAGCGCTCGTGAAGCATATCGCCCAAGCGCCGTGCTTCCTCTCGATCTTCGGCGAGTTCGGATTGCAAATGCAGCAGATGACGCGGCCGAATGCGCCGACGCATCTCGCGGGCCTTCAGGAAATCCTTCTCGACCTTTATGCCAAGAGCGGGCGTCACGGCGAATTGCGCCCAAGCGTCCACAGCGACCGCGAGAAGAACACCGCGAACGTGGTCGCGCCATCTTTCAGCCTGCTAGCCGAAGGCACGCCAGAGACGTTCTATGCAGGCCTGAGCGAGACTTTGATAGCGACAGGGCTTCTGCCGCGCTTCCTGCTGATCGAATACACCGGCAAGCGCCCGCCGCTGAATGAAAGCCCTACGCACGAGCCTTCGCCTGAACTGGTTCAACAGCTCGCTCAACTTTGCGAACACTCGTTCAAGCAAGCTGCGGAACCTGTCACGGTTGAACTTGATACAGAAGCGAAGCGTCTCGCTAAACAGTTCAACGAATTTTGCGACGGCGAAATCAACAAGGATGGTGCAAGCGAAGTCACGCGGCATTTGTGGAACCGTGCCCACATGAAGGCTCTCAAGCTCGCTTCCCTTGCTGCTATCGGTGTTCATCCGTGGTGCCCGGTCATATCAGCCGAGCAATTCAAATGGTCGGTAGATATTGAAGTTTACAACGTGCGCAATCTCCTGTCGCGCTTTGAAAAAGGCGAAGTTGGCGAACAGGACGACGACGCCGCGCGCATTAACAAGTTGCGTGAGATAATAAACAAATATCTTGAAAGCCCATCAGAAAAGTTCAGGTCGGCGGGCTTTGAAGAAATGCATAAGAACATGATTATTCCCGAACGCTTTTTGCAGCAACGCACGGCGAACATTGCAGCGTTCAAGAACGCACGTAACGGCGCAACGAAGTCGCTCAGAGAAGCCATTCAACAGCTAATAAATAATGGAGAAATTATTAAGGTGCGTAACCACGAATTGCCCAAATATACGAACAGTCATTCGGTTCTTTATTGGCCCGGGGAAGAAAGCAGTGCTCACAACGGACTGATCAAGAACGCCATGGCGGCGAGGCGGCGCCTCAAGGGGATTTTCGACGGCGCTCCGCCCGGTGACGTGGTTTAGGCCCGGTTTAGGGCGTTTCAGGTGCCGTTTAAGGAATAGGTGCCTGATTTTATTGGATGTTTTAGACTTTTAGGGTTTTACGTTTATAAATGTATATATCACGCTATATACCATATAGGTTGTATATAATAATAATAATAATAATAATAATAATAATAATATAAAACATAAAACATAAGCCAAAGAAGCCAACAAAATCAGGCTTTTCTCGTGTTTTAGGGCGTTCGCAAACAGGGTTAAACAGCTTAAACCAGCGCCGCCCGCCCCCTTGTGGGCATGAGGCCGAACAAAGGAGCGAACACGTGACGACTACAGCCGCAAGTCTCAAAGGAAGGATGAACTAACGTGAGCAAGAAACTCTTTCACCGTGTCACGGGCAAGCGCCCGAACGAGCCGAAGATTGAAACGCGTCACCGTAACTACGGTAACAAGATTGAAGGCTTCATGCATTATGTCGCGCGCAGCCATGATTGCAAAGATGATCGAGGCAAGCGAGAAGTTTTTTATCAAATTCTCTGTATCGGACTGCTTGGCGTGTCATTGAACTGCCGACTGCGCGAAAATGGCAATCGCATTGTTGAGACTGCGTTGCGTTCGTTGCTCAATGAGAACAAAGAGTATTTCGAGAACGTAGCATGGGGCAAGAATGACTTTGACGAGTTTGTCAAAGAGTTCATCGAACACGTTCTTGCATCGCCGGACTTTTGCCGCGTTGTCGAAGACAATCTGTTTGATTATTCAAAACGAACTGTCGCATACGAGCTGACAGAGTTCCCGAGCGTTCCGGCCGAACTGCGCGAGCATCCGATGCGGAGCTTGGCGCGATACCTTGATGAGCTTGAGATTGCCAAATTTGCCGATACAGCGCGCCTGAAGGCCGAAAGCGAGAGCGGGCGGCTGCGGCGCGCCGTGGCACTCTTTCGCGTCGGTGAGGCCGTATTGCCCCGCGAGAGCTGGCAAGCGCGGGTGAAGCTCGTTTGCAGTGGCGAAGAAGCCTCGGGCGATCCCTACGAGAAGTTCATCGAGCCGCTCACGTTCTGAGCGAGGGCGGGCACTGTGGGCATAGGCCCGCCTTAATCGTTAATAAGATATTGTCTTTGGTCAAAAAAGTCAGTATAAGCTTAGCTTATGGCTAGTTTCGCGTATGCGCAAAATTACATAGCATGCGATGGATAAAGTGGAAATCGACACACGCCCCCCTCCACAGAAGAAACAACGCGTAAGAATACGCCTCGACAACGCGTGCGATGTTAGACGCGAACTTGCACGGCTGTACAGGCAAGCACGCATGAACGAAGTTGACGTTGTTGATGCTTCACGACTGGCCAATATTCTTAGTTTGTTGCTTAGAGCTATCGAAACAAGCGCGCTTGAGCAGCGTGTCGAGGCACTGGAAACGAGATGACATCGCGCGTTCTCCGCAATCGCGTGTTGAAAGTTGAAGCGACGCGAAACAAGCAGCGCAACAAGCTTCGACCGACAACAGTTGTCGAAGTTTGTTATCGAACAGGCGAATGGATAACGAAGCCGCCTTACGCTCGCAGAGTAATGCTCGTGAACGAGTTTGGAACAGCAGCCGAACAATGGGAAGCTGCACTTGCTGAACAGCAAGCGAAGTTGATAGGAACAAACTAATGTCTATTGGAAAAAGCAACCGTCTCATTAACACGCCAAACGCCATTGCTATCGTTGATGGGCTGCAACTCAACTCTATTCTGAGCGCAAAGCTTGGTGTGCCGAGCGCATTCGGCAATGTCGGCCTGAAGGTAGCAAGCCTGCATGCGACCGTGAAGCAGGCCGCCGAGCGTGTTGCCGCGCTCGCTAACGATCAAACGCGAACCGAAGTCTCGAAGCATGCAGCGGCGAAGAAACTGGCGACCGAAGCCGTGCGCGCAATTCGCAACGTACAGGCTGAACTTAAGGCGCACGCGGAGCGGTTAAACCGCGAGGCCGCGAACAAGGCACATGAGATTTTCGCACCACGTCCGGGCTATGCCCACATTGAAAGCGAAATTCGCGTGTGGGTGAAAGAACAGGCGAAGACCGACGCCGGTATGAGCAAGATCAAGCATCTGATTGCGAACGATAAGGATGTTGCGAGCGTTGTTTTCCACTCGCCAAACTTCCTTCTCGGACTTGCCGATGAAACGCACGCATCGTTCATGCACAGCATTGTGCAGAAATTCGCGCCGGAAGCGACGCGAATGTTTGCCGAAGCGGCGAACATTGAACACGTGTTGCCGAGCTATGACAGGACGGCATACGACATCGAAGCTAGCTTTTACAATTCGGCGCTTGCCGATAAGGCGAACAGCCGAGTGGAGGTTTAAATGAACGCGAACGAACAGCTAACCGAACTTATAAATTGGATCAAGGCCAGCTCAAAAAACTGGCGCGCACCTATGGGCGCTTTTGTCCCTAAGGGGCCGTATGCAACCGTGGTGCCGACAGGCGAGCATGATGCGCCGCATCCCGATCTTGCGGAAGCCGTCGCGCGCGGGCACGTGCCCCTTCTCACTGTGGGCACGGCAACGAGCTTTGGCGATCTGAACGCAACGGTGGCGGACCAAGACACGCCTGAGATGCGCGCCATGCATATCGCGTGGAAAGTGCAGGGGGGCGCTTTGCCGCCTGTCGTGCTGTTGGGCCTCACGAGCGCAAACCAGAGCATCATGGCGGCGCTTGAAGCGGCCGGGCTTGTGGGCATCGATCCGGCCGCGCGCGGCATTCTGGCGTTCCCGCTCTACGCGTTTCCGAGCGACGTTGGCGCGCGCATCACCGCACGCTTGCCGGTGCTTTAGGCCGCGCTATCGCTATGACTTTCTGTTGTAGAAAGTTAGTAGAAACGCCGAAATCGCAAAAAACTCAATGAAATCAAGGGTAGATGGCGGAGGCGATGGCAGCCAGTATCATCGGCGAAACCGCGAACAGCACGATAGAAGCAAAGGCGAGCGCGTATCCCAAAGCAAGCCACCGCACACCGCCGCGCCGGGGACTCGCTCCGTCAGCGCCGCTCACGGTCAGCTCCGGCCGGCGTTGTCCGCACGGGGTTGGCCATTATCATATCGTGGTCCGAAGAGCTTCCGCTTCACCGCGAAATAGCGATGATTGCAATTTTCCCCTTCGTACTCGACGAAAATAAGGTCGCGCCGCGAGGCAATGAAATCCTCCGACGCTTGCGAGTGCAATTCAATATGCAAGGGGACAATGCGGGCGACGATCCGTTGCCAAACTGGCATCAAAAACCTCGTTCAGGATTTCGAGGTTTTTATCGCTATCAATCTAGGGTTGCAATGACGCGCCTTATTCTCTCCATAGCTAAATCGGAAGCCTGTGGAAAGTCCGCGCCCGAAAACAGCGGCGCACGAAGCTCCGAGGCGGGGAGATCGGCTGGGCGCCCGAGCGTCCGCGCAGGCCCGCTGGCGTCGCTGGAGCTTAAAGAAAGAGGAAGCGCGGCGTGCGCTGCTTGTAGTCAGCGTAGACGTCGCCGTAAGCGCGCTCCAGCCACGGCTCTTCCGTATAGGGCAGGACCACGTAAACGAGGATCGCCAGACCGCAGAGCACGGCGGATTGCGCCGAGCCATTTGCGAGGCCGGTGCCGAAAAAGCCGAGGATCGACGCGACGTATTGCGGATTGCGGCTGAAGCGATAGAGGCCACCCGTAACCAGCCCCTCGTCCGCGCCATAAGTGTTTTCGATGCCAAGATCGAAATAGCCGTAGATCGTGAAGCCGAAGCCGATCACCACGCAGATCATGCCCGCGAGGAAGCGCCACGTGTCGGGGCCACCCTCGGGCCACCCAACCGTGAGGATCGAAAACAGCAGCGTCAGCCCGAGGCCGCCCCGGAACAGCGGCCAGAAGGTGTAATGCTGCCAGCTTCGCTCAGCCGGCGTCGGCCACAGCTTGAACCTTCTGGAGAAGATGGTCAGCAGGAGAAGGGCGTTGAGCGTGACAAGCGAGGCCACGGCCACGTCGAAGATGTACATGAGATAGCTTGGCATGTCGAAAGCCGCTACAGCAGGAATGTATCAACCGCGTGACAGGCGCGTCACCAAAGATTTGCACCAAGCTGCGAGACCGGGTCAAGCCCTCACTGCGTCGCTGTCGCGCACCGGTTCAACTCACGCGCTCGCCGCATAAGCGTTCGTCGCGCTCACGATCTCATGCACGATGCCGGGTTCACTCGCCGCGTGTCCCGAATCCGGCACGATGCGCAACTCGGCCTTCGGCCATGCTCGCGCCAGATCCCACGCATTCTTCAAGGGTGTTACCACATCGTAACGACCGTGAATGATGGTGCCCGGCAGATGCGCGATGCGGCCAGCGTCTTCGAGCAGTTGGTTGTCGCTGCGGAAGAACCCTCGGTTCATGAAATAGTGGCACTCGATGCGCGCGAAGGCGAGCGCGTAGAATTCGCTGCCGAACTGGTTCACGCGCGCCGGATCGGCGAACAGCGAAAGCGTCGTCCCCTCCCATATGCTCCAGGCGCGCGCTGCCGCGAGACGCTCCGCCGCGTCGCTGGAGGTCAGGCGCCGATGATAGGCCGCGATCATGTCGCCGCGCTCGGCGGGCGGGATCGGCGCTTGATACGCCTCGAACGCGTCGGGAAACAGCCAGCTCGTTCCCTCCTGATAGAACCAGTCGAGCTCGGCGCGGCGCAGGAGGAAGATGCCGCGCAGCACAAGCTCGCTCACGCGTTCGGGGTGCGTCTCGGCATAGGCGAGCGAGAGCGTCGAACCCCATGAGCCGCCGCAGAGCTGCCAGCGGTCGATGCCGAGATGCACGCGCAGCCGCTCCATGTCGGCGACGAGATCCCATGTGGTGTTTTCGTCGAGGCATGCATGCGGCGTCGAGCGTCCGCAACCGCGCTGATCGAACAGCACGATGCGATATTTCGACGGATCGTGATAGCGGCGCATGGTGGCGTTGCAGCCGCCGCCCGGCCCGCCATGGACCCAGACGGCGGGTTTTCCGCGCGGGTTGCCGCACTCCTCGAAATAGATGTCGTGCCGGTCCGAGACCTTGAGCCAGCCCGTACGATAGGGTGGAATGTCGGGAAACAGAGGCAGCCGCCCGACGGTCGAGCCGGGCGTGGGCGGCTTGGGGGACTCGGCTTGGCGCATGCAGGCCTCCGGGTGAACCGGAGGAAGCGCCTCCGATTCGGGCATCCTAGAGCGTTATCGCTTCCGATGAAATCAAAAGCGCGCTCCAAGTTCTTGTTAGAGCGTGATCTTATCGCGAAACCGGCGTTCCCTTTTGCGGATTACGCGCTGGAGCCTTTCACGTTTCCTTGACGCGAAAACGCCGCCTCATCCCACCTCACAGCGTCGGCTTGGTGCGCGATGCCAACCGCACCATGCGCGATTGCAGCGTCTCGCCCGCCGGAACGCGAAGATCTTCCACGGCTTCCAGCGCATGCGCGTCGGGAGTGCCGAAGAGCAGGCTCACAATCGCCGCCGAGACGAAACTCACGGGCACGCCGATGGCCGCGGCGTTCAGCGAGTCGATACCGAACAGCGGCGCGCCTGACGCGTTCAGATACAGCGCCGTGACCGCGAAACCCGTCACCATACCGGCCAGCGCGCCTTTCGCGGAGAGCCTGCGCCACCACACCGACAGCACGAGCACCGCGAAGAATGTGCCCGCCGCGAGCGAGAGGGAGACCATCGCCCAGCGCAACGGATCGACGTGGCCTTGCGCCAGAAAGTAAACGAAGATCCCGAAGACGATCATCGAAAGCCGCGCCACGAGCAGGCGGCGAGCGGGCGACGCGTTGCGTCTCAGGGTTCCGTGATAGATGTCGTCGCTGACGGTGTTGGCGAGCGCCACGAGATGCCCCGCCGCGCAGGCCGCGATCGCCGCAAGAAGCGCGGCCGCCGCGAGCCCGAAGAACACGCGCGGCAGTTGGCCCGCCATCGGCAGGATGAGGGCGAGGCTGTCCGGCTGGAAGGTGACGCGTTGCGCGCCGCCCAGCTGTTCGAACTGATTGCCGGGCAGTGAGATGAAGCCAAGTTGCTGCAAGGCTCTCGCCCACGCGGGCAGGTCGGAAACCGGCACGCCGATGAGCGCCTCGACCGCCATCGCTTTCGTGAAGAAGGCATAGGCCGGGATCGTAAGCACCACGAACGCGCCGATCATCGTCACCCAGCCGAACATGCGGCGGCTGGCGAGGATCGTGGGCGTTGTTGAAAGCCTCGGCAGGAAGGTGGGGTGCGACGCGACACCAACGGCGAGACAGAAGATCAGAAGAACGAAATCGAATGGCGAAAGGGCGCTGAACATGCGCTCGGCGGGCCGTGTCACCGGCTGGGCGCCCTGACCGGGCAGGACTTCGCTCAGCGTCTTCGGCCGCGTCGTGGTGATGAAGCCCTTCGACGCCTCGCGCTCCTTGATCTCCTCAAGCTGGCCGCCATAGGTGAGCTGCGGAAGAGGCAGGTTCGTCCGTATCACCGACACGACGATGAGCGGGGCGACCAGGCCGAGCACCACCACGAACTGCGCGCATTGCGTCCAGGTCGCGGCGCGCATGCCGCCCAGCACGACGGCGATGACGATGCTCGCCACGACAAGCAGCGTGAAAAGTGACGCGGGGGAAAGATCGATGCCGAGCGCCTGAGGTGTCGGCAAGAGGTAGCCGACGATATTCCCGCCGAGCGCAACTTCAGCCACGATGGCGATGAGGCACGGCGCAATCATCAGCACCGACGCCGTCAGCCGGATGGTTTTTCGCCCGAAGCGCAGATGTAGGAACCCCGGCACCGTGTATGCGCCCGCCTTCCTCAGATGCGGTACGAACAGCACCGCCATGAGCACAAGCCCCGCGAAAAGCCCGACCGGAATGGCGATGGCGTCGATGCCGATGAAGAAGAACGCGGCGATGCTGCCCGCGAGCAGGCTGCCGCCGAACACCATGGCGTTCAGCGCGAGTGCGTTGTAGAGCGGCGGAACGCGTTCGCCTGCGACGAAAAAGTCATCGACGGCGATCGTGCGGGTCATGAAGCCGATAGCGATGTAGAATAGCGCTGGCGCAACCACGATGACGTGATCGATGGTCAGCGTCGAAAGGCCGAGCTGTTCGAGCACCACGAGCATCAGGACGAGGCAGGTGTAAGCGCTCGCGAAGATCGCGAAACTGGAGCCGAGCTTCGGGTTTACGGCGGGCGTGCTGTAATTGAGCGTCATGTCAGAACTGGATGGTCATGTTATGGACGCGGTCCGCGCGCTGCTGCCCGCCAAAGAAGCCGTATATCAGGATCGCGAGCAAAATCACCGCCCCATGTGCGAGCAGGAAATAGCCCAGCGGAAACCGCAGGAAGCGGTACGCGTTGAGCTCGGGGATGAAAAAAGGAAAGACAATCATGATCACGGCGAGTGTCACCGTCATACCGAGGCTGATCCGCGAGATACTTCGCCAATAAGCTTGCTTAACGTCGTCATCGGACATAGTTTTGCAGTCTCATTACATCTTTAGTTCAACCCCGGGAATCGGTCCTTGCCATCCTATCTGAAACCGAGAGCCAAGCAAGGCATGCACGCCAAGCGCGACTTGCGTCCCAGGAAGAAGGCGGGCGGCGCGAGTGGCCCGATTGTGGCGACCAAGCGATGAGCGCTTATCATGTCATCATTGCGGACGATCATCCGCTTTTCCGCGATGCCCTCAAGCAGACGTTAGGCTCGTCTCTGGATGGCGTCAGCATCACCGAAGTGGATTCGGTCGAGAAGCTGCTCGATACGCTTTCGGCCAGTCCGGGCGCGGATCTCGTGCTGCTCGACCTGAAAATGCCGGGCGAGAAGGGCGCGGCTTCGCTGTCCGGGCTCACCGGCCTCATGTATCTTCGGAGCCAGCATCCGCAGATCCCCGTTGTGATCGTCTCGGCGACCGATAATACGAGCATGATTCGCCGCTGCGCCAATCTCGGCGCGTCGGGCTTCATATCGAAGTCGCTGCCCGTCGACCGTATCCGGCAGGCGGTGAAGACCATTCTCGACGGCGGCATCTGGTTCACCGATGAGATGCAGGGCGAGGGCGGCCCCGACGAACTCGGCGAGATGGCCGCGCGGCTCGCGACGCTCACGCCGCAGCAGGTTCGCGTGCTTTCGATGCTGGGCAAGGGGCTTCTCAACAAGCAGATCGCCTACGAGCTTTCCGTCTCTGAAGCGACCGTGAAGGCGCACGTTTCGGCGATCCTGCAAAAGCTCGGCGTCGACAGCCGTACGCAAGCCGTGATCGCGGTCAACCGGATCGCGGCGGTCGATGAAGCGGACGGGACCGAAGGAGCCTAGAAGCTCCCGTTCGCCGGGAAGCGATCAGGCTTCACCCTTCCCACTTCTAAGTCTCTGTCGGCAAACGCTTTCGCGGTTCGTGAAATCGCGTGAGCGGTTCGCGCGCGTCGATCGCGGCAAGGTGAACAGCCGCTCCCCGATCGCGAGGCTTTCAGACTTTCGCGATGTCCGAAGCGGCGTGGGCGCTCGGGCGCTCGGTCACTTCCAGCCTTTCCGGCCGCCCCGCAGCGAACGGGTTTTCGTGGTGCTTCAATTCCGCCTCGATCTCGTCGAGGCTCCACGGCGTGAAATCATGCGCGTCCGCCGCCACGTCGAGGCTAAGCCCTAGCGGCGCGTGGTTTAGCCGACCATGCACATGGCCAAACAGGTGCCAGCTTCCCGTCCACGACCCATTCCACTCGCGCATCGGATAATGGCACAGCACGATGTTGTGCCCGCCCGCGTCAATCTCGCGGATGAGGCTCACGCTTGCGAAAAGCCTGGCGTGGTGCTTCAGCGTCTCCGTGTCGTGATTGCCCTGAACGAGGTGGATCGTGCCGTTGAGCCGCTTCAGATACGCATCCGCGCCGATAAAATTGCGAAAGCAGAAGTCGCCGAGGTGGTAGACGGTGTCGCCTGGGCCCACGCGCTCGTTCCATCGCGCGATCATCGCCTCGTCCATTTCGGTGACGCTCGCGAAGGGGCGATTGCAGGCCTGGATAATGTTCTGGTGACCGAAATGCGTGTCGGAAGTGAAGAATAATGTCATCGCTGCACCTCGTCCGGGAGCGCCTCACGGCGCTTGAGCCCGTTTCGATCCGAAGCATCGCAATCCGACCGGTATCAGAGCGTGAAAAGACGGATCGGATCGGTTGCACCAACCGGAAGCGGCTCGGAACTCAGGAGCCAAGCTGTCGCTGCTCCGGCTCGGTCTGACATTTAGGAGCGGCTTAACGAATTGCAAATGACGACGTTGTTTCGAGCGCGAGACGGCCGCTCAGCGCGGATCAGCCGGTGACGATACCCAAGGCGGGCATGCTTTCAGAGCGCGCCGAGGCTTCAGACGTCTTTTCACGAAGCGGACACTCGCCCACGCGGAAAAAATGCGCCCGAACAAAATGCCCTAGTGCACTGACGCAAACATAGGATTCACAAAGCAGACGAAGCAAGGCATGCTTCAGGCATGGCTCAAACCGTCTGCATCCTTCTCTCGTCCGAAGACCGCTCACGTTTGGCGGCGGTCATCGGGGACCGCAACAGCCCGCAGAAGCACGCGCAGCGGGCAAAGATCGTGCTTCATTCTGCTGAGCGCCGTTCCGTTTTCGACGTCGCCCGCTTAAGCGGCGTCAGCCGGCCAGCCGTATGGCGTTGGCAGCGGCGCTACGCCGAAAAAGGGGTGGACGGGCTGTTGCGCGACCAGACCCGCAAGCCAGGCAAGCCGCCTTTGTCAGCGAAGAGCGTCGCGAAAGTGCTGGCGCTGCCGTGTTCCGAGCCCCCCGGAAACGCCACGCATTGGACCGGACGCGCTGTCGCCAAGGCGGCGGGCGTCAGCTTGCGCACGGTGCAGCGCATCTGGGGAGCCCACCGCCTTCAGCCGCACCGCTTGCGCACGTTCAAGAAGTCGAACGATCCCGCCTTCGCCGAAAAGGTCGAGGATGTGGTGGGCCTCTACATGAGCCCGCCCTGCCATGCCGTGGTCCTGTCCATCGACGAGAAGAGCCAGATCCAGGCGCTCGACCGCACTCAACCGGGCCTGCCGTTGAAGCCCGGCAAATGCGCGACCATGACCCACGATTACAAGCGCAACGGAACCACCACGCTGTTCGCCGCACTCAACGTGCTGGATGGAACCGTGCTCGGCCGCTGCATGAAGCGCCACCGCCATCAGGAGTTCATCAAATTCCTCAACGCCGTGGAGCGCAAGGTCCCAGCCGGCAAGATCATCCACGTCATTCTGGACAACTACGGAACCCACAAGCATCCCAAGGTGGACGCCTGGCTGGCGGATCATCCGAGGTGGGTTTTTCACTTCACGCCGACCTCGGCGTCCTGGCTGAACGCGGTCGAAAACTTCTTCTCCGCCATTACCCGGCGGCGCATCCGTCGTGGCGTCTTCAAATCCGTCGCCGACCTCGAAGACGCCATCAAGCGCTACATCGCCGATCACAACCGGAACGCAAAACCCTTCGTCTGGACCAAAACCGCCGATGAAATCTTCGACAAGCTCAACCGCCTCAATCTGCACCTTCTGAATGAGTCAGTGCACTAGACAGGGACTTTGCGTAAATCGGTGACGCGCGCCCCCTCCCGAGCAAGCGCGCTGTGTAGAGCAGCCCCGCTATGGCTTCTCGCATTTTCTTGGTGAGCGGCTTCGGTCCCTCGCGAAGAGCGGCGAATTGCTTCTCAATCTGCACCATGGCCGCCGCGTGGCGCTGCTTCACGAGAGCGGGGTCGCGTGTTCTGAGTGAGAAAGTTACCTCGCCACCGAGCTTCGCCGACACCAGCAGATCGGCCGCGTCGGGGGTTTCAGCCGGAAGCTTGATGGTGACGCGCTTACCCAAAGCCGCCTTCCGAATGTCAGCAGGAACGCGCTTGCGGAAGTGCGGAAAAGTGGTGCTGGAGCGTGTGGAAGGACGAGCCATTGCTAAGACCATGTGGAGCACCCCTGTGTAGCAGTGGGATGCCGAAACATGCAATGGCGTCAAATCTCTAAGCCGTTACAGATGCTTAGAGGCATGGTGGTGCCGCTTGCGTGACTCGAACACGCGACCCCCTCATTACGAATGAGGTGCTCTACCGGCTGAGCTAAAGCGGCGATGCGGGGAAACCCGCGTGACATGCATAGCAACGGACTTCTCGCGGTGCAAGCCCGCTTTGAACAAATTTTGGCGGACCATCGGATGGAATTATCAATCGTCAACGGCTGGCCGCTCAGCGCGTACTCGTTGGCCTCCTGCATGCCGCGCCAGAGTTCGGGATCACCAGGATCGTCCTCAAGATGCTCGGCGAACTGGCGAGGGACGTCTGCTTCTTCTCGATAGGCGTTTTGGCGGTTTCGTTGATCTGATCCTCCAGCGCGAGGGTATCGTCACCGACGAGCGAAGCCGAATGCTACTCCTCGCAGACGCCGGACGAGCACTCGTCGAGGCTGCACGTAAGCTTGAGCGGAACGCGCGTGGTGACTACGCTCCCGACCCTACGGCGCAGCGTTTTCCTGAATGGAAAGGCGCGGCTGATGGGGAGGTGAAACCTCTCGCAAGTGTCAGCTTCGATGAAGTCTTCGAGCGCTGGAAGCGGGAGCGCACTCCCGCCGCGAGCACCGTCTCCACCTGGAAAGGCTACGTAAAATCTGTCGTGGCTCACCTCGGCCACAACGACATGGCGCGTGTTAGAAAGGACGACGTGTTGGCCTGGAAGGACTCTCTCATCGAGCAAGGCTACTCGGCCAGCAGCCTTCAGGTTGGCCGAATTGCAGCCATCAAGGCGCTTTTCGGGTTTGCCGTGGACAACAGGCTCGTGCCCGCAAACCCTTTCGATGGCATGAAACTGCGTCAGAAGCGGCGGGCGGGCACCCGGATGCAGCCTTACACAGACGATGAAGTTGCCCGCATTCTATCGCTGTCTTCCCGAGAGACCGTGCCTTCGCGCCGCTGGTTGCCTTGGCTCATGGCTTTAAGCGGCGCGCGCGTGGCGGAGCTTGCGCAGCTATGGGGAGGACGTGTTCTCAAAGTGGACGGCGTTCACGTTCTCCGCCTCACCCCAGCCGAAGACGGTGGATCGCTGAAAAACGAAGGATCGGAGCGCGACGTGCCGATTCATCCCGCGCTGATTGAGCAAGGTTTCCTCGATTTCGTGATCGAAAAAGGCGATGGCCCGCTGTTTTATGGAAAAGCGACGAGAGCGGCGAAAGGCGGCCGCCACGCGAGCAAAGGCGTTTCTAACCATCTCGCCACGTGGATCAGGAAGCAGGGCTTCACAGACAGACGAAAGGCTCCTAACCACGCCTTCCGCCACTGGTTCAAAAGCGCCTGCCTTCGGGTCGGTGTGCAGGACAGCGTCGCCGACGCGATCCAAGGTCACAAGGGAAGCCGTGGCGAGGCCGACCGCTACCGCCATGCGGACATCAAGACCATGGCCAAGGCTATCGCCATCATCGGGGTGCCGAAAGAACAGCTCCGAAACTAAGGCCAGAAGCGGACCAGAAGCACGATAGGTAACACCAAAAACACAGGGCTCGGAGGACGGAAGCGGCGAACTTTCCCAAGGACAGCGGCACCGAGGCGGTTCAGTAGACGCGGTAGAGTTTAAGTCTTCAGCGTCTACTGCTGGGGCAAACCTCACAAAGCGCCTGCCTGGTCTACTGCGCGTAGCTCGGCGTGGCCTTGATGCCTTTGTCGGTGGCGATGCGATACACGCTGCTTCGCCCGATGCCGAGCCGACGCGCTACCTCGGTCGGCGACACACCAGCCTTGAGCAGCGCCTCGACCTCGGCCGCCTTCGCCTGCGCGGTGGGCTTCCGGCCCTTGTACTTGCCATCCGTCTTGGCCTTCGCGATGCCCTCACGCTGCCGTTCCAGCATCATCGCGCGCTCGAACTCGGCCACCGCGCCCAGCACCTGGAGCATGAGCTTGCCGGTCGGCGTCGTCGTGTCAAGGTTCATGGCGAGGATGCGAAGGCCAGCGCCACGCGCCTCGATGGCGGCCACGATCTCCATCAGATCCCGCAGCGAGCGCGCCAGCCGGTCCAGCTTCGTGACGACGAGCACGTCGCCCGCGCGGATGTAGTCCAGCGCCGCCACAAGCTCCCCGCGTTCGGCCACGCTGCTCACCTGCTCCACGAAGACCTTGTTGCAGCCAACCGCCGCAAGCTCGCGCTCCTGTGCTTCGAGGCCCGCAACCTGCTCCGTGGTCGAGGTCCGCGCGTATCCCACACTCACCATGTCCGCCCCCAATCTGTTCCACACACGTCTTAGACGTGGTCCTGACCGTGTGCCAAAACTCGAAAAACTACTCGTGTGGGACAGCTATAGCATGGCTTTGGAACATCCCGCAAGGGCATGCCCTATTTGGAACGGCTTATGGAGGTTGTGTTTATCGCCGGACCCAGTCCGCCCAGCACCCGGATAAAAGGAGGAAGAGGCA
Source organism: Rhodomicrobium vannielii ATCC 17100 (assembly GCF_000166055.1). Taxonomy (NCBI): domain Bacteria; kingdom Pseudomonadati; phylum Pseudomonadota; class Alphaproteobacteria; order Hyphomicrobiales; family Hyphomicrobiaceae; genus Rhodomicrobium; species Rhodomicrobium vannielii. The sequence goes on from NC_014664.1 coordinate 3,417,938, forward strand.
ATCGATCTAAACGGCGTGCGACGCGAGCGATGGTCAAACCGAAGGTGGTCAGCCTCTGTATAGGTAACGCTGCACGTTGATAAAGGCTTGGCGGATTGAGAGCATGTCCCCCAGCTTCGATTTCGCGTCCTCGAAGGTGCCGTAGCGTGCTTTCAGCAAGTCCCCGAGTTTGCGCGGAGAGAGTTCGGTCTCTCCAACGGTTTCATAGGCTTTCAGCACGTCAAGAAGAAAGTCTCGCATTGGGGCGGTGTCAGCGCCGTCCAGACCGCCGTTTCTTGCGGCGTTCGCACGATCAGAGCGGGTTTTCGGTGGCGTCGTGAACCGGATGTAGGCGAGAACGTCAAACAAGTCGCTGTTTGGGGCATCGATCAGACGCCGCATATCGGCCAATTGGTCGGCACCATAGCCGCGCTGTTCCAGCAAGGTCACGAAGCGTTCGCGCTCGTCCGGATCGCTCCACTTCCCACGCAACTCGTCCTCATCGTCGATCATGCCAGACAGATCGCCAAACAGACTCTCCATGAACTGTTGGGCCGTCATCGGCTTGCCGCCCGGTCCCCAATAGCTCGTCGCGGCGATGTATTGAATGAGCCGTTCCTTGCCGTCTGCCAGCTTGATAACCAGCTTGGGCTTTGGCTCGTCATCTCCGCCTTCCTCGCCACCTTCAGGCGGTTCCGGTGGCTCGGGTTTTTCGGGTGGTTCAGGTTTGGGCGGCCGCGGTCGCGGCTCTTCCGGCGGCAGCGGTTCACCGTCCCACTCGGGATCGTTGAACTTCTCATGCGCTTTCACGAAGTCGTAAATCGTGAAGAAGTCTTTCCGGTCGTAGGTTCGCGTTCCTCGCCCGATGATCTGCTTGAACTCGATCATCGACCGTATCGGCCGCATCAACACGATATTGCGGACGTTGCGCGCATCCACGCCGGTCGAGAGCTTCTGCGAGGTTGTCAGGATCGTCGGGATGGTCTTGTCGTTGTCCTGAAAGTCGCGGAGATGCTGTTCACCCAGCTTGCCATCATCGGCGGTGACACGGTGGCAGTAGTTGGGATTCGAGCTGGTCTTGATCTGGTTGATGTAGTTGCGCACCCGAAGCGCGTGTTCCTGTGTGGCACAGAAAACCAGCGTCTTCTGGCGCTGATCGATCTCGGACATGAACTCGGCCACGCGGCTTCTCTCGCGGCCCTCGATCACGATGCGGGTGTTGAAATCGGCCTCTGTGTATTTGTCTTTCTCGACCTCGCCCGAAATGATTTCGTCGGTGCCGTCCCACACATATTCGTCAATCGTGCTGGCCATCTGGCGCACCTTGAAGGGTGTCAGGAAGCCATCCTCGATCCCCTCTCGCAGCGAATACACATAAACCGGCTCGCCGAAGTAGGCGTAGGTGTCGGCATTGTGCTTGCGGCGGGGCGTAGCGGTCAGGCCGAGCTGCACGGCGGGAGAGAAATATTCCATGATCCCGCGCCAGTTGCCCTCATCGTTCGCGCCACCTCGGTGGCATTCGTCGATGACGATGAAGTCGAAGAAATCGGGCGGATAGCCTTCGTAACTCGGTTGGCCGTCGCCGGTCATGAAGGTCTGGAAGATCGTGAAGAAGACGCTGGCATTCTTCGGCACTCCGCCTTTTTTGCGGAGCGTGTCCGGATCGATCCGGGTGATCGCATTGGGGTCGAAGGCCGAAAAGGCGTTGTAAGCCTGATCCGCGAGGATGTTGCGATCCGCCAGAAACAGGATGCGTGGGCGGCGCGTCGGCTCGCCGGAGAGGTTCCAACGGGCGTGGAACAGCTTCCATGCGATCTGGAAGGCGATGGAGGTCTTGCCAGTGCCGGTAGCCAGCGTCAGCAGCACGCGCTTCTCGCCCCTGCCTACGGCTTCCAGCACGGCATTGATGGCGTTGTGCTGATAGTAGCGCAGTTCCCACTTGCCACCCGCCACCTCGAACGGCACCGCCCCGAACCGTTCGCGCCAAAGGCTGGCTTCCGCAAAGCATCGCTCCCAAAGCTGACCCGGCGTCGGAAAAGGCTGGTTCAAATCGCCTTCCGCGCCGCCGATCATGTCGGTCTCGTACCAGCCGAGACCGTTGGTGGCGTAGGCGAACCGCGCCTTGAGCCGCCCGGCATAGTCCTTGGCCTGAGCGACGCCGGTGGTGTGATGTAGGCCCGCCCGCTTGGCCTCGATCACGGCGAGCTTCTGGTCTCGGTAGATCAGCACGTAGTCGGCGGTGAGCTGTTCGCCTCGCTTGCCGCCCGGCATGATGCGACCGGGGCAGATCACTTCGCGCCGGATACGGGAGCCTTCGACCGAACCCCAGCCCGCAGCGGCAAGAACCGGGTCGATCCGGTTGGCCCGCGTGTCAGATTCGGTTTCGCTCTCGAACATGCGACGAGCTTAAGCTAGGTCAATTCGCCTGAGAAGGCTTTTTGCAGGAGGGATTGGCGGAGGGAGTTTATAGATCCCGACTGCGCGATGTATGCCCTTGCCAAGTCGGCAATGTGGACCTCGATCTCTTCCAAGGTGTCGGCTATCGCACGCTGCGATGCGAGATCAGCAGGGAACCATATTGTCTCTTTCTTCAGATGGCTGAAATGACGGGCGTAGCCCTTCCCCGCTAACGGAATGCTGCGAAGCGCGTAGTAATAGAACTTCGGCTCAATTTGTGAAATGGGCGCGAGAAGCTGCGTGCCATCTGCCCCGACCACGAAGTCAAAATCAATGTATTTCAGGTGGCGCGTATGGTCACCGAAAACGACGATTGGTCTTTCTACCCGCACCAAATCTGCATCGTCCTCCCAGTAGCCACTGATGAAATCCGCCTCTTGAGAAACTATGGGGTATCGTCCTTCGCTGAGATAATCTTTGCACTGAACTTTAGAAGGAATTTTCGTTCGTCTATATGAATTTTCAACAAGGCACTGCTGCCAATCGCCGTTCCCCGATTTGAGCCTTTCCGCGATAGTGACTTCAAGCAATTTCCGTGCGTCGGCGAGGTTGGCTTCGGCGTTGGCGCGGGCGCGGGAGAGGCCCGCGAAGGCTTCATCCAGAATCGCAACAATCCGCGTCTGTTCGTCCATCGGTGGGAGCGGGATTTGCAGGTTTGTAACGTGTTCGCGGGAGATGCCGGGTATTGCTGCGCCGTTGGCCAGGGAGGCGAAATGCGCTCCGTGAGCACCTAGCAGAAGGTGCAGGAAGTCCGCATCAATTCCCTTGGCTCTAACGGCCATTATCTGGCGGCTGATCGCAACCCTGCCACGGCGCAGACGGTTGATCTTGCCGACACCTGAACCTTTAACCGTTAAGAGTATGTCCCCTGGATCGGCGAACCGTTTGGGCTTTTCGGTCCATTTGGATATTAGTGGCTCATCTCTGCCGAAATCCGAAGGACCTGTGATGTATCCAACGCCGTGCCCGTCGATATTGTAGTCAACCGCGTCGATATGCTGGCCGGAAATCAGTTCGATGAAGTCGCCTAGTGGCCTAACCTCCCACCCAACCTTCACAGCAGCCCCCTTATCCGCTCAAGGATTTCCGCCGTCTCGGCATCGCGGGCAAGGATCGCGTCGATGATCTCCTCGGGGCTGCGCATGGCCTCGGCTTCGGGCGCGTTCGGGTTCTTCACCGACAGATCGAACGTCTTCGCGTCGACTGTGGCGATGTCCACGATCCACGATTTCGGGCCGGTCACGAAGCCGCGCTGCAACTCGACAAACTCGGCCATGTCGTCGTCGTTCAGCGGGTTCGTTTTGCCCATGCTGCGGCCCGGAACAAGCTGGTAATACCAGATGCGCCGCGTGGCCTCGCCCTTCTGGAAGAACAGCACCACCGTCTTGACGCCCGCCCCCTGAAAGGTGCCCTGCGGGCAATCGAGGATTGTGTGGAGGTTGCAGCTTTCCAGAAGCTCGCGCCGCAGCGCCACGCTGGCGTTATCGGTGTTGGACAGGAAGGTGTTCTTGATGACCACCGCTGCCCGCCCACCGGCTCGCAGCTTGCGGATGAAGTGTTGCAGAAAGAGATAGGCCGTCTCGCCCGACTTGATGGGGAAGTTCTGCTGCACCTCGCGCCGCTCGCCGCCGCCGAAAGGCGGATTGGCCAGAACGATGTCGTGTCGGTCTTTCTCCTGGTAGTCGAGCACGTTCTCGTTGAGCGAGTTCGTGCGAACGATGTTCGGAGCTTCGATCCCGTGCAGGATCATGTTCATGATGCCGATGATGTAGGCGAGCGACTTCTTCTCCTGCCCGTAGAACGTGCGGCGTTGCAGGGTTTCATAGTCGCTGGCGCTGATATTCGGGCGGCGTAGGTAGTCATAGGCTTCGCAGAGAAAGCCCGCCGAGCCGACCGCGCCGTCATAGATCGTTTCGCCGATCTTCGGGGCGACCACCCGGATCATCGCGCGGATGAGCGGGCGGGGCGTGTAATATTCGCCGCCGTTGCGTCCGGCGTTGCCCATGCGGCGGATGCGAGTTTCGTAGAGAGCGGAAAGCTCGTGCTTGTCGGCCTGGGTCTTGAAGTGCAGGCTGTCCACGATCTCCAGCACGTCGCGTAGGATGTAGCCCGAGCGGAATTTCGAGCGCAGTTCGGTGAAGACCTCGCCGATCTTGTATTCGATGGTGTCCGGGCCGGTCGCGCGCTCGTGGAACCTGGCGAGGTAGGGGAACAGGCTGCGATCCACGAAGTCCACCAGATCGTCGCCGGTCAGCGCGGTGTTGTGGTCGAATTGCCCGTTCTTCTTGGGCGCGGCCCATTGGTCCCAACGGATTTGGCCGTCGATGATCGGCTTGTAGTCCTTGCCTTCGAGTTCGGCACGGTCGCGGCGCTCGCTTTCCAGATCGTGGAGGTACTTCAGGAACAGAATCCACGAAGTCTGCTCAACGTAATCGAGTTCGTTGCTGATGCCTTCTTCGGCGCGGAGAGCCTTCTCGATGCTGTTGAATGCGTTCTCGTACATGCGTTCTGCGATGCTTCTTGGGCCGGAGGGAACGGCCCATTGCAATCCGCGGCCACCAGGAATTGGCAGTCCACGCGAGTTGCTGCACCACATCCACGCGGTGATCGCTGTCCGTCGAAAGCGAAGACCGCCGCGCCGTCACGAGAGTCGAGGACGGCCACGGGGGGATTGAGCGCGAAGGCCGCTTGTCCGATTGGACTTTGAATGGCCATAGCAAAATACCCGCACCGCGTCACGCCCGGGCTTCATCTTATGCAAAATGCACTCCCAGAAGGCTGCATAGGCAGCCGTCAGAACTCGTCATGGTCTTCTTCTTCATCGTCTTCAGGAAGGTGGCCGTCCAGCTTCTGGCAAAGCTCTGGGAGATGCCGACCGAAGTAGGCGGCCAAGGCTCGCGCGGCAACGTCGGGACTCTGAGTGAGTGAGCGTCCGAAGGTTTTGCTCAGCTTCTCCGCTACCTCGGCCGCCTTGTCGTCCAGCCATGCTTCTCGTTCGTCGTCGCTCATTGTCTCCAAATTCTGTTTCTTCGTCATCATCACGGCGTGTTGCCAATTGCGCGCATCATAAGCGTCGTTGCCAAGAGCGGTTTTCATGCGTCTCATTTGGGCGACCTGACCGTCGCTCACCCCGGCCGACTCTCTGATCTGCTTCTTTGAGTAGTGGCCGAGGAGCACGAGCCGCCACGCAAAGTTCTGGCGCTCGTAGTTCGTCATCGGCAGCTTGGCCTTGCTGTTGATGCGCCCGGCGACAAGGATGGCTTGCTCGACACTTCCGTTGAAGTAGGAAACCGGCATGTCGTTTCGCTTGGATAGCTTATAGGCTGCGGCCCGGTGATGCCCGTCGATGATGATCGCCTCATCACCTGCCATGACAACAAGGATCGGGTCGAGGTCTCCATTTTGCCCCTTGGCCTTCAGAGCGCGTTCGAGATCCCCGATATGACGTTCGTCCATTCGGCCTTCGTTCATACCGTGACGAGGTTGAAACAAGGCCGGGACCATCATCAACCGCGACATCGGCAGCCGTTCAGGGCGATCTGGTGCGGTCTTCGAGCCGACTTTCTCCTTCACCTTGGCGAGAAGGCAAAGCGGTTGGTAGCTGAGTGCCGCATCGGCCTCGGCTTCTTCTGTATCCATTTTTCTGTGTTCTCCGTGGTGCTGCCTCGTGTCATTCGTGCTCCCCGCGCCTTTGGACGTGGCCCAGGCCTCTGTTGTGATCAGCAACAAGAGCCTGAGCCGTGGCACTGCGGAGGGAAGAGGTCCGCCCAAGTGGCACACGAAAAGCCACACAGAGCGAAGGACACAAAATTGTTGTGTGTCTGTACGGAGGCCACAATCACCGGCGAGGCAGGCAGAGACTGCTACACAGACGCAGCCCACGAGGCTTGCTTTTTGTGAGATTTTGAGTAATATTATCAATGGTCTATGATCGGGATCGCCCAATCACGCAAGCGGCACCACCCAACTCCCTGAAAATACTGGCCCTTTCGATAGTTCCGCCGCTCAGGTTGAGGGCGAGATGTGGAACGGAGTGGAACCAAACTCCACGAAAGGGAACGGTTTCCCCACGAAAAACCCACGACTGAATTCCACTCGCGTTCTCGCGAATCGCGGGCACGCCCCCGCCAGTGACGCTAGTTGCGCGGCATGCGGACACCAACGAGCGATTTTTTTCTCACGTAACGACCTAACTCGACAGGCGAACTGGCAGACGCTTTCCAAGCCGCTTACGGCCCTCGTGTCACTAGGTGAGCTGGCACCATCGCGGCCTGATGCGTGGGCGTATATCGAGTTGTAAAATTTATACCAAAAAAAGCCCGGCATGCGGATCAGGCAGCCGGGATTTAATTACAAAATAGTTACACCAACGGCTTCGAACTCGCAAGTGTCGCTGCATGATGTAGCGCGCTCGCCAACACTGTGCAAGGCAAGAAATGCGCGCGACATCGTCGAATATACGTCGTCATTCCATGCGATTTTCTCAGCGGCGTGACATGAGAAAATCGCAAGAAAACCCTAGGGCCACGGGAATTGCACGGGTTTGCTAGGCACCCTTGTCACGCTCATAAGTAAACAATGTCACGCCATTGAGCAAATCGCGATTGAGCAAAGAAAATCGACTGAAGCGCTATCCGAGATGGCCCGCGCGCTGCATGCCTTGACAGATCAAGAGCGCGGGAGCGCCTCCACCATCACGCAGGAAGCACCTGCGCGCGCGATAACGCACGAGAGGCGCGACGACGCCGAACCAAAGGCCGAAGGCGACTTTGCCACGCTCGTGGAGGACTTGCCCGCTATGGCGCTCCGGGAGCGCTTCCGGGCTGAAGCCAATAGCCATCGCAACATGCTTGACCGCGCAAAATCTCATGGCCGCGTCATCAATCCCGCCTTCCGTGATTTCCGGTCCTTCCTTCGCCATGTGGGACCGATGCCCGCACCCGGATACACCCTCGACAGGATCGACAACGAAGACCCGGAATATGCTCCCGGCAAAGTCAGATGGGCTGACAAGCAAACGCAGAACACGAACAAGGGCGACAGCCTCACCTTTGCGGATGAGAAGGGGCGCACCTTCACAACATCGGAGCTTGCGGGCAAACAGGGCATAGACCCTTCCACGATCCGGCAGCGTGCCGCACGCGGATGGACCGACATGGAAATCATTGCGGGCAAAAAGCAGGATGCCGTCAATGACAACACGAACAGCGATGATGCCTACCGCTCAGAGCGTAGGGCGAACCAAGCGGTAATTCGGGCAGAAAAGAAGCGTGCCGACGCCATCCAAGTCGCAAAAATAGACGAAAACCGTATCAGGCATGACACGGACGATTTGCCCGCTCCACCAACCTATTTTCTGGAAGAGTTTCCAGACATGATCGCGGCCCCCTTCGAAGTCATGTTCAAAGGCTATTGCAAGGCGGCGAAAGAAGGGTGGTGGCCAAAATACAGAAGATATATGACGCCCGAACGGTTCGCTATCCAACACCCCGACTTCCACAAAATGATTGCTGAGGTTGACCCGGATTTTGCTGCCAAGATGCACGATGCTTCCAAGGCAAAGGAAGCACATATAGCCGAGCTATGATATTCACTCAAGCTACGAATAAGGAACGCCCCGTATCTTAAGCGCTCGATCTTCCCGCTAGAGGAAAGGCGTCTCAATGAGAAAAAATGTTATCAAGCATGATGATAGATGGGGGGAAGTTGACCTCATAAAAAAAGATACATACAGGATCGTTATAATCGAGTGGAAAACCAAGCAAACGCGCGATAATACGCACGGATTTACTTGGGAGGTATATTTTCCAAATGCCGTAAGCCCGTATGCTTCAGGAAATGCAACAACTAAATCTGAAGCGGCGCAAGTTTGCTGTAACTTGGATTATTCGAAATTTCGATGAGGAAGATTAGCGCGTCGGACACAATTATATGCCACCACATAAACACTACGTGACTATCTACCGGTAGATGTTTATTTGTCGTGCCATCATCCCCTTTCAATTGGTGCGTGGCATAGATGTTTGGATACAGCTTTTTCAGGTCTAGCAGAAAGACGGCGGAATCACGTGCAATTGATTGCACTGAAATCCGTACAACGCTTGCCGCCCCCGATCAAGACCTGTTCGACATCTTCAGCGCATCTCCCTCTCAGGCGGGAATTTCTGTTACAGCGCAAACGGCCATGCGTTCAAGTGCAGTGCGGGCAGCCGTGGAACCCATCTCCGGCGGCGTGGGCAATCTCCCGCTGATCCTGTATCAGCGCGGCACAGACGGCCCCGCTCACGCGCTATGTCACCCGGCCTACAAGCGCCCTCACGATCAGGCGAACGATCGGACGCACGCAACCGAGTTTGGACCAGCTCACGAGTGAAGGTGCAACGTCGAGGTGGGTCGACAAGAGACATTCGCTCCGGGCGAAGTTCGGGCGAGTTTACCCTCAGCTGCGGACATTGAAGGTTTGATGGAATGGGCTAGCAAAGAAATCAGACCTGGCGTCGGGGTTTAGGCAACTCGTTTTTTCACCGGCAGCACACCGCCAGCCTTGAAGGTGCGCATGGCGAAGCTCGATCTGACGTCGCGGAGGGCAGGCATGGCCAGCAGGCGACGAAGCACCGTTGCCTCATAAGCCGCCATGTCGGGTACGACGACTTCAATCAGGAAATCGACATCACCCGATACCAAATGGCATGCGAACACTTCTGGAATCGCAAGGACGGCGCTGACGAAAGCATCGGCATTCTCAAGTGAATGGCGCTCGACGCGAATGCCAGCAAAAATCGTGAGACCAAGATTGACAGCCTTCCGATTGAGAATGGCTCGATAGCCCTCAATTACCCCCGCCTCTTCCAAAAGTTTAACTCGCCGGGAACACGGGGACGGTGAGAGGCCGACACGATCAGAAAGAGTAATATTCGGAAGACGAGCATCCGCTTGAAGTTCCTCCAAAATTCTACGATCGATTGCGTCTAACGTTGGCGTGACAGGATCACCCATGAAGCCCCTCAAAAGTTGCCATTTATGCCAAATTCTGTGCCATTGACTAGCAAGTTTGGCACCATTCAAAGCCGACTTCAGCGTATTTTGTCACTACTTCACTTCTGCAAGAGGCTGACAATGGCTGACTCCGAGCGCGTCCCAGGATTTTCCACGCGCGCCATCCATCATGACTACGATCCTCTCGATTATCACGGTGCGTTGAACCCGCCGGTGTTCCTCACTTCGACCTTCGCTTTTCCCAGCACTGAGATTGGAACAGAGCGATTCCAGGGTGCAGCCGAGGGGTATATCTATAGCCGCGTCGGCAATCCGACTGTCTCTGTACTTGAGAAGCGCCTCGCTGCCTTGGAGGAGGGCGAAGCGGCGCTCGCTACTTCGTCAGGGATGGGGGCGATTACGGCAGTGATCTGGACGCTGCTTAAGGCTGGAGACGAGATCGTTGCCGACAAGACGCTTTACGGCTGCACGTTCGCGCTCCTGCATCATCAACTCCAACGGTTCGGCATCGTCACGCGGTTCGCCGATCTCACCGATCCAGCAGAATTAAAGGCCGCGATATCGGAAAAAACGCGGCTGGTCTTAACCGAAACCCCGTCCAACCCCAATATGCGCGTGATCGACATCGCAGCTATTGCGGAAATCTGCCAGAAGGCGGGCATTCTATTCGCCGTCGACAACACGTATTGTACGCCGTATCTGCAAAGACCTATTGCGCTTGGCGCCGACATTGTCGTGCACTCGGCCACAAAATATCTCGGCGGCCATGGCGATCTCCTCGCAGGCGCCGTTGTGGCCCGCAAAGAGCACATCGAACAGTTCCGTCTTATCGGCGTCAAGGAGATGAATGGGGCCTGCATTTCTGCTTTCGATGCATTTCTTATCCTTCGTGGGCTGAAGACGCTGAGCCTTAGAATGGGCCGCCATTGCGAAACCGCGCTTAAGATCGCTCACGATCTGGAAAGCCATCCCGCAGTCGAACGAGTCTATTTCCCGGGCCTCGACAACCACCCTCAGAAAGCCCTTGCAAGTCGCCAGATGCGCGGCGCCTTTGGCGGCATGATCGCTATGGAGCTTAAGGGGGGGCTGCCTGCAGGACGAGCCTTCATGAATGCGGTTCAACTCGCCACTCGTGCCGTAAGCCTTGGCGACGCCGAAACGCTGGTCCAGCATCCCGCCTCCATGACGCATGCCACTTACACCGCAGAGGAGAGGAACAAGCACGGCTTTACAGATGGGCTTATCAGGCTCTCGGTGGGACTTGAGGACTATGAAGACATCCGCGTCGACCTAATGAGAGCGCTGGATCAACTCGTACGTTGAAGTTTAATAACGCCTCGACCGTTACTAGTGCACTGACTCATTCAGAAGGTGCAGATTGAGGCGGTTGAGCTTGTCGAAGATTTCATCGGCGGTTTTGGTCCAGACGAAGGGTTTTGCGTTCCGGTTGTGATCGGCGATGTAGCGCTTGATGGCGTCTTCGAGGTCGGCGACGGATTTGAAGACGCCACGACGGATGCGCCGCCGGGTAATGGCGGAGAAGAAGTTTTCGACCGCGTTCAGCCAGGACGCCGAGGTCGGCGTGAAGTGAAAAACCCACCTCGGATGATCCGCCAGCCAGGCGTCCACCTTGGGATGCTTGTGGGTTCCGTAGTTGTCCAGAATGACGTGGATGATCTTGCCGGCTGGGACCTTGCGCTCCACGGCGTTGAGGAATTTGATGAACTCCTGATGGCGGTGGCGCTTCATGCAGCGGCCGAGCACGGTTCCATCCAGCACGTTGAGTGCGGCGAACAGCGTGGTGGTTCCGTTGCGCTTGTAATCGTGGGTCATGGTCGCGCATTTGCCGGGCTTCAACGGCAGGCCCGGTTGAGTGCGGTCGAGCGCCTGGATCTGGCTCTTCTCGTCGATGGACAGGACCACGGCATGGCAGGGCGGGCTCATGTAGAGGCCCACCACATCCTCGACCTTTTCGGCGAAGGCGGGATCGTTCGACTTCTTGAACGTGCGCAAGCGGTGCGGCTGAAGGCGGTGGGCTCCCCAGATGCGCTGCACCGTGCGCAAGCTGACGCCCGCCGCCTTGGCGACAGCGCGTCCGGTCCAATGCGTGGCGTTTCCGGGGGGCTCGGAACACGGCAGCGCCAGCACTTTCGCGACGCTCTTCGCTGACAAAGGCGGCTTGCCTGGCTTGCGGGTCTGGTCGCGCAACAGCCCGTCCACCCCTTTTTCGGCGTAGCGCCGCTGCCAACGCCATACGGCTGGCCGGCTGGCCGGCTGACGCCGCTTAAGCGGGCGACGTCGAAAACGGAACGGCGCTCAGCAGAATGAAGCACGATCTTTGCCCGCTGCGCGTGCTTCTGCGGGCTGTTGCGGTCCCCGATGACCGCCGCCAAACGTGAGCGGTCTTCGGACGAGAGAAGGATGCAGACGGTTTGAGCCATGCCTGAAGCATGCCTTGCTTCGTCTGCTTTGTGAATCCTATGTTTGCGTCAGTGCACTGTAAGCATCCGGTGAGGGCCGCAGCGTGAGCGCTTGCGGTTGATGACTACGCCGCCAGTTGCAAGCCGGGCTGCTTCCATTCCCAGGGCAGCAGCTCATGGAGTCGGCTTTGCGGCTGGCCTGCGATGCGGGCGAGCACATCGGCCAGCCAAGCCATCGGATCGATGCCGTTGAGTTTGGCCGTCATGATCATCGTCATCATAAAGGCGGCCCGGTCGGCGCCGCGATCTGAACCGGCGAAGAGCCACGACTTTCTTCCGAGCGCAAAACCTCTCAGCGCTCGTTCGGCCGAGTTGTTGCTCAGGCAGATGCGGCCGTCGCCAAGGAAAGCGGCGAACCGATCCCAGCGCTTGAGCAGATAATCGATGGGCCTGGCGACGGAAGCCGAGCGCGACAATCGCGAGCGCTCCTCGCCAAGCGAGGTTTTCAGATCGGCCAGAAGCGGCGCGCTTTGCTTCTGGCGCACGCGCAGGCGCTCGCTGGCGGGAAGGCCGTTGATGGAGCGCTCGATGTCGAACAGCGCGTCGATGCGCTTGACCGCTTCCAGCGCAATCGGGGAGATGGCCGGCGCCTGTTTGCCGCGCTTCGCGTTGGCGGCGATGTCAGCCAGTTCGAAGAACTGGCGCCTGGCGTGCGCCCAGCACAGCGCCGAGACGATGGCGCCTTTTTCGCGCGCCGGATCGTAAAGCCCGTTATAGCCGCTATAGGCGTCGGCCTGCAAAATGCCGGCGAAGTCTCGAAGATGGCTCTCGGGATGCTCCTGCCTTCGGTCTCGCGAAGCGTAGTAAAGCGCGGCCGGCGGCGCGGTCCCGCCAAAAGGGCGATCGTCTCTGACATAGGTCCAGATGCGGCCGGTGACTGTCTTGCCTTTCGCCAGGATCGGCACCGTCGTGTCGTCGCCAAACAACCGTTCGGCCGAAAGAACATGGGCCTCGATCAGCGCCTGGAGCGGTTGCAGCGCCGCCATGCAGGACCCAACCTGATCGGCCAGCGTCGAGACGGAAAGTTCGACGCCTTCGCGCGCATACCGCTCGCTTTGCCGGTTGAGAGGCTGGTGCTGGCCGAACTTCTCGAACAAGATCATGGCCAAAAGGCCCGGCCCGGCAAAACCGCGCGGCGTTGCATGAAAGGGCGCCGGCGGTTGCGCGATCGCCTCGCAGCACCGGCAGGAGAACTTCTCGCGCACCGTTTGGATGACTTTCCAGCGGCGCGGAACAACCTCGAGCGTCTCGGTGACGTCCTCGCCGAGCTTCGACAGCTTCGTCGAGCCGCAAGACGGACAACATGTCGGCGCCGGGAGCACCACGCGCTCGCGCGGCAGATGCGCCGGGAAAGGCTTGCGCGATGGATGCTTGCGCGTACGAGGACTGGCGTGCCTTGCGTCCGGGCTGTGGCTGTCTCGGCGAGAAGCTCGTCCTCGGCCGCGGCTGTCTCCAGCTCTTCGAGCTGAAGCTCCATCTGCTCCAGGAGCCGCGCCTTGTGCTCCGAGCGGCTACCGTAAAGCACCCGCCGCAGCTTCTCGATCTCGAGCCTCAGATGAGCGATCAGCGCGTCCGTGCTGGATGTCGCCGCGCGAGCGCGAGCCGCAACGGCCTCGGCGGAAAGGCGGGCGGCGCGCTCGGCGAGGATCATCGCATGCGCGGCGGCAAGGTCGGAAGGAAGAGCGTCAAGCGGCGTGGTCACCCGACAAGAGAATCATGGTTCGCCAACGTTTTCAAAGGCAAACCGTCAGCCAACCGAAGTCGGTCTCCAGGTTTTTTGCGGATTGCGCCAATCGATCCCGGAGAGCAGATAGCCAAGCTGCGCGGGCGAAATCGAGATCGCGCCGTCAGCCGGGCTCGGCCACAAGAACCGGCCTTTCTCCAGACGCTTCGTAAAAAGGCAGGCGCCCTGGCCGTCATGCCAGATCACCTTCAGAAGATCGCCCCGGCGGCCGCGAAAGCAAAACAGATGGCCGCTCAAAGGATCGCGCTGCAAAACCTCCTGGACCTGCAAGGACAGCGACGGGAAGCCCCTGCGCATATCGGTGTGACCCGTCGCCAGCCACACCCGCACGCCGGTCGGAACCGGGATCATGGTCTCCTCCCGTCGGCAATATCGAGAATGCGCTTCAACGCGCCCATGTCGGCGCCGGGGCCAACCCGCACGCGCCGCCCGTTCAAAAGCTCGATCTCGATGCGATTATCGGCGGCGGGCGCGTCACTGGCGCTGTGATCGTAGATCGTGTCGCGGCTCTTCCCTGGCGCCGTCAGAGAGACCGGCAGGAATGCCGGTGCGGGCTCTGGCTTCTCGTCGTTCTTGGCCAGCTTCCGCCAACGAAACAGAAGGCTTGGCTTGATCCCATGCCTGCGGGCGACCGCTGACACATTCACGCCGGGCTGCAAAGCCTCGGCGATGATCGCCTGCTTCTCGTCCTCGCTCCAGCGGCGCCGGGTATCAGCAACTACGGAATACCGGCGGGCAAAAGTATCTCCAGACATAGGCACGGGCATAGCTCCTGTCGCGACAAGCGTCACAGACAAGACCTGTCTCTTACACGCCCCGCAAGGCGGCCCTCAGCGGAGGCTTACAGTGCACTAGCGTCTGGATGACAAGAAAAGTTCTGAAGCAAGAGGCGTGACGAGTACGTTTTTGGCAAGAGGTTACGGACGGCGGCTCAACCTCCAACAGCAGGCGCTTTCCGAAATAGGCCACCTATCTCTTCACGGCCTGTTTCGGTCTTCGCCCGCCGCAGCTGCGAGAGGTTTCCGCAATTTGCCCCCGTGGATTTTGCTTCGGCGCAATCCATGATCGCCTATTGGGCGCGTCTACCCGGGTAGAATCCCTGCATCGGTTGCGTGGAGCAACATTGGAGTCCGTTTCCACCCTGTCGCGCCATTTGGCTATCATTCTTCGAGTAGTAGCGAGGATAAAAGCCCAAATAACAAGCCCCGCCCGGCCGCGCAACCTGTCGAAGGGTGCTCATGAGACACTCAAAGCCCCGTTCACGCATCGGCGACAGAACTGTAGCTATCCCTCAGCGACGATCTTTCTTTCGCGGCACTTGAGAGAAAAGCAGACTGCGTATGCCGCGCCGCCGCCGCATCATCGATTGCCGCAAGAAGTCCGGCATCGAGTGACAGGTTCGCTTTGACCGCGCGCCCTGCTTCATTGAGGAGCGACAATCGCCAAAACCGCTCCTTCTTTCGTTGCCTCCGAAACTTCGACGGCCTAAATTGTGCAATTAATTGCATAAGAAAAGGAAAAAGACCATGAGCTCTTGTCGGCGGACAGGGATGGTAGCACGTGTATGGGCGGTAAGTGTTGGAACCGATGCAGTCTATTTCATGAAACGCGACACTTGGCGTTTGCGTCTCAGAGGAGAGCGGTGCGCACGATGGTTGGACGCCGTGTCTTCGACGCGCTGTGCGGCACCACGGACGAAATCTCACCCCGCGCGCTTCAAGGGCTCGATCTGCGTGAGGGTATCGCCCAAGGCGTCCTCGGCGGTTTCGATCGCATGGCGGGCTTGCAGATTCATCCAGAAGTCCGCCGTCGTGCCGAAGAAGCGCGCAAGGCGCAGTGCCGTGTCGGGCGTCAGTTCCGTCTGCTCGGTCGCGAGACGCTCGATACGAGTGCGTGGCACGCCGATGGCGCGCGCGACAGCGCCTGCGGACAGGCCGAACGGCTTGAGGAACTCCTCGCGCAGAACCTCGCCTGGATGAATGGGGGGAAGCCTGGTCATGCTCGTCCTCTCAGTGATAATCCGTAAACTCCAAGTTTTCCGGGCCTTCCGCCGTCCATCTGAAGCACAGTCGGAACTGGTCGTTGACCCGGATCGAATGCTGGCCGGCGCGGTCGCCCTTGAGGGCTTCGAGCCGGTTCGCGGGCGGGATGCGCAGATCGTCCAGAACGCGCGCGGCATCCAGCATGACAAGCTTGCCCCGCGTCGCAGCGATCAGGTCGGATGGAAAGCCCTTGGGCACGCGGCGGCTCATCAGCGCAGCAAGCCGATCGTCCTTGAAGCTTTTGATCGCCATCGCCGCACCCGCATCTCTCGATGGAATGTATCACGTCATGATACGCGACGCGAGAAGAATGTATCGCGGCGAGATACAAGCGCTCGCTTCTTTCTAGGCGGCCGCTGCTTCTGATAAGCTTCACGCCAGAATTTTTGCATGGGCAGCCGGGCGGGCGGTGCCATTCGACAATCGATTTTTCGCAGGCGGATTTCTTCATCTCGCGGTCGGGCGCGGACGCTGCCATCGCGGAGCGCATCGCGCATATCCTCGAAGACGCGGGCTACCAGGTCATTCTCCAGCAATGGGACTTCGGCAACCGCAATTTCATGCAGGCGATGCACGAGGCACTTGCGAGCGATGCCCGCGTGATCGCGCTCCTGTCGCGTGACTACCTCGAAAGCGACCATTGCCTTGGCGAAGCGCTTAACAAGATCGCTCACGACCCGCTCAACAAGAAATCGCGGCTGATCGTGATGCGTGTCGCGAACTGCACGCCGACCGGGCTGTTCGCCGCGCTCGCCTACTGGGATCTGGTGAAGCTCACTGACCCGGCGCTTCTCCGCGACGTGGTGCTGGCGGCCGTGAAGCCCGGCCGCGCGAAGACGGCGCACGACGCGGCCTCGCCCTTCCTCAAGCCTCCGGGCACGGTGCTGCACGACCACCGCCGAGGGTTACCCCTTCCGCCTGGGCGCTTATTCCATCGGTCATCGTCTTCTGCACACGCGCGTCGCGCACAGCCGCGCGCGCGTTATCCTTGAGAATAGAGGCTTGGCTCCTCAGTGCTTGAAACAGTTTTCCCGGTGCCAGTTCAAGAAATGAGGATGGGGGCGATCGGCAAGTCGTGTTGGTGGGTTAGCCCGACCGCTTTTGTTTATGAAGGCACGAACGCTGTCGATGTCATTTACCTGGCGAGACACCAGTATTTCGAGGTCGTCGGAAAAACTGATCAGGCCACGATCGAACATCCAATGCGCAGTCCCGGAAAGCGCAATGCCGTTATTAACAACATCCGGACCGTTGTGTTCGACCGGCCGAATATGGGCAGCATCAACTTCGGCCCTGCCGCCGCCGTTGATCAGCTTTAGCCCAGTAATCGCGCAGCGCTCGTCATATGCCCGAATGACAATCTTGCGGAAAACGCGATCGCGCAGGATTCGCGAGGTCAACTGTTGCACCCGTTCTCTTGGCGAGTCGAACACGAATGGCTCCTGTGACTCTGCAAAACCTGATAAGGCTTCTGCCGAGCCAACCCTTGGGAGGAGCGGTTCTTGATCGGTGAGACCGCGATCAATGATGCGATTGAAGTCCTGAGGAGAAACAGGTCTCACGGCAGACTGCGCACGCCCAGAAAGCTTGCCGTGTTCATTCAACAGTCCACGCTCGACAGGTCCGTCAGCTTCCTTGAAGGGAACGTGATTTGCGAACTCCAGAAACGATCCAGGCTCAATGAGAGCTAAAAACATTCCAGGCGCTTTGGGGTCTTCGATAACCTGCTGAACGCGTGCGACTGCAAAATATCCACGAGTGCCACTCACCTTGGATGGTTCCAGATAAACGATCCAATCTCCGACACTTTCCTGCACACGGCCAAGATAGTGCTTCGGAAACTGGTATCGTTCAGCGGGGCTGTCGTCGTAGATCGAATCGGATCGGTGGATGAATACGCTGAAGGTCATGATCTGATATTATCGCGCGCTCAAGGCCTTGCCTAGCCATTGGTTGCCTGTGTGAAGCAGCGCGCAATACATTCGAGCCAGACGAGTAGATCGTCGTCTCCTGCAGATCCCTCGCCCAGCCCTCCCGGACCAGCAAAGAGATCTACGATGCCGAAAGTAGGGGGCAAATCAAGCTCCTGACGAATGTTGTCTTGGTGTATATCAATTGCGGAGGCGAACGCCAGGAGGCATGTGACGGATATAGTGGACAAGACGACCCGATCGAGGATGATGGCCGGGATCAGGGGCAAGGACACCAAGCCCGAACTGGCCTTGAGACGGGCATTGCACGCCCGTGGCTTGCGTTATCGCTTGCATGTGAAGGACATCTCGGGTCGGCCTGACCTCGTGTTCTCAAAGCACCGGGCGGTGGTCTTCGTGCATGGTTGCTTCTGGCACCGCCATACAGCTTGTCGCTATGCTACCGACCCCTCTACTCGCGTGGAATTCTGGCAGTCCAAGTTCGACGCTAACACCGCTCGGGACTTCGCGGTGCGGAGCGAACTCCTCGCGGGCGGATGGCGAGTGGCAACGATCTGGGAATGCGCGCTTAGAAAACCTCATCAAGTAGAGGTGGCTGCCACTCTTCTTTCCGTCTGGCTGCGTGATGGCCGTGCCAAGCTGGAGATCGGAGAAACAGACCTGTGATGTAAAAGCGCGCTTGGCGATAGATGCCGCGATATCTGTCGATTATAGAAAAATGATAATGGCTTCAATAAGTTTCACACATCACAAATAGATATCTGTCAATCCAGCAGGAGGATAAGTTGATGAGTGGAAAAAAGTTAAATGCAGAAGACAAGGCCGAGATCATCGCCAACTACATCGGGATCAACTTCCTGGCGGCTGCAAAGGAGCTTCGCGAGCTTCAGGATCTGAAGCCCGATGTCTTCCTGAAGGTCGCGGAAATGGCGGGACTTGGCAAACGCGTCGCCTATGCGCTGGCGAGGATCGCGCGCCAGTTCGATGACCTGGGCGTGCCCGAGGAGCGGCTTCATGCGATCGGCTGGACGAAACTCCAGATCGTCGGGCGCTACCTCACCGAGGACAACGCGGACTATCTCCTCGAACTCGCCGAGACGAGCACGGTCTACGAACTCGAGTCCCGCCTTCGCGGCGAGATCCCGATCGAGGATGCCCGCGTGGTGACGTTGTACCTCTCGCCGGATCAGCACGAGCGTTTCAAGGTGAAGCTCATCGCGCATGGCGCCGTTCCGAGCGGCAACGGCCTCCTTCGTAAGGAGAAGGCTCTTATGGCGATCATCGACGGCAAGTAGGCTCAGTGGCGGGCGGCGAAAGTTGCCCGCTTCTATCGTCGGCCTGGAGTCTGCAAAGGTAGACGGCGTGCCCCCCGCTTACTCATTTAAGGCCGCTACACGCTATAGCAAGGTTGCGCTCTCACTTGGCGGCCTGGAAGACCTGAGCCAAATGCGCCAAGCCGGCGCCGCCAGTGGAGCAAGGCGGGCGAAGCATTTGTGGCAGCCATGTCGCTGCACATCGCGGATGCATGACCATGGCAATAATACTCAGAAAGAAAAAGCAAAGCATCCCTAGTGACGTTAATTGCACCACCGTGCTCAATCTATTGCCAACGGGGCAAGCCCCGACGAAGCCAATGAGCTTTATTGCGCCGCCTAAGATGTTTAGTCCCGGCATTTGATGGATTGGATCGATTTTGAATCTTTCCGGCTCATTCGTCCAGCATTTACAGATGAACTCATAAGGCGTGAGGCCTTTGAGGGTCTTTAGTCGGCGAGCAAAGTTATAGGCGTTGATGAAGTCCGATAGATGGGTTTCGAGCTGCTCGTGACGGTCGTAGTGATAGCGTTTGACCGTCGCCTCCTTGATCGTCCGGTTCATTCGCTCGACCTGGCCGTTTGTCCAGGGATGCTTGACCTTGGTGAGGCGGTGCTCAATGCCGTTCTCGCTGCATCGCATGTCAAACATGTGCGTCATGTATCTGGCCGTTGGTCCATCGGCATAACGCGGCGGAAACGTGAACTGGATGCCGTTGTCGGTGAGCACCGTGTGAATCTTGTAGGGAACTGCCTCTATCAGGGCGACGAGGAAGGCTGAAGCGGACGTCCTGCCGGTCTTTTTGACGAGTTGCACGAAGGCGAATTTGCTCGTGCGGTCAATGGCGACGTAGAGATAGAGCTTGCCTTCGGCCGTCTGCACTTCGGCTATGTCGACATGAAAATAGCCGATCGGATAGGACTTGAACTTCTTCTTGGCGGGCTTGTCGCCTTCGACGTCCGGCAGCCGAGAAATACCGTGGCGTTGAAGACAGCGATGCAGCGACGAGCGAGTCAGATGCGGTATCGTCGCCTGTAGCGCATAGAGGCAATCGTCGAGCGGCAAGAGCGTATGCTTGCGGAAGGCGACGATTATCGCCTCTTCCTCGACCGACAGAACCGTGGATTTCGGCTCTTTCGGTCCAGTCGGCACATCGGCGACGGATGAGCGCTTCTTCCATTTCGAGACCGTCTTCGTGTTGATGCCGTAGCGCTTGGCCAGGGCCCTCAAGCTCTCTTGACTATGCTGTATCGCTCGACGGACCGCCTCAGTCGTTGTGGCGCTCCCATGAAGAATTTGTCCTATAGCGCATCCTTCCAGCCGAGGGAGAATAATGCACCATCAAAATCTGGGATTAAACATCTAAGTGAGAGTGCGCGGTAGGAAGATGGTAAGTTTACGTCTAAGCAAATCCGGAGCGCATGGGGCAGATTCGTCTTGCCGGTGTTGTTCTCTCCGATAACACAGGTCGTATTTTGACTAACGCGGATATCTAAAGTCTGTAATGATCTAAAATTTCTGATGACGATGCGGCTGATTCGCATGAATTTCATCCTAGTTCAATTAGAACTTACAGTCTATTAAGCTTGGCGACAATTTAAATCCACGGGTTATCGTATATCGTACAGCACAGAAGGCGCACAGCAACATCGCGAGTTCCTCGACCTTCCGCTCGTACTTTTCAGGATTCGCGAGGAATTCTTCATCTTCCCATGGGTCCGCCACGTTCGCGCGGCGTGCCGCGTGTGGACGACTGCCGCGTGCTGAACGGCATCCTCTGGCGGTTCCGCACGGGTTCGCCCTGGGCGGAGATCCCGGAGCGCTACGGCCCTGCGACGACGTGCTACAACCGCTTCGTCAGGTGGCGGAAGGCCGGCGTCTGGGATAGACTTCTCGAAGCGGTTTCAAAGGCTTACGACGTGGACTTCGTCATGATCGATTCCACCTGCGTGCGCGTCCATCAACACGGAGCGACTGCAAAAAGGGGGCCTTCGATCACGGCATGGATCGGGGCATGGGACGTTCCCGAGGCGGGCTTACGAGCAAGGTCCACGCGCTTGTCGACGCCGGAGGCCGCGCGATCGGCTTGGCGCTGACAGCCGGCCAGGTCCACGACAGCGTCGAGGCCGAGGCCCTGATCGAGCCGGTGGCGGACGGCGGCATCCTCTCGCCGACAAGGGCTACGACGCAGCCGCCATCCGGGCGAAGGCGGCCGAAAAGCGGATGTTTGCTAACATTCCGCCGCGCCGCAACCGGAAGGGACGGTTCGTCTTTTCCGGCTGGCTGTACCGGCAACGCAACCTCGTCGAACGGTTCTTCAACAAGATCAAACAGTTCCGTGGCATCGCCACCCGCTACGACAAGGATCCCGCCGACTTCCTTGCCGCCGTCAAACTCATCGCGACGCGCCTTTGGTGCTCTCAATTATGAGTCCACGGTTTAGTTGCCCCTTCTCTGCCATTCTGAGCGGGTCAGATTGCCCCTTTGTTTTGTCCGGTGGCAAGCTGGGTTATGGTCATTTAGGAAGGCAAGCGAGTCGCCGTACACCTTGCTCGATCCTAACTCAAAAATTTCTGCAAAAGAAGCGGACTCAGGCGCGGCTTCTGGCTCAAGCCAGTGCATATCCAATACGGCCATCGCGACGCCGCCATGGTCAGGGACGTTTTCTTTGCCGGAGCGCCTGTTCGACGGCCTCGTCGAGTGGCACGCCGCTTTTCGGCATTGGCTTGCCGTCCGCGCCGAGCGTCGGGTTGACCCTGTTTCCAGCGATGCAACTCGTCCAGATCTTCGCACCGCTGGGCAGCGGATAGCGGCCGCATCCGAAGCCGGAGACGATGCACGGATCGCCCGGCTGTGAGCAACTATACTTGGGGTCGTACTCGCCGATCGTATCGGGATGATAATATTGCGCGGCGCTGGACGAGCCATAACCGGCCGACCGACACAGGCAGTTATAGAAGTCGACCGGCGGCGCTATCCCCATACCATCAAGCGCCGCTTTCAGCTTGGTGTGATTGAGGTTCGCGAGCCGATCCATGATGTGGGCGCGGCGCTTTGCGATCTCCTCGGGGCTGACGAGCGGCGCCTCGGGGGCTGCGGTCGAGGCATCGTCGCCCCTGAGCTTATCGCGCAGGCGCCGAAGCTTTTCGATGCCTTCATCCTTGCCGTCGAACCAGGCATCCACCGCCGTTTCCGCCTCACGCGGATCGGCGCCCATTTCGGTCAGTCGCCGGATCAGCTTGGTGCGGGTGATCGCATTCTGCTGCTCGATGACTTCGAGATCGGCGTCGGAGATGTTCCTGTGGGCCTTGTAGATGTCGCTCGTGATGAGAACGAGTTCGCCGAGATCCTTGCCCGTATCCCAGGCAAGTTTGACGGGCGCCACGAGGATGCCCTTGACGATGTCGGCGGCGACACCGCCCTGTTCCTTTGCGTATTCCGTCCAGCCTCGGTCCGAAAAGGTCGTGCGTTCCACGGGTACCGGTTTTGTATAGGCGACGCCTTGAGCGGCCAGATCCTTGATCTTGCCGTCGAGGCTCGCTTCAGACCCCTTCTCCATGTCCGCTACGATGCGCTTGACGTCGGCAAGGTCCACGCCACGGTCGTGCAATTCCTTGGCGATGCGGAAGATGCGCGCCTGCGTCTCGTTCGTGAAAGCCGACTTGTTGAGGTCGTAGGTTTCCTTCCACCCTGCGAGGTTCTTGCCTGTGTTGTAAAGGCCTTGGCTCACCATGTCGGCAGCTGTCTCGGCCGCTTCCCAATTCGACTTCTCGCCCTTGACCCAGGCGCGGACTTCGTTAGCAAGCCCGGCGATGGCGGAAACGACCGCAATCTTCTCGGCGGCGGCCTTGGCGTTTGCTTTGAAAGCCTCGGTTCGCCCTGCCGCGGCCTTCGCGGAGTTGGCGGCGCGGGCGCGTTCGGTAAGCTCGCGGGCCGCATCGTCGCCGAAGCGTCGACGGACATCGTCGATCACTTCGCCTTGCTGCGAAGGCGGCAGATCAGTCAGTTGGTCGGCCGCGTTCGCCATCAGCCGGTCGCGATCCGGAATACGCCCCGCCTGGGCCTCGATGTTGCCGCTGGCTTCGACGTTCACGCGAACGCTTTCACCGGTCGCCTTTCCGGTCTGGTAGTCGGCCAGCGATGAGGATTTCGCGGCCGCCTTCTGGTTCGCGCGCACCTTGTCGGATTCGAGTTGCCCTTCGCCGGGTTTCAGCGAGCGGTCGGACCCTTCGTGAGCGATGGGTGAGCCTTCAGGTGCCGCGACCCCATAAGTCTCGGCGGTCAGCCGCGTCGCCTCCGTGAAGCGCTCGATATATTTCGCCTGCTGCTGCTGGCGGATTTGCAATTCGGCCTTGAGATTGCGCGTCTCCGGCTTGAGGCCGGAAGGATCGGCCTTAAGCGCGTCGGAAAGCTTGCCCTGCAAATCCTTGATCTGGCCGCTCTTCTTTCCGATCAGGTCGCGCATATCCTTCTGGTAGTCGACGATTTCGCTCGCCGTGACCGTCTCGCCCGGCGTGCGCACCTTCGCTTCGTAACTCGCTGCGCCCTGCTTCTTGTAGGCATCGTTGTTGAGCTTCGAAACCTTGGCGAAGTCATCCGCGCTCATCTGGTTCGGATTGGCCATGAAATCCGTATTGAGCCGCTTCGCGTAATCGACATTCTGCGTGCCAAGCCGCCGGTTCATTTCGGCGTTGTAATCGCGGATCGAGCCTTCGATCTGGCCCACGTCCATCTTGCCGCTGCTGCTCGACGTGATGAAATCGCTGTCGGTGCCGGGGGACGCGGCCTTCGTCGCCTTCTGCGCGTTGAGGTCCAGTCCGTTGTTGCGGGCGGCATTCGTCGCCACCTCGGCGTTGAAGCGGGCGAAATCGGCCTGCACCTTCTGATAGACGTGGTCTCGCAGATGGCCCGTGCTCGCCATGTTATTGATGACATGGTTGTTCGCGCGGACGAGCGCGATCTGCGCCTCGCTCGCGGTGCCGAGATAGACCTGCATGATCGCTCGCGTGAGCTGGGTGTCCCAGGCCGATGCCGGGGCCGTGGCAAGCAACAGCATGGGCAGCGAGACGATCAGCGCCACCGCGCCGCGAAGAAAGGATGCAAAGGCGAGACGGGACATCGTGCGGCCCTCAGTTCGGTTGCGACGGTGCATCAAGATCGGCGGCGAGGTCGTCGAGGAAGCGATCCTTGTCGAATGCGGCGTCATCGACGAGCGTCCAGCGTTCCGCCGCGGTCATGCCAGCGGGCGTGACCCAGCCGCCCTCGATCCTCCGCAGCACGAGCCGGGACGGCTGGTATTCCTTTTCCGGCTCGGAGTAGATCGTCATGTATTTCGACGCGCCCGGGCCGAGATTGAACGCGGTGCCGCGCAACGAGACGATGCCCGGAAGCTCGGCCGTCGCCCATGTGTCGCCGATGGTCAGGACGATGCGCCCATCCCAATTCCTGTCGAGGAAGGCCGAAGAAATGGCTCGGTCCCAGACCGCGTAAGGGCCGCCGTTCGCCCGGATCTGAAGATGCGTTTTGCCCGCCATCTCGCCTTGCGTCCGGCGGATCAGCCGGAAGGCGCCCGCCATGCCGCCCCACATCTCCTGAACCTTGTCGCCGCTGAAGACTATTCGCAAGCCGGTCGTCAAGCGCGGATCGAGCGTCAGGATCAAACGGTAGGGCGTTTTGGCTATGCGTTCGTTGAATCGCAGCAAAGGCTTCGCTGTGAGGAGCCCGGCCATTGCCCAATCGTTTATCTTTTCCGGCACATCGGCGATCATCGCAGCGGAGCGAAAGGCAACGAACTTCGCCTCCTGATCCGCATGAAGGCCGGCGGCCTGCCAGAGCGCGCCCGGCTTGCCCTCGAACAGAACCTGAGACGGTAGCGGCGCGACGCCCTGCGCGGGCTGTACATCGGCCGCTAACTTCTCGCCGCCCTTGCGCGAAAGCGTGATACGCTTCAGCGCCATCGATACAGCCTCGCCATTCTTGTCCGGGCGGGAGATGGCGTAGATGCGAAACCCTTGAGCCTCGGAGAGATCGCCCCATGGCGTGACATCGGCGGGCAGGCCTTCGCCATCCACACGCACGCCTTTTTCTGAAATGACGAGGCGCACCGTCCTTGGTGCCTTCGCGAGCGCCTCCTTTTCCAGCGTTGCGTTGTAGTCGCGGATGAGCGTTGCCTTGCCCTTACCGTCTGCCGTCCTGCGCCAATGGAGAAGGAAGCGCGGGTTCGAAGGTTCGTTGCCGTTGAGATTGTGATGCGTGCTGAGGCCGATCAGAAAGCCCGAGGTCTCCGATGGGTCGAAGTCGAAGGTCAGCACGGCTTCGCCGCCGTTGCGCAAGGAATCGAGCCACAGAAGAGAGTCCTCGCTGTAAAGGCCCACCAGCCCGTTGCCCGATCCTTCCGGCACGCGCACTCGAAGCGCACCGCTTTCGACGCGAGCGTGATCCTTGAATTTTCCGCCCTGGCCTTGAAACGCGCTCCACGGCGGCAGCACCTCGTCACCCTGATAGAAAACGAGAGTTTGTGTCTCGCCCGGCTTCAGCGGCCGCGCGGGATCGTCGTCCGCAGTCGGAGCGACGGGCACGTCCGTCTGATCTGGCGAGGTGCCGTTTGTTTGCGGGTCGTCCGGCGGTGCATCGCCAGAAAGCGGCTCGGGCGTCGGCTCCTGCCGCAGCAGCTGATAGTCCATGCTGTAGAAGCCCCGCCAGCCCACGCCCGCATTCGTGGCCCACGTCTCGTTGCTGGAGGTCGTCAGCACATAGCTGCCCTCGTCGAGCCGCTGATTGACGTCTGCTTCCCAATAGGCGTTCGGCACGCCGCCCTGACCCGGCTTCCCGCGCGCCACCCAGCGGCCAACCTCCGTTCCATCCGGCCTGAGCAGCGCGATGATGCCTGGCTTCCGGCCGCGCGCGTTGTTCCAGTGATAGGTCTCAAGCGTGCGCACGAAGATCGGGCGCTTGATCGCGATGATCGTGTTCTTGCGCGGACCGTTGACGACGGCGGCGATATTGCCGAGTTCGGCGCGCTGCACCGGCCCTTCCGGCTCAGGCTCGGCGGCGGCTCCCGCATCGCCGCCCGAGACATCGACAGCGTCCGGCGTCTCCGGCGAGGTGTTGGACGTTGCCCAACCGGCGAGAGTCAGCCGCGTCACCATGCCCATCAGGGCGGGGTCGTTGATGTCGAGGCGGCGCTGTGCCTCGAAAAGGAAGTGCAGCCGTTTGCCGTCCTTGCGCGGCTTGTCGAGCGTGACGGAAATGGTATCGCGCCCCTCGAAGCGGGTATGGACGCGAAGCGCGGGCTGGCCCGCGACCGTCACCTTGTCATGCGCGATTTCATCGGTATAGCCGAGCAGCGGCTCGTCGGGAAACCACCACCAGACGCGGACTTCCCGGCCTCCGCGTGGCTCGATAGCCTGCACCGTCCGGCGTTCCTCGGTGAGTTCGGCCCGCCAGCCGGGCGGGGTGGCGACGCTAGCCTCGTCGATTTTGAAGCGCTGCCAATCGTCGGTTTGCGCGGCGGCGGGGAGCGCCTGCACGATGAGCCCACCTACGGCAAGCATTGCCAGAAAGCCTGCGGTTTGTTTCGACGGCGTCCGCTCGGGCGCACGGCCTTCCGCACGAGCTTGAAGCCTATCCACCGCCGCGCGGGCTTCGGCGATCGCGTCGGACGGAACCGGCGCATGCACCGTCACATATTGCCGGCCGCCGCGCGTCCAGAAGGCGTAGGTGATGGCGAGGACGGCAGGCGTCGCGCTCTCATCGAGTTCGACGCCGACAAGGGCGGAACCCGGAAGCCGCCACCCGTGAACCACGCCGTTCACGAGCACGCCGTCTTCGCCGACCGAAACGACGCCATCGCGGTAGCGCAGATGCGCCTTCGCAGCGTTGCGGCCGAGGAGGAAGCCGATCGCGCCGACCGCCATGATGCCAAGGGATATGACGGCGAAGATTTGCGCATCCCCGAGGATCAGCGCCAGCACGGCCGGGATCACGACGGCAAAGCCGAGAATGATGAAGAGTGTGGCGCGGTGGCCTTCTTCGGTCTCCCGCGCCTCCGTCGCCGCGAACGCGTCCCAATCGCCGCGCGCCACGAGCCAGCGAGCGAGGGGTTTGCCCTGCGCGAGGTCAGCGCGAATTCTTGCGAGACGGCGGAAGTAGAATGCGGTGATGAACGCCGAAAGCCCGACGAAAAGAGAGAGGAAGGCGCTCGCATGGGCGCCGTCGCCGATCCTTCGCCGAAGCTCCTCGTTGAACTCGATATAGACGGCGATCCAGCCGAAAGCCGCAAGCGCAATCAGCAGGGAAATCCGCATCGCCTTGGCGCCATCGAGCAGCATGCGGATCTCCCGTATGAACCGGCAGTCGGTGCGTGCCGACGGCCGAAAATGGATCAAAAAAAACTCTTTGGACGGAACACTAGATGAATGTCTTGGCGGGCGGCATGCGGCACTTTGCGGCGGTTTGCGCTGCATGCATTTGTCCCGCGAATGCTCGCGTTGTGCGATCTGCCTTCGCGCCTTGCTCGACTGATCGGACCCGGCTCCGGGCCGACATCCCAGCCCGCTACGGCCCGCATACGACCTGCGTGAACCGCTTCAACCGCTGGCGCAAGGCGGGGGTGTGGGACCGGCTTCTCGACAGCTTCGATCCCGTGGGATCGTCCAATCACAAGCGACACCACTTCCCTGCCAAGCCGCGGGCGCAAACGATCTGCCTGTGCGCCTTTTCGAGTGCCTCGGGCGTTGCCTAAAGTGTTGAGGGCTCGTTTGACATCGTCGATCAGGCCTCCGTCGTGCGGGTGAGGTGAAGTTCATTGCCGCGCCATGAAAAGCTGTCCCCTGACCAAGCCGCGATCCACAGCACAGGCAGCATCAGGTCGCGTAAAGCCCAAGCAACCGGAGACGTAGGCGTTAAATGCCAACCCGATACTTTTGCGAGAGCTGCCTCACTTCCAAACCAAAGAACCATAAGGATTAGCAGGGCGTATGTTGGCGACAGGCCGGCATTGTCTGCTGTGTAGGCACCTGCAAGTATCGGCAACAGGCTACTGGAAAGCAGCTCCGGAATGAACACGGTCGGAAATGTCGCGCGCCTTAGCCGCGCCCACCGAACCTGTCTGTTCCAAACTTGGGCGCGGGATCGATGCCCCAATGGCTGTCCGAAAGGGCGATCAACAAGTCGGACGCGAAGCCCCTGGCGCCTTACGATCTTCGTCGCGGCGGCATCTTCGGCGATCTCTTCGCCAAGCGCGCGGATACCGCCAGCTTGATCAAGCTGCGATCGGCGCCAAAGCATCGTTTTTCCCTGGGCAAAGCCAAGCCCGACGCTGTCAGCGGCGTACTGCCAGCGCAGTTGATAGGTGTTCAGAAATGCGCATTCAACTTCGGCCCAAATGCCCTTTGGCATGCAACCCACTGGTGGGGAGCAAAGGACTCCGGTGTCTCCTCGCCATCCTTCAAGGAGACGCTGGATATAGTCCGAAGGCATGAGGACATTGCAATCCGCGAGGATGACCCAATCGTGGCTTGCCGCCTCCCACCCTTTGATGACGTTGTTAAGTTTCGGATTGGCTGTCGTCTTGTCCGGTCCAATCAAGACCCGCGCGGAGATCTCGGGATGGGCGGCGATTAAGTCTCTTACGAGATGCAAAGCAGGATCGTTTGCATCCTCGCAGCAAAAGATGAGCTCATAATCTGGATAGTCGAGTGTAAAGCCCGATCGCAACGTGAGCTTATCATAGGCGTCAAGTCCGCGCAAAGGGCGCAAGATAGTTACCGGCGGAGTGAAATCGCATGCCGGCCGTGAGAGACTGAAAAGTGGGGAACATCGAAATGCGGCAAGAAACGTGCTCAAAAGCTGGATTACTACGGCAGTCGCGCAGAACAGGGCTACAAGCCAGTCAAACAAGTGCATCGGCAAAGCTACGCATGTGAGCCCCAACATTGAGGTGGCGAACACAATGCCAACGAGTGATGACCATTGCATGACAGAGATGGGGAGGTGTCTTGGATGAGGCTCGGCGACGCGATTACGGTGACGGCGGCGCGTAAAATTTGGGCTATCCGCAGAGCCCCTCTGGCCGTAGGCGGATTGTTTCGGGCGCCTCGCGGGTGCCTGCGCTGTTCGACGTCGGACGCTGTCTTCGACGCAAAGCGCTGCCGCCCGCAGTTCTCTCTTTTGTTCGGGAATGGCGCACCATAGACAGCGAAGATGAGAACTTCACCATCAAATTGGAGCTTTAGCTATGGGCAAATTATCAGGCGGCGTTCGCTTTGCGTTTAGGTCATGTGCTTGACCCACTGCGGCTCCCGCTTGAGGGGCTGGTTGAAAACGGTATTTCTCACGGTTCTGCTCGCATTCCTCCCTGACGCGATCCAGCCATGTTTCGTACCAGCACCACGTGTTTCCGACAGCAACGACACCATAACCCTTGGCAGGCTTCTTTGCTTCGAGCCTCTTCCAAAGCTTCGTGTGAAGCGGTTCCAGCCCTCTGCTCGAATCTTCCTCACAACTTCTGTTGGTAGGTATTTTTTCTTCTCAACCTCCTTTAGGGCGATGTCAAATTTTTGAGCAACCCTTGAGTTAGGTGGCACAAGCTCAACAGCCAAATCAGAGCTTGGAGCCCGATTAGCTGTTTTTCGTATCATGAAAAGCCGATGGGCATAGCGTGGATCGGCCTGTTGCTCGGGGGTCAAATGGCGTTCGAATCCCTCCATCATCGTTTCGATGTGGCGAGGCAGTGTTCCAGCTTTTTTCAGAAGCGCCCGCTGGTCGGGGCTGAAAGTCACGAATTGCAGCGCTATCGGCAAACGGCGCTCAAGGCCGTATTGTGGACCGAAGTGCTGCTTAATAGTGTCATTGAAATTCAGGCAGCACGCCTGAAGCTTTGCACTCACGGCTTCGTCTACCCGGTTGGTCGAACGATGCTCAATCTCGTGGCGAAGTTCCAAAAGGAATCGGAGGTTATCCCTGGCTCCTTGTTCGACCGGACAGCGTTCATGTTTTAGACACTGCTCAACTTCCCAAAACTTGTCAGCACCGTTCGGCGTTTTGACGACGACTTTCTGACCGCCCTCGTTTTTTGTGTGCCGGTAGTCGATGCCTTCGCGTTTGAACCAAGCATGCAAAAGGTAGGTCCAAGCGATGATAGCAGTGACAATAAACAACTCGGCGCGGAACGTGAGCCCCGCACTATTGAATGTGTGCACGGCCGCAATCATCGCTTCGCGGGCTTTCAGAAGCAATTCATCGCCGCGCAATGCTAGACCGGTTTCCGGGTCGACTGCTGGCCATGAGGCAATGAAGCTATCCAATTCATCAGCATCAGCGGCTTTAACCGCTGCGTGCTTCGCGCTGGTACGAATTTCGCTGATAGCGCGGTGATTTATAGAGCGCGTCGGACGAGTGAAATAGGCAAGGATATCTTGATCGTTCGGCCAGCGCTCATCGCCTATCATTGCCTTGATTAGGGCGACTTCCCAGCTTTCAAGCTTATTCCCCCGCCTGCGCACCGGCATGCCGATCCCTCTTTGCTGGAGCTTTTGTCGCCTTCGCCGCTACTGAACCTCTCGCCTGAATTTTTTGGTGCACAACGCGCGCGAGAAATTCGTTTATTCAAAGAAATCTTCGTCCAGCCTTTTGACATGCAGCGTTTCTTCGATCCGACAGCCGATATTGTAGCGGATCATGAGCCGCGTAAGGTGTTCGCCGTCGATCAGCACGATGCGTTTGCTTAGATAGTCGGCCGTTTCGCGCGCGCTCGCCGTGAATGCTGACGTGGTGACGAACAGGCCCTTGGCGGCCTTGTGCCGACCAAGGCTGCCGAAAAAGTCACGAATCGCGCCCGACCCCACGGTGTTGCCCGCCGCGTAGCGCTTGGCCTGGATATAAAAGCGGTCGAGCCCAAGCGCGTCCTGATCGATGACCCCGTCCACGCCGTCATCGCCGCTTCCGCCCAAGGCGCGGCCTGCCTCCGCTGCCGAACCTCCATACCCCATGGCGAGCAGAAGGTTCACGATAAGCCGCTCGAAAAACTCAGGGGGCGCGGCACGCACCCGATCCAGCAATTCCTGAGCAAGAGCCGCCTCGATACGCCGATGCGCTGTTCTCATCACCTCGTCGGGTGTCTGATCGGCACTGCTTTCAGCGGCAAGGGACGGGGCCTCTTCAAACGATGCCGCCGAACGATCCGTAAACAGCCGGAATTCCTCAAACCGGCTCAAGAACCGATTGTCTATGCGGTCGGGGTTTGCCGCCAGCACCTCGCTTCCGCGCGGCGTGATACGGAAATGGCCACGTCGTGTGTTTTCGACCAAACCCGCCTTGGCAAGATAGGTCTTTGCCCAATGGACCCGGTTGGCGAACAAGGTCTGTCGCCCGGACGGCAGCAAGATCGCGCGGTCTTCATCGCTCAAGGCCAGAGCTTCCGCCAGCGCACGAACAACGTCGCCAATGCGCACTTCTCCGCTATTGGCAGCCTTGAGCACCGGCAGCATGAGGCTCTGGTAATCGGGAATTGGCGATTCGGGAGTGACGGTGCTCATCCGCACACCTCGACGGTCTCGGATACGTATGCACGGGTAGCTTTGCTTTGCTCTGCGGCCCGCTCCTGGTTGAGCCGGAATAGGCGGGCAAGAATTTCATCGTCGGTCAGTTTCCCGGCGCGGAAGTCTGCGCCCCAGCCATATGCGTCCGCAACCGCCTCATCAAGCGCTCTGTGCGCATGATCGAGCCATGCGGGGCGCGCGTTATAAAGGTTGGTGAGGGTGCGCTTGGCCAGCTCCTTTGCTGCGGCATCGTTTACCGGCAGGACGCGATCCGGATAGCCGGGCACGACCTCGGGCTCGCGTCGCACGAGGTCCGGCGGATTAAGCCAGTTCTCGCGCAGTTCATTGAGCCTCGCGGCGGCCAAGGCGATAGCCTGTGCGCGGGGGTCGTCGGCATAAATGGCAGCGGAAATGTCGGGGGTGAGGCCTTCCGGAAAAGGGAACGTCAAGAATACTTCCGTGTTCGAATAAGTGATGTCGTTTCCCGCACCTATCCACGAACACTTATTAAAAGTCCAAACATCATGGAATTTGGAGTGTAATATTCCGAGTGTCGTAAAGTCATCCTTAGCAAATACGACGAGCTTTTGATCAGGCAGCACGGAAGACGGCAGAAAGCCAAATGTCCGATAGCTCGATACCATTGGTGTGCCGATGTAACGGCTAAATCCGTTCAGAGCTTCCCTCATTTTCGGGCGTGATCGAGCATGTCGCCACCAAACTTCTCGTTCAATCTTCGCCCGTACAGCAAATGAGCCATCATTTTTGAGCCGCTGACGGTAGGGTCGCACCCGCTTCTCGATATACGCATACGGCGTTTCATAATATGATGACTCTTTTTCGGACACCTCAGTCCCGAAGTCGATAACCCACTTGTCGGGGCGCAGCCCGTTGAAATCGTCTCCGTTGAGACTTGGCTTCAAAACGTCGCTGTTTGCTCGCCCGTTTACGTTACGTGGTGCGGCCAGCATTGCCCTAGCCAACGCGGCGGGGAGTTCAAACTCTCCATTCAATATTACCCCTACAAAGCAAACGCCCTTATTCTGATCGAGCCGCTGTGTTCTGGTTAAATCCAAGCCGTTCGAAGCGGCCGTTTGGCCATTGGTAACGTCGAAGCAGACGAGCGAAACCCGCACTGCGGCTCCTTCAATAGTCCATTCTTCGTCGCTCCATGCAGCGAAAATTCGCCCCTTGTCGACAATGTTCTTGAGCGGTTCCCTGTTAGCCCCGCTCCGGATCGAATTAGTCGCTACCAATCCGGCGCGTTCGAGTTTGCCCTCTAGCATGTTTGCAAATGCGCTAGCAAACCAGTAACACACCAGATCGACGCCGCTTGGCACTTCCGGCCATGCCTGGCGTAAGGCTAGCGTGTAAGCCTCGCCTAATTCGCCGATCATTTACTTGTTGCCTAAGAACGGCGGATTCCCAACGACCACGTCCGCTGAGGGCCATTCCGCCCGCGTGCCGTCGAGGGCGAGAACGGCATCTCGGTTCTCGATGTTTTCCAGCGTCCGCAGGATCGGATTTCGCGCCGCATCAAAACCGTTGCGGCGCATCCATTGGATTTCGCCGATCCATACCGAAACTCGCGCCAGTTCTGCTGCATAGGGATTGATTTCGATGCCAAACACGTTTTCCGGCCCGACAGACGGGGCAAATCGCCCGAGCCCCAGCGCTTCGGCGTCGAGATTGGCGCGGTGCTCTATATCCTTCAGCGCCAGAAGCGAAAGATAAAGAAAATTGCCTGAGCCGCACGCGGGATCGAGCACTCGGAAGTTGCGAAGCCGTTCAACGAATTTCGAATGATGCTCTTTGGCCGCTCGCAATGCCGCTTCTTCGGCGCGGCGAGCTACCATAAACACCTTGCGGGCCTCGGCCTGTGTCGCCGGAACGCGAGCCCGCGCTTCGGCAGCCTTGTCCATCTGGCCTGCGATGGCGGCCTTCGCTTCAGTCCATTCGCGCTCAAGCGGCTCGATGATCACCGGCCGCACAATCTGCATGATCTTGTCGCGATCCGTATAGTGCGCCCCAAGCTGGCTGCGCTTGTTGGGATCGAGCCCGCGTTCAAATAAGGTGCCGAAAATTGAGGGATCAATTTCCGACCAGTCAAGTCGCGCGGCGGCAAGCAGGTTGGCTATGTCGTCAGCCTCAAGCGGCAAGGCGCTGTCATCGTCGAAAAGGCCGCCGTTGAACCATTCGACTTGTTCAAAGCCCACCATGCCGCCTGAACGCATCGCAGAAAACAGGGTTTGGGCATGGGCGGAGAACTGGCTCGGATTGCTCCGGCTCGCCTCCAGCATGCGCGTGAATATCGCGTCCGGTAACAGACGAACGTCTTCGGCGAACATGCAGAAGACCAGACGATTGACGAAATGGGCAACCTGATGAGCCTCGTTCCCACGGTCGCGGAGCCGTTGAGCGAGGGAAGCGAATTCCCGTGCCGCTTCCTCGGTCAGCATTTGACGGGTTTTAGCCGGGCGCAACCTTTCTGGGTCTTCGAAGCAGGCGCGCAGCAAGTCGCGCTTCGCCCCATTGGCTAGGTCTTCCAGCGTGATTTCGTGGACCTGCTGGACCGTGTTTGTCCAGTTGGTGTGGATGCGAATGCGCTCCATGTCGGACACGATCAGGAGCGGCGGGCTTTCAAGAGCGATTGAGTAGCGAAGAAGCTGGTCGAACGCCTTTTGAAGGTTGGCGGCGTGTCCCTTGTATTCCCAGGCGAAGCAGCCCTTTCGCCAAACATCAGCCCAGCCTTCGCCGCCACTCGTTTTTGTCGCGCCCTTCTCGAACGTGAACCACGTCCCTTTCGGATCGGCTTTGATCGGGTCTTCAATGCCGAGCAGGCGACAAATGTCGTTGAAGTGGCTTTGGGAGGCGGATCGCTCCTTGAGCTCGACGTTGCGCCATTTTGAAAGGAACTCGTGCGGGGTCATGCGTTCTCGCATCAATGGCTCAGCCCCTAACCAGAGCGTCGCGCGCAAAAGGGCGATCAAAAATCACTTCGCAACCGAACAGACGTGCGCCGACCTTACGACGACTCACGCTTTGCCATTTATGACTGAATTACTATTTTAGGCAATCGCGGCGCGTTGCATTGCGTCAATCAAAAAACGCCATTGCTTTCACCCAAGGGGCGTTAACAGTAAAGGTCATCCGTCCGGTCCCAGCAAACAGGCGGCGGTTATATTCCGCATGTCTGACTTTCGCGGCGTCCGTTCCTCTCGTCAAGCATCGAGAGCGGAAAGAGCATCACCTATCTACCCGGGTAGATTCCTCTCAGGGCCTTATCCATTGCGGTGTCCAAACGGTTGCCTCGCCGCCGTGTCCGGAAATCATGTCGCCTTGAGCGGTGTATCGTTCACTTTCGAAACGCCGATGATAAGACCACGCGCGCCAGCAGGTGTCGAAGGCGCCTCTTAATGAGCCAGGTCGAACATTCGACCTGTGCACGCATGGAGCGGCTTGCTAGTGCACTGACTCATTCAGAAGGTGCAGATTGAGGCGGTTGAGCTTGTCGAAGATTTCATCGGCGGTTTTGGTCCAGACGAAGGGTTTTGCGTTCCGGTTGTGATCGGCGATGTAGCGCTTGATGGCGTCTTCGAGGTCGGCGACGGATTTGAAGACGCCACGACGGATGCGCCGCCGGGTAATGGCGGAGAAGAAGTTTTCGACCGCGTTCAGCCAGGACGCCGAGGTCGGCGTGAAGTGAAAAACCCACCTCGGATGATCCGCCAGCCAGGCGTCCACCTTGGGATGCTTGTGGGTTCCGTAGTTGTCCAGAATGACGTGGATGATCTTGCCGGCTGGGACCTTGCGCTCCACGGCGTTGAGGAATTTGATGAACTCCTGATGGCGGTGGCGCTTCATGCAGCGGCCGAGCACGGTTCCATCCAGCACGTTGAGTGCGGCGAACAGCGTGGTGGTTCCGTTGCGCTTGTAATCGTGGGTCATGGTCGCGCATTTGCCGGGCTTCAACGGCAGGCCCGGTTGAGTGCGGTCGAGCGCCTGGATCTGGCTCTTCTCGTCGATGGACAGGACCACGGCATGGCAGGGCGGGCTCATGTAGAGGCCCACCACATCCTCGACCTTTTCGGCGAAGGCGGGATCGTTCGACTTCTTGAACGTGCGCAAGCGGTGCGGCTGAAGGCGGTGGGCTCCCCAGATGCGCTGCACCGTGCGCAAGCTGACGCCCGCCGCCTTGGCGACAGCGCGTCCGGTCCAATGCGTGGCGTTTCCGGGGGGCTCGGAACACGGCAGCGCCAGCACTTTCGCGACGCTCTTCGCTGACAAAGGCGGCTTGCCTGGCTTGCGGGTCTGGTCGCGCAACAGCCCGTCCACCCCTTTTTCGGCGTAGCGCCGCTGCCAACGCCATACGGCTGGCCGGCTGACGCCGCTTAAGCGGGCGACGTCGAAAACGGAACGGCGCTCAGCAGAATGAAGCACGATCTTTGCCCGCTGCGCGTGCTTCTGCGGGCTGTTGCGGTCCCCGATGACCGCCGCCAAACGTGAGCGGTCTTCGGACGAGAGAAGGATGCAGACGGTTTGAGCCATGCCTGAAGCATGCCTTGCTTCGTCTGCTTTGTGAATCCTATGTTTGCGTCAGTGCACTAGATTCCGCCAGGAGATTGGGGATTTCGCAAGCGGCGCGCGCGAAGGCGCCGCCTGCGTCTACCCGGGTAGATTTCTGCCAGCCCTATTTCACTATCAGCTCGGTCTACTGATGCATGGCGAGGTGTTCCTGGAGGACTTCAATGGCGGCCATAGCTACATCAGGGCCGCAGGAGGCAGCAGCGGTCGCAAGCTTTTGCAGCAGGACATCGGGGTCCTGGTACTTCAACCGCTCCTCCAGCGTCATGCTGCCCATAAAGTCGCCGCAGATAAGCTCCAGGGCGACGTTGTCGTGAGCGGTTCCGGTGTCATGCTTCACCTTTTCGAGAGCCAACTCTACAATTTCGGCCTGCCCCTGATAAAGGCGAAAGGTCTTGACCTGTTTTTGCTCCTCGCCCGCTTCCAGGCTCTTGCCTTTCGCTTTCGCCTTCCGGACGAGTTCGTTGAGGTCACCCCTCGACATCTTTTCTGCCGCCTCAAGCCACTCCGCTGCGTTTTCGGGGGTAACGACGCCTGAGATCGCACGCAGCTTGGTCCAGCCGATGGCTTCAAGCTGCGCGGCAGAAATCTTGCAATTCGAAAGCACGTCGTAGATGCGCATCAATACGCTCTCGCCCGCCTGATGCCCTTTCCCTTCTCGAGCCATTCATTAAAGGACGAGTAAGGAGCGAACCAGCCCTCTCGTTTCACGCGCAATAGCCGACCACCCATGCGGAAGGCCGTCTTGTCGTAAAGATTTGCCGAGGAGTCGATATCGCTCAGGGTCTCTTCGAGATCTGCGTTCTCGATTTCATGAACGATGTCGCCAAGTTCGCTGTCGTAGGGCTCGGTCCATCCGGCAGGCGCGGGAAGGCTCGTCTCCGGCGCCTCAATTTGAAGCGCCGCTTCGACAAGCGCATCGTGACCAATAGGCACGCTTGCATCCTTCGGCCGAGTTATCTTCTTCTTGAAGGTGACGATCATTTGCGGAGGCCTTTCCTGGAAAATGGAGAGGCACCGGCACGCCTGCCGAAAGACATAGAGAGCCCCGAACAGTTTTCATGTCGGTGCCCTCCTTGGCTATGGCCAGACATCTGAGAACTCGGGATGATCCGTCCTCACCCTGCATATCGGGCTCGATGATCGAGCATGCGGGAGAAGACATCAGCACTCGATTTCCATCGACGTGCTGCGGGAGCGCAAAGCGCGGATACCGAGACGTTTCTCAGCGTCTGTCGGAGCAGAACGTAGGGTGCATTTATTTCAAAGGCAAGCAATCAACTGGCTTGAACGCGGTAGTCCACCCGGGTAGACACCGCACTGCCTTGGCGACAAGGAGGTCGATCCGCTGTAAAAAGCGGCAGGCGCACGGAAGTGCGCGACCTCCCTTTGAGCGCACTCCAAGAAAGGAGATGCGCGGTGCCAGTTGCCCTGATCGAAGGCGTTCTGTTCGAACACAATCTTTCCGACGCCTATCTGAAACGGGTGCGGAAGGAGATCGGTCTCGCGCGCAAGACCACAAAAAAGCTGACCCAGACCTCATTCAGTCAATCCAGAACGGTGACTAGCTGGCGAAGCAGGAAGCCGTCACCGCACTTCTCACCGATCAGGGCGTCAAGCTCGTCTCCGCCCTCAGCGCCAACCGGAAGCTCGCGGCCTCCAAATGCAAGACCCTCGACGAATGCCTTGAGGTCTCGACCACGCTCGACCTTTGGCATCCCATCACGGAGCCGGTGCGGGTCTGGCCGATCATGAAGTCGAACGGCGGCTATCGCATGATCCACGATCACGGTTTGCGGCACAGGACGGCGCAGCACCTCGTCAAGCGCGTGGTCGACGTCTTCTTTGTGCCCCGCTCCTTCCAGTATACCCATCTCGGCTATCAGGCCGCGATCCAGCAGACGAAGGCTTTCATCACGCAAGGTTATGTCCATGTCGCGCATCTGGACATCACCGACTTCTTTGGCAGCTTCGACCTTGAGAAGCTGCTTTCCGAGCTGCCCTTCAAGCAGGCAACGGCAGGAGCGCCCTCCAATGGGGGGCTACCGCCCCAATCGGGGAAAGGGAAAGGACTGCCGCTCCCGCATGAAGTGGTGGAGCATGTCGTCACAGGACGATACATGACTGTGCGTTTGAAGCTCAGGAAGAATCCCTATTGGAATTCTCCCCTCCCTTCCCCTGCACAGTTGCTTGACACCGCCCGCCTGGGAATTCCCCAGGGCTCGGCTTGTTCATCGGTCGTGGCCGCGTATACGGTTTCGGGTCTGGAGTGGTCTCCCACTCCGGATGTGAAGCTCGTCAATCTGGCTGACGATTTCCTGCTTCTCGCAAAAAGCCCAAAGCTTTGCGCGGAGGAAACCGATGCACTCGCCGAGACCATAGGGAAGCTCCCGGGCGGGACTTTCAAGCTCAAGCTCAAGACCGCGACAGAGGCCAGCAACGGATTTCAGTTTCTGGGGCACCACATTCAACTCGTCGACGGCTCGCTTCATGTCGCCCCGACCCTTGCGGCCGACGAGGACCTTGTAGGGAAGCTCGACGACCTCGAAGTGAAACTCGGCGAGATCGTGTTTCCCAAGCTTTCCAAGACCGTCAAGGTCGACAAGAAGGCCGCGATCCAATCCCTCGCGAAGTCCGCCGCCATTCTGGCTGGATGGAAGTCCGCCTTCTCCCAATGCTCGGACATCGACGGCTTCATCGCGCCCTATGTCGATACGCTGAGCTGGTGGCTCGATGAGATCGGCGCGACCGTCGACGACCTCAAACAGGCTATCATCCCCGATATGGAGTACACGCCAAGTTTCTATGCCTTGGGGAAATAAGTCAGGAATGGGAGCAAGAACGCCGTGTTCGACAAGCATGCCGCGATCCAACAGCTCGCGAAGCCCGCCGCGATCGTCCATGGCTGGCAGGCCGCATTTTCGCAGTGCGACTGCATTGACGCAGTCCTGTCGCCCTACCCCGAAAATCAGGCCTCATGGCTGGAGACCATTGGCGCTACCGAGGCTCAGATGAAACACGCCAATCACGTCGGATATGGTGTACCGCCCTGGGTTCTATGCCTTCGGGAAGTGATGCGGGTTATCGAGATAAATGCAGGCGTCAGCGCGACGAGGTCGTCGCGAAGGGTGATGACCATTTCGGTCGTTATGCCACTGCTGAGCGCCGAAGAGTTCTACGGTTTATTCACGGCTTCCGAATTGTCGCCCGACCGCGAAGAGCAAGCGCGGCATTCTCATTCTCGGACGCGGATGCACTATGTCGCTCGCGAGAAGATATTGTGCCGAGATGGTCGCTTGCGGACGCTCGCTCCTATCGAACGGAAGTTCGCTTGTCGCAACAAAGCGGACTTCCGCAAGGAACATTAGGGTGGGGCCGTCTTTAAGACGGCTTTGGCTACAAGAGCTTGCCTTGGCGCATATCGCCCTCAGGCTTCGATCTCATCCGCCTGCCCCGAAAAAAGCCAGTCAGAGGACAGGATATGCCCCTCGCACAAGACGTCAAGATCCTCCTCTCTCAGGGACGAAGAACCCTTTTCAAGCAACAGTGCGGTCTCGATGCTGATCCCGCACGGCGCATAGAACTGAGTCAGTTCCATGTTGAGGACGCGCCTGGCGATCCGCGCCCTCAGGGCAATAGCGCGGGGCGAAGCATCGTCGGGAAACAGGTTTCCATGCCAAGGCATGAGCCTCTCGGCAAACTCGATGCGTCCCATTGATTCCAGAATGATGAAAGTCTCCAGCCAAAGACTTTCGGGCAGATCATTGATTGTCCTCCCCGGAGTATCCGCCGATTTGAGCATTCGCAGCAGCCACTCCCCGGCAAGCTCGCCAGAAGACATGCCTTGTTGCTGTATGTGAGGATCCGTACCTGCGGCGACGGCGGCTTCGATCCAATGACGGGCTTTCCGTTCTCTGGCGCGGGCGTGCGCGATGCCGGCAAAGCTGAAGTTGGCGGACTCGAACATATCGATCGTCATGAGTGTCTCCGTATATACGCAGCACAATCCGGCGACGCACAGTGCGCGCGCCGATGGCTAAGCGGCAAATCTGTTGGACGTGTTCGGCAGAAGCGATGAAATGAATGATCGCTAACTGGCTTCTTTATTCCGGCCGTTTCTTCGGCAAGGTACCGAAGTCACGCGAGAAGCCTTCAGATCTACGAGACGTATCTGACGGGATTGAATTTAAGCGTCGGGAGCGTTCCTGGCTGTGCATCTTCTACTCGCTGACATCGGACTGTGTCTAAATCAGTAAAAATCTTTTACAAAAAGCGCAACCGTATTTTTGGCACGAAACGGCCATATTTTGTAAGCGGTGTTCTCAGACCACGGGAGCAGCCTTTTGGTGAACGGCAAAGGCCCAGGGCATGAGTTCATCGATTTTGCGCATCGGCCAGCCATTGACGAGGCGTGAGAGAATGCTGGCGAGCCAGGCCTGTGGATCGACGCCATTGAGTTTGGCCGTTTCAATGAGCGAAGCGACGATTCCCCAATGCTCTGCTCCGCGGTCGTGGCCGGCGAAGAGTGCGTTTTTCCTGTTCAGAGCCAAGGGCCTGATGGAACGCTCGACGGTGTTGGTGTCCATCTCGATGCGCCCGTCGTTCGCGAACAGGATGAGGCCGTCCCAATGGTGGAGAGCATAGCGGATGGCCTTGGCCATTTTGGAGCCGCCGGGAACGAGGGAGAGGGTCTTTTCAAACCAGGACTTGAAACGATCGAGTAGCGGCATGCTCTTGGCCTGTCGGACCTTGCGGCGCGCTTCGGCGCTCTGGCCACGGATGGTTTCCTCGATTTTGTAAAGCGCTGCGATCTGCGCGAGCGCGGCGTCGGCGAGCGGCGCGTTGCCGCCCACAGCGATTTCATAGAACCGCCTCCTCAGGTGCGTCCAGCAGAAGGACAGGATGAGCGGTGCCGACGCTGGCCGGTTGCTCGCGAGGTCCTTGTAGGCGCTATAGCCATCGACCTGCAGGATCCCGCTGAAGCCTGCGAGATGGCTTTTCACATGCTCCGATCCGCGGCCTGGCGCATAGCAGTAGACAACGGCGGGCGGATCGGAGCCGCCCCAGGGCCTGTCGTCGCGGGCGTAAGCCCAGAGCTGGCCGAGCTTCACGCGCTTTCGTCCCGGATCCAGGACGGGGCAGCGCGTCTCGTCGGCGAACAGTTTCGGCGAGGTTTTCAGGATCTCGAACAGGCGCGTCTGAAGCGGCGCCAGAAGCGCCGCCGCTTTGCCGACCCAGTCAGCGAGCGTGGAGCGATCGAGATCGACGCCCTGGCGGCGATAGATTTGCGCCTGCCGATACAGCGGACAGTGATCGGCATATTTCGCGGTCAGAACGTGAGCGACCAGTGCCTCGGTCGGGATGCCGGCCTCGATCAGACGCGTTGGCGCCCGAGCCTGAACCACAGCGCCTTCGCAGGCCCGGCAGGCATATTTCGGCCGGCGCGTCACGATCACTTTGAACTGGGCCGGGATCACGTCCAGCCGCTCCGAGCGATCCTCGCCCATGACATGCATGGCACCGCCACAACACGGACAAGCTGTGCTTTCCGGTTCGATGACGATCTCCTCCCGCGGCAGATGGGAGGGCAGCGCCCCGCGATTGACAGAGCGGGGTCCTTTGCGCGACGCTTTCAGCGTCGCGTTCGAGGTCTCATCCGTGGCACCCGTTTCGGCGATCGCCTGCTCGGTCTCCTCCATGGCGAGGCTCAACTGATCGGGATCGAGCTTCTCCGATTTGCGGCCGAACTGCGCGCGACGCAGCTGGCGCAGCGTCTCCCACAATCTCGCATTGGCGCCCTGAACGCGGGCCAGTTCGGCGTCCTTTTCGGCGAGCGCTGCGTCTTTCGCCGACGCTTGTTCCGCCCAGTGCGCCACCAGAGCTTTCAGGACGCCGATATCGTCAGGGAGCTGATCCGTAGCTGCAATCATGACGCGAACAGCACCATGATTTGCAATCACAATCACGCAAAAACAGAGAGATATCAGGCTTATTGCACCGCCTGAGGACGCGCCCTTCGAACCGCACGGACCCGGGCCCAGTCCAAGCCCTCGAACAAGGCGGACGCTTGCGCAGGCGACAGACGCATGACCCCGTCCTCGATCCTTGGCCAGCGGAACTTCGCATCCTCGAGCCGCTTGTAGATCAGGATCAGCCCCGAGCCATCCCAGATCAAAATCTTGATCCGGTCCGCCCGCTTGGAGCGGAAGATGAAGGCAGCGCCGCAAAACGGATCGAGCTTCAAGACCTCCTGAACCGTGGCCGCAAGCCCATCCATGCCTTTCCTGAAATCGACAGGCCGCGTCGCGATGTAAATCCGAGGTGGAATGGCGCCGAAAATCACCGCCGCCTCATCGAAAGCCCGTCGATAATTGCCAGGATAACCTCGCGGCCGGCCGTCACCGGGATCCGCGCCCGTCCCCCTGCGAGTTCGAGTTCGATCAGCCCGGATGGCGGTGCCTCTTCTTTATGCTCAGGCTGAGGCGCATCCTTTTTCTCGATCAGCAAAGGGGCAAACGTCACCGGCTCTGGTTTGGGCGGTCGCGATCTGAGCCCCGCTTCACGGCGCCATTTGAAAAGCTGGCTCGCAGCCACGCCGTGTCGGCGCGCAACCTCGGAAACGCCGACCCCGTCCTCAAGCGTTTCCTGCACGATCGCCGCCTTCACATCGGACGGCCACGACCGTCGCCGGGCAACGCCGGTGATCACCTCAATGCGCTGGAACGTGTCGGCCCGCGCGCACGACGCAAGCTCCGTGATAGGACTACGACCAGGATTAGACATAAGACGATCCCTCAATGAACCGTCACACTCGCAGCCGTTCGTGCAAAATGGAAGGTGAGGTCAGAACGCCGCTTACCATATTTTCGCCATAGTGCTGACAGATCGCTTACTAAACAATTGTTATATATTGACTATTTCTTCTTCCTGTGGATAACCCAGGTTGCTAATTTGGGGCCTAATTAAGGCAGATTATGCCGGGCGCACCTTTCCTGAGAGGCGAGGCAATTGACACACGCCTTCACTTCCTCAAGACATCCATCAATCGAAGGTTTTGCTGCAAATCGGGGAGGCTTTGGCGTTATGTTCGCCAGACTGGGGATCAATTCAACCGTCCCATCGCTGATGCCGCCTTGGGCGGAGCGATGGTTCAGTTTTGGGGCCTCGTTGTTCGTGGCGGTCACATTGTCCGTGAACGTTCAAGCGGGAAGTCAGGACGTCACGATAACCGTCCAGACTGTCGTGCCGCCTGCGTGTACCGTATCGAACACGACGCCGGTCGTCGATCTGGGCGACATCACTCGTACAGGGTCTGTATCTGTGCGGGTCGGCTTCTCCTGCAATTCGCGGTTTGCCTTTTCGCTCAGCTCGCAGAATGGCGCTGTCACGCTAAACCGCACAACAACCGCAAACCCGCCATTTCTGACCAGCCTACCCTATTCGTTATCTTATCAGCTGGAAACGGACGCGAAAATTCTTGTTGACACGTGCCATTCCGGCAACATGAAGGAGGCCACCTCTATCTGTGGAGGCGTCTCGAATGCGAACGCTTCGGCGTTCCAGAAAAATATAACACTCGGATTTTCATGGGATTCCGGAGATCAGTTTCCAATCGCCGGGACTTATCAGGACGTGGTCTTTCTTCGAATTTCGCCTGAGCTCTGATCTGTTGTGACGAGAGGCTTTGCAACCTGGTTGACTATCCGCGAGAACGAAATATTTTCAACAAAATGTATATAATGTAGGTGCGTCGTGTTCGTATTGAGTCGCCATGTGTGTGTCCAACTTGCCTTCTTCCTCGCGGGAGCGAGGTCCGCTTACGCGGAGGAAGGAGCGCGCCAAGCCATCGTTCTGCAAGGCAGGGCGCAACCCGTCTGCCATTTCGAGGCGGCGAGGGCGGTACGCTCAACCAACATGGCGGTAGGCGGCGGCTCAGCCTCGCAGAACATCCTCAGCGTGACCCAGCTTATTGATAGCAACGCCCGCGCCGTTGCGACGTCAATTGCCGTTACGCTCAAGGGCATGTGCAACCATCCCCATGTCATGACGGTTAGTTCCGGAAATGGCGGGTTGGACCCTCAGACCAGGACAGAGGCAGGATCGGGCTTCGTCCAGCGGTTCAACTACGGCGCGAGTGTCGCGTGGGGACCGTCTGTCGTGACGCTGCAAACTGGTGGTATTCAGGGGCAATCGACACCCGAGGCCGTCGCTCCGGGCGCGGTCTCCGGTGATCTTCGCATCGACATCGAGGTCGATGATCCTGGTGATTCGCCGGTCGTGGCGGGCACCTACACAGATAATCTCGTAATCACCTTTAGGCCACTGCTTTAAGGAAGGGCACTATGCAACCCGCTTCTAAAAATGCTTACTATTCCGTCGTGTCGACCCTGCTTCTTGCAGCGGGTTTTTGCGTGCCGCA
Source organism: Rhodomicrobium vannielii ATCC 17100 (assembly GCF_000166055.1). Taxonomy (NCBI): domain Bacteria; kingdom Pseudomonadati; phylum Pseudomonadota; class Alphaproteobacteria; order Hyphomicrobiales; family Hyphomicrobiaceae; genus Rhodomicrobium; species Rhodomicrobium vannielii. Next base: position 3,462,423 of record NC_014664.1, read on the forward strand.
AGCGACGGCCCAGTCGGCATCGTCCAGCGCGAGCACGTCCTTTCAAATAAAGGGCGTAGCCCCGCAGGTCTGCCAGCTTCCCGGACAGGCTGCCCCATCAGGTGCAGCATCCAACGCGACCTACTCCTCGAACATGGTGACCATTGAAAGTCTGATCGATAATACGACCGCCTTCGTGAAATCGTCGAGCCTTACGCTCAAGTTCGACAAGGCTATGTGCAATTATGAAGCCTATCTGAGCTTGTCGAGCCAGAACAGCGGGATGACGTCGACCGATGCAAGACAAGCCACGGCCGGGGAGTTCTTGAGCAAGGTCGACTACACGGTGACCGCCAATTGGGGATCAATCCGCGAATTGATCCTCGATACCTCCCAACAGCGCACCGCTCAACTTCAGACTGCGGGCGCAAATTCGGGCACGCTGACGCTCACTTTTGCCACGAAAGACGGCGACATTCCTCTTGTGAACGGCACTTACACCGACACCATAGCGGTGCAGATCGGTGCGAAGCTTTAGTTAAAGGAGGGCGTCGGGCAACGCCTTCCTGATCAGAACGGAAAACCAGACAGAAAGAGACCGTCCGCGGCAACGCGAGCGGGTGGGGCAGATGTGTGCATTTTTAACCCGCGTATTCTTCGTTTCTATGTCCCTCGCTTTTGCCGGTCCGTCGGCTCATGCGCTCGGGGTGACGCCACTGGTTGTTGAGATAAACTCGGGTGACCCGTCGCAGCGTACAGCGCAAATCCTGGTCAATAACGATAGCGACAGGGATGTCCCAATCGAGGTCGTCGTTTCGCGCGCGGAGATTGCCGAAGACGGCAGCCGGCAGGTGACGCCAGCGCCGAATGATTTTCTCATCTTCCCGCCGAGCCGAATGCTCAGACCTCACTCGAAGCAGGTTTTCCGCGTGCAGTGGGCGGGCACCCCGGTCGCAAGGAGCCAAACTTATATACTGGCTGTGAACCAGCTACCCGTGGCGATGCCGGAGAAAAAAAGCGGCTTTCAGATCGTGTTTAATTTCGACGTCGTGGCAAACGTCGCCCCGCCCTCGGGAAAAAAGGCGCTCGACGTGCTTTCCAGCGGCGTCGTGAGCGAAGACGGAAAAAAATACGTGAGCCTGCTTCTCAGCAACCCGGGAACCGTGCATTCCAAGCTGAGCGAGGCCTCCTTGACGCTGAAGTCGGGCAGTTGGGCAAAGACGCTTTCCCCGGGCGAGCTGGAATACGCCGTCGGCATTGGCCTCGTCCAGCCGGGTAAGAAAAGACGGTTCAAGCTCGCAGTTCCGATGCCTGCTGACGTGAAAAACGTGGGCGCTGAGGTCGAGCTCGGCAAAGCAATGCGTTAGCAGGCAAGCATAACCGTTGAGCATACCATGCAATGCCGTTCACCTGTTCTCGGGATTGTGGCCTTGCTTGCTTGCGCAATAGGGGCGCGTGCCCAAGATGATGCTGGGGTGAGCGTGATGCAAAAAAATCAGGGGTCTGGGCATACAATGATCGCAAGCAAGACTTATACAATCAGCCTCGCCCTCAAGGAGGGGCGCTTTTACCTTGGCGACATACCCACCCAGCTTTTCGGAGAAGACGCATATTCCTTAGACCAGGAAACCTTCCTGAAGCTTGCTGCGCCGATTCTGAAACCCGAAATTGCGGCGGCTGTCCGCGCACTCCCTGCCTCCGGCGGGTTTGTCAGTCTTCAGGCTCTCAAGGAGGCTGGCTTGCCGGTTTCCTTCGATATCGGTGAGATGACCCTCAGCTTTTTTCCAAAAGCCGAGCAAAGGCCTGGTGCGCATATTTCGCTCGCCGAAGAGCAGATCGTTCCACCCGAGCATCTGGCCCCTCGAGCAAACTTTTCAGGTTACGTCAACATCACAGCGGGCGCGCAATATACTTCACCGGACATAACGTCAAAGCGGGGGGCCTTCTCTCCCGGAATCGGTCTTGCATTCGCCGTTCGCGTGATGGGTGTTGTGGTGGAGAACGAGGTTGCCTCCTCGAACGGTCTTGCGATGCGGCAGGGAACCCGCGCGGTTTACGACGATGTCGGCAACGCCCTTCGTTATACGGCAGGCGACATCACCCCAGCGACTACGGGTATGCAGAACGGCGGGAGTTTCCTCGGGGTATCCGTTCAGAAGTCCTACGATAAGCTCCAGCCGCAGAAAAATATCCGGCCTACCGGACACCGCTCTTTCCGTCTTGAGCGCCCCTCCGAGGTCGATATCCTTATTAACGGTCAGGTTGTTCGCCGACTGGAGATGGCGCCCGGCGATCACGACATCAGCGAGTTGCCCCTGAGAACCGGCGAAAACAACATCACGCTCGAAATCACCGACGATACCGGCAAGCGCACCTCATTCAACTTTTCCCAATTTTACGATTACGCCCTGCTGACGCCCGGCGTCAGCGATTGGGGTTTCTCAGCAGGCTACAGAAGCGGATCCGGGTTGACCGGTCTGCAATATTATTGGAGTGAGCCAGCTGCGACGGGGTACTATCGCCTTGGTCTAACGGAAGATCTGACCGGCACAGCTCATCTTCAGCTTGGCTCCCGTTCGGCGATGGGCGGGTTCATGGTCATCTCACCTACGTGGCTCGGCCGTGTCGCCGCCGAGCTGGCGGCCAGCAAAAGCTGGCATGGTGGAGAAGGTTTCGCGGCGGCACTGACCTACACGCCCGAGGCGCTGCTCAAGCGTTGGGAGGTGCCTGGCAGATTCCAGGTCGGGGCCGAATACCGAAGCGCTGATTTCGCGCCGATATTTTCCACCTCGAGCGCTCTCGAAGGGTTTTCGCTCAACGGGTTCTACACGCTCGAACTTCCTGATGATTTCGCCCTTTCCCTTTCGCTAAATGCGGTCGCGGGATCTGCGTTCTCGTCGTCGCGCGTTGGCGGAGGCGTGACGCTTTCCAAATCGGTCCGCCCAAACCTTAACTGGGCGGTTTCATTGTCTCGGGACAATACGACGAACTTGGCAGGCGAATATCAATCTTCGTGGACGGTCATGGGGCGCCTGAACATCCGGGCCGGAAGAGATACCGAGATCGCGTTCACACAGGATGGGCTTCATGGCAGTTCCATCCTTGGGATCTCGACTGCTGGCGAGACGGAAAACGGCCATTATGCGGTAAAGGCCGATATCGAGAAAATCCCGCATGCAGTCACGGGCTCCGATCCAGAAAATAAGGTCGATTTCAGCGCTGCCTATTCCGACACTCGGTTCGATATCGCGGCCAGTCGCTCTCGCCAAGTCTATGGCCTCAATCGCGATGTTGCCAGCGATGTGAGCACCGTCTCGGCCTCGGGTGCGATTGCGTTCGCGGATGGCCATGTCGCGTTTGGCCGCGCTGTGACTGACAGCTTTGCCATCGTTGCTCCTCATAAATCGCTCGCGGACGCAACGCTTCGTATCAAGGCAGGCGACGCGCCGTCGCGCGCTGTCTCCGGCACCCTGGGGCCTGCGCTTGTTTCCGACCTGCCATCCTATGCTCATTCCCAGTTGCCCCTCGAAGCCGACGGCGCGCCCGAAGGTTACGATCTCGGCTCCGGCGTCTTCGATGTACAGCCCGCTTACAAAAGCGGCTATGTGCTGAAGGCCGGATCCGACTACAGCGTGATGGCGGTCGGAAATCTCGAGATGAATGGTCAACCGCTGGCACTCTTGAGCGGTCTTGCAAAGGAAGAGGGCGTCGCCCAACCCCGCAAGGTTGCGCTCTTCACCAATAGCGGCGGGCGTTTCAGCATCGAGGGCCTGAAGCCCGGCCGCTGGCGCATCGAGATGCTCGGCGAAACCCCGCAGTGCTTCGAACTGACTGTTCCAGAAAAAACGATGGGCATCTACGATGCAGGTGCTGTCACCCAAAGGTGCGCGGCATGAAGCTCGCCTTTATTGTCGCGATGCTGCTGGCAACAGAAGTCTCTGCACATGCCTGCGCCGGGAAAATCGAAACCTTCTCGGCACGGCGTCCCCTGATCTACAATCCGTTTTCCGTTGTGGATGCGCACCTGCGGCTCGCCGTCACGATCCGAAATACAGGCTCTGAAACATGCTCTTATCGGCTTTCGATCCCAGACAGCTATCGTCCGCTTCTCTTCGAGAACATCGCCTTCACAATTGATGCCCGCGATGCAAGCAATGAAACGCCGGGGACCTTCAGCGTCACGACGCCTTCGGTTGCTGCGGGGCAAACGCATCAGTTGAGATTGAGATTATCGGCTTCGCGTGGCCAGCCGGCGCTGTCGGGCGACCTAACGAAAAGGGTCGGCTTCGTGTTGACCGAGGCCGGAGCGCAGGGCTTGCCGCTGGATCAGACCGAGCTTGATCTTCACTGTCTGATCCCGCCGGTTTTCGAGATCAATGTCGCAGGCTCCGGTTTGCGCGCCACTCTTGAAATAGACGACTCGAAACTGCCCTCGAAGGCCGTCGTGTTACAGACGCGGAGCACTCAAAGCCATCGGCTTCAAATTCGCGCCGAAAACGGCTTCCTAGTCCGTGAGGGCAGTCTACCTAGTGCAACAACCATCATCCCCTATGAAGTGGCGATCGACGGTTTGTCGCGCCAACTCCAGAAAGACGCAGTTTGGCAGGTGGATGGTCCCGCTGGCGAGGCAAGCCGTCGATTGAGCGTCACCATCGGCGACACTTTCAACAAGCTTGCAGGGCTCTACAAGGAGGTGATCACCGTTCACATCGATTCAAAATTGTAAGTATCAATCAAGAGGAATGAAGTCATGCGTTATTTTCCTAGCACGATCCTCGGCTGCGGCGTGATCATCGCTCTCAGCATGAACATGCCCGTATTTTACAGAGCGGATCCGAACCTCGTTCTCAGCGCCGCAAGCGTGTCCGAACTCAGGGCTTTACAGGGTGCGAAGCTCCTCGAAAACCGTGTTGCGATCAGTCCCAATGCGGGTGACACAGCTTTCGTGACCTTGTACCTGACTGAGGCGCAGTTCTCCGCCGAGGGGCCGCTCACAAAAACCGAGATAGGTTACAACCTTCATCTGACCACCCGGTCGCGGTGCTACGAGCTCGAACCAGGCTGCCTCGAAATCAGGAATAAATCGGTTTTGAAGGCTATTTCGGTGGGCGTGGCGCTTTGATCTCTCTACCCGCAGGTAGCATCGAATATGGACGATAGTATATTTCAGCGCGGCAATCTTTCACTCAGCAGCATAGAACACTTTGTTGCCAGTGTAGAAGACGGATCGATGAGTGCAGCCGCGCTGAGACTCGGCATCTCACCGGCCCTCGTATCGAAGTCGATTGCACGGCTCGAAAAAAGGACGGGGGTTCGCTTACTCCACCGGACTACGCGATATTTTGCTTTAACTACGCCGGGGCTGGCCTTTTACGAGCGCGCATGCCACATCATTGATGGTTTGCGGCAAGCCGAAGCGCTGGTGATGTGGGAGAGCCCTGCACAGAAATGCAGCCTTTGCATTCTCACGTCCGATTTTTTGGCGGTGGGGGTGCTCTGGCCGTGTCTTCGAAAGCTACAAGTCCTCTACCCGGGCATCTCAATTGAGATCCGAACGGGAGATTTCGATGTGGCACAATATTCATCGGGCAGCGCCAACATCAAGGTTTGGACTGGTCCATCAGAAGAGAGAGCGGGAGCGATAAGGCTGGCGCACTGGCCAAATTTCTTCGTGGCGTCAAAACAATACTTGGAAGACAACGGCTTTCCCACTGACTTAGACCACCTAACGGACCACGTCTTTGTCGCCGGGCTGGAAGATGCATGGACAATTCAGGGACCGGAAGGTCTGAAGACCGTGCGTCACAAGGCCGTTTTCAGAAGCAATGCCCCCGACCTCATTCAAGAGGCGATCCGCGCCGGGCTCGGCATCGGCCTAACCACACCGCTTGGTCTGGAAAGGGAATTGGCCTCGGGCCAAGTGTTGCGCGTGCTTCACTCTCATGCCTCTCCAATGTCGGAAGGCCTGTGGGCGGAAACTCCGGCAAGAGGGTGCCATCCCGCTCATGATCTAGTTCTCGACTCCATTCGCGACGCCTTGAACGAGAAGCTCTTGGTAGATTTGCCCAGAAATCAATGGGCAGCGTAAGCGCGTGACCGGACGAGGCCTTATTACAGGCCTGAAGCCGGAAATCGATCCGGCAAAGGTTCAAGAGCTGCTCACGTTCAGAAGGGACGGTAAAGAAGCCGGACGCCGCCGTAGCGAGTCATCGCGCGCATATTACACAGATGCTAACGACGTAGCCCAGCGCTAGGGAACTTGATGAGCTACCGGTGCGTATTTCGGCTTTTACCAGCCGCTAAGAGCGCGCGGTGAGGGGCGCGCCGATAGCGATCTTCCCACATCTCGACGAAGCAGGAGCAGTTCGCCGCCGCATCACCGATTCGAATAAGAAAGTCAGGTGACGTACGCACCGAACACCACCCGCTGGTTCTACCCGTCGACGGGTGACCTTGCCACCTTGAGGACGCGTACATATTTCGGGCGGACCGCCACACCGGGAAGGGCGAGGCGAGAGCCGCTTGCTGCCTAAGCGACGTCCGCCACCTCCGCCTTTATGGGCTCTCCATCTTCGCCAAACTTCTCCTCCAACAGCAAAAGTTCGAGCGTCCTCACCTCGATAGCACGGAACAGTGCATCCTCCGGATCCTCGGCGCACACGTATTTTTCCCAGAAGCGAGAAATGGTGTTCATCCGGGGCATGCTTCCTCCAACGGTGCATCAACCGGATAAGCCAAATATTTACCAAAACGCGAGTTAGTCAACTGATATCGCACTTTGGTTGTAATACGGCTGACCGATGTCTTCGTGGGTCGAAGCGCAGCGCGTGTTTCGGGACATCAACCCAGACTTGTGGAAAGTGAAAGTGGGCTGGTGATGCAGGGATGTCCACCCGGGTAGATTCTGCAAGCGCTGGGTGGCCCACCATCCAGACCAAGCCGGATAATCGCGCTGGACGCTGAATCCATTCGGGATTCTGATTCTTGAGGGAAGCGCGGCGTTGAGCCTGATCGGTTCCCGAGAGGAAGGCAAGCGCGATGGCGCAGTCGACGAGCGAAGAGAAGTCTCCAAGGTTCAAGCCGTTTTTTACCGTGAATGAACTGGCGGCGCGCTGGGGCATGTCGGCCCGGCACGTGCGGCGCGAGATCGAGAGCGGCGCGCTTCAGGCTCATCGCTTCGGCAAGTCGATCCGCATCGCGGCCGAGAGCGTGGCGATCTACGAGGCGACGCGTCGGACGTGAGACGCAGCATGTCCTCTGCTGTCGAGCCATTTTTGCCTCCGCTCTCCAAGTAGTGACATGGCAACCGCAAATAACAGATCGAAAATTATGGTGTATATCTCACAATCATGGAGGCCATTCTCACCGGGTCTTCACCAGTCATAATCGGTCAACACCGGAGGGTCACCATGACCATTGTCCGCCATCAGATCCTGAACCTCGATCAGCTGCGTGCGGTCATTTCGGAGCGAAACGATCTTCAGGTCCAGACGCGACGAGAACTTGCGTCTGCCATCAAGCGCTTCTGCCAGATCGCGGGCGTGGAGCCCGGGCAGGTGGCGGCCGATCCGATGGCGATCCGCTGCCTTCGGGCGCGCGCCTCATGGCAACTCGCCGGGATCAGCGAAGAGGCGTGGCGAAACATCCTGAGCCGGGTGACGCGGTCGTTCGAACTTGCCGGGATCGATGTTGCCAGACGCCATCGCCGCAGCGGGCTCATCCCTGAATGGCAGAGCTTTCTGAATGCGCTTCCGACCGAGGACGCGGTCAAGCGGCTGAGGCGCTTTGCGGGCTGGTGCTCGTCGCAGGCGATAAACCCGCAGGCAGTCAGCGCGGAGACCTTCTCGGCGTTCCTCGTCTATCTCGAAACCCAGAGCATCCAGCGCAATGTGCGTCAGCGCTGGCATGAGGCGCGGTGCTGCTGGAACAAGGTCGTGGCAATACCCGGGTCGGCTTTCCCGAAGATGGCCAACACCGCCCCGCCGCGCTGGGCGAGCCGCTCGCTTGCTGACTTTCCGCAAGCGCTCCAGGATGACATCGCGGGATGGCTCGACGCTCTTGCCAATCCCCAATTCGACGACGAGCGCGATGCGCTTCGACCGGCGACGCTTCGGAACTATGAGGGTGCGGTCCGCCGCACTCTCTCGCGGCTCATTGATGCGGGCTTCGCGCCGGAGGATTTTCCAGACCTCGAATCCCTGTTCACGCCCGACCGCATTCGCCGCGCGGTCGATCAGGTTCGGGAGGGCCGCAACGCGGAGGAGGCGCACCCGACGCTTCACGCCATGGCGCAGGCACTGCTGAGCGCGTTCCGTCATATCGAGGTCGCCCCCGATCATCCGCGCTTTGTCGCGCAGCAGGCGGCGCTCGCCATCCTTCGCAAGCTCGCGAACAAGGTCCGTAACCGGCAGTGCTCGATGGTGAAGAAGAACCGCACGCGGCTTGCCGCGCTCAGCACGCCCGCAGCAGGCAGGCGCTTCAGGACGCTCCATCTCGAGGTGGCGCGACGCTACGCCAAGATCGCAAACCCGACTGTGGGACAGGCGCTCGACATGCAAATGGCGGCGATGCACATGCTGCTGCTCCATGTCCCGCTGCGCATCGCGAACCTTTCGACCATGGACCTCGACCGGCACACAACACGGCCGGCGGGCGGCAAGCCCGGTCCCTGGCGCATCGCCTTCGAGCCCTCCGAGATGAAGAACGGCAGGCCCTACGATGCGCTCCTCAGCGAGGAGGCCACCGCCTTCCTCGTCGACTATCTCGCGCGCTTCCATCCGCTGATCGCGAAGGGCAGAGGTGCCACCGTGTTCCCGAGCAGCCGTACCGGCAAGCCCAAGAGCACAGTGAGCCTGTCGAAACAGTATTCCGGCTTTCTGGCCCGCGAACTCGGCCTTCAGGTGAATCCGCATCTTCTTCGCCATTACGCAGGCATGGCGTGGCTCGACGCCATGCCGGGCGAGTATCAGGGGCTTGCCAAGCTTCTCGGGCATGCCTCCACGCGAACGACGGAAGCCTTCTATACCGGCGCGGAAGCAAAGACCGCGCAGAGCCGCTGGCAGCATCTCCTGGAAGGGATGATCGAAGAGGACAAAGCGGCCATGACGAAGACGAGGAGGGCGGCGTGATGTCGGGTAATCTCCGAGTGGCCTTCTCCTCGCTGAAGGTGCACGACTGGCCGCAGCGCGATCGCACGCTGTGGCAGAATGCGCGGACGAAGGGCGGCTTTCTCGATGATGCAGGCCTTGCCGCCGACTGGCGTCCGGCCACCATCGTCACCGCCGAATATCATTACGGCACGTTCTTGTGGTGGCTGAGGGAACGCGGCTCGCTGGATGCGAACGCCACGCCCGAGGCGCGCGCGACCCCGGAGACCATTCGCGCCTTCATCGAGGCCTATTCGCAGGGCCACGCAACGTCATCCGTTGCGGGCGTGGTCCAGCTCGTCGCCGACATGGTGCGCGTCACCACGCCGACAGCCGATGTGCAGTGGATTTACGAAGCGTCGCGACGGTTGAAGCGCAAGGCGACACCCGTCAAGCCTTTGAGCCATCGCATGTGCCCGACCACCGATCTTGCCACCGTCGCCGAAGCGCTCATGGAGCGAGGGTCCCCCCTGCTGGAGGAGGATGATCTTGTCAAGGCAGCGCTTTTCTTCCGCGACGGGCTGATGATCCTGGCCGAGACCAGCCTGCCGCTCCGCCGGAAGAACTGCGCCGGACTTCGGCTCGGCCACACGCTGGTGCGCGATGAGGATCGCTATCGCATCGCGCTTGCGCCCGAAGCCATGAAGAATGGCCAGCCCTTCGAAGGCTGGTATCCGGCCTGGCTCACACCGCGGCTCGACTTCTATTGCGAAAAGGTTCGGCCGATCCTCCTCGGCAGCGTGGAAGACCAGGGCTGGCTGTGGCTCGGGCGGCGCGGCGAACCGCTTCAGGGCGCGACCATATCAAGCCGGCTGCGCGAGGTGTTTCGCCAGACGCTCGGCGTGCCGCTGTCGCTCCATGCCTTCCGCCACAGCGCGACAACCGACATCGCCATCCATGCGCCCGCCGAAGTCGGCATCGTCAAGTCGGTGCTGGGGCACGCCTCGCCGCTGTCGGCGCGTTTCTATGATCTGTCGTCCAACATGGAAGCATCCGCGCGCTATCAGAAGGTGATGGAGAGCATGATCCGGGAAGATACCCCGACCGATCTCGGCGTGCCTGCCTTGCGCGAGAGGCATCATGGCGACACGATCGTCATTGCCGATATGCCGAACGCTTGCGCGACGAAAGAAGAGATCGGGCTCTTGCGCGCCTTTCTCCAGTCCGAGATCAATGCCATCCTGAATGACGACGACGGGGAGTGATCGATGAGTGGCAGGGCCGCAATCTACGCACGCGTTTCGACGGTCCGGCAGGCCGAAGCTGACCTCTCCATCCCCGACCAGATTCATCGATGCGAGGCCTGGTGCAAACAGAAGGGCTATGAGGTCGTCGAGGTGTTCTGTGAACCCGGTGCATCGGCGCTCGACGATGACCGTCCCGTGTTTCAGGAGCTGATCTACAAGGCGAAGCGCTCGGATCATCCCTTCGACCTCGTCATCGTGCACTCGCTCTCCCGCTTCAGTCGGGATTCCATGCATTCGGAATTCTACTTCCGCGCGCTTCGCAAGGCAGGCGTCGATCTCGTCTCCATCACCCAGGATATGGGCCGAGGCGGCAATGCCGAGGTCGCGCGCAAGATGCTGAACATCTTCGACGAGTATCAGTCGGGGAGACCGCCAAGCATGTGCATCGCGCCATGCTGGAGAACGCACGCCAGGGCTTCTGGAACGGATCGAAGCCGCCCTTCGGCTACAGTGTGGTCGCGAAGGAGGTTCGAGGCACGCGCGAGAAGAAGGTTCTCGTCATCAACGAAGCCTAGGCGCACACCGTGCGCGAGATCTTCGGTCTTGCGCTCGGCGAACGCGGTCACCCCATGGGCGTGAAGGCCATCGCGACGCGGCTCAACGAGCGCGGCAACACGCGGCGCGGCCAGCGCTTCTCGACAGGCAGCATCTACGACATCCTGACCAATACAACCTATCGCGGCCAGTACTTCTTCAATCGCTTCGACAGCCGGGGCGGCAAGGCGCGCCCGCCGTCCGAATGGATCGAGCTTGCCGCGCCCGTCATCATCGAGGAGGCGACCTTCAACGCCGCGCAGGGGCTCCTGAAAAGCCGCAACCCGCGATACACGCCGCCCCGCGTGGTGAACGGTCCGACGCTTCTCGCTGGCGTCGCGCGCTGTGGCTATTGCGGCGCCGCCATGATCCTCAACACAGGCAAGAACGGGGCCTATCGCTATTCCTGCTGCTCACGGAAGACAAAGGAAGGGCCGCTCTCCTGCCGGGGTATCCGCATCCCCATGGACCGGCTCGACGACATGGTCATCGGTGAGGTTCTGGAGCAGGTGCTCGATCCGGCCCGACTTCGTCACCTCCTCGATACCTGGCTCAGAAGCGCGAGCGAACGCGCCGAGAAGGAAAAGAAAGACATCACGAAGCTCCGGCAGAAGCATGCCGATGCGAAGGCCGCCCTTACGCGCCTCCTGCAACTTGTCGAGACCGGCACGATGGAAGCCGAAGACCCGGCGCTGAAGGAGCGCCTTCTTGGCCTCAAGCTTCAGCGCGACGAATGCGCCGCCGAGATCGCCGACCTTCAGCACCGCATGACCACAGGCGAACCCGCCGTGACACCGGCGAAGATCAACCGCCTCGCAAAGCTCCTGAAGGAGAAGCTCACGAGCGGCTCGCCCGAGTTCCGCCAGGCCTATGCACGGCTTCTCATGCGCGAAGTGCTTGTAAAGGATAAGGAAATCCGCATCACCGGCTCAAAGGCGATCCTCGCCAGAGCCGCATCGGGTGAGCCTGGACAAACTCCGCCCGCAGTTCTCTCTTTTGTTCGGGAATGGCGCACCCGACAGGACTCGAACCTGTGACCCCTAGATTCGGAATCTAGTACTCTATCCAGCTGAGCTACGGGTGCGTATGCAAAGCCATATCGGTACGCAAACCGATATGCAAGCATCTGGGGCCAGAGCATAGCCGAAGCGCCGGGCCGTCGCAATAAGTCATCTTTCGTTTCGCCCAGGCGACGTATCACCTGCGGAGAGCGTTGACAGCCCGTGCGCCGCCCACACGCGCCTGTCGATGCCCGCCGATTGGGGTTGGCCCAGCGCCCCGAACCCGCCTATATTCCGCGCATGACAGCCGCCCCATCGCTCGCCGAATCGCCCGTTTCCGCCCCCGCCGAAGCCGCCGTGCCGCCAGGCAGCCGCGTCTACCTCATCGACGGCTCGGGCTACATCTTCCGCGCGTTCCACGCGCTGCCGCCGCTGACGCGCCCCTCGGACGGGCTGCCGGTCGGCGCGGTCCACGGCTTCTGCAACATGCTGTGGAAGCTTCTGCGCGAGACGAAGGGCGCCAACGCCCCGACCCATCTCGCCGTGATCTTCGACCACAGCCGCGTCACGTTCCGATCCGCGATTTCCGCCACCTACAAGGCGCAGCGCCCCGAGCCGCCCGCCGAACTCGTGCCGCAGTTCGCGCTGATCCGCGACGCCGTGCGCGCTTTCAACGTCGCCTGCATCGAACAGGAAGGCTTCGAGGCGGACGACATCATCGCGGCGTACACCTGTCAGGCGGCGGATGCGGGCGCAGATGTGGTGATCGTCTCGTCCGACAAGGATCTGATGCAACTCGTCCGCCCCGGCGTGACCATGCTCGACACCATGAAGAACAAGGTGATCGGCGAGGCGGAGGTGATCGAGAAGTTCGGCGTGCCGCCGTCGAAGGTCGTGGACGTGCAGTCGCTCGCGGGCGATTCGGTCGATAACGTGCCGGGCGTGCCGGGCATCGGCATCAAGACGGCGGCCGAACTCATCCGAGAATATGGCGACCTTGAAAACCTGCTCGCCAATGCGGCGCTCATCAAGCAGAAGATGCGGCGCGAGCGGCTGATCGAGTTTGCCGATCAGGCGCGGCTTTCGCGGCGGCTCGTGGAGCTTTCCTGCGACATGCCGGTCGAGAAGCCGCTCGATCTCACCGCCGTCGAAGAGCCGGACCCGCACGCGCTGCTCGAATTCCTGCGAACAATGGAGTTCAACTCGCTGACGAAGCGGATTTCCGAGGCGTTCGGCGTCGAACCCTCTACGGGCGAGATGACACGGCCTTCGCCTGTCGATGGCGTCGAGGCCGAAGCGCCGGAGAAGTCGTCCGGCGGCGACACGCCCGCCGACGAAGTGCGCCGCGTGGAGGCGTGGCTCAAGGCGATCCCCTTCGACCGCTCGCTCTATGTGCAGGTTACGGACCTGCAAGCGCTCGAAGACTGGATCGCGGCGGCGACCGAACAGGGCTTCGTCGCCTTCGACACAGAGACGACCGCGCTCGATGCCATGTCCGCGAAGCTCTGCGGCGTAGCGCTCGCGCTCGAACCGGGCCGCGCCTGCTATATTCCGCTCGCCCATCGCGCGGGCGACGGGCTCGACTTCACGGGCGCGGGCGAGATCGCGCAGCTTCCGATGGAGAGCGCCCTGCCACGCCTGAAGGCGCTGCTCGAAGACGACAGCGTGCTGAAAATCGGGCAAAACATCAAATATGACGCGCTCATCATGCGACGCCACGGCGACATCCGCGTCGCTCCATATGACGATACGATGCTGATGGCCTACGCCTGCGATCAGGGACGCGGCGGGCTTGCGGGCTTCGGCATGGACGAATTGTCGAAGCGCCATCTCGGCCACACGCCCATTGCGTTCACCGATGTTGCGGGCAAGGGCAAGGCGCAATCCACGTTCGATTGCATCGCGGTGGACAAGGCGACGGAATATGCCGCCGAGGACGCTGACGTGACGCTGCGCCTGTGGCATCTGTTCCGCGCGCGCATCGCCGCGGAAGGGATGGCCGCCGTTTACGCAACGCTCGAACGCCCCATGCCCGCCGTGCTCGGCCAGATGGAATTCAACGGCATCGAGGTGGATCGCACGGTGCTCTCGCGCCTGTCCGGCGACTTCGCGCAGAGCCTCGCGCGCCTTGAGGACGAGATCTACGAACTCGCGGGTCAGCGTTTCAACATCGGCTCGCCCCAGCAAATCGCGGACCTGCTCTTCGGCAAATTCGGCCTGCCGGGCGCGAAGAAGACGTCGACCGGCAAGTGGAGCACGGGAGCGAAGGTGCTCGAAGACCTTGTGTCGAGCGAAGACCTCACCGAAGATCAGCGCCGTCTGCCCGCGAAGCTCCTCGAATGGCGGCAACTGGCGAAGCTCAAGAGCACCTACACGGACTCGCTGCCGCAGCACATCGACGCCGACACAGGCCGCATCCACACCTGCTATTCGCTCGCGTCCACCTCGACGGGGCGGCTGTCGTCGACCGAGCCGAACCTCCAGAACATCCCGATCCGCACGCGCGAAGGCCGCATGATCCGCTCGGCCTTCATCGCTGCGCCGGGGAAGAAGCTCATCTCCGCCGACTACAGTCAGATCGAGCTTCGCGTGCTGGCGCATATGGCGGATATCCCCGCGCTGAAACACGCGTTCGCCGAAGGGCTCGACATCCACGCCATGACGGCGAGCGAGATGTTCGGCGTGCCCGTGAAGGACATGCCGGGCGAGGTGCGCCGCCGCGCGAAGGCCATCAACTTCGGCATCATCTACGGCATTTCCGCCTTCGGCCTTTCGCAGCAACTCGGCATCCCGCGTCAGGAGGCGGGCGACTATATCGCGAAGTATTTCGAGCGTTTCCCCGGTATCCGCGCCTATATGGACGCGATGCGCTCGAAAGTGCATGAAGACGGCCATGTGGAAACGCTGTTCGGCCGCAAAATCCACTTCCCCGAGATCAAGACGCCGAAGTGGAACATGCGGCAATTCTTCGAGCGCGCGGCCATCAACGCGCCGATCCAGGGCACGGCCGCCGACATCATCCGCCGCGCGATGGTTCGCGTACCCGCCGCGCTGGAGCAGGCCGGCGTCCGCGCGCGCATGCTGCTTCAGGTGCACGACGAACTGGTGTTCGAGGCGGACGATTCCGAGGTGGAGGCGACGATCAAGGCCGTGACGCGCGTCATGGAGCGCGCCGCAGAACCCGCCGTGGCGTTTTCAGTGCCGCTGAAGGTGGACGCGCGCGCCGCGCAGAACTGGGACGAAGCGCATTAGCCGAGGCGAAAGGCGGCGCTCCCCTCAGCCCTCCCCATCATAAGCAGCGAGCGCAACCGGCAACGCCTCGATCACGATGTTGCCAACGGCAGGAAGCCCGATCAACACCGCGCTGATGATCTCCTCGCGGCTCGCGCCAGCCGCCTTGGCGGACTGCACATGAAACGGGATGCCGGAGGTGAGCCGCGCGGCGGCGAGCACCGCGAGATAGGCCAATTCCTCGGTCTTCTTGTCGAGTGCGCTTGCGCCGTCGAGCCCGAGGACGGCTCCCATCCACGCTTTCGCGTGCTCGGGCGCTTCGTTCAGGAATGTCTGAAATGCATTGGAAATCGTCATGGCGTCCCTCCGTTTCAGGATGCCATAGCACTCTGTCGATGCGGGCTAAAGCCCTTCGCGCGGCGCGTCAGGCAGCCGGGAACGCCAGCCGGATGCGCTCGATTTGCGGGCCGATGGGCGAGGCCATCTCGTTCGCGGCCACGGCGCCGTCCGAGAAGATGCGTTCGAGGCGCATGATGCGATCGTGCAGGCGCTGGCTTTCCGCGATGAGGAAGCGGAACGTCTTGGGCAATGCGTCGAAGCCTTCGGGCAGGGTGGTGCTTTGCGGCGACAGCGTCACGCGGTGGCGGTGATTATGCGCCTCGGCGGCGGTAATTTCGCCCGCGGCAATGGCGCGGCGCACGAGAAGCCATGACGCAAGCTGCGTAAGACGCGTGGTAAGCCGGATGCTCTCGGAGGAATACGCGAAGCTCGCGGGCGGCGTCAGCGTCTTCGACTCTGCTCTGCCCTGCCCGTCGAGATATTCTGCCGTGCGCTCCACAAGGTCCATCCCCTCGCGATAGAGCTTGGCGAACTGCGGGGATGTCGTAAACCGATCCCCGAACGACAGCAGCGCAGCTTTTGGTAGTTCATTTACAACGCCGAAGCTTTTCATGGAGTCCCTACGCACCACTTCCGACCCTCTACGGAGCGGATCCCTCACCTTACGCCAGCATAGCCGCAACAGCCTTTCAAAAGGTGAACGCACGGCCAAGCTTGGGCGACCTAGCCCAAAAAAAAGAGCCGCATCATGGCGGCTCTAAAAAAGTTTGTGGAGGTGTTTCAGGGTCGACCCAGCTTTACATTGGAAGAAGAATAACGCCTGCGTCTTAAGTTGGAGTAAAGATTCGCATTTGGCATCGGAAAAGCCGGAGGAAAATCATGAAAACAATCCTAATTCGCGAACCCGGCGGCCCGGACGTGCTGTCGCTCGAAGACGTGCCCGCGCCAGAACCGAAGGCGGACGAGGTGCTGATCGAGGTGGCCGCAGCGGGCGTCAACCGCCCGGATGTGCTCCAGCGGCAGGGGCTTTATCCACCGCCGCCCGGCGCGTCCAACATCCCGGGCCTCGAAGTTTCGGGCAAGATTGCGGCGGTTGGCGCGAGCGTGACGCGCTGGAAGGCGGGCGACACGGTGGCCGCGCTGACGTCGGGCGGCGGCTACGCGGAATATGCAGTCGCGCAGGAAGGCTCATGTCTTCGCGTGCCGAAGGGGCTTTCCATGGCGGAAGGGGCGTGTCTGCCTGAGACGTTCATGACCGTCTGGCACAATGTATTCGAGCGTGGCGCGCTGAAAGCAGGCGAGTGCTTCCTCGTGCATGGCGGATCGAGCGGTATCGGATCGACGGCGATCCAACTCGCCACCCATTTCGGGGCGCGCGTCTTCGCCACCGCTGGCAGCGACGAGAAATGTGCCTATTGCGAGAGCCTCGGCGCGGAGGCCGCGATCAACTACCGGACGAAGAATTTCGCGGAAGAAATAAAGACGCTCACCTGCGGCAAGGGCGTGAACGTCATCCTCGACATGGTTGGCGGCTCGTACATCCAGGACGACATTCGCTGCGCGGCGGAGGACGGCCGGATCGTGCAGATCGCGTTTCTGAAGGGCGCGAAAGTCGAGGTGAACCTCATGCCGATCATGCTTAAGCGGCTCACGCTCACCGGCTCTACGCTTCGCCCGCGCTCGGCGGCGTTCAAGGCGCAACTCGCGCGCACGCTGGAAGAGAAGGTGTGGCCGCTGATCGAATCGGGCGCAGTGCGCGTGGTGATCGACAAGTCGTTCCCGCTTGCCGAGGCGGCGCAAGCGCACCGCCACATGGAAACGAACGCGCATATGGGCAAGATCGTGCTGACGGTGTAGCGGCGGCCCGCGAGACGCCTCCGTTCGGCCAAAAGCCTTGCACCGCGAGCGCGTTTCGCCTATGTTTTTGTCAGCTCAATAAATCAGACTCTGAAGAAGAGTGGGCCGGCCGGTCCGCTCTTTTTCTTTATCTGGCGCATCGATAGCGCCGCGAACCGGACTTCATGGAAGAAGAAAACAACACGGCACCGACAGAACAAGCGGCACCTTCCGCACCGACAGAGCGCTTCACGCGCGAATTCGGCGCGGCGGCGGACCTCGCCGCCCTTATCGAGCCGGTGCTGGAAGACATGGGTTTTCGCCTCGTGCGCGTGACGATGTCGAAGCGCGACGGCGCCACGATCCAGATCATGGCCGACAAGGCGGACGGCGCGATCAATGTCGACGACTGCGCGCAGATCTCGCGCCGGATTTCGCCGCTGCTGGACGCGCACGATCCCATCAAGGACCGCTATTATCTTGAAGTTTCGTCGCCCGGCATCGACCGTATTCTCGTGCGCCCGTCCGATTTCGAGGACTGGGCCGGCTTCGAGACGAAGGTGGAACTGAAGGAGCTGATCGACGGTCGCAAGCGTTTTCGTGGCATCCTCGAAGGCTATGAAAACGGCGAGATGCTGCTTCAGGTGCAGCTCGACGAAAAGGGCGAGCCGCAAACCATCGGCCTACCGGTGGACCTCATTCACGACGCGAAGCTTGTGCTGACGGACGAACTGATCCGCGCCTCGCTCGCAAAAGCGAAAGCCGCTGGCAAGAACTGGGCCGAAGGCGGCGAAATTGAAGACGAACAGATCGAAGACGCGGAGTTGAACGATGGCGCAATCCGGAATTAGTGCGAACCGGCTGGAACTGTTGCAGATCGCGGACGCGGTCGCGCGCGAGAAGTCGATCGACCGCACGCTCGTGCTTTCCGCCATGGAAGACGCGATCCAGAAGGCCGCGAAGTCGCGCTACGGCAGCGAAAACGAGATCCGCGCCGAGATCGATCCGCGCACCGGCGAGATCCGCCTGTCGCGCCTTCTCGAAGTGGTGGAGCGCGTTACGCTCGACGCGACCGAGATCAGCCTCAAGGATGCGATGAAGCGCAACCCGGAAGCCGAGGTGGGTGATTTCATCGCAGAGCCACTGCCGCCTCTCGACTTCGGCCGCGTGGCGGCGCAGAACGCCAAGCAGGTCATCGTGCAAAAGGTGCGCGAAGCCGAGCGCGAGCGTCAGTTCGAGGAATACAAGGATCGCATGAGCGAGATCGTCAGCGGCGTCGTGAAACGTGCGGAGTATGGCAACGTCATGATCGACCTTGGCCGCGCCGAGGCGATCATCCGACGTGACGAAACGCTGCCGCGCGAAAATTACAAGCTCGGCGACCGCGTGCGCGCCTATGTTTATGACGTCCGCCGCGAAAACCGCGGTCCGCAGATCTTCCTGTCCCGCACGCGCCCCGAATTCATGGCGAAGCTGTTCGCGCAGGAAGTGCCGGAAATCTACGACGGCATTGTCGAAATCAAGTCCGTGGCGCGTGATCCGGGCAGTCGCGCGAAGATCGCGGTCGTCTCGAAGGAAACGAGCGTCGATCCGGTTGGCGCCTGCGTCGGCATGCGCGGCAGTCGCGTGCAGGCCGTCGTGAACGAGCTTCAGGGCGAAAAGATCGATATCATTCAGTGGTCGGGCGATCCCGCGACGTTCATCGTGAATGCGCTTGCGCCTGCCGAAGTGGCGAAGGTCGTGCTCGACGAGGAGTCGGAGCGCATAGAAGTCGTGGTGCCGGACGAGCAGTTGAGCCTCGCCATCGGCCGTAAGGGCCAGAATGTTCGCCTCGCCTCGCAGCTTACGGGCTGGGACATCGACATCCTGACGGAAGCCGAGGAATCGGAGCGCCGTCAGAAGGAATTTGCCGAACGCACGGCCGCCTTCGTCAATGCGCTCGATGTGGACGAGATGATCGCTCAGTTGCTCGTGTCGGAAGGTTTTGCCTCGGTGGAGGAACTGGCCTTTGTCGACTCGCATGAGGTCGCGATCATCGAAGGCTTCGACGAAAACACCGCGCTGGAAATCCAGGAGCGCGCCCGCGAATTTCTTGAGCGTCAAGAGGCCGAACTTAACGAGAAGCGCCGCGCGCTCGGCGTGGCGGACGAATTGGCCGAGGTGCCGGGCGTCACGACCGCGATGCTTGTCGCGTTCGGCGAAAACAACATCAAGACGGTCGAAGATCTCGCCGACTGCGCGACAGACGAGCTTGCGGGCTGGACGGAGCGCGCTCACGGCCAGACGAAGCAGAATCCCGGCATCCTTCAGGGGTTCGATCTTTCGAAGTCGGACATCGAGCATCTTATCATCGCCGCCCGCGTGAAGGCGGGCTGGATCGAGGCGCCAGAAGAACCCGAGGAAGAGCCTGCCGAGGCCGATAGCCTTGAGGATGGCTCGGCCCTGGAAGCTCATGAGGACGAGCCCACCGAGGCGGACAGCCACGAGGGCGCTGAGGCCGAAGCGCACGACAGCGCGGAAGCCGAAGCGCACGAGGAAGGGGGCGAGCATGCCCAAAGCCAAGAAAAAGCGCTCTGATCCGGAACCGATACTGGACTTTGACGAGGAAAAGGCACATCTAACAGAGGGCGAACAAGCCGACACGCACAATATCCCGATCAGAACCTGCGTCATGGAGCGATCGAGAAAGGAAAAGCCTTTCCTTCTCCGTTTCGTCGTCTCTCCCGAAGAAGAGGTCGTCCCTGACATCAAGGGGAATCTTCCGGGGCGGGGTGTGTGGGTTACAGCCGGTCAGAAGACTGTCGCCGACGCAATCAAGCGGCGCGCTTTTCAGAGGGCCTTTCGCAAGCCGGTTACCGTAAGCGAAAGCCTTCCCTCAGACGTTGAACGGCTTTTTAAGCAATCTGTGCTAGAACGCTTGTCGATTTGTAATAAGGCCGGGCTTGTTGTCACGGGATTTCAGAAGGTCGAGGACGCACTGAAGCGACGTGAAATTGTGGTTCTTCTCCATGCCGACAACGCGGCAGCCGACGGGAAGGACAAGCTCGACAGGAAGTTCAAGGCCTTATATTCAGGCGCGAATCACATCGAGCCGGAAAATTGCTTCACATCAGCCGAAATTAGCTTGGCGACGGGAAGCACGAATGTAATACATGCGGGACTTAAAGAAGGCGGGGCGACAACCGCGTTCTTGCAAGCTCTCGATCGGTTCAGCGGGTATTGCGCAAGCGAGGCGAAGCCGCATTCGCTGCGTCAGGATAGAGAATGAGCGAAACGAAAGAAACGGACTCGAAACCGGCGGCTGGCCGCAAGACGATGTCGCTGAATGTGAAGCGGACGGTCGAACAGGGCCACATCCGTCAGAATTTCAGCCATGGCCGGTCGAAATCCGTTCTGGTCGAGACGAAGCGCAAGCGCCCCGGCACGGGGCCTGGGGTGGCGGATGAGCCGCAGCAAGCCCAGAAGCCCGCGCCGCAGAAGCCCGAGCATCGCGCCTTCCAGAAGCCAGGTCCCGAGCAGGGTGGCGACAAGCGGCCGCAGAAGGTTCTGCGCCAGCTCTCCGCCGGTGAGGTTGACGCACGTGCCCGTGCGCTGGTCGAGTCCCGCAAGCGCGAGGAAATCCTGAAGCGCGAGCGCGAGGTCGAAGACGCACGTCGCCGCGAAGAAGAGGCTCTGCGCGCGGTCGAAGACAAGAAGCGCGCCGCCGAAGAAGAAGCGGTCGCCAAGAAGCTTGAGGAAGAGAACGCTCAGCTTCGCGCCAAAGAAGCGGCTGAGCCGAAACCGGAAGCTCCGAAAGAACCCGCGAGACAGGAAGCTGCTCCTGCGGCTCCCGCTCCGCGCCCCACAAGTCGTTCGGCCGAGCCGCCGCGCCGTGTCGGTCCCGACACCGTGCGCGTTATAGCTCGTCCGCAGGACGACCGACGCCCGCCACGCGCTCCCGCTCCCGATGCTCGCACAGCCGATGCACGGCCGACCGATGCACGTGGACCTGCCCGTGATGGAACGCGTCCCGCCGGGGCACGCCCGGATGGCGCCAGGCCTCAGGGTGGTGCCGGCGCTCGCGCTGGCGCTCCTGGTGCAAGGCCCGGCTTTAACGGTCCTCGCGGTGCCGCCGCCACGCCCGCGTCTTCGATCCCGGAAGTGGCCGCACGTCCCGATAGAACCCGCGATGTCGACGTCGGCGCTCGGGCCCGTGGTGCCGATACCGAGGAAGACGACCGTCGCGTGAAGCGCGGTCTGCCCGGCAAGGTCGCCACTCCCGCTCCCGTCAAGAAGACCGTTACGGAGCGGACAGGCCGCCAACGCCTCACGCTTTCGAACGCGCTCGACGATCAGCAGCGCGAACGCAGCCTCGCCTCCCTCAAACGCCAGCGCGAACGTCAGAAGCTTCAGGCGTCCGGCGCGCGGCAGGAGCGTGTCAAGATTCAACGCACTGTCATTCTGCCCGAAGCGATCACCATTCAGGAACTCGCGAACCGCATGGCGGAACGCGCGGTCGACATCATCAAGTTCCTGATGAAGCAGGGCCAGATGCTGAAGATCAACGACGTGATCGACGCCGATACCGCCGAACTCGTCGCCGAAGAATTCGGCCATAGCGTGAAGCGCGTCTCGGAAGAGGACGTCGAGGAAGGCTTCATCGGCGAGACCGACGATCCCGATACGCTTCAGTTCCGTGCGCCTGTCGTCACCATCATGGGTCACGTCGACCACGGTAAGACGTCGCTGCTCGACGCCATCCGCCACGCGAACGTGGTTTCTGGCGAGGCAGGCGGCATCACGCAGCACATCGGCGCCTATCAGGTGACGACGCCCAGCGGCGCGCCCGTGACCTTCATCGACACCCCTGGCCACGCGGCCTTCACCGCGATGCGTGCCCGTGGCGCCAAGGTGACGGACATCGTCGTGCTGGTCGTCGCGGCCGACGACGGCGTCATGCCGCAGACGATCGAAGCCATCAATCACGCCAAGGCGGCGGGTGTGCCGATCATCGTCGCCATCAACAAGATCGACAAGCCGGACGCGGATCCCCTGCGTGTGCGCACCGACCTCCTTTCCCACGATATCGTCGTGGAAAGCATGGGCGGCGACGTGCTCGAAGTGGAAGTCTCGGCGAAGCAGAAGCTCAATCTCGACAGGCTTCTCCAGGCGATCGCCCTTCAGGCCGAGGTTCTCGAACTCACGGCCAACCCGGATCGTCCGGCGGAAGGCATCGTCATCGAGGCAAAGCTGGAACGCGGTCGCGGGCCGGTCGGCACCGTGCTCGTGCAGCGTGGTACGCTGAAGGTTGGGCAGATCGTCGTCGCCGGTCGTGCATGGGGCCGCGTTCGCGCGCTCATCGACGATAAGGGCGCGAACGTGGTTGCGGCAGGGCCATCGACCCCGGTCGAGGTGCTCGGTTTCGACAGCGCGCCGGATGCGGGCGATCAGCTCGCCGTGGTGGAAACCGAAGCGCGCGCTCGCGAATTGACCGAACACCGCCAGCGCAAGCTGCGTGACGTGCGCTCGGTGGGCGCGGGTGCCCGCAGTTCGCTCGAACAGATGATGAAGCAAGCCGCCAAGGGCGGAAAGAAAGACTTCCTGCTCATCATCAAAGGCGACGTGCAAGGCTCGGTAGAGGCGATCAATTCCGCTCTCGAAAAGCTCGGCACGGACGAGGTCGAGGCGCGCATCATCCACTGGGGCGTGGGCGGCATCACGTCCTCGGACGTGGCGTTGGCCGAAGCCTCGGGCGCTGTCATCATCGCCTTCAACGTCCGCGCGGACGCGCAGGCGAAGCAGCAGGCCGAGCGCGACGGCATCGAAATCCGCTACTACAACATCATCTACGACCTCGTGGACGATGTGAAAAAGGCGATGTCGGGCCTGCTTGCGCCGATCACGCGCGAAGAGTTCCTCGGCAATGCCGAAATCCTCGAGGTGTTCAACATCTCGAAGGTTGGCAAGGTCGCGGGTTGCCGTGTCACGGAAGGCAAGGTCGAGCGCGGAGCGAGCGTGCGTCTGGTGCGCGACCACGTGGTTATCCACGAGGGCAAGCTTTCCACGCTCAAGCGCTTCAAGGACGAAGTCAAGGAAGTGGTCGTCGGGCAGGAATGCGGCATGGCCTTCGAGGGCAATCAAGACCTCAAGGCCGGCGACACGATCGAGTGCTTCCGCACCCATATCGAAACGCGGAGCCTGTAATACCGGGGCGCGGCGCGCCTCGGCAGATTTCGCAAGCGGCGCGCCGAGTTAGCGCGACATCGTTCGACATTAAGAAAGCGGCGAATATCGCCGCTTTTTTGCATCTTGGGCCGCGCTTAACGAACACAAGCGCATTCCATTGTTCGCGCATTTATCGCGAAAGCCGTCGTTTGTTTTGGGCACGCTACGGATTTCGCTCTGCCTTGACTGTGCGTCACACGTCGTTACACCGTAGCCAGAAATTACGCAGCCGTCAGCCCTTCGCGCGCTGGCGCTCAAGATGACGACGCAGCGAGGCCGCCGCGTTGATATACGGCTCCTGATACGCCACGCTCCAGTATTTCAGTTCTTCGATGCGGATCGGCTCGTCGGTCACGGCGCAACGCACATACGCGCCGTGCTTCAGCACCTGAAACTCGCCGTCGAGATAGCGGATTTTTGCTTCCTGCCCGAAAGCGAAGGGGCGCTCCATGCGATTCATCTCTGTCGATCCTTAAAGCAGCGTGCCCTGCCCGTCCTTGTCCTTGGAAGTCGCGCGCCGGGGTACTTGCGCAGCTGAGCGTCGGCGCGACGCCGAAGTGTCGGCTTCCGCGTCGGCGGCGGCCCTGTGAGCCTGAACGTGACCATCCGCGAATTCGATGTCAAGAGCGGCGGCGGCAGACACCGATGCGGCGCGGCGTATCACCCGGCCGTCCGCGTCTCGCACGAGCGCGAAGCCGCGTTCGAGCACGCTCTTGTGGCTAAGGCTCTGGAGAAGCTGGCCCAACGCGGCGAGCCGCTGCCTGTGGCGGTGCGCGAGGTTCGTCACGGCCTGATCGGCGCGGGCCGCGAGCATGAGAAGCCGCTCTATCCCGCGTTGCGTCGGCGTGGCGAGAAGGCCCGCGTTGAGGCGCTCGGCGCGGACGGTCCAGCGCTCGCGCTTGCGGACGATCACATCACGGAAGGCCCGGGCGTTGAAGGTGGCGGCGCGGCCGAGACGCTCGCGGGCCTCGACGATGGGCCGCGCGACGAGGCGCGGCGAGAGGCGCACGGCGGAGCGTTCGAAACGTCCGCGCGAGCGCTCCGTGAAATAGATGAGCGCCTGCCCGAGCCGCGCACCAGCCGTGTCGAGGCGCTGGCGCGGCACCTGAAGAAGCGTATGTGGGCGCGGCAGCCCGCGTTCCGCGCCGCGAAACTCCGCGCGCAACTGTTCGAGGTTGCGGCGGACGCAGCGCCGCGCGCGCTCGATGCACTCGCCGAGGCGGATTATGAGGTCGGCGTGCTTCGGCACGGCCCATTCTGCGGCCTTGGTGGGGGTCGGCGCGCGGGCGTCGGCGACGAGGTCGATCAGCGTCCAGTCGGTCTCATGGCCGACGGCGGAAATCAGCGGGATGGCGCTTTCGGCGGCGGCGCGCACCACGGCTTCCTCGTTGAAGCCCCACAGGTCTTCGAGGCTGCCCCCGCCGCGCGCAACGATGAGCAGATCGGGCCTCGGCAGCGGCCCAAAACCGTCGAGCGCGTTGAAGCCACGGATCGCGGCGGAAACCTCCGCGCCGCAAGTTTCGCCCTGCACGCGTACCGGCCACACGATGACGCGCGTCGGGCAGCGCTCGGTGAAGCCGTGCAGCATGTCGCGGATGACCGCGCCCGTCGGCGACGTCACGATGCCGACGACTTCGGGCCAGAACGGCAGCGGCCGCTTGCGGCTCTCGTCGAACAGCCCCTCGGCGGCGAGCTTCTTCTTGCGCTCTTCGAGCAGCGCCATGAGCGCGCCCGCGCCCGCCGGTTCGAGTTGCTCGATGACGATCTGATAGCTCGACTTGCCGGGGAAGGTGGTGATGCGGCCCGTGACGATCACCTCAAGCCCTTCCTCGGGCTTGAATTTGAGGTGGCTGAACGTGCCGCGCCAGATAACCGCGTCGATGCGCGCCTTGTCGTCCTTGAGACAAAGATAGGCGTGGCCGGAGCTGTGCTGCCCGCGATAGCCGGAGATTTCACCGCGCAGACGCACGAGGCCGTAAGCGTCCTCCACCGTGCGCTTGATGGCGAAGGAAAGCTCGGAGACTGTGAATTCCGCGATGTTCGAAAGAAGCTCCGCCTGCATGCGGCTAACATGGACGCGCCCGGGCGGGATGTCCAGAGTCGGGGTGGCGTGAGCTGTGGGTGGCGATGCCGTAAATCGTATGCCGAATCGAACTCGATTTGACGCAGGCCGATCTGGCGGGATGCCGCACGTGGGAACGGCCACCCGCGACGCCGCGCGGACGCATGGCGATGCGGGCGCGTGCCCGCATCGTGCCGTCGCAGGTTCACACGGAAACAAAAGACGGCGCCGCGAGGCGCCGCTTCCGAAGTCCGGATGGGGTACGGACTATTTCAGGGGCTCGTAGATGCTGCCGCCGAAGACCTTGTAGTCGACGGAGAGCTTCACAGTGTCCGTCTCGGTCTCGATCTTGGTCTTGGACGCCGGGAAGTATGCATAAGCGGCATAATCAGCGGTTTCGTCGGCCTTGTCGAAACGAAGATATTCCACACCAATCGAGAAGCGATTATCGATGGCATACTTTACACCGCCACCGTAAACGAGACCGCCGGTGGTCGCATCGAAACCAGACGTACGATTCGCAGAGGGGGTTGTGACGGGGCTCCAGGAAGGCTTCGTATTGCAGCCGCCGTAACCGCCCGTTATCAAAGCGTCAGGGCAGCCGAACTTGTAAGATAGGCTCGTCCATCCGTAACCGACGGTGGCGTAAGGAAGTACCTTGCCAAAGGAATAGCCAAGAATAGCACGGACCGTGCCGAATTTGTCGATACTGGTCGTCTCATTGAGGTAGTTGCCGTCGCGCTCGGTCTTCTCGAGATTGGCAGCTGAAATGTCGGCAACGACACCGACGACGATCTTATCGAACTGATAATTGTAGCCGATCTGACCACCGACGAAGCCGCCTTCAAGATCCGGGCGCGGCGCGCCGCCGTTAGCATGGGATGGCGTCCCAGGAAAATCGATGGAGTCCCAAGCGTACCCGCCATGCGCGCCAACATAGAGGCCGGTCCAGATCGCGGGCGCTTCATAAACCGGCGCGTCCTTCAGGCTGCCCTTGTAGAGATCGGCCGCGAAAGCCGACGACGAGAGCGCAACGAAGCTCGCTACACCCAACAAAATCTTTTTCATAAATCCCCCAAAAAGCCGAGACGGCCACGCACAGGCGTGAGCTATTCAAACGAGTAACCTCGGGAGAATCCGCTGGTTACTAACCGTGGGTTGTGGCCATCAGCGGGAAGGCTTCTACGTAAAATTGCAATCCAATATACCTGCTTGAATTATAGGGGCTTAGGCCGTCATGATAGGCCGTGCCTATGATGCAAATGAGCCACAGCTTCATTCCAATATTGAAGGTCTTTTGCATTCCAGCCCGCCGCCCGCTCAAGCCGCCCCATCCTGTTGATTCAGATCAAGAACTTCGACGCGCCGTCTTGGGCCGTGCCTGCAACAGGACCCCGCGTCAGAATCGACTTCCCATTCAGCCCGACATGGGGTTTTGTAGCGGCATGTTTTTCCTCTCGTCCGTCCGCCGGGCGAGGCAAGCTTGGCGCGCGAGAGCGCCTAACATCCGCGAAGAGCCCGAAATGTCCGACAAGAAAAGCATCAAGAAAGTCGTCCTCGCCTATTCCGGCGGCCTCGACACGTCGATCATCCTGAAATGGCTGCAAGTCACCTATGGCTGCGAAGTCGTGACCTTCACCGCCGATCTCGGGCAGGGCGAAGAGCTTGAGCCCGCGCGCAGAAAGGCCGAATTGCTCGGCATCCAGCAGATCTATATCGAGGATCTGCGCGAGGAGTTCGTGCGCGATTACGTGTTCCCGATGTTCCGCGCGAACGCCGTCTATGAAGGAATTTACCTGCTCGGCACGTCCATCGCGCGGCCGCTCATCGCCAAGCGCCAGATCGAGATCGCACATGAGACGGGCGCGGACGCGGTCTGTCACGGCGCGACCGGCAAGGGCAACGATCAGGTGCGCTTCGAGCTGTCTTATTACGCGCTCGACCCGAACATCACCGTCGTTGCGCCGTGGCGCGAGTGGGATTTCAAGTCTCGCACGGCGCTGATCGACTTCGCGGAGAAGAACCAGATCCTCGTGACGAAGGACAAGCGCGGCGACGCACCGTTCTCGGTGGACGCGAACCTGTTGCACACTTCGTCCGAGGGCAAGCTGCTCGAAGACCCCGCCGTCGAAGCGCCGGACTACGTCTATCAGCGCACGGTGTCGCCCGAGGACGCGCCGAACACGCCGGAAATCATCGAAGTCGGCTTCGAAAAGGGCGACGCGGTGTCGATCAACGGCGAGCGGCTTTCGCCCGCGACGCTGCTTACGACGCTCAACGAATATGGCCGCAAGCATGGCATCGGCCGGCTCGACCTCGTCGAGAACCGCTACGTCGGTATGAAATCGCGCGGCGTGTACGAGACGCCCGGCGGCACGATCCTGCTTCAGGCGCATCGCGGCATCGAAAGCATCACGCTCGACAGGGGCGCGGCGCATCTGAAGGACGAGTTGATGCCGAAATATGCCGAGCTGATCTACAACGGCTTCTGGTTCTCACCCGAGCGCGAGATGCTGCAAGCGGCCATCGACAAGAGCCAGGAATTCGTCACCGGCGCCGTGCGGCTGAAGCTCTACAAGGGAAGTGCGCATGTGGTCGGTCGCGAAAGCCCGTTCTCGCTTTACAATCAGGAGCTTGTGACGTTCGAGGAAGGCGCGGTCGCCTACGACCAGCACGACGCGGCGGGCTTCATCAAGCTGAACGCACTGCGCCTGCGGCTCACCGGCGCGCGCCGGAACAAGGGCACGCTCTGAGTTTTTGCATAGCTTGTCATGTCCGCAGGATCGGATATGACAAGCTTGCACGCAGTTCCATCGGGCCTAGGTCGCGCGCGAATGCCGAATTCAAGCCCTCGCGGCTAGAGCAAGTCGCGAGAGGTTTTTTCGTGGCTCTCGCGAATCGCCCCGGAATTAAAGCCGCAGGCTGACGAAAGCGCTCGACTTTTCGTGAGGTTGCGCCTCTGGCGTGCAGCATGCCTTAAATGTGACATGCAGGCGTCGGGAACGCGCAGGCATCCCCCGCATTGACGTGCGAAAAGCCGGGATTGCGCTCGCGATAATGTGCGATTGCACGCAAAGTGTGCAGTGCAAAATGTGCTAGCCAATTAGGCGATGGCGTGTCACCCTCACGACACCCTACGCGCCTCCCGCGCGCGGCATAACGTCACCAGGAGGCGAGCATGAGCTCGACCGATACCAACTCCGCACATCACAAGGGTGACGCCAAGCCTAACGGCTCGGCTACCTTGATCCTCCAGAACAAGCAGATCGAACTGCCGGTCTATTCCGGCTCCGTCGGCCCCGACGTGGTCGACATATCCAAACTCTACGGGCAATCCGGCGCCTTCACCTACGACCCGGGCTTCACCTCGACAGCGTCGTGCAAATCCGACATCACCTTCATCGACGGCGACAAGGGCGTTCTTCTCTATCGCGGCTATCCGATCGATCAGCTCGCGGAGAACGGCAACTTCCTTGAGACGTGCCATCTTCTTCTGTATGGGGAATTGCCGAACAAGCAGGAATATCTGCAATTCCGCAATCGTGTGACCTACCACACGATGATCCACGAGCAGATGAACAAGTTCTTCTCCGGCTTCCGCCGCGACGCGCACCCGATGGCCGTCATGGTGGGCACCGTCGGCGCGCTCGCCGCGTTCTATCACGACTCCATCGACATCAACGATCCGGTGCAGCGCGACCTCGCGGCCATCCGCATGATCGCGAAGATGCCGACCATCGCGGCGACGGCGTTCAAATACTCCATCGGCCAGCCGTTCATCTACCCGAACAACCAACTCGATTACGCGTCGAACTTCCTCTACATGATGTTCGCGGTGCCGTGCGAAGAGTACAAGGTCAATCCCGTGCTCAGCCGCGCGATGGACCGTATCTTCGTGCTCCACGCGGACCATGAGCAAAACGCGTCCACCTCCACGGTGCGGCTCGCGGGCTCGTCCGGCGCAAACCCATTCGCATGTATCGCAGCCGGCATCGCCTGCCTGTGGGGGCCGGCGCATGGCGGCGCAAACGAGGCGGCGCTGAAGATGCTGATGGAGATCGGCACGGTCGACCGCATCCCCGAGTTCATCAAGCGCGCGAAGGACAAGAACGACAATTTCCGTCTGTCGGGCTTCGGCCACCGCGTCTACAAGAACTACGATCCGCGCGCTCGCGTGATGCAGAAGACCTGCAAGGAAGTGCTCGACATCGTCGGCGTCAAGAACGACCCGCTGCTTCAGGTGGCGCTTGAGCTTGAACGCATCGCGCTTGAAGACGAATACTTCGTCGAGAAGAAGCTCTATCCGAATATCGACTTCTACTCCGGCATCACGCTTAAGGCGCTCGGCTTCCCGACCTCAATGTTCACCGTGCTCTTCGCGGTAGCGCGCACGGTCGGCTGGATCGCGCAGTGGAAAGAAATGATCGCCGACCCGGAGCAGAAGATCGGTCGCCCGCGTCAGCTTTACATCGGCGAGCCGCAGCGCGATTACGTGCCGCTGGATCTTCGCCCGTAAAAACGGAAGGGTGCGTTTCGCCTGAGGCGCACCTTTTTCTCCGCCGACGACGTCCGCGTTTTGCCACGCGACCGGCGGACAACAAAACGGCCAGAACCGATTCACGGTTCCGGCCGAGTTTTTACCCGATAGGCACAAGCGGTGCGCATACTCGCGAAGGTGCTTCGCTCCAAGACGCTACAGCATCGCGCACAAAATCAAGCGCAGCGCGACGCTGTAAGTCTGGGTATCGATCAGATTTCTCTGTGTCGAATCGGGCTCGATTTGACGCAGACTGATCTAGACGTCGAAGTGCAGGAGCGCCCAAAGCCCCAAAAGGACCGCGCCCGCGCCGCCGCCATAGGCAAGCGTCGTGTTCAGCTGTTCCGGCGCAAGATGAAGATACTGGACAGCGCCGAATCCAGCGCCCGCCCCGAGCAACGCACCAACCAGCGTCAGCACAACGAATTTCACCCACCCACGGAAGAAGCCCTTCTTGACCGGCTCGCCGTCAACCTTCTTGCGGCGACCCATGGGGGGAAGCGCGTTCCGATTGGGATTGCCCGCCTTCTTCGGCGCGGCGGTTTTCTCGACGGGCGCGGCCGGAGCAACCGGAGTCTCAACCGCCACAACCTCGGCCTCGACGGCTGGAGTCTGTATTTCCGCCGCCTGTTCGTTGCTTTCCGCCTGCCAATGCGGCGGAAGCGGCGGCTTGCGACCGGGCTCGAATGCGGGAGCTGCGGGTGCTTCCGCGACGGGTTCCGCAAAGGTCACTTCCGGCGCGAACGTCGCCACCGATTCGACCTGAGCCACGGCGGGAGCAGGTGACTCCTCGGCCGGTTTCGGCGCGGCTCCGCTGGCCACGCGTTGTGCTTCTTCCTGCTGACGCACGAGATCTGGATCCATAACGTATTCCCCCGGAAATAATCCTGTTTAGCGTCGGCTCTCGGCCGTCACGCGCTCAAGGTATGCGCTCACCCGTGCAATAGCATAGCACAGGCTCCAAAAGACAAGTGCTGCGAAAGCGTAGCCTGTTAAGGTTGTCGTCGATGCCGACCATGCCGGATCGGCGGCGGCGAGTTGTATCATGCCGAGGAAGTCAAATAATCCAATGACTAGGACGAGCGTCGTGTCTTTCAAAAGGCCGATGAACGTGCCCGCAATACCCGGCAGCGCGCTACGAATTGCCTGTGGAAGAATAACGAGCGCGAGGATTTGTGAATAGCGCAAACCCAGCGCTCGCCCTGCTGTCACCTGATTTTCGGGAACGCTCTGCAATCCGCCGCGAATCACCTCCGCCATATAGGCGCTCGCGAACACGGCAATGGCGAACAGGGCGCGCGCCGGCTTGTTGACGCTCGCTCCTTCGGGGAGAAAGAGCGGCAGCATCACAGCCGCCATGAACAACACGGTAACGAGCGGCACGCCGCGCCAGAATTCGATGAAGCAGATCGCCAGCCATCGCGGCACGGGCCAGCTCGACCGCCGCATCAGCGCGAGCACGATGCCGAGCGGCAGCGACGCCGCGATCCCGGTGTAGGAGACGAGCAGCGTCAGCGTCAAACCGCCCCACACGTCGGTCGAGACGGGGGCCAGCAGGACGCCATCGCCCGCGACGAGCAGGAACGCGAGCGGCAACCCGAGCACCACAGCGGCGGCGAAACCGGCCAGTCCGAAGCGGCGGCGCGCGAGGAAAGCCGCGAGTAACAGCGCGGGCGGAAGCAGCATCGCGGCGGCGGCGCGCCAAAGCTCATCATCGGGATAACGGCCGAACACGAACTGCTTCAGCTTCGCGGCGACGAACGGCCAGCATGCGCCTTCGGTAGCTCGGCAGGCCGAGACATCGCCGCTCCACGCCGCGCCGAATACCAGGAACGACAGCGCGCCATAAGCCACGAAGGCCAGCGCCACGCCGAGCGTGAGCGTCACGGCGGCGTTGACCGCGCGCCCGAGCAGTCGGCGAAACGCTGGCGTAGTGGCGGAGAAAGGCAGCGCGTCCGAAGTCGTCATGCGCGCACCCTCGCGTTCTGCCAGTTGAGAAGCGCGGCCGTGGCGAGCGACAGCGTGAGATAGACACCCATGGTCAACGCCATGATCTCCACCGCCTGCCCCGTCTGCGCGAGCGTCGTTCCAGCGAAGATAGACACGAGGTCGGGATAGGCGATGGCGACGGCGAGCGAGGAATTCTTGGTGAGGTTCAGATATTGGCTCGTGAGCGGCGGCACAACGAGGCGCAGCGCTTGCGGAAGGACGACGAAGCGCATCGCCTGCAAGCCGGTCAGCCCGAGCGCGGCGGCGGCTTGTCCCTGTCCGCGCGCGACCGATTGTATGCCTGCGCGCACGATCTCGGCGATATAGGCGGCCGTGTAAATCGCGAGCGCGGCGACGAGCGCGACGAATTCGGGGATGAGACGCAGGCCACCCGAGACCGAAAGCCCGCGCGCTTCTGGCCAGACGATGTGCGTCATCGCGAGCGCCGAGACCAGCGCGACCGCCGCGCCCACGCCCGCGAAAATCCGCCACCGCGATTTCAAAGCCAGCGCCGCAGCCAGGAGTGCAAGCGCCGCGAGTACGAGCCAGCCGCCGCCTGCTGGATCGGGCAAGAACAGCCCGCGATTGTTGAGGATCACGCCGCCAAGCTCGAAGCTCTGGCGCGGCGGAGGCAACTGGCGCAACACCCCGAAGTAAAAGAAGAACAAGAGCAGCAGCAGCGGCAGATTACGGAACAGCTCCACATATCCCGCCGCGACCGCGCGAAGCAGCCTGTTCGGTGCGAGCCGCGCAACGCCCACGCTGAAGCCGATGACCGTCGCAAGCGCGATCCCGATGGCCGCAACCAGCAGCGTATTGAGCAGGCCGACCATGAACGCGCGGCCATAGGTGGACTTTTCGTCGAACGGGATCAGCGTTTGCAGCACGCTGAAGCCCGCTGGCTCCGACAGGAAGCCGAGGCCGAAATGCACGGGCAGCCGCCCGATGTTCGTCCACGCGGTGAAGACGAGCCATCCGGCAAGCGCCGCCACCGCGGCAAGGAGCGCGGCCTGTATCCAGAAGCGTGCCGCGCGTCCCGTTTCTTCCATATGGCCTCGGATGGTTAGCGCACCGGCGGCGCGAACAGGATGCCGCCGTTGTTCCAGAGCTTGTTCAAGCCGCGCTCGATCTTGAGCGGGCTTTGCTGGCCGAGATTGCGGTCGAAAATCTCGCCGTAATTGCCGACCGCGCGGATGGCCTTCAGCGCCCAGTCCTTGTCGAGACCGAGCGCCCTGCCGTAATCGCTCTCCGCGCCGAGCAGCCGCCGCACGCCGGGAGCGGCGTCAGTGCGGGAAAGCTTGTCCGCATTGGCCTTCGTCACCGCGAGTTCTTCCGCATTGATGAGCGCGAACAGCGTCCAGCGCACGAGACTTTCCCATTGCGGGTCGTTCTGGCGCACAGCGGGGGCGAGCGGCTCCTTCGAAATGAGGTCCGGCAGAATTACGTGCTCGTCGGGCTGCGCGAGTTTGACACGCTGCGCCGACAGGCTCGACGCATCGGTGGAATACACGTCGCAGCGCTCTGCCTCATAGGCTTTGAGCGCCTCGTCCGACTTTTCGAACGCCACAATTCTGTAGGGCATGGAGCGCGAGCGGAAGAAATCCGCGATGTTGAGTTCGGTCGTCGTGCCCGTGTTGGTGCAGACCTCCGCGCCGGAGAGTTCGAGCGCGCTTTGCACTTCGAGCTTCTTGCGCACCATCAGGCCCTGACCGTCGTGATAGATCACGCCGACAAAACTGATGCCGAGCGCCGTGTCGTTCTGCATCGTCCAGGTGGAGACGCGCGACAGCACGTCAATCTCGCCCGACTGAAGTGCCGTGAAGCGCTGCTTCGAGGACAGCGGCACGAAATTCACCTTCGATGGGTCGTCGAAAATGGCGGCGGCGACCGCGCGGCAGAAATCGACATCGAGGCCCGCCCAGTTGCCGCTCGCGTCCGCCGACGAGAAGCCCGCGAGCCCCTGCGTGACGCCGCAATTCAGCTTGCCCCGCGCCTTGACGTCGTCGAGCGTGCCCGCGCGCGCGCCTGCGCAGAAAAGCATGAGGGCAAGAGCGCAATATAGAGTTCCGTAGCGCTTCATCCTGTCTCCTGGTTCGAGCTCCCTGCGGGGTTTCGGTCAGGCTGATGTCCTTGACTTGGCAGCATTAAGGCAAAACACGGGCGGTGCGTAACTTGACGCTCCATCGGAATGGTGTGAACAAAGGACTTTGGCGACGCGAGGCGACATGACAGGCGAACACGGAAGCGACGAGGATATTTCCGTCGAGACGCAGGCGACGCAGCTTGGCCGCGACCCGCAGCGCTATTTCGGCTTCGTGAACATGCCCGTCTATCGCGGCTCGACCGTGCTCTATCCGAACGCCGAAAGCCTCGAATTGCACGACATTCCCTATACTTACGGGCGTCCGTCGAACCCGACAACCCGCGCGCTCGAAGAGGCGCTGGCGAAGCTCGAAGGCGGCGCCAGAACCTTCCTCGCGCCGTCCGGCCTGTCCGCCGTGTCGACGCTGCTGCTCGCCTTCGCGGAAGCCGGCGGGCATATCCTCATCACCGACAGCGTCTATTTCCCGACGCGGCGCTTCGCGGGCAAGGTGCTGAAGCGGCTCGGCGTGGATGTGGAGTATTACGATCCGCTGATCGGCGGCGGGATCGCGTCGCTGATCCGGCCAAACACGAAGCTCGTCTTCACCGAATCGCCCGGCTCGCAGACCTTCGAGGTGCAGGACATCCCCGCCATCTGCGCCGCCGCGCGCGGGCGGAATGTGCCTGTCGCAATCGACAATACATGGGCGACGCCGATTTTTTTCCGCGCCTTCGACCACGGCGTGAACATCTCGGTGCAGGCGGCGACGAAATACATTGTCGGCCACGCGGACGCACTGCTCGGCTCGATTACATGCGACGCAGCGACGGCTCCGGTGGTGGCCGCCACGCATGAGGCGCTCGGACTCTGCGTGAACGGCGAGGACGCATTCCTCGCGCTGCGCGGGCTTCGCACGCTCCCGGTGCGGCTGAAGCAGCATCAAGCCTCCGCGCTCGCGATGGCCGAATGGCTGGCGGCGCGCCCCGAAGTTGCCCGCGTCATCCATCCGGCGCTGCCCGACTGTCCCGGCCACGACCTCTGGAAGCGCGACTTCCTCGGATCGAGCGGGCTGTTCACCATCGTCTTGAAGCCGCAGCCGAAGGAAGCCGTGCGGCGCTTCCTCAATGCGCTTCGCCTTTTCGGCATGGGCTATTCGTGGGGCGGCTACGAAAGCCTCATCGTGCCGTTCGACTGCACGCACTCGCGCACGGCGACGAAATGGCAAGAAGGCGGCCCGGCGCTGCGCCTTCACATCGGCCTTGAAGACGTGAGCGACCTTAAGCGCGACCTCGAACGCGGCTTCGCGGCGCTGGCGGGCTGATCGCTCTACAGCCTTGTGCCGCAAAATCGGACGCGGTCGATTAACGCAAGCTGATCTAAGAGAACAACCGTGGAAAACGGCCGCCGTTTTTGTTTCACGCCGGTTTCACGACGAACGAATCGGATACGCTCATGCTCCAAGTCAAGATGGAGCATTGCGAGTGCGTCCCCTGTCCCTGCCGTTACAGCAACCCCGCGCGCAATCGGCTTTCCTCGGCGTGGAGCGCTCGGCGCGCGGGCTGAAATGGATCGAGCGCCTCGCGCCACAGGACGCCCACATCGCGGCGGCGATTGCGCAGCGCCATAACCTGCCCGAAATCGTTGGCCGCATCCTGGCCGCGCGCGGCGTCTCGCTCGACGAGGTGGCCGACGTGCTCAACCCGACGTTGCGCGCGCTCTGCCCCGACCCGTCCACCTTCACCGACATGGACAAGGCCGCCGACCGCATCGCGCGCGCCATCGAAACTGGCGAGCGCATCGCCATCTTCGGCGACTACGACGTGGACGGCGCATCGTCCTCAGCGCTGCTGAAGCGTTTCCTCGCGTGGCACGGCCTCGACGCCCGCATCTATATTCCCGACCGCATCACCGAGGGCTACGGCCCCAACGGCCCCGCCATCGCGCAGCTCATCGAAGACGGCGCGCAGCTCATCGTCACGGTGGACTGCGGCTCCACCAGCTTCGAGGCGCTGGACGTCGCGGCGAAGCGCGGTGTCGAGGTGGTTGTGGTGGACCATCATCAGGTGAACGAGGAACTCCCGGTCGCGCATGCCGTGGTGAACCCGAACCGGCAGGATTGCTTGTCGGGGCAGGGGCACCTCTGCGCGGCGGGCGTGACCTTCCTTCTATGTGTCGCGGCCCAGCGGCGGCTTCGCGCGAAAGGCGCCTACGCGAAATCGCCCGCGCCGGACCTGCTCGGCTGGCTCGACATCGTTGCGCTGGCGACTGTGTGCGACGTGGTGCCGCTTTCTGGCGTGAACCGCGCCTTCGTGGTGCAGGGGCTCAAAGTGCTCCGCAATCGCCGCAATCCGGGCCTCCGCGCGCTCGCCGACGCGGCGGGCGTGAACAAGCCGCCGTCACCCTATACGCTCGGCTTCGTGCTCGGGCCGCGCATCAACGCAGGCGGCCGCATCGGCGACGCGAGCCTTGGCGCGCGGCTGCTGGCCTCCGAGGACGATATCGAGACGCGCCGCATCGCCGAGACGCTCGACCGGCTCAACCGCGAGCGCCGCGAGATCGAGATAAAGACGGTCGAGGAGGCCGCCGCATGGGCCGACCGCACGCTGATGGAAGACCCGTCCGCGCCGATCATCATCGCTGGTTCGCCCAGCTGGCATAAGGGGCTTGTCGGGCTTGCCGCGAGCCGCCTCACCGAACGGTTTCAGCGACCCTGCCTCATCTTCTCGCAGGACGACGACGCGGGCGAGTCCACCGGCTCCGCGCGTTCGGTGTCGGGCGTCGACATCGGCGCAGCCGTACGCGGTGCCGTGGAAGCGGGCGTCGCGAAGAAGGGCGGCGGCCACACCATGGCGGCGGGCATCACAGTTGACACGGCGCGGCTGCACGAACTGGCGGCCTTTCTGCGCGCGGCGCTCGACCCCGCCTATCGCGTCGCAAGCGCTGCTCCCGAGTTAGCCATCGACGGCGTGCTGAAGCCCCGCGCGGCGACGCTCGATTTCTGCGCGCAGCTTGAGGCGGCTGGGCCATACGGGCAGGGCAATCCCGCCCCGCGTTTCAGCCTCGCCTCCGTTCGGCCGACCATGATCAAGGAGATATCGGGCGGCCATCTGCGTCTTGCGCTTCAGGACGTCGACGGTAGCCAGATCAGCGCTGTCGCCTTCCGCGCGGCGCAAACGGAGATCGGCGCGGCGCTCGCCGCCGGTCGTGACCTCGCCTGCCACGTGGCGGGCCGCATCGAGCGCGACGAGTGGGGCGGCAAGAGCCGCATCGAGTTCCACATCGAGGACGTCGCGCCCGCGAACGCCCGATAGCGCATACTCCGATTGCATACCGCCGCAATCTGAGCGGCGCTTTCCTCCCATCGCGAGAAACCGCTTTCTCGCCGCGAGCCGGCTATCCGCTTCTTGAGCGGGCTGCGCCGCTCGTCGCGAGGTGATTCGATAACCCAAGCTTCCAACACTGCCGCGTTCGCCCATGCGCGGACTAAAAATCGCTTCGCCGGTACAATTTCAGATTGCGTAAAAATGATTATCACAAATCTATGGTAGTATTTCTCATTACGCTATGTTGCCCCCGTTTGTAATTTTGTTGCGATACTGCAACATAGGCTCCGCCTTTTATTTATAACCGTTCCAACGTCTAAAGAACGAGCGAAAGCCTTCTTGCGTATATGATTGCTCCTTCGTAATAATCTGACTTGCGCGCGCAATATACAAGCGACAACGGGCCGCTTCTCAATCCGGTCCGCGCGTGCAGAAATGGGCAAGGAGGGGGCGTAATGTTTTTCTCTATTTTGGCCGGCTCTTCGAGTGGAGAGCCGGAGCGGGGGCGTTTGCGCCTTCCACTGCGAGCGATCTGGACCCTGCCGACAATAGGCTTTCTGATCGCAATGACGGCCGGGCAGGCGACCGCCGGACAAACCGCTGCAATCGGTTCTGACGTCTTCGTGTATGCGATGCAGGCTCAAGCGGGCGAAAAGCCGCTTCCGGCCGGACACCCCGACGTTTCGAGCATGGAGTCTGCAGGTGGCGCTCACGGCGCAAAAAGCGCTCACAGCGGGAAGAGCGCTCACAGCGCAAAAAGCCCGCACGGGGGCATGGGCGCGAGCCCGCACGCAGGTCTGCCTTCGTCGAAGGCGAGCCCCGCGAAAGCGCTTCTCAATCATGCGCTGTTTACGCCGGAAGCCGGCCTCGTCGGTGGCTCTCAACGGTCCAGCAGCAACGCCGATGCCGAGACCGAGCATCTGATCATGGTTGCGGAATCTGTCCCGGCCGCCAAGGCGCCAGCGCCTGGGGGCAAGGCGAAGGCCGCTGATGCCGCCGCCGACAGCAAGGCGAAGGTGGTCCGCCCCGCGCCCGACGATCCGGAAGGCCGGTATTATGTCGGCTCCGAGCCTTGCAAGGTCTGCCACGCCTATCTGTTCGACGAGTTCAAATTCACGGTGATGGGCCGCAACTTCGAGGCGGGCAAGGACACGCCCAAAGGCAAGATGGACTGCGAAACCTGTCACGGCCCGGCCTCCGGTCACGTGAACGGTGGCGGCGGTCGTCTCGGCGGCGGCATCCGGTCGTTCCGGAAATCCGATCCGCGCACCTCAGTTGCCGACACAAACGGCGTCTGCTTGCAGTGCCACGAGAAGAACGACCGCACCTACTGGAAGGGCAGCACGCACGAGACGCGCGACGTCGCCTGCACCGACTGCCACACCGTCATGCGCAAGACCTCGCCGCGCTTCCAACTGGCGAAGGGCACCGTGCAGGACACTTGCTTCCAGTGCCACAAGGATCGCCGCGCGCAGAGCCTCCGCACCGCACACATGCCGATGATCGAGGGCAAGATCAGCTGCTCAAGCTGTCACAACCCGCACGGCAGCGCGTCGGAAACGGCGATGCTCAAGGAAGCAACCGTCAACGACACCTGCTACCAGTGCCACGCCGACAAGCGCGGTCCGTTCTTGTTCGAGCATCCGCCGGTTCGTGAGAACTGCATGAACTGCCACGAACCGCATGGCTCGATGCACAACAGCCTGCTCGTGGTGTCTCGTCCGCGGCTCTGCCAGCGCTGCCATACGGCACCGCATGACGTCGCCAGCCTCGGACAGACCACCGTAACCAACAACAACCGCCGTATCGTCAGTCAGGCTTGTCAGAACTGCCACACCAACATCCACGGTTCGAACGCGCCATCCGGATCGAGATGGCACCGGTAATACAAAAAACGACTTAAAAACAAGAACCTGGCCGGTCTTTGGGCGGACCGGCCGGGAAAGGGCGGAGAGACGGATCAGGAGAGGCGCCTTGGGCGGCGCGGGAGGGGATTATGGAGTTTCATGGCAGAATAGTGCTGACGAGTCTTCTGTCTATTGCAGTGGCATCTATCGCGTTGCAGTCGGCGCGAGCTGGCGACAAACCGGCCCCGGCGCCGGTTGCGCCAGCCGCCGACGAAAAAATCGAACTGGATACTTGGGGTGATATCGAGTTTGGCGGACGGTATTTTCCGAAAAAGCCAAGCGAACTAGGAAGCAACAAGTGGTCGACCACGACCATTCAACGTCCTGAGGCCGAAAGCATCGCGAAGTACGAGGAATACGGCAACGTGCCTCAGGGCTTCTATTTCGAGAAGCTAACGGTCGGTGGCCAAACCAAGAGCGGTGAATACGCGGCCGAGCTTCGCGCGACGGACATCGGTAACAACAACCAGCGCTATATCTTCGACTGGTTCGTGACGGGCGAGCTTTCCGGCACCGTCACATGGGACCAGACCCCCCACCTCTTCAGCACGACGGCTCTAAACATCTGGAATGGTGTCGGTACCGACCATCTGACACCCAAAGCGCAGGTTGGGGCGTATACGACGACCACCCCTGCTTATCTTGCTTCCATTCAGAGCCTCATCGCGCAGGGGAATACTATCAGGATCGGAATAGAGCGCGACCGCTTCGAAGCGGATCAGCGTTGGACGCCGACCCCGCACTGGGAGATTCGCGGCAACTATTTCTATGATCATCGTTATGGAACTCAGATTGCGGGCACCAACTGGGGTGGCGGCGCTGGTCCTGTTATGGTTCAGATGCCGCGGCCAGTTGACGACACCACCCAGAACGCCAAAGTGTCGGGTGAGCGATCCGGCGAGTG
Organism: Rhodomicrobium vannielii ATCC 17100; assembly: GCF_000166055.1. NCBI lineage: Bacteria > Pseudomonadati > Pseudomonadota > Alphaproteobacteria > Hyphomicrobiales > Hyphomicrobiaceae > Rhodomicrobium > Rhodomicrobium vannielii. The sequence goes on from NC_014664.1 coordinate 3,502,745, forward strand.
GGCCTACGGCAAATACAACGTGAAGATCACGGGCGGGTTATCGACTTTCGATAACTCTTTCTCCTCCTATACGGTCGAGAATCCCTTCGTAGCCACGGGGACAACCTGCGCTAGCGCCTACACTGGAACTGCAAACGCCCCTTGCTCGCTCATCAGCCTGATGCCCAGCAACGAGGCTTATTCGGGTAACGTCACCTCCGCCATCGATCTGCCGTTCAAGTCTCGTTTCATGAATACCGTGCAGTACACGAGCATGAGGCAGAACGATCCGTTCCAGGACCCCACGGGTTCTACGGGAAACACGTACTATATCCCGGGTTCGACCACGATTCAGGTCGCCAACGCCGCGACCAGCCTTAACGGCGAAGTCAACACGCTGCTCGTCAACAACGTGCTGACCACGAGAATAACCGACGACCTGAAGTCCACATTCCGTTACCGTTATTACGACAACGACAACCAGACTCCGGTCCTCACGTGGAACTGGGTCACGGAAGACGGCGCAACTTCAACAGCAACTCGTAGAAACTTCGGTTACTCCTACACAAAGCAGAATGCGTCCGGTGATCTGACCTATCACGTGCTGAAGAATGCTTCGGTCGGCGGCAGCGCCGGTTGGGAGCGCATCGACAGAGAGAAACGCGAGGCGCTTCAAACGAACGAGTATATCGGCAAGGTCTACGGCGACGCGCGGTGGGACGACATCGGGCAGCTTCGCGCCAGCTATCAGTATTCGGAACGGCGCTACGACCGTTACGATCCGAAAGCGTGGTATGATTATCTTTACCCTGCCTACCCTCAGGTGGTCGGCGGAATTACCTACACGCAGGGTGGCGGCGGCGGTGGAACGAACTGGGGCGTACGCAAGCTCGATCTGGCCGACCGCGACCGCGAGAAGGCGATGGTGCTCTTCACGTTCGATAATATTCCCCATGTCCCGAACCTGTCTCTTACACCGAGCTTCGGGCTGCGCAACGATAATTATCTGACCGACCCGAACAGGCTGGTCACCATCGCCGGTACGGGCTCAGCTGCCGGAAACACCTACTCCACGTACGAGATGGGCCTTTTGAAGGACAACAGTTGGAACGGCGGCCTCGAAGCATCCTATTCGTTTGGGCCGGGCCTGACCGTGTCTGCCGCCTATGTGCGCGAAGAATTCGACAAGGACCTGGCGGGAAGCACCAGCACCACGACCTCAGGCACTGGGGCTACCGGCACAGCTAATGCTCTTGACTCGATCAATCGTTGGTCAAGTAACATGAAGGAGAACGTAAATACCTTCATTCTCGGCTCCAACTTCATTTTCAACGATCGGTTCGATATCAGCGCCAGCTACTCCATCGCGCTCGGCAACGAGAACTGGAGCACGGAGGCGTTGGGTGCCACCAGCGTGTGTAACCCCGTAGGCGGAGCGGGCAGCAACATCACGGGCGCCTGTCAGCCGATCGACCCAGTCAAAACGACGCTCCAGCGGATCGACTTGCAATCCCGCTTCAAGCTCGATTCGGAACTCGTCTCCCAGCTCGGCTTTGAGGGCGATGTTTACTGGAAGCTTAAGTACAGTTTGGACCGGTCGCGCGTTAAGAATTGGCAGAACGACCTCGTTACGCCGTATATGTACCTTGTCGACAACACGGCGCGCGATATCGCCATGGCGGCGTACAACCCGAACTATGATGTTCACGTCGTCGCTACGTCGCTGAACTTCAAATGGTAAGCGCTGCGCCTCGCCCGTATTTAGGCGGGGCGCAACCGTGTTTCACCTTCCGTGCGCCGGGCCATGACGTCCCCACAGCGGCCCGGCGCACGGGAACGGGATTTGCGGCGACTGGAGTGCAAAGGCGGTGTCCGGGCTTACCGGGCGCCGCCCCTGGTCTCATCTTCTCCCGCTCGCCAATCCCGCGCAAAAAATCGACGCTTGCTACCTTGGAATTATTATCGTTCGCCTTGACGCCGAGCTTAAGCACACTATAAAGTTTATCTCCGTCAGGTTGGTCTGATTAGCGAAATTTCTACTGAAACGAAGGCTTTAACATGCGCCTGTTGCAAGTGCTAACAGGTAACCCGAGTCCTTTTGTCGGGATGTTTATTCCCTCGCTTCAGAGGCGATACATCGCTGATGCAGGGCCGATCATCGTAGCCAGCGCGAATTTACGGCGGCTGCCAATAGCGAAGAACCGGAAAACGGCGAACGATAACCAACAAAAGGGAAAAGGAACGCTCCCATGGAAGATACCAGCAACAAGGCCGGAAATACGCGGCGTGAAGTCCTGAAGTTCGGCGCTTACGCGCTCGGCGCGCTCGGCGCAGTCGGGCTCGTGGCGGGCAGCGCGGAAGCGCAGGTAGCGAAGAAGGCGGCGCAGTCGGCCGTCGGTTATCAGGGATCGCCGAATGGCGACAAGCAGTGTGGGAAGTGCCAGCACTTCCAAGCCCCCTCAAGCTGTCGCGTCGTGGATGGCACCGTCAGCGCGAACGGCTACTGCAAGATCTTTTCCAAGAAAGGCTAGCGCGGGTAGGCGTCGCGCTCCGATGACTCGACGGGACCGATTGCCGCGCCCGAGGGCGCGTCGCTCTAGCGGCGCGTCCTTTTCGGCGTTCGGGCGGGGGCCTGCGCTGTATGGGGCCGTTGGGCTTTCCCGGGGTGATGAGCCCTCCGCGCCTCTCGACCAGCCTGCCGTGAGCGGCTTCAAACGATGAGGGATGCGGCTTGAACAGCTTGATCTCGTCCCCATTAACTGGTCTTTCACGGCCTTGACACCCGAAGCTGTCGGAGTACTGTCGCGCGCGATGATCTGGATAATCTTTGCTTTATTAACGGCCGGCGTAATTTTGGCGGTGACGCGTTCGCTCCGGCGTGCGCCCGCCAATGCCCATGCGGCCGCGTCCGAGGTGGAAGTCTACAAGGCGCAACTTGCCGAACTCGACCGTGAGGCCGAACGCGGCACCGTTGGCCAAGAGGAGACGCGCCAGACGAGGCTCGAACTTTCCCGGCGCTTGTTGCGTTCCAGCCGTCAGGGCAGCCCTCAATCGCGCGGGCAGGGCGCGGGTCGGACCGGCGCGATTGCCGCTTCCGCCACGGCCGCGCTCCTCGCACTCGGCACCATCGCGACCTATGTCGCCTATGGACAACCAGGCTTGCGGGATATGCCGCTCGAAGCGCGCCTCAACGTCGCGCCGGACATGCAGACCCTCGACGTCTTCATTGCGAAGGCGGAGCGCGACCTGCGCCAGAATCCGAAAGACGTCGCCGCGTGGATGCGCATCGCGCCAGTCTATTTCCGCAACGGGCTTTTCGATAAAGCGGCGGAATCCTATGCTCGCGCGATTGAATATGGCGGCATGGACGAGGAAAAGCTCCTCGGCCTTGGCGAAGCGCTGACCTTCGCCAATGATGGCAGTATCAACGATCGCGCACGGCTCGCTTTCGAGGCCGCAGCCAAACTCGATGCGACATCACTTCGTGTCCGCCTCTGGACCGGCCTGATCGCCGAGCAGGACGGTCGGAGGGGTGAGGCCGAGAAAATCTATAAGGCCATGCTCGCGGGCGACCTCCATCCCACGCTCAGGCAGCTCGTCAGCCAGCGCCTCGCCGCGCTTTCCGCGCCCGCTCAATCGAACGATGTCGCTCAGGCGAGTCCTGATGAGCAGAGCAAGATGATCCGCGGCATGGTGGACGGCCTCGCCGCCCGCCTGAAGGAGAACAAGTCCGACCTCGAAGGGTGGCTCAGGCTGATCCGCTCCTACGCGGTGCTGAAGGAAAACGACAAGGCGAAGGACGCCGCCGCGACGGCGCGCCAGGCGTTCGCATCCGACGCGAAGGCGCTTCGAGACATCGAAGCCGCCGTAAATGAGGCGGGGCTTGGCGTTAACGGCCAGGGAGGGCAACCGAAGACATGACGAGAAAGAAACGCCGCGCGGTTTTGATCGTGATGGGCCTCGCGCTGATCGGCGTGGCCTCGACGCTCGTTCTGAGCGCGCTCCAGACTCAGGTCACGTTCTTCATGAGTCCCGCTGAAGTGGCTAAGGCCGCGCCCGATCCTGCGACGCGTTTCCGCCTCGGTGGGCTCGTGGCGGCAGGAAGCTTCAAGCGCGAAGCCGACGCACTGAACGTCTTCACCGTCACCGACAACGCGGCTTCGTTGCCGGTCAATTACAAGGGCATCCTGCCTGACCTGTTCCGCGAGGGGCAAGGTGTGGTCGCCGAAGGTCGCATGGTGAACGGCGTGTTCGTTGCCGATACCGTGCTTGCCAAGCACGACGAGAATTACATGCCGCCGGAGGTTGCCTCCGCGCTGAAAAAGAATGGCCATTGGCAGGAGCAAAGCGGCAAGCAACCGGCTTCAACGCCTGGCACTTGACCTTGGGCGGTGGCCAACGGGCCGCATGGTGCTCAATGGCACCGCGTCGCGAACCGAATGCGGACAGGCGCGAGGCCGAAGCGCTGCCGACCAATTATGCGAAGCGGCGCCCATAAACCGCTCGTGCAGTGAATTTGCATTTACGATTGCAGGTGCCCCCCTTCAGCAAAATGCAAAATTCGAAACTGCACGGAATCACTTGGTTGCTCGTGATCTTGAGGCGCAATTTGCTTGAGAGCATGCGGCAAGGTGGACCAAAAATATGCGCCATAGCACGATGCGCATGGGAGAAAGAAGACCGTGATCGTTGAACTGGGCCACTTCGCCCTCATCCTCGCTCTCTTCGTCGCCGTGGTTCAATTCGCGGCGCCCCTTGCCGGTTTGCGTACGCGCGACACCCGCCTCATGGCCATGGGCGACGCCGCCGCTCCGATCGCCTTCCTGCTGATCGCGGGCGCCTTTGCTGCGCTGCTGTGGGCGCATATCACATCCGATTTCTCGGTCGCGAATGTTTGGGAAAACTCCCATTCCGCGAAGCCGCTTCTTTACAAGATATCGGGCGTTTGGGGGAATCACGAAGGGTCGATGCTGCTTTGGGTGCTGATCCTCGCGCTGTTCGGTGCGGCGGTCTGGCTGTTCGGGCAGAACCTGCCGCTCGACCTGCGTTCGGCCGTGCTCTCCATTCAGGGGCTGATCCTTTTCACCTTCACCCTGTTCATTATCGCGACGTCGAGTCCGTTCGTACGCATCCCGAATGCGCTGTTCGAAGGGCAGGGGCTTAACCCGATCCTGCAAGATCCAGCGCTCGCGATCCATCCGCCGCTGCTCTACGCGGGTTATGTCGGCTTCTCGATGGCGTTCTCCTTCGCCGTCGCGGCGCTGCTTCTCGGGCGCGTCGACAGCGCGTGGGCGCGCTGGGTGCGGCCGTGGACGCTCGCTGCGTGGATCTTCCTCACAATCGGAATCGCCATTGGCTCATGGTGGGCTTATTACACGCTCGGCTGGGGCGGCTGGTGGTTCTGGGACCCGGTCGAAAACGCCTCGCTCATGCCATGGCTGACCGGTACGGCGCTCCTGCATTCCGCCATCGTGATGGAGAAGCGCGACAGCCTCAAAGCCTGGACGATCCTGCTCGCGATCCTCACCTTCAGCTTCAGCCTGCTCGGCACTTTCCTCGTGCGCTCGGGCGTCCTGACCTCGGTGCACTCCTTCGCGTCGGACCCGTCGCGCGGCGTCTTCATCCTCGCAATCGTAAGCCTGTTCACGGCGGGCGGACTGTTGCTTTTCTCGTGGCGCTCGAATGCGCTCGCCGCGAGCACGGCCTTTTCGGTGGTGTCGCGCGAATCGAGCCTCGTGCTGAACAACCTGTTCCTTGCGGTGTCTTGCGGCGTCGTCTTCGTCGGCACGCTCTACCCGCTCGCACTTGAAGCCGCCACCGGCGACAAGATCTCGGTCGGCGCGCCGTTTTTCAATTCGACGGTGGTCTGGATCTTCCTGCCGCTGCTCCTGCTTCTTCCGTTCGGCATTTTCATCGCGTGGAAGCGCGGCGACCTAGGCGAAGCAGCGCGGCGACTTATCCCGGCTGCCGTGGCGGCCATTCTGGTCGGCATCGCTGCCATCGTGGCGGGCGCAGGCTTCAAGACCGGCCTTGCGCTGACGCTCGGCGCGTGGGTGTTCGCGGGCGCGGTGTGGGAAGTTCTCTGGCGCGCGCGCTTTGCTCAAGTGTCCTTTGGCGAGACGGCGCGCCGCATCCTGAACATGCGGCGCGGGCAATGGGGCGCGACGCTTGGCCATATCGGCCTCGCCGTCAGCGTGATCGGCATCGCGGGTACGACCGCATGGAACGCCGAGCATCTCGCCGTGATGAAGCCCGGCGACAGCCTTGACGTCGGCAGCTACAGCATCACCTTCAAGAAGGTTTATGACGAGCCGGGGCCGAATTACACCGCGCAGGCGGGCGACTTCGAGCTGAAAAGCGGCGACAGCGTGATCGGCACCATCACCTCGGCGAAGAAGAAATACGACGCGCCGCCGCAATCCACCACAGCGGCGGGCATCGCGGTGCGTCCGTTCGCGGATGTCTATGTCGTGCTCGGCAATGAAGCACCGGGCGGCGCCTTTTCGATCCGCGCCTATTACCATCCGTTCGTGCGGTGGATCTGGGGCGGCTCGGTCCTCATGTTCATCGGCGGACTCTTGTCGCTGCTGGATCGGCGGCTGCGCATCGGTGTCGGCCAGCGGGCCGCGAAGCCGCCGGTTTCGCAAACGCCCAAGGTCAGCCCTGCGCTGCCAGCGGAGTAAAAGCCATGAACGCAAAACGCCAGCGCCCCATCCTCGCGCTCCTCGCCCTGATGTTCGCCGCAGCGGCCACGCCCGCGCTCGCCGTCGACCCGCAGGAGCAATTGAAAGACGCGGCGCTTGAAAAGCGCGCCCGCGAAATTTCGGGCGGGCTCCGCTGCCTCGTTTGTCAGAATCAGTCCATCGACGATTCCGACGCGCCGCTTGCGAAGGATCTACGCATCATCGTCCGCCAGCAGCTCGAAAAAGGGCAGACGAACGGGGAAGTGCTGGATTACGTCGTGGCGCGGTACGGTAACTTCGTGCTGCTGAAGCCGCCGTTCACATTCAACACATTTTTACTCTGGGCCGCACCGGTGCTGCTCATCGGTGGCGGGCTCTTGCTCGCCGCGCGACTCGTCCGACGCAAGCCCGTCGAAACGGTACGCGCAAAGCCGCTCACGCCGGAAGAGCAGGCCGAGTTGCAGGCGCTTCTCGACGGTGAAAGGCGCTCCTGAGGTTGGCTTACGTCTGAGGCGAGCTTGGCGGCGCGTCGGCACGAACATGGGTGCGGGAGGGCATCCGCCCCCTCCGCGCTAGAACCGCCGATGCAATTCGTTCGCCATCGTTCTTTGCGCGATTGAAGTTGCCGCCCGCCGGTTTTGCACCCGAATCGTGTTCAAGCAAAAAAGGGCCGCGCGCAATCGAAAGCGCGCTCTAAAGTATGTGGCAAACGACGGATGACCGTTGGTCGCTACGCGGTTTCACAGGGGAGTCCGCATGTGCGGGAGGTTCACGCAGCTTTTCTCCTGTCCCGAAATCCTCGCCTTCTACCGCATCGTTGGCGACATCTGCCCTGATCTTGCGGCCTCATGGAACGTCGCGCCGACGAATCAGGCGGTCGTCATCGCGGGAAGCTGCGGCGGGCTTGCGCTGACGCGTATGGCGTTCGGCCTCATTCCGCCCTGGGCGAAAGGTCCGGCCATCGGCTCGAAACTGATTAACGCGCGGGCCGAGACGCTGAGCGAGAAGCCGGCGTTCCGCCAGGCCTTGCAGACCCGGCGTTGCGTCATTCCCGTTTCGGGCTTCTATGAGTGGGGTCGCATGGGGATGCGCACGCGCAAAAGCCGGGGCGCATCCAAAGAGCCGGAGCGAGCTGCCGTGGCATCGGGGCAAGCGCCGCAGCAGTCCGGGCGACAGCCATATTACATCGCAAGCGCGGGAGGTACGCATTTATCGCTCGCCGGCTTGTGGGAGCAGTGGAACGACCGCCTGACTTTCGCGATCATCACCGTGCCGGCCAATCCCTTGCTCGCGACAATACACGAGCGCATGCCCGCCATTCTTGCCGCCGAGGATGCCCGCGCATGGATCGAGACGGGAGACGCGTCCTTGCTCAAGCCCTATCCGCCCGATCAATTGTCTATGTGGCCCGTCTCGCGGCGGGTCAACGCACCTGGCAACAACGATCCGAGCCTTGTCGAAGCTATTGCCGAGCCGCCCCATGAGCCGCGAGACCCGGCGCGTAACGGCGGGGAGAACCGCGTGGCGACCCAATTCAGCTTTCCGTTTTAGGGGTGTGTGAAAAAAGCTAGGCGGCAACGCGCTTGCCGACGCGGCCTCGCGCGAGGAGTTCGTCGAACAGCACGCGATATTGCGCCATGATGGCTGCCTCCGCATAGGTCGTCATCGCTTCGTTCTTGCCGGCAGCCGCGAGACGCACAGCGAAGTCGCGGTCTCCAAGCACGCTGCGGAAGGCAGCGGCCATGGCGGCCGGGTCTTCGTTCGGAACGAGGAGGCCTGTCTCGCCGTGGCGGATAAGGTGCTCCGGCCCCGGCGAACGCACCGCCACCACCGGCAGCCGGTGCGACCAGCCCTCCAGCACCACATTGCCGAAGACCTCGAAACGAGAAGCGCACACGAACACGTCCGCCGCCGCGAGGAAGGGATGCACATTGTCCTGCCAACCGAGGAAGCGGATGCGGTCATTCAGCTGAAGCTGGGTCGCAACCGCGCGAACCTCCGCCTCGAAGCGGCCCGTCCCCACCATCCAGAGATAGGCGCTGGGCACATCAGCCAGCGCCCGGATCACGAGATCCGGCCCCTTTTCGTGCTCCATCCGCCCGGTCCAAACGATCAGCGGCGCGTCGTCGGGCGTGCCGTAATCGGAGCGGCGAACCTTCTTGACGCCGAGTTCAAGCTCGGGCACGAAATTCGGGATGTAGAAAATGCGGTCATCGCTCCAGCCGCCGCTGCGGAAATAATCGAGGCAGCCCGGCGTGTTGCCGATGAGATAGTCGCAGCGCGCGTAATCCTCCAGGGCGTAATAGCCGCCGAGCCGGGCCACATGAACCCACGGTCCGCGCGGCGTGCGCTTGGTGGCGCGTTCGAGATGCGTCAGTACGAGGTTCGCGCGCGCTTCTTTCAGGATGCGCGGATATTTGACCGGCGTCATCAGGTCGAGCGCGCCGCCGAAGGGCAGGCTGTGCAGCTTGACCCTGGTCTTGCGCATTTGCTCCTCGGTCCAGCCGGATCGCTTGACCACAAAGCCGTGCTGAACGCCGTCGTCTTCCATGGCCTTCGCCAGCCGCATGGTAAAGCGCTGGGCGCCTCCCTTGTGGCGGCTTCCGATCGCTTGCACCAGCCGCAGGGGTTCCGTTTCGCTGCGTTGCCAGAACTGCATCATTCCCCGCATGCGCGTTTAGGTTGCGTAGCGGGTAGGATCCGCTTGACAAGCGGCAAATGCAATTAAAAGTTGCAGTACTCTGGCGCATGTGCCTGTTGATTGTAAGGCTCGTGCAAGTCAGGCTTCGAGCGCGTGGCGGAACGCGAAGTGGCCGCGTCGCATCACCACAAAATTGTGCAGAGCTGAGACGGAAAGCGTGATTCGCGCCACAGTGTGTGATTTAACCACCATGAGACTGGTCAGCCCCGGCTGACGGTAAGACATAGCGTGTTTGGTACATGACAAAGAAAAAACTGCTTCTTCTGCCCGGCGACGGCATCGGCCCCGAAGTGATGGCCGAGGTCGAACGGGTTCTTGCGTGGCTCAACCAGAGCGGACGCGCGCAATTCGAATATGAGACAGATCTGGTCGGCGGCTGCGCGTATGACGCGCATGGCGAGGCCATTTCCGATGCCGCGATGGACAAGGCGCACGCGGCCGACGCCGTGATCCTAGGCGCGGTCGGCGGCCCGAAATGGGCGAACGTGCCCTACGCCAAGCGTCCCGAGGCCGGCCTGCTCCGCCTCCGCAAGGACATGAAGCTGTTCGCCAATCTCCGTCCCGCGATCTGCTATCCCGCGCTGACCGAGGCGTCGAGTCTCAAGCGCGAAGTGGTCGAGGGGCTCGACCTCATGATCGTGCGCGAACTTACCGGTGGCGTCTATTTCGGCGAGCCGAAGGAAATCGTCACGCTCGAAAGCGGCGAGCGTCGCGCGGTGGACTCGCAGCTCTATTACGAGCACGAAATCGACCGGATCGCGCGCGTGGCGTTCGAACTGGCGCGGGCGCGCGGCAAGCGGCTCGCCTCCGTCGAGAAGCACAATGTCATGCGCACGGGTGTCCTCTGGAAGTCCGTCGTGACGCGCGTCCATGAAGATTACAAGGACATCGAGCTGACGCACGTGCTCGCGGACAACTGCGCGATGCAGCTTGTGAAGTGGCCGAAGCAGTTCGACACGATCGTGACCGACAACCTGTTCGGCGACGTGCTATCCGACCTTGCGGCCATGTCTACGGGCTCGCTTGGCATGCTTCCATCCGCCTCGCTCGGCGCGAAGGACGCGAACGGCAGGCGCCCGGCGCTTTATGAGCCTGTGCATGGCTCCGCGCCCGACATCGCGGGCAAGGGCATCGCCAACCCCATCGCCACAATCGGAAGCCTTGGCATGGCGTTGCGCTACTCCTTCGACCTTGGCAAGGAAGCGGATCTCGTCGATGCGGCCATCGCCGGCGTGCTCGCGAAGGGGCTTCGCACCCCTGACATCATGCAGGACGGCATGACGAAGGTTGGCACGGTGGAAATGGGCGAGGCCATCGTCGGGGAGCTGAAGCGGCTTGCGGCGTAGCGCCAGTGTGCACGAAGAAAGCGCTTGAAAAGAAATCTTGAGCATTTCCGCGCTTCACGGAATCGCGGAGAAGCTCAAGAGCCGTCTTACACTGCGGAAGTTCGCGTCCTTCGGCGCGGACTGCTTCCATGGGCAGCGGGAAGGAGATGAGGTGATGGCGGATCACTTCAGTCTTATCGGTTTCAAGGCGGCTTCGGCCGAAGATCTTTCGGCGCTTGTCAGCAGCTTGCTTGAACAGGGCGGCGACAAGGAGCCGTGCCCCGTCGGCTACTACCACAGGCTGCGGCTGCCCGTGGGCCCCGAACTCTGGGTTCACATGCAGAAGTCCGCAGAGAATGACCCCGATCCGTATATCGCTGTAGGCATTACGCCGTTTTTCGAGGGTGAAGGCCGCACGCCAATTCGCGTGCGCGCGTTGCGGCAGCGACCGGACGACAATCTGTTCGAAGGCGCTTTCTATGTGGAACTCGGGCCGACCATCGCGCTGATCGACGTGGTTGATTTCGCCCGCTTTGCCGGGAAGCGCGTGCCGTTCATGGCCATCGCGCAGGTCGTCGCTTTCCCGCACGAACTGGCCGTCTACGAGAGCGAAGCCGCCTTCGATGCCACACAGGCCGACAAGGCCGTGAAATTCACGCCGCGATCCTTCCTTGCTAGCGGGCTTTTCACGGGCGGCGGCGACAGCGAACTCGTGTTCCTCGATCCGGAGGCGGAAGATTTCCGCGCACCCGCCCGCGCCTTCCTCACGGGCGAAGTGCAGAAGGCGGAGCTTCGCCAGAACCCTGTCACCGGGCAGGAATTCACCTGGGCGGTGATCGGGACCGCAGGCGGCACCTTCGACCTCGTCGCCGACGCTGCGATGCTGAGGCAGCCGCTCGAACCCGGCATGATCGTCGAGGGCGAATTCTGGCTATGCGGCCGCCTGATCGAGATCTTCGGCGCCGCTTGATTTGCCTGAGGAATTAGCAAACCACTTCTTTTGTGTATGTGCAGGTGTACACTACACAAAGGCAAAGTGATTCGCGCGGCGGGGGCTCATGCGGACCAATATCGATCTTGACGACACGCTCATCGACGAGGTGATGCGGATCGCGAACGTGAAAACGAAGAAGGAAGCCGTGCATCTCGCGATGCGGGAATTCCTGAAGGCGAAGAAGAAGAAAAATCTTTTCGAACTGGCCGGAAAGATCGATTTCGACGCCCATTTCGACCACACCAGCTTCCGGCACACGCGCTACGATGCTGATTGACACCAGCACGCTCGTCGCTCTTTTCCGTGACCGTACGGGCAGGGTGGCGCGCGCGCTCCAGACTGTGCTCGAAGGCCGGGACTATTACCTGACGCGCTTCACGCAGACGGAGCTTCTCGCTGGCGCGCGCGACGAGGTGGAGTGGCTAAAGCTCGCCGACTATCTCGCCGATCAGGACTATGTGGAGGCCGGCGCGGAAAGCTGGTCTGCGGCTGCGCGCCTCGCCTTCGATCTCAGGCGCGAGGGGCTGCCCGTACCGGGCGCGCCCACATGCTGCATCGCCGCGATCGCCATCGAAAACGGCATGACGCTTCTGCACAACGACGCCGATTTCGCCACCATCGCGAAAGTCAGCGCGTTGAAACATCTGCCGTTCGAAACGCTTGGAGCGGTGCGCGTGATTTGACGCACCGCCCACCTTCTTGCTTTTCAGATCGCCCACAACCTCTCCCTATCGAGGGGTTCTGAGCCTAGTTTTAGATGTTTAGTCCCGGCATTTGATGGATTGGATCGATTTTGAATCTTTCCGGCTCATTCGTCCAGCATTTACAGATGAACTCATAAGGCGTGAGGCCTTTGAGGGTCTTTAGTCGGCGAGCAAAGTTATAGGCGTTGATGAAGTCCGATAGATGGGTTTCGAGCTGCTCGTGACGGTCGTAGTGATAGCGTTTGACCGTCGCCTCCTTGATCGTCCGGTTCATTCGCTCGACCTGGCCGTTTGTCCAGGGATGCTTGACCTTGGTGAGGCGGTGCTCAATGCCGTTCTCGCTGCATCGCATGTCAAACATGTGCGTCATGTATCTGGCCGTTGGTCCATCGGCATAACGCGGCGGAAACGTGAACTGGATGCCGTTGTCGGTGAGCACCGTGTGAATCTTGTAGGGAACTGCCTCTATCAGGGCGACGAGGAAGGCTGAAGCGGACGTCCTGCCGGTCTTTTTGACGAGTTGCACGAAGGCGAATTTGCTCGTGCGGTCAATGGCGACGTAGAGATAGAGCTTGCCTTCGGCCGTCTGCACTTCGGCTATGTCGACATGAAAATAGCCGATCGGATAGGACTTGAACTTCTTCTTGGCGGGCTTGTCGCCTTCGACGTCCGGCAGCCGAGAAATACCGTGGCGTTGAAGACAGCGATGCAGCGACGAGCGAGTCAGATGCGGTATCGTCGCCTGTAGCGCATAGAGGCAATCGTCGAGCGGCAAGAGCGTATGCTTGCGGAAGGCGACGATTATCGCCTCTTCCTCGACCGACAGAACCGTGGATTTCGGCTCTTTCGGTCCAGTCGGCACATCGGCGACGGATGAGCGCTTCTTCCATTTCGAGACCGTCTTCGTGTTGATGCCGTAGCGCTTGGCCAGGGCCCTCAAGCTCTCTTGACTATGCTGTATCGCTCGACGGACCGCCTCAGTCGTTGTGGCGCTCCCATGAAGAATTTGTCCCATAGCGCATCCTTCCAGCCGAGGGAGAATAATGCACCATCAAAATCTGGGATTAAACATTTAGACAGGGACTGAAAACCTGGTCCGTTCTCAAATGCAAACTTGATTCGCTAAGCGGCCTGATCGGCGATGCGCGCCAGAGCCTCGTCCCGGCCGAGTACGGCGAGCACGTCGAACACCGGCGGCGACACTGTGCGGCCTGTGGCGGCGGCACGGAGTGGCTGCGCGATGTTGCCGAGTTTTGCGCCGGTTTCCTCGGCATAGGTGCGCGTGGCGGCCTCTATTGAAGCGGCGTCCCATGTTTCGAGCGCGGCGAAGCGCTCCTTCAGCGCGGCGAGATGTTTCCGCGCTTCGGGCGAGAGAACTTTCGCGGCCTTTTCGTCCGGTTGGATAGGCACGCGATCAGCCACAATGGTCACACCGGAAATTGTCGAATTCGACGCATTTAGATCACCGCGAGCCTCAATTGGCGGAAGCGTTGCGACAAGATATTCGGCCGATTGAACAAGTTCCTTAATGGTTTTCGCCCTCTCCTTAAGACCGGGCATAGCGGCTTCGAGTTGGCGCCAAGTACCTTCGTTGGCTCTTGCTTGAAAATAATCAGCATCTTCCAGAGTTGGCAAAACCTGCCGAATGTAGCGCACCAGCTCCGCATCGGGCGTGTTGCGGATATAGACGCCATTCAGGTTTTCGAGCTTGGCGAAGTCGAAGCGCGAGGGCGAGCGCCCGATGGCGTCGAGGTCGAACCAGTCGGCGGCCTGCGCGGTGGTGAAGATCTCCTCGTCGCCATGTCCCCAGCCGAGCCGCGCGAGGTAGTTGCGCATCGCGTCGGGCAGATAGCCCATCGCGCGGTACGCATCGACACCGAGCGCGCCGTGCCGCTTCGACAGCTTCGCGCCGTCCGGCCCGTGGATCAGCGGGATATGCGCGAAGGTCGGAACGTCCCAACCCATGGCGTTGTAGATTTGCTTCTGGCGCGCGGCGTTGGTGAGGTGGTCGTCGCCGCGAATGACGTGGGTGATGCCCATATCGTGGTCGTCCACCACCACGGCCAGCATGTAGGTCGGCGTGCCGTCCGAGCGCAGCAGCACCATGTCGTCGAGGTCTTTGTTGGCCCACCGCACGCGGCCTTGCACCTCATCCTCGACCACCGTCTCACCCTCACGAGGCGCTTTAAGCCGGATGACGAACGGCGCATCAGCGGCAGGCGGCGTCTTGCCGTCGCGATAAGGCGAACTGAAAACCCTGGGCTTCGCCGCAAGCGCAGCCTCGAGTCGGGCGATTTCCTCGGCGGAAGCGCTGGCCTTTTTCGCGTCGGAGAGGGCCTTGCGGGCCGCGTCGGCCTCCGCGCGATAGGCTTCAAGCTCCTCGGGCGTCGAATAGCAGCGATAGGCGTTGCCGCTTTCGAGAAGCCGATACGCGACTTCCTTGTGCCGCTCAGCGCGTGCGAACTGGAACACCGGCTCGCCCTCCCAGTCGAGGCCGAGCCACTGCAACCCGTCGAGGATCGCCGCGATGGCCGCATCCGTCGAGCGCGCGCGGTCCGTATCCTCGATGCGCAGCAGGAATCGCCCGCCCGTGTGCTTCGCGTAAAGCCAGTTGAACAGCGCGGTTCGCGCGCCGCCGATATGCAGGAAGCCGGTGGGGGATGGGGCAAAGCGTGTCACCACGCCCGATGCGGACGCCATGGGAAGACCTTCCATTTCGCGGATTAGAGCGCCGGACTTTAGATGCGACCCACGGATGGGTCAGCGGCTTTGTCGCATCTAAAGTCCATAAGCGCTCTAAGGCTGTAAAAGTTTTAGCGAGCGATGTAGCACGATGTGCGACCGATTGGTAGGGCGGGCGACTGCCAAGGCGTGGCGGCTGGGGGCTGTCAACTAGCTTTGCCACGACCATTCCTGTGGACATTTTCGCCGCGCGGCGCTGTAAGATGTGCCGGATCGGCGAAAATGGGTGGCGGGGCGTGAGCATTGTCGTACCGGCGGAACTGCGCGAGCCGCGCGGCGGGCGGTTTTCGCGCGCGATGGCGACGGCGGAGCGTGCGCTGGCAACCGAACTCGACGCCGAGCAGGGGCGTTGGTTCCTCTGGATTCCGGTGTTCTTCGGCGCGGGCGTCGGCGCCTATTTCGCGCTTCCCGCCGAGCCGGACCTGTCGCTGTCGGGCGGGTTGCTGCTGCTTGCGTTGAGCCTTCGCATTCTCGCGCGGACGCAGCTTTTCGCCTTCCTGCTGACGACGATCATCCTTTGCGCGAGCGCGGGCTTCTTCGCAGCGAAAGTACGCACGGCTGTCGTGGCGGCTCCGGTGCTCGAACGGCACGGCGCCTACAGCATCGAAGGCGTTGTCGAGCAGTTCGACCGGCAGACGGAGAAGCGCGCCCGCGCGATCATTCGCCTGTCGAGCCTCAAATATGATGACGCCGAGATGCGGGCGCGGCCGTTTCGCGTGCGCGTGAGCCTTCGCGGCGATGTCGACCTTCGGCCCGGCGAAGCGATCCGGTTCCGCGCCATCCTCGGGCCGCCGCCCGAGCCCGTCATGCCGGGCGGCTACGATTTCGCGCGCGCGAGCTATTATCAGGCGGTCGGCGGCTCAGGCTATTCGCTGACGAAGCCGGAGAGGATCGAGGGCCGCGCGCTGCCGTGGGACATGGTGCCTCGCACATGGCTTGCTGATTTGCGCGGGCGCATTGGCGAGCGCATCAAGGCCGCTCTGCCGGGCCAGACGGGCGAGATTGCCGCAGCGCTGACGGTCGGCCAGACGGCGGGCCTCGACGAGAAGTCGATGGACGACCTGCGCGCGTCGGGCCTCGCGCACATCATATCGATATCCGGGATGCATATGTCGCTCGTCGCGGGCGGCATGTTCTGGTTCGTGCGATGGGTGCTCGCGCTGTTTCCGTCGATCGCGCTGCGCTACTCCACGCGCGGACTTGCGGCGATGGCCGCGCTTTTCGTGGTGACGGTCTACCTCGCGTTGTCGGGCGCGGCAGTCGGGGCGGTGCGCGCCTATCTCATGATTGCGGTGGTGTTCCTCGCGATCCTGTTGAACCGCCCTGCTCTCTCGCTTCGTAACGTCGCGCTGGCGGGCCTCGTCATCCTCGTCGTGCTGCCGGACAGCCTCATCGACATCAGCTTCCAGATGTCGTTCGCCGCCACCGCCGCGCTGATCGCGGGTTATGAGCGGTTCGGGCGGTATCTGCATTTCGAGGCGCGCAGCATCCGCGAGCGGCTCGCGTGGCAGCCTGTCTACCTCCTCGGCGGCGTTCTGGTGACGACGGCAACGGCGGGCCTCGCGGTCGAGCCGTTCTCCGCCTACCACTTCCATACGCTGACGACTTATGCCGCGCTCGGCAATCTCGTCGGCGGCCCACCCGTCGATTTCATCGCCATGCCCGCGATGATCGTTGCGCTCATCGCCATGCCGTTTGGGCTGGAGGACGCGCCGCTTGCCGTGATGGGTGTCGGCGTCGATGCCATGATGGCGGTTGCGCATTGGGTCGGCGGGTTGCCCGGCTCGACCGTTCCCGTGGCGGCGTTCCCCTTCGCGGCGCTGCTCTTGATTGTATCGGGCGGCCTCTGGCTGGTGATCTGGCGGCGGTCGTGGCGCGTGCTGGGCCTCGGCTTGATCGGCGTCGGTGTGGCGATGACGTCCATCCATGCGCGGCCCGACATCCTCGTCGACCGGGACGCGAAGCTCGTCGCCTTGCGCGACCGCGAGGGCCGCCTGCAAGCGCCGAAGACGCGCCGCGCGTCATACGCGCTCCAGCAATGGCTCAGGGCCGATGGCGATACGCGGAAGCCCAAGGAAGCGGCCACCGGCGCGGGTTGGCAATGCGACCGTACGAGTTGCGTTTCGATGGTGAAGGGGCGGCTCGTCAGCCTGATCGCGCGGCCCGACGCCATCGAGGAAGACTGCCGCCGCGCCGCCATCCTCGTCATGCCGATGGACCTGGCGCGCCCCTGTCCGGCGCCGAAGCTCGTGCTCGACCGCGGCGCGTTGTGGGAACGGGGCGCGACCGCGATTTCGCTTGGCGACGGCGCGCTGGCGGTAACGACGGCATCGGAGGGGCGCGGGGACAGGCCGTGGTCGCCCACTCGGCGAAAGCGCGAAAAGATCCGCGCGGAGGTTGAAGGCGACGAAACCGCCGAAGACTGACCGCCATTCCCGCGTGCGTTTCGCAACCGATCTCGACCGATATGGAAAAATACCTGTCGAAAACTGCGATACTCTCACGTCCATTTCATCGGCCAAGCCTTTGCAAAGGCGCGGCTTGTATGATTGTGTTCGCAAATGACTGGTGCGAACGGCAAATTTACCGCCAATCAACTTTTGTTACAATTTGATGAAGATTGTTACCTGTATGCGCGCTATATGATTCGATGTGGGCATCAAGATTCGCAAGTTCGCGAAACGGGGGTCGACATGCATCGAACCGAACGAGAGTTCGCGTTGCGTGCCGCGTCGGATTGTAATCGTCCTGTTCGCGCCGGTAGGGTGGGCGCAAGTCTTTTAGCGTTAGGTTTTTGTCTCAGTCTCGCAGCGTGCGCGGAGGATTTGTCTTATCCGAGCGTCGCGGGCATATCGGACATCGGTACGGTGCTCTCCAGAGAAGAGCGTCAGAAAACGGTGGAAGATCTGCAAAAACAGCAGAACCACGCGGCTTCCGGGCGTACCGAGGTAGCCGATACAAAGTCGAAGAGCGACTAGAGCCGGTTTCCGATCGGATGCGCGTAATTCTGATCGGACAAACGGTCTCTGCCCGATTTTCAGGGACCGGCATCCGCGCGGCCTAAACGCTCTGAATGATGTCCTGATGGGGGACTGGAACGGGGAAGGACGCGAGTTCTTCCCCGTTCCTTATTGCTTCGCCAGCATCTCGTGTCGTCGTCGCCGCTGGCGCTCCTCGCGCCTCGGGTCAGCGTCCGACACCCGCGCCCAGTTTCGGCCCGTACACGCACCGCAATCACTCTCGCACCCTTATTGGCGCAAAGCTCCATGGACAGGGGCGGCGCTCCGGCTTTATAGGTAGTCAGGCGCCGGGCAAGCACCCCGCGCTTTGCTATTCAGGAACATCCAACCATGACCGAAGAATTCCACCGCATCAAACGACTGCCGCCTTACGTGTTCGAGCAAGTGAACAAGCTCAAGGCAGCAGCACGAGCGCGTGGGGAAGACATCATCGATCTGGGGATGGGCAATCCGGACCTGCCGACGCCCGACCACATCACCGAAAAGCTGATCGAGACGGTCGGCAAGCCGCGCACGAACCGCTATTCTGCGTCGCGAGGCATTCCGGGACTGCGGCGCGCGCAGGCAGGGTATTATGACCGCCGCTTCGGCGTGAAGCTGAACCCCGACACGCAGGTTGTCGCCACGCTCGGCTCGAAGGAAGGCTTCGCCAATATGGCGCAGGCCATCACCGCGCCGGGCGATCTGGTCCTCGTGCCAAGCCCGACCTATCCGATCCACGAATTCGGCTTCATCATCTCGGGCGGCACCATCCGCCACGTGCCGGCGAGCGTGGACGACACGTTCCTTAGCGCGGTCGACAAGGCCGTGAAGCACAGCGTGCCGAAGCCGCTCGCGCTCATCATATCCTATCCGTCCAACCCGACGGCGCTGATGGCGAGCCTCGACTTCTACAAGGAAGTCATCGACTACGCGAAGAAGCACGATCTCATCGTTCTGTCCGATGTCGCCTATGCCGAGATCTACTTCGACGACAACCCGCCGCCGTCCATCCTTCAGGTGCCGGGCGCGTTCGATGTCGCGGTGGAGTTCACCTCGCTGTCGAAGACCTATTCCATGCCCGGCTGGCGTATGGGCTTCTGCGTCGGCAACGAGCGGCTTTGCGCTGCGCTCGCGCGCGTGAAGTCGTATCTCGACTACGGCGCGTTCACGCCGATCCAGGTCGCCGCGACCGCCGCACTGAACGGCCCGCAAGATTGCGTCGAGGAGATGCGCCAGATTTACAAGCGCCGCCGCGATTGCCTCGTGGAGACATTCGAGCGCGCGGGTTGGCCGATCCCGGCTCCGGGCGGCACGATGTTCGCCTGGGCGCCGCTGCCTCCCGGCTGGGAGAAGGTCGGCTCCCTCGAATTCTCGAAGCTGCTGCTTGAAAAGGCTGGCGTCGCCGTCTCGCCTGGCCTCGGCTTCGGTGAATATGGCGAAGGCTTCGTCCGTATCGCGCTTGTCGAGAACGAGCACCGCATTCGGCAGGCGGCCCGCGCGGTCAAGAAGTTTCTATCGTCGGGCGAGCAGACGCTGCACAACGTCATCCCGTTCGCCGAGGCTGGCGCGCGCTAGCAGCCCGCCAAGTCATAAAAAACCCTCCGCGTCGGAGCGCCGATCCGCCCTGCGCGGAGCGGCTCCGGCGTGACGGATGCGGCCGGAAATTCCGGCCCGCGCGGCCCTCTTGTCATCGTCAAGGATGCCGGCTCCACCGCGACCGGCGACATCTCGCGCGGGTGACGAATGAGTTTGAATTTGCTCCCCTTTCAAAAGAACGAGAAAAGTCGCCACTGCTTCGGCCACTTCGAGAGGGATGATCCATGGACGCGCAGGACTTCCGCCGCTTCGGGCACCAGTTGATCGATTGGGTCGCGGATTACCGGGAGGGCCTCGCCAGCCGCCCCGTCATGAGCGAGGCGCAGCCGGGCGACATCCGCGCGAAGTTTCCCGCGCACCCGCCGCAGAAGGGCGGGCGGCTTGACGAAGCCGTGGCCGCGCTCGACCGCGACGTGCTCCCAGGCATCACGCATTGGAACCACCCGAGCTTCTTCGCCTACTTCCCCAGCAATACGAGCTACGCGTCGATCCTCGCGGATTTGGTAATCGCCGGACTCGGCGCACAAGGCATGAGCTGGCAGACGAGCCCCGCCGCGACCGAGGTGGAGGAAGTCGTCATGGACTGGCTTCGGCAGATGGTGGGTCTTGGCGAGGCATTTACGGGCGTCATCCACGACACGGCCAGTACCGCGACCCTCACCGCCCTTCTCAGCGCCCGCGAGCGCGCCTCGAACTTCAGCCAGAACGGCCGGGGACTTCAGTCCGGCGACGCGCCGCTTGTAGTGTATGCCTCCGACCAGAGCCACAGCAGCATCGAGAAGGCGGCGCTGCTCGCCGGTTTCGGCCGCGATCATCTGCGCCTCATCGAGACCGACGACGACCACGCGATCCGGCTCGATCTGCTGGAAGCGGCCATCGCCGAGGATGTGCGCCGCGGCTTGCGCCCCTGCGCCGTCATCGCCTGCATCGGCACCACGGGCACCACCGCCGTCGATCCGCTGGCGAAAATCGCCGACATCGCTGCGCGCTTCGGCCCGTGGCTCCACGTCGACGCCGCAATGGCGGGCACCGCGATGGTGCTGCCCGAATGCCGCGACCACTGGACGGGTATCGAACGCGCCGACTCGCTGGTCTTCAATCCGCACAAGTGGATGGGCGTCGGCTTCGACTTCAGCGCCTATTACGTGCGCGACCCGGAGCATCTGATCCGCGTCATGAGCACCAATCCGAGCTATCTCCAGACGAAGCAGGACGGCGCGGTGAAGAATTACCGCGACTGGCATATCCAGCTCGGCCGACGCTTCCGCGCGCTCAAGCTCTGGTTCCATCTCATGGATGTGGGTGTCGAGGGCGTGCAGGCGCTCGTGCGGCGCGACCTTGGCAATGCGCAATGGTTCAAGGACCGGGTCGACGCCGCTGCCGATTGGGAACGCCTCGCGCCGGTGCCGTTTCAGACCATCTGCGTCCGCCATGTCCCCGCCGCGCTCAAGGGCGACGAGGCCGCGCTGAAGGCGCACAATCTGGAATTGGCGCGAAGGGTGAATGAAGGCGGCGAGGCCTACATCACGCCCGCCCTCCTCAAGGGGAAGCAGATCCTGCGAGTGAGCATCGGCGCAACCGCGACCGAGCGCGCGGAGGTGCAAGCGCTGTGGGTGCTGCTGAACGAGGCGGCCGCTCCTTAATTAGCCGGTGAGGTCGCGTCCTTGGCAAGGCGTTGTCGCTCGGGCAATCTGCGAGCGTTCAAGGTTGCGGCACGCCGTGCGGCGCGATTCCGCATAGGCCGTGCGTTCAAGGTGGCGCGGCTCGCGCCCCGGCGTCGTCAACCCCCGCAGCCGGGTGGTGGATCAGTTCACGCCGAGTTTCACCGTCGCCTCGATCTGCGGCTTCATCTCGCGAACGATGGCGACGTTTTGCGCTGGCGGCTCCTTCGCGAGTTCCTCGCCAGCCTTATCGAGGTTTTCCTTGAGCTTCGCCTTCTGCTTCTCGTTCAGGAGCCCAAGCTTCTCAAGCTCCTTCATGGCGTTGTCCTTGTGCTTGTCGAGCGTATCGCGCGCCACGCCACGCGATGGCCCCACGGTCAGATGCAAGTAAGCCTGAGCGATGGCGCGGCCCGTGTCGGCCCAGTCGGCCACATCGGTGAAGCCGTGCTTACCGGCGATGGCCTTCGCTTCGGTCTTGAGCCTGGATTTTTTCACCGCCTTGACGACGGCGCCGATGGGATTTTTCGAGGCATCCTGATCCGCGCTCGCCTGAAGTCCCTCGGTGATCGCGATGGCGCGCATCTCGGTGAAGGAATCGAGGAAACGCGTCACGCTCTCGCGCGTGAGGCCTCCATCCTTCGCGGCCGCTGATCCGATGGTCGGACTGACAGTTGCCGCAAGCGTCATTAAAATGACAGCCATCAGTTTTCGCAGGTCGATTTTCCGAAAGTCGTTCACGCCCAGATCCATATTTCCGCCCCCGGCTTGCCGCTCTTGCCCGTGATCCCCCGAAATCTTGGTGAAATAACGGAGATGCCATCTTGGACGCCCACGATAACGCGAAGCTGACCCCGCCGAAGATGACGGCCGCCGAGGTGAGCGCCTTTCTCGTGCAGGTTTTCCCGCAGTTCGCTATCGGGCGCTCCTACAAGATCGAGGAAACCCGCCACGGCTTCGCGCGCATGCACATGGTCTACGGCGATCACCTGCTGCGGCCCGGCGGCACGATTTCGGGCCCCGCGATGTTCACGCTCGCCGATGTGGCGATGTATGCGGCCGTGCTCGCCACCATCGGCCCGGTCGCGCTCGCGGTCACGACGAGCCTCACGATCAACTTTCTCCGCAAGCCCGAGCCGCGCGACATGATCGGCGAGGCGCGCATGCTGAAGCTCGGCAAGCGACTCGCGGTCGGCGAGATCGGGCTCGTCTCGGAGGGCGAGAGCGAGCTTGCGGCGCACGCAACGGCCACCTATTCGGTGCCGCCGCATTGAGGTATCAAGATACCGCGTCGTGCGGTATTATGATACCATTCTCGTAACGCGTTGTTTTTGCGTAGTTATTATTCGCCATGCGCCGCTCGTGTGCCGTTGACATGGCCCGCTGCGTCAACTACTTATTGTCCCCAATCGGGCCATGCGGCCCCCTTTTTTATTGGAGCCCGGCCCGTCCGGACATTCTCTCATGGCAACCTTTTCCGCTAAACCATCCGACATCGAGAAGAAGTGGATTCTGATCGATGCCGAGGGCCTCGTGGTCGGCCGCCTCGCGACGATCATCGCGAACCGACTGCGCGGCAAGCACAAGCCCACCTTTACCCCGCACATGGATGACGGCGACAACATCATCGTCATCAACGCCGCGAAAGTCGTCTTCACCGGCAACAAGTTGCACGACAAGATCTACTATCGCCACACCAACCATCCCGGCGGCATCAAGGAACGGCGTCCGTTCGAGGTGCTCGGCAGCAAGTTCCCCGGTCGCGTGCTTGAAAAGGCCGTTGAGCGCATGGTTCCGCGCGGTCCGCTCGGTCGTCAGCAGATGACGAACCTTCGCATCTATCCGGGTGCGGAGCATCCGCACGCTGCGCAAAATCCTGAGACGCTCGATGTCCGGGCTCTGAACTCCAAGAACGTGGCGAGGGCCCGCTGATGTCTGAGACAAGCGCAAAGACCTTTTCCGGTCTCGACAAGGGCGCCGCAACCGCCGCTCCCGTCGCCGAGGATCGCTCGCGTCCGGTTCACGTCCAGAAGCTCGACGCTCACGGCCGCGCTTACGCGACCGGCAAGCGCAAGAACGCCGTCGCCCGCGTCTGGGTGAAGCCCGGCGTCGGCAAGATCGTGGTCAACGACAAGGATCATGAGGCGTATTTCGCGCGCCCCGTGCTCCAGATGATCCTGAAGCAGCCGCTCGTGACCGCCAACCGCCTCAGCCAGTACGACATCTACGCGACTGTCGCCGGCGGCGGCCTCTCCGGTCAGGCGGGCGCGGTTCGCCATGGCCTGTCGAAGGCGCTCACCTATTACGAGCCGGAGCTTCGCACGATCCTCAAGAAGGAAGGCTTCCTCACCCGCGACAGCCGCGTGGTGGAACGCAAGAAGTACGGCAAGGCCAAAGCCCGCCGCAGCTTCCAGTTCTCGAAGCGCTAATGGCGAGGGCGCTTCGGGCGCTCTCATCGATTTCCTGTCGATCAACCCGCCTTCCGGTGTTACACCGAAAGGCGGGTTTTTTATTGCGATGCCAGCGTCCCCTCATCGGGCAATGGAGGTGAGCGGGGTCCGCAAAGAGGCTTGATATGCCAAATACCACGGGCGAAAAAATTAAAATCGGCGTGATCGGAGCGAGCGGCTATACGGGGGCGGATCTCATCCGCCTTGCCGCCTGCCATCCGGGCATGGAAATCTCGGCGCTCGCGGCGAACACGCACGCGGGCAAGCCGCTGGCGGACGTTTTCCCGCATCTCGGTTTCGTCGACGCGCCGCCGCTCGTCAAGGCGGAGGAGGTCGACTGGTCGAGCCTAGATGCCGTGTTCTGCGGGCTTCCGCACGGCACCGCGCAGGACATCATCGCCACGCTGCCTGAAAGCGTGAAGGTTATCGACATGTCCGCCGACTTCCGGCTGAAGGACACGTCCACCTACGCGAAATGGTACGGCCGCGAGCACGCGGCGACGCATCTCCTCGAAGGCGCGGCCTACGGGCTGACGGAGCATAATCGCGAGGCGATCCGGGCCGCGCGGCTCGTCGCATGCCCCGGCTGCTATCCGACCGCAACACTGCTCGCCCTGCTTCCGCTCGTCGCCGCGAAGCTGGTCGACGCGTCCGACATCATCGTCGACGCGAAGTCGGGCGTGTCCGGCGCGGGGCGCTCGCTGAAGCAGAACATCCTGTTCTCGGAGGCGGGCGAAGGGCTTTCGCCCTACGCCATCGCGGGCCACCGTCACGCACCCGAAATCGAGCAGGAAATCTCGAAGGCTGCGGGCGCGAACGTGTTCGTCAATTTCACGCCGCATCTCGTGCCGATGAGCCGGGGCGAACTCGTCACGTGCTATGTGAGGCTCGCTGGCGGCCACACCGCCGCCGATCTCGCCGCCGCGTTGGCCGAGCGCTACACGGGCGAGCCTTTCGTCAAGCTCGCGCCCAAGGGCACACTGCCCTCCACGCAGTTCGTACGCGGATCGAATTTCTGCATGATCGGGGTCTATGCCGACCGCATTCCCGGCCGCGCGATCGTCGTCTCCGCCATCGACAACCTCGTAAAGGGGTCTGCCGGACAGGCGGTGCAGAATTTCAACCTCATGTTCGGCTTCGAGGAAACGGCGGGCATCGCCCAGCAACCGCTGTTCCCCTGACCCTTCGGGGGCCTTGCATTGGAAACACAGCAGGGCAAAAAATCCGATCTATACCGAAATGACATAAACTCGTGCCGGCCGGTGTGATAAGAGCCGCTATCTCACGAATCATAGACTTTCGTTCGGCATCAGAGGACAACCATGGTCCGAAACGTTCTCATCGCCGTCTTGGCCGTCGCGCTGGCGGGCGTCGCCTATCAATACCAGCAGGTTGCTGCGTCGGTCGACCAGCAGGCGAAGCTTGTGATCGAAACGCGGGACAAGGCCGAGAAGGAATTGCAAGCCTTGCGTGACAAGCTCGCGTCGGAAGAACGCGCGCGGCAGGTTGTCGAAAAGGACTCGAAGGCCGTATCCGCAAAGCTGGCTGAGGAACAGACGGCGCGCGATGCCGCAGAGCACGCAGTGAAAGCTGCGCAAACGAAGCAGGCTGAGCTTCAGACCGCGCTTGATGTCGCGCAGCAGGAGGCCCGCCAGGCTCACGAGTCGCTCGACCGGGTTCAGCGCGAGAAGGAAAACGCCGAGCTTACCGCCAAGCAGGCGCTTGAAATGCTCGCCCGCGAGAAGAAGCCGGGGCAAGGGCCGCGAGGCTGAGACGCCGCTCGCAAAATTGCTTCGCCAGAAATGGGGATCTGGTCGGGTTAGCAGCCTGACCGGCGCATTCGTCTCAAACTATAAAGAGAGTGCTTTTTGCTATCGGATGGCCGACCATCCGAATTTAACTAGTTTCAGCGGGCTCTCGCGGGGATCGCGCCTGCCCGCCCCCCCCAAGCTATGGCAAAGCCTCCACTTACTCGCCGCCTTAAAAGCGGATGCCGAAGGGCAACCTCGCACGGCGGCGGATTGGCTTGCGGCGGCGTGTTTCGGCCGCCTTTTGCGCGCGCGGCTTTTCGACTGACTTCTCCGCTATGGCTTTCGGTATCGCTGCCTCGCGCACGGCGGGTGCAGCCGCTGGAACGGGAGCGGGCGCTACCGTCACCGGCTTCTCGCTTGGCGGTGCCTTGCCGCTGACGGGAACCGGTGGGAGCGGCGGCCCGTAGACAACCGGCGTTTCCTTCGACGGCAACGCGCCACTGACTGGGACGGGCGTCGCCGCCTGTTTCGCAGCCAGCGCTTCCGCCCTCCGTTGCGCTTCTCTCGCGCGTGCCTCCGCACCCGTGAAATCGCACAGGGGGCTTCGCCGCTCCGTCATGTCGAGATGGAGGTGGTTACTGTGCGCATCGTTCGCCTCCGGCCCAAGCGTGGTGCCGAATATGCGGCATGCGCCCGCGTGGATGGCACGCAGGAAGGCGGCGCGCTCGTCGCCCGCGTCCCAATGATCTTCGAGCACGATCTTTTCGCCGCGCGCAGTGACGAATGAGCCGATGTCGAGCGCATTCGCATAAGCATGCTGGCTGATCCGCTGGGAAAAGCCTCCGTTGCGCGAGCGGCAGTCGTAGCCGGACATCGCACCGACGCGAACGACGGTTGCGTTCAGATGCTCCTTCGCCTTCGGCTGCACGACCTCTGCGAACCAGCGCCGCATCGCTTCACCCAGCTTGCACGTGATCGTCGGAGCGGGCGCGAAGGTGACCGCGGGTCCGATCTTCTCTTCGAGCGCCTTCAGGCGGATGGGTGCAGGCGTGCCGCACGCGCCCTCGCGTAACGGGTCGAGGCGCTCATGGACAACGCCCAGCGCGGGCAGGCGCCAGTCGCAATCGCGTCGCGCGGCTTCGATTTCGGCCTGCGTCCAGACGATCGGCGGGGGTGGCGGGCCGAAGACTTCGGCGGGTTTCGATGGCGCTTCGGGCGTGGACACGGCAAGCGACGGCGGTTGAGCGGGCGTGGCGAGCCCTTGCGCTTCCGGCGCGGCCGTTTTCGGCGCAACCGCCGCCGTGGCCTCGGGCAGCGCCGGCGGCTGCGGGGGCTTCTGAGGCTCCGGCTCCGCGCTCGAAGTCGCCTCAGGCGGGGCAGTCGGAAAGGCAGGGAGCGGCAGCGGATCGCGCGCCTCACGCGGGGCGGCTTTGCTTCCTGCGGCGGGTGGCGCGGTCGAAACGTCGCTTCGCCCGCCCTGCGGCTGCGATTTCCGGGCTTGCGTTTCCTCCGCACCGTCCTTCGCCGGGCTGCGCCCGCGCCTGTGCCGATAGCCGCGATGTCTTCGGCGCGCTTCCACCGCCAGCGACGGCGGGGCCTTCACGATCTGAAACACCCCCGCTGGCGCGGCCGACGCGGGCTGCAGCAGCAAGCAAAGCGCAGCGAACGCCGAAGCGCCCGCGAGAACAGTCGGTCTGTAGCACCGCGCCGAAAAAAACATGCCGGATCATCCGAAGCGGTTGAGGAATGACTTAAGCGACTTTCAGATTTGCGCGTCAATCGCGAACTGCCCGCCACCTATTCAGATGCGTTTCCTACGCTCCGCAACCTTTTCGTGCCCGGGAGCCTATCACGTTTCACTGAATCGCGTTTGGTAATCCGCCCAGCTTCGCCCAAGCACCTTATGCAAGCGCGCCCTCCGCTTCGACGCTTTCACCCTCGCGCGGAAGCGGCCGGACGCGGCTTTCGAGATGCTTCAGCGGCTCGGGGCATGGCCCGCCATACGCCCAGTCCAGAAGCTCCACGGTATGCACGATGGGGAACGGCCCCGCGAGCTGGCTGATGCAGCCCACATTGCCGCTCGCCACGACATCGGGTTTCACGCTCGCGATGGCCTGAAGCTTGCGCTCCCTGAGTTCCTTCGCGAGATCCGGCTGAAGCATGTTGTAGGTGCCCGCCGAGCCGCAGCAAATGTGCCCTTCCGGGATTTCAACGACGGTAAAGCCCGCGTTGCGCAGAAGTTGACGCGGTTCCTCGATCACGCGCTGGCCATGCTGCATCGAGCACGACGATTGATAGGCGACGCGTATGTCGCTCCAGCCGACGGGTGCGTCGATCTTCTGCAAGGCCGCAAACTCGGAAACATCCTTCGCCAAGCTCGAAACATAGCGCGCCTTGTCCGCATAGGCCGGATCGTCGGCGAACAGATGCGCGTAATCTTTCACGGTCGAACCGCAGCCCGATGCGTTGATGACGATGGCGTCGATGGGACCATTCTTGCGGGCGTCGTGCCACACGTCGATGTTGACCTTCGCGAGCGCCTTCGCCTCGGCCTCCTTGCCCATGTGCAGCGTGAGCGAGCCGCAACAGCCCTCGCCTTCCGAAAGCACCACGTCATAACCGATGTGGTTCAGGAAGCGCACGGTCGAATCGTTGATGCCCGGCTTCAGCACGCGCTGCACGCAGCCACGCAGCAGCAAGACGCGGCCACGGCGCGGCTTCTCCGTCTTCACCGTCTCCGCATGGGTATAGACGCCGCTCCTGACGCGGCTTCGTGGGGCAAGGCTCAGCATCGCGCCGATGGTCTTGAAGCGGGAACGCATCAGCAGCCGCCGGAAGGGAAGCGCGAGGAAAACACCGGCGAGCGCGGTGCGGAACCGCTTCGGATAGGGCAGCACCGTGCGGATGAGCTTGCGGATCGCCTCGTCTCCCGGCGCGCGGGTGGAAGATGTCTCGATGATCTGGCGCGCATAATCGGACAGGTGCCGATAGTCCACGCCGCTCGGGCAAGTCGTCATGCACGAATAGCACGAGAGGCAGCGATCGATATGCGGGCGTATCTGCTTCGGCGTGGCCTTGCCTTCGAGCATCGTCTTGATGAGATAGATGCGCCCGCGCGGGCTGTCGCGCTCGTCGCCGAGCATCAGATAAGTCGGGCATGTCGCGATGCAGAACCCGCAATGCACGCATTTGCGAAGGATGGCGTCGGCCTCCTTCATGCGGGGATCGCGAAGCTGCGCGAGGGTGAAGTTCGTTTCCATGCGCTCAAACTCCCGCGTACATCCGCCCGGGGTTAAGAATTCCCGCAGGATCGAACGACTTCTTCAGCGCACGCACGAGGTTCATCTTGGCGACAGGCTGCGGGTGGAAAACCTCGATGCCGGAGCGCACCGAGCGGGGCGCGCGCATGAGCATCGAATCCGCGTCGTATTCGGCCAGCACGCGGCGCACGTCGGTCACGCTCGCGTCGGCGGAGGGCGGCAGTTCGAGCCAAAGCAGCCCGCCCGACCATTCATAGGCAGCGCGGACGTCGAGGAACGCGGACAGCGCCCGGACGACAGGCGCGGCCTTGGACGGCGCGACGGAAATTCGCCAGAGCGGCCGGTCGAATTGCGCGGAGAGAAAAGCCAGCGAGCGGACATCCGCCCAAAGGTAACGCGAACGCTCGTGGTCGAGTTCGTAGGATTCGCCGAAGGGCGACAACAGACGCCGCAGCCGCTCCACACGGTGCGCGAGGCTCTGCGGGCTCCCCTCAAGCCTGAGCGCGGTGAGTGCGGTCTTCGCGGGTGCTATCTCGGGATCGGTGAGCCGCGCGACGAGCGCGCCGTGAAGGTGGATCGTGCCGGAAACCTCGTAAGGCGTGCCCATGGCCGCGCTCATCACGCCGACGGCGGCTTCGTCCGCGAGACCGACGAAAAACACGGTGCGCGTCTCCGGCGCCTTGGGCAGCACCTTGAAGGTCAATTCCGTGATAACCGCAAGCGTCCCCCATGAGCCGCAAAGGCCGCGCGTGAGGTCTACTCCGGTCACATTCTTCATGACGCGTCCGCCTGCGTTGATGGTCTCGCCCTCTCCGTTGATGGCGCGAAGCCCCAGCAGGTAATCGCGGGCCGCACCTTTGAGAATGCGGCGAGGCCCGGAAATGTTCATCGCCGCCACCGAGCCGAGGCTCGCGGCCATCGAGTCCTTGCCGTAGATGCGGGAAAGGTCGGTCGGCTCGAAAGCCAGTTCCTGATTTTTCCGCGCCAGCGTGGCTTCGAGTTCGTGAAGCGGCGTGCCAGCACGCGCCCGCACGACGAGTTCCGATGGTTCGTAGAACACTATGCCGCCCAGCCGCGCGGTTGAGACCAGGGCGGCGCAGTTTGCCGGACGCCCGGCCTCGCGCTTGGAGCGGAAGCCGCACACTTCGATCGGCGTGCTCGAAGCTCGCGCGGCCTTGACGAAATCGGCGAGTTCCGCCTCGGTTGTCGGCATGGTTACGTCAGGCATGTGCGCGGGCCTCGGCGGCGAAGCGCTCCTGAAGATCGAGCGGGAAGACCTTGCCGTAATTCAGGAGCCATTGGGGATCGAAAGCCGCCTTGACGCGCATCTGCTGGAGAAGTTCGGCTTCGGAATACTGATAGCGCATCAGTTCGCGCTTTTCGATGCCGACGCCATGCTCGCCAGTAAGGCACCCGCCCGCGTCAACGCAGAGCTTCAGAATGTCGGAACCGCATTGCTCGGCGATCACTTTTTCGTGTTCGTCATTCGCGTTGTACATGATCATCGGGTGGAGATTTCCGTCGCCGGCGTGGAAGATATTCGCGACCCTGAGGCCGTGTCCGTTGCCGATGGCTTCCACCTCCTTCAGTACCTCGGCGAGTTTGCCGAGCGGGATGACGCCGTCCATACACAAATAGTCTGCGACGCGCCCGACCGCTCCGAACGCGGCCTTGCGGCCTTTCCAGATGGCTGCGGATTGGGCGTCGCTCTGGCTGACACGCAGCGTCTTCGGATTGAACCGGCTTGCGATCTCGCCGACGCGGCCGATCTGGTCCTCGATCTCGGCGGGCGAGCCTTCGACCTCCACGATCAGCATGGCTTCCACGTCGAGCGGATAATCCGCTTTCGCGAACTCCTCGCAGACGCGGATCGCTGGCTTGTCCATGAATTCAAGCGCCACCGGAATGAGACCATCGGCGATGATGGCGGCGACGCAATTGCCTGCGGCTTCAGCGGAATCGAAGCCGATGAGCATGGGTCGCGCGCCTTCCGACTGCGGTAGAATGCGAACGGTTGCCTCGGTCACGATGCCGAACTGCCCTTCGGAGCCGGTTGCAAGGCCAAGGAAATCGTAGCCCTGGCCGTCCAGGAAATCGCCGCCGAGTTCGACCACCTCGCCGTCCATCAGGACCATTTTCAGCTTGAGAAGATTATTGGTGGTCACGCCGTATTTCAGACAGTGCGCACCACCGGAATTCATCGCGATGTTGCCGCCGATCGTGCATGCAAGCTGGCTCGACGGGTCCGGCGCATAGAAGAAGCGCGCATGCGCAACGGCGTTGGAAATGGCAAGGTTGGTGATACCTGCCTCCACGGTGGCCGTACGGTCGAGAAAGTTTACGTCGAGCACCCGATTCATGCGGGACAGGCCGATCACAATTGCGTCACCGGTCGGTATCGCGCCGCCGGAAAGCGACGTACCCGCGCCGCGGGCGACCAATTTGACGCAGTTCTCGCTGCAAAACCTTGCGATAGAAACAACCTCGCTCGTCGATCTTGGCAAGACGACCGCTAGCGGCGGCTGTCTGTAGGCGGTAAGGGCATCCGTTTCAAAGGCCCGAAGCCCGGCTTCGTCGCTTATGAGCGTGCCGCTACCGACAGCTGCGGACAGCCCCGATATGATCGCTTGCCTTCGGCTCAAGGTGCGCAGATCCTCTTTTGGCATGATGACGGACATGGAATAACCCTTTGCGGACAAACCCCGCACGTCAATGCGGGTACAACCTCACTACCATTCCCAACAATGCCGGATTATCTACGCAATTGAACATTATCTTTTGTTACACGGCATCGAAGGGCTTGACAGGAGCCCAAGCTGGCCAATTATAACGACGCTATGTGTGTAACAAATAGACCAGATTGTATACAAAGTGACAGAGGAGGGGTTTTGTGACTTCGATTGCAGACCTCGAGATTTTTGCTCGAGTTGTGACCGCCGGAAGCATGTCAGCCGCCGGCCGCGAACTCGACCTTTCCCCCGCTGTCGTAAGCAAGCGCATTAGCCATCTCGAAACGCGACTTGGTACGAGACTTTTCCATCGTACCACCCGGCAGCTTCAGTTGACCGAGACGGGACGCGGTTTTTACGAGCGGGTTGTTCAAATTCTCGCGACGGTACAGGAAGCGGAGGCGTTCGTCTCCTCTGGCCACCAGCGCGCGGGCGGCTCGCTCAAGATCACCGCACCGACCGGATTCAGCAGGCTGCATATTGCGCCGTATCTCGGCCAGTTTCTCAAGCAGTATCCCGACCTCAGCATCGAGATCATCGCGACGGACATGATGCTCGACATCGTGCGCGAAGGCATCGACGTCGCCATCCGGATTTCCGAACTGGACGACTCGAGCCTCGTGGCGAAAAAGCTTGCGCCGTGCCGCAGGTTGTTCGTGGCGACGCCTGAATATCTGAAAGAGCACGGCACCCCGAAGACGCTCGCCGATCTTGCGAAGCACAAGATCCTCGTCGAAAACAACGTGACGTGGCGCGTCCAAGGCCCCGAAGGCGACGTCTCGCTCAAACTTTCTGGAGAGATCAAGACGAATTCGAGCGAGATCGTGCATCAGGCGCTCGTGACAAATTGTGGCATCGCGCTTCGGGCAACGTGGCAAATCCGCGAGGAGTTGCTTTCGAAAAAGCTCGTCCATGTGCTTCCCCAGTACCGCGAAGCACCGGGCGTCGCCGTGTATGCCGTCTACCCGGACAAGCAGTATATCCCGACACGCCTTCGCGTTTTCGTGGATTTTCTCGCGTCCATCTATGGGCCGGCGCCATATTGGGACGAAGGACTGGAACTGAGCGGACGTGCTACAAAGAAGCCCAACTCCGTGAACGCTCAGGCCGTCGCCGACGCTTGACCTTGGCAAGGCCGTCCGAGACTTGCAGCACCGCGCCGCTCAGGTGGCGTGCGTGGTCTCGGGCCGCGCTTCCCCGCGCATGGCGTTGAATGCCATCGCCTAAATTAGGCCGATGACGGCCCATTCTTTTTTAATTACAGCGGTTCTTCAAGAGCTTCTCTCGTCGCGGACGCAGCGCCTGTCCGCTACAGCGTGGTGCTTAAAACGAAGCACGACGCCTATCTTCGTCAATCGGGCGATTAACCAGGCTGTGCTACCGGACCATTCAATCATTATGAGGTAGGTAGTTGTAGCGTTCTACGCCGCTTCCTTTTCATCCCGTGAAGCTGCTTGCCCAGCTGCCAAGCTCGACAAGTCGTTGCAACGCGAAGCTGGCTCGCGCCCACGCCAGTCCTCGGCCGCCCGTGCGTTGTGTGTTTGGTCGCGGCACATGGATTAGTGTTTTCAATGCTCCGCATCAATTCTCTGCCAGGTATTGTGCTGACCGCTAGAGATCAACCCGCTCGCCGATTCCATTCGTAAATATTTAGTTAATTAACATTGGGCACAAACGTCGCACCGTAGCTCGAACCTCCTGCAAACCCTTAAGGACGCAGCGGCAAACTCGCGCAAAAAACGCAAACGAACGCCGCTACTTCTCCTAATTTGTGTTCAATTATTACTTTTTTGCATACGTTTAAGACCAAAGTATAAACCGGCAATGATTCCCTTCCCGCGACGGCCGGATGCTATAAGAAAGGCGCACGAACGACCCCTCCTGACAAAAATTGGAGAACGCCATGATTTCGAGACGGGCATTCATCGGCGGCGCCGCCCTTTCCATAGCAGCGCCTGGGCTTCTTCGGGCGCAAGGTGTCCGCACGCTGAAGATCTCTCATCAGTTCCCAGGCGGCACGATCGATCAGGGCGATTTCCGCGATCGGCTTGTGCGGCGGTTCGCTGCCGAGGTGGAGAAGCGCACGAACGGCGCGCTGAAGTTCGAAATCTATCCCGGCTCGTCTCTCATGAAGACGTTCGCGCAGTTTTCTGCGCTGCGCAAAGGCGCGCTCGATTTTTCGCTCTATCCGTTGCCCTATGCCGGCAGCGAGGTGCAGGCGCTGAACCTCGGCCTGATGCCGCTTCTCGTCACGTCCTATGAGCAAGGCGCGAAGTGGAAGGATGCGCCGATCGGCCAGTCCCTCTCCAAGATCGCCGAATCCAAGGGCGTGAAGTTCATCACTTGGGTCTGGCAGGCGGGCGGCGCGGCGTCTCTCAAGAAGCCGATCCGCGTCCCGGATGACGTGAAGGGCCTGAAAATCCGTGGCGGCAGCCGCGAGTTCGACCTCATGCTGACCGCTGCGGGCGCGCAGGTTTCGACCATGCCGTCCAACGAAATCTATCTCGGCATGCAGACGGGCGCGCTCGACGCCGCTCTGACCTCTTCGACGAGCCTTATGTCCTTCCGGGTTGAAGAACTCTGCAATTCCATCACGACCGCCCGCACGGGCGCCATCTGGTTTATGTGCGAGCCGCTCCTGATGTCGAAGGACATCTTCGACTCGTTGCCTGCCGACCAGCAGAAGATCATCCTCGATGTCGGCCAAGAAATGGAATGGTTTGGCACGGTCGAGGCGAAGAAGGACGACGAAGCCATCGCGAAGCTTTATGCGGGCCTCAACAAGACGGTCGTCGACCTCAAGCCGGAAGAACTTGCGGCGTGGAGCAAGCTCGCCGAAGAGACGGCGTGGAAAGACTTCGCGTCCAAGTCCACCGAAGCCGCTGAACTCCTTGCCAGCGCGCGCGCGGTTTCCTGATGTCGGCTGGCGAACTGCATTCCGACGCCATCCTAGCGGATGACCGGAACCTGAATCATGCTGGCGAGAGCATCCTTCGGGGTGCTTTTCGCCGGTTCGTCGACCTTCTCTTCAATCTCGCGTCTATTTCTCTCATCGTCGCTTCGGGCGTTCTGACGGTTGGCGTCCTTCTATCACACTTCACCGGCCAGGGCATGGTCTGGCAGGATGAGATGGAGGTGTTTCTTGTTGCCGGGGCGGTGTTCCTGTCGGCGGCCGCCGTTCAGGCGCGTCGCGGTCATATCGGCATCGAGCTACTGGCCTCCTTCCTGCCACGCCGCGCGAAAGTGGCGCGGGACGTGTTCATCGACACCGTCTCGCTCATTTTCATCGCGTTCGTAGCGTGGAAGGCGGGCGAGCTTTTCCACGAAGCTTGGGCTGAAGGGCAGATCTCGCAGTCTTCGTGGGGTGCTCCGCTCTGGATTCCCTATCTCGTGATGACGGTCGGTTTTGCGGTGCTCGCGCTGCAACTCGCGCTGCAGGTAGGCGAGCGCTCGATCATCATGCTCGTGTTGGGTCTTGCCGCATTCGCCGCGCTGGTCCTGTGGCAGCGTCCCGTGATGCCTTTGCTTCAGGGCTATTCTCCCGCGACCATCGGCATTGCCTACTGCTCGGCGACGCTTCTTATCATGTTCTCGGGCATTCCCATCGCGTTCGCGCTGGGTGTGGTCGCGACGATCTTCATGTTTCTTTTCATGCCGCGAGCGTCGGTCGATACCATCGCGCAGAACGTCTATGAGGAACTTGCTAACGTAATCCTGCTCGCCATCCCGCTGTTCATTCTGAAGGGCGCTGCGATCGGCCGGTCCGATGCAGGCAAAGACCTCTACTCCGCTCTGCACGCGTGGCTGCACAAGGTCCCCGGCGGTCTCGGCGTGGCGAACACACTCGCTTGCGGCCTCTTCGCGGCCATGGCGGGTTCCTCGCCCGCAACCTGCTCGGCAATCGGGTCGGCGGGTATCCCGGAGATGCGCAAGCGCGGCTACTCGCCCGGTCTTGCGGCGGGTATCATCGCAGCGGGCGGAACCCTCGGCATCCTGCTTCCGCCTTCGGTCACCATGCTTCTCTATGCCGTGGCTGCGGAAGTTTCGCTCGGGAAGCTGTTCTTGGCGGGTATTGGTCCCGGCCTGCTTCTGATCGTGCTCTTCGCACTCTACGCGTCGTGGAAGTTCAGCCGGGAAAAGCGGCAGGCGCTGGCGGCGGTGGAGCGCGGGCAAGCGGCACAAAACGCTGCGATCCTGCACGTTGATCATTACACGCTGCGCCAGAAGATCACGATGGTTGCCTGGGTGATGCCGTTCGTCACCATCCTGGCGGGCGTCATGGTCGTGCTCTACGCGGGCTATGCGACACCATCGGAAACCGCAGGCGTCGGCGCCATCCTTGCGCTGCTCGTCATCGGTGTGATGTACGGCGTATGGCGGCCGAAGCGACTGATGCCGATTCTTACGGGCACCATGCGCGAAAGCTCGATGCTCCTGCTCATTATCGGGTTCTCGCTCCTGTTCTCCTATGTGATGAGCTATCTGCATATTTCGCAAAGCGCAGCGATGTGGTTGACGTCGCTCGGGCTGTCGAGATGGGAACTCCTGGCGTCGATCCTCGTCTTCGTGGTGGTGCTGGGCTTCTTCCTGCCGCCGGTGTCGATCATTCTGATGACGGCCCCGATCATCCTGCCGCCGCTCAGAGCCGCTGGCTTCGATCTGATCTGGTTCGGCGTCGTGATGACCATCGTCATGGAAATGGGTCTCATTCATCCGCCCGTTGGCCTAAACCTGTTCGTCATCAAGAACATCGCGCCCGATATTCCGCTCTCGACGGTCATGTGGGGCGCACTTCCCTTCGTATTCCTGATGTTCGTCGGCGTCGTCCTGATCTGTTTCTTCCCGCAGATCGCGATGTTCCTGCCGAGCTTCGTCAGCTAAAACCTCGCCGTCGCCTGGCACGCCATTGGTGTTCCACGCGACGGCGAATCGCCTTGAAGCTGTCGCCGCACAAATCTGAAAGAGACAACTCTCGCGTTGTTATACCTTCGGTCTTTTGCTCGGCTCCCGGCACATTAATGATGCACGTCCTGACGTCGCATCCGGCATGAGCACAAGCGGAGACACGTCGGTCTCCGCTTTATGCATGTACAGAGCCCCTTGCCCCTAGTCGTCGTAGACCGACACGCGCCGGTGCTACTTCAGCGGAACGTATGCCGCGGGCGACGAGACGAAGCGATAGTTGAAGCCAAGCTTCACGGTATCGGCCGTCACGTCGTTTTTGAATATTTTCCAGTTGTTGCCTTCATCCCAACGCCAGTTGTTGTCGTCGAGGCTGAAGTCGAAGTGAAGATACTCGACTTTCATGGTCCAATTCGGGTTGAACTGGTATTCCAAGCCGCCGCCAGCCGTCCAACCGGTGAGCGTGTTGTCAAAGCTCCGGTTGTAGTAGTCCGTCTCGCCGTCGATATCTGTGATGGCCGCACGCACCTTCAGGTCGGTGGCAAGCCACGCAAAGCCGCCTTTCAAATAGAGCAACGTGTTGCCCCAGGCGTAGCCAAGGCGGCCCGTCACATCGCCGTAGATGCCGCCTTGCGATTTGACGTTAACGACCGCTATGTGGTCAATCGCATCCAGAGCAGGACCGTCATAGGTCGCGGCGGCGAAAGTGCGCTCGTTGTCGCCCTGAAGGCCGCCGACATCCACTTCGATGCCGAGCACGAAATTGCCGCCGGTCTGCCAGTTGTAGCCGAACTGACCACCGCCAAAGGCACCGGTTGTGCCCAGGCCATTTCCGCCGAAAGTGCTGTAATCGTATGGAGCAGCCGCGACACCGGTCGGAAGCGGGTCGCGGTCCCAGTAGGTATTCCGCCGGGTTTCGAGATTCGTCCACGCCGCGCCGAGATGGCCACCGACATAGAACCCGGTCCATGCGGGCGCTGCCACAATGATGGGCGCGTCCTTGTAACCGCCATAACCGCCGCCGCCATAAATATCCGCAGCACTCGCAGAACCGATGATCGCAAACACACCGGCTGCCAACGCACTCGCTCGCACAACACGAACAGACATAACCCTCACTCCTATCCCGCCTAGATTGCATGACATGATAACGCTACACTCAATGAGTGTTTACACGGCCGCCCGCTAAACTCAAGATAGCGGATGCTGCGGCAACACGTTTTGCGGGTACTCGTGAACACCGGGATAGATTGAGATCCATTGAATTCAAAGACTTATGGGATAGCAGGCCCTCCTGCCTGTTGATTCCCTGCAACAGCTCCAATCTGATTTGCCATCGAAACGCTTCCTTAGCACAAAAAAAGACCGGCGTTTTGGGCCGGTCTTTCCATTTGCGTCTCGCCGAAGCTACTTCAGAGGAACAGCAGCCACGGCGTAGTCGCCGCCGAAGTTCCAGTTGAGACGAGCTGTGACGGTCCAGAAGTCGAGGCTGTCCCTGTTGCCATAGCGCCAGTATTGACCATCGTCGTTATAGACGTCCCAGGTGCGGTTGTTTGCGTTCTCGAAGTTGTAATACAGGCCGAGGACGCCGAAGCTCACATTCGAGCCGAGCATGTTGAGCAGGCCGAAGCTGCCCGGCTTGAAGTCGATGCCGCCACCGACGACCCAGCCCGCGAAGTTCTTGTCGTTGTCGCGGCGAGAAACGGTGTAGGTGTGATCCACCACATTATCGCCCCAGCCGCTCGTCCAGCCGGTGTCGTCATAGCCGAACTTGTTATCGTTGTTCAGGCCGATCCACGCGCCGCCGCCCGTTGCATAGAGCAGCACGTTCTGGAAGCCGAAGCCGAGCTTGCCGCGTGCCGACACGAGATAATCGACGTTATCCGAGAAATCGGCGTCAACTTCGAAGCCCACCACGAGCGGTGAACCCACGCGCTGCCAGTTGAAACCGGCCTGCACACCGCCGATGAACTGGGAGTCGTTGTTGTTGCGGTTGCCCCAGAAGTGGTCCACATCGGAGACCGGCACTTCAGTCCACTTGTGGTCGACTTTCTCCCACACGTTATGCCAAGGGCCTTCGCCATCGTCCCAGCGATTTTTGTTGTTGTTGTCGACGAAGGCGCCGCCGACGTTGCCGCCGAGATAGAAGCCCGTCCAGGTTTGCACCGGGATGACTTCGGGAACGTCCTTCAGACCGCCGCCACGATAGATTTCCGCCGCTTGCGCCGAAAGGGCCAGTGCGCTCGTGAGCATAAGGCCCAGGAGCGGAGCGCTCAATTTTCTCATTATGAATCCCCGTCTTGGTTCAGGTTTCAGCTCCGCGCGATGATGGCCCTTGAAGCCTCATGACACGCGCACTCCAAACAACGAGACAGATGCATCCAACTCACAGTCAGCGAATCTCATGCTGTGCCTCGTAGTTAGGGCTTATAATCCGATGTAACTCAAGATTGTATCGATGATTTTTATCCACTATTGCGGGTTTGCAACAATCTTGACGTGTGCGAAAGCAATGAATGGCTCAAATTACAACTTATATTATCTTTGGGTTGCTTGGCTGACTGCGCGGGAGAGGTTGGACGGGGCGCGTCTCGTCGCGCGCGCATTCGCGCCTCGTTCTTGCTTTCGGCGCGACATCGGCTATATCAGGCGCTGAGCGGGCTCACCCATAATCAGCGGCGATCTGGCGTTGAAACGCGCTCATCCCTTTTTGTTCTCGCGCATGCGCCGCGGGTGCGTCAGACTTGAACCGGACCGGAATGATGAGCGTGAAAACCGAAGTGACCCAAGAGAAGGATAAGAAGGAGAGCAGTGCGTACGATCTCGCGGTCGTCCTTCTTCAGGCCATCGCCATCGCGATCGTGATCCGCATCTTCCTTTTCCAGCCGTTCAATATTCCATCCGGCTCCATGATCCCGACGCTGCTCGTCGGCGATTATCTGTTCGTCTCGAAATACAGCTACGGCTACAGCAAATACTCCTTCCCCTTCGGAGCGGGGATGTTCAACGGGCGGATCCTCGCGTCCGATCCCAACCGCGGCGATGTCATCGTCTTCAAGACGCCTCGCGACAATTCCACCGATTACATCAAGCGCCTTGTCGGGTTGCCCGGCGACCGCATCCAGATGATCGGCGGGCAACTCTATGTCAACGGCGAGGGCGTGAAGCGCGAGCGCGCGCCCGACGCGGTGATGGATACGAAATGCGGGCCGAATCAGACGGTGCACCAGTATCGCGAGACGCTGCCGAGCGGTCGCAGCTATCTGACGCAAAAGCTTTCGGAAACCTGCCGCCTCGGTCGGTTCGGCGCGGCTGACGACACGGAAGTGTTTGTCGTGCCGCCGCAGCACTACTTTTTCCTCGGCGACAACCGCGACGATTCCGCCGACAGCCGCTTCTTCGATGGAAACGGCATCGGCTATGTTCCCTCGGAGAACCTCGTGGGCCGCGCCCGCGTGCTGTTCTTCTCCCTTGACGAGTCTGCGACCTGGCTCGCCCCTTGGCGCTGGCCCCTGGAGATCCGCTGGTCGCGGATCGGAACCGTGATTCACTGAGTTGCCTATCAAGAAACCACGCGTCGAGGAGCTCGAAGCTTCGCTCGGCTATAAATTCCAGGAACGGGGCCTTCTCGCGGAGGCCCTTACCCATTCGAGTGCGCGCAGCGAAAAGGGCGGCCGCGACAACGAGCGGCTGGAGTTTCTGGGCGACCGGGTGCTCGGCCTTTCGATCGCCGCGCTGCTCTTCGAGCGCTTCCCCAAAGCGCGCGAGGTGGAGCTGGCCCGACATTTCAACGCGCTCGTCTGCAAGACGACGTGCGCCGAAGTGGCGTTGAAGCTTGAGCTTGGCCCGCATCTCGTCATGGCGCCGAGCGAGGCGCGGTCCGGCGGGCGGAAGAAGGACGTTATCCTCGCCGACGCCGTGGAAGCGCTGCTGGGAGCAATTTCGGTCGATGGCGGTTTTGCAGCGGCGGAAACCGTCGTGCATCGCCACTGGGAGCCGTTCATCGCCTCAAGCGAGCCGCCCGCCCCCGATGCCAAGACGGCGCTTCAGGAATTCGCGCAAAGCCAGAAGCGCGGCTTGCCTGATTATCATGAGGTCGAGCGTTCCGGAGCCGATCACGCGCCGAACTTTACGGTCGAGGTCAGGGTGCAGGGATTGAAGCCGGAGCGCGGCACGGGCTCGTCGCTCAAGAAGGCACAGCAGGCCGCGGCGGAAGCGCTCCTGAAGCGCGAAGGCGTCGGCCAACCGGAACGAGAACATGCCTGAGAACAAGAAGAACAAGACTGACGCTCTCGAAGACAACGAGCATGTCGAGGACGAAACCGCCGAAGCGACAGGCACCGCAGAGCAAGATCGCCCGCAAGTGCCCGTGTATGAGCGTCGGCGCCTGTCTGAAGAGGATGGCGGCCCGGTTCCCGCGCCAGGTGCGGAGAGCGGGGAACGGCCCTCAGCGGGCGCTGGAAGCCGCTGCGGCTTCGCGGCCGTGATCGGCGCGCCGAACGCGGGCAAATCCACGCTCGTCAATGCGCTAGTCGGCGCGAAAGTCTCCATCGTCACGCACAAGGCGCAGACGACGCGCACGCGCGTTCGCGGCATCGCGCTCGACGGCGAGGCGCAAATCGTGCTCGTCGACACGCCGGGCATCTTCGCGCCCAAGCGTCGGCTCGACCGCGCGATGGTGGAAACCGCCTGGACCGAGGCGCGCGAGGCGGATGTCGCCGTGCTCGTGGTGGACGCGGCGCGCGGCTTCGACGACACGGTCGATCCCATCGTGAACGAAGCGGCGAACCTCAAGATTCCGCTCATCCTGGCGCTGAACAAGGTGGACAAGATCCACAAGGAGAAGCTGCTGGCGCTCGCGGGCGAGGCGTCCGAGCGGCTCAAGCTTGAGAGTCTGTTCATGATCTCGGCGCTTTCGGGCGATGGCGTGGAAGATCTGCGAGGCTTTCTCGCCACGCGCATGCCCTATGGTCCGTGGCTCTTCCCGGAGGACCAGATCGCGGATGCGCCGCTGCGTCAGTGGGCTGCCGAAATCACACGCGAGAAGATGTTCATCCGGCTGCACGAGGAAATTCCGTATTCCTCCACCGTCGAAACGACGAGCTGGAAATCCGTTCGCAAGGGCGCCGTGCGCATCGAGCAGACGATTTTCGTGGAGCGCGAGAGCCAGCGGAAGATTGTGCTCGGGGCCAAAGGACAGGCGATCAAGCACATCTCCATGGAAGCGCGCAAGGAGATCGAAGAGGCCATCGAGACGCCGGTGCATCTCTTCCTGTTCGTGAAGGTGCGGGAAAACTGGGCCGACGATCCCGAACGCTATCGCGAGATGGGCCTCGATTTTCCCAAGAAATGACGCGCCGCGCGCCTTCGACGGACGCTCGCGAACGCCTCCCCGGCGATCCGCTGCTTTGCGAGCGGTTGACGGTCGACATCGGCGAAGCACCTTGGCCAGGAAACAGGTAGGCCATGAGATGGGCTGACGATGGCATCTTCCTCGCAGGGCGCCCGCACGGCGAAACGAGCGTCATCGCCGACATTTTCACGCGCGCCAACGGCCGAGCCAAGGGGCTGGTTAAGGGTGGCCGGTCCCGCCGTCTTCGGCCGCTCCTCCAGACGGGAAACACGCTCGGCGTCGAATGGCGCGCCCGTCTCGACGACCAGCTCGGCGTCTATACCGTCGAACTCGCGCGAGCCACCGCCGCGAACGCGCTCGACGATCCGTCCGCGCTCGCGGGCATGACGGCTCTGGCCGCGCTCCTGCAAGTTCTGGCCGAACGCGATCCGCACCCCGCCCTTTACGACGCGGCGCAGGACTGCCTCGCGCATGCATCCGACGCAAGTTTCCCCGCCGCCTTCATCCGCTTCGAACTGCGCTTTCTGAACGAACTCGGCTTCGGCCTCAATCTCGCGACATGCGCCGCGACGGGGCGCGCGGACGACCTCATCTACGTCTCGCCGAAATCCGGTCAGGCGGTCTGTCGCGAGGCGGGCGAACCTTATGCGGACCGCCTGCTTCCATTGCCCGCCTTTCTTGCGAACGCGGCCAGCGCCGCCGCGCCGTCAGACGCGGAGATCGAAGCGGGATTGCTACTCACCGGTCATTTTCTCGCTGTGCATGTCTTCGCTGAAAGCGGCAAGCCGCTGCCCACGGCGCGAGATGAATTCGCGCGCACGCTCCGGCGCAGGACATGAGGCCGCGCAATTCCAGGCAACCGCCGCTGCGCCTATGCGGCCATCGCATGACAGTCGGTCGCCAGCCGCGCAGCCGACGCTTAGACCTTCGAAGCACAACCTTAACGGTTTCCTCGTGTTATAGTGACGGTGCACAACCATTTTGAATTGCGGAAAGCGGCGCGTTTCGCCATTTAGTGTTTTGCACGCAGCGCAACGCTGGCCTATTCGTGGGCAGCGGGTGTTGGCCGCACCGGTTTCCGGGCGCCGCTCAAGAAACGGCGTACCCTGCGCCACAGACCAAATAAAGCCGCCCGGTCAGCCGCATAGAAAGGTTTTTCGTGGACGTCCTCGGAAGTATCCAGGAATTCATCCTCGTTAATAAGGATCTGGCTGGGCCAATTCTCGCCGTCATCGCGTTCGGCGAATCCCTGATCCTGGTCGGTCTTTTCTTTCCCGCCACGGCGATCATGCTTTTCACTGGCGGTCTTATCCAGAAGGGCATGCTCGATCCCACGACGGTCATCTTGTGGTCCATTGCGGGCGCGTGCCTCGGCGATGCCGTCACTTACTGGTTCGGCCGCTGGATCGGCCCCAGCGTGGTGCATCGATGGCCGCTCAACCGCGAAAAAGAAGGCGTCGCGCGGGCGCGGCTTTTCTTCCGCAAATACGGGTTTCTTTCGATCTTCATCGGCCGTTTTCTCGGCCCGGTCCGGTCCACGATTCCGCTGGTCGCGGGCATCATGCGGATGCGTCACCTCACCTTCCAGATCGCGAACGTCACGTCCGCGATCGCGTGGGTGCCGTTCATGCTGCTTCCGGGCTATTTCTTCGCCCGGGAGGTCGGCGACTTTACCGAGGTGAGCACGGGAGGCTG
The DNA here is from genome assembly GCF_000166055.1 of Rhodomicrobium vannielii ATCC 17100. Lineage (NCBI taxonomy): Bacteria > Pseudomonadati > Pseudomonadota > Alphaproteobacteria > Hyphomicrobiales > Hyphomicrobiaceae > Rhodomicrobium > Rhodomicrobium vannielii. The sequence goes on from NC_014664.1 coordinate 3,546,269, forward strand.
GGTCGTCATCGCCGCTATCGTGCTCGCGCTTACGGCGCTGTTCACGATCATCGCGGTCAAGGTTCAGGGGACGAGTGCGAAGGATCGTCGCAAGCGGCGCCCATCACCCGACGAAACCAGCGTCCCGGCCGAGTAGGCGCTCTGGCGCCAATCCCTTTCGAACTCAATTGGACGAGCACGCCTCCACCGAAGTCGGGATAGCACGCGCGCTCGCCATCCCCGGAGCGATTTCCCGGATCTTCTGATAATCGCGCAGGGCCTCGCCGCTTCTGCAAAGGCGTTCGTACGCCTTGGCGCGATTGTAATATCCCACGGGATTGCCGGGGCTAAGCCGGATGGCGGTCGAGTAGGCCTCCACGGCTTTTTCGGGGTTTTTCGTCTTGTCGAAATAAACGCCGAGGTTGTAGAAGGTCAGCGGATTTCCGTCGTCCAGCGCCGCTGACCGGGCTAGATCCTCATAGGCGCGCTCGAATTGCGCCAGAGCGAGAAATGCGCCGCCTCGGTGCGTCAGTGCCCGTGCATCGGCCGGGTTCGCGTCCACAGCCCGCGAGCAGAGCGCGACAGCTTCCGGCAACGCGGCTTTCCGAAGCGCGCTTTGGCACAGGTCTGAAGCCGTGCCTCCGTCAGCATGCGCAACAGTTCCGGCGAGTGCAAGAGCGCCGCAGACCACCGCAGTAAAACGCATCGAGAGGCTCCCTTTTTGTTGGCGGCGCACGCCAATCGCAAGCCGCGCTCGCCTTTCGGCAAGGAGCGTAGCCGGGGCCTTGGCTTCGGCCTCCAGCCAACTTAAGAAGATTGACTTGCCGCGAGCTTGCGCAACATGTCCAAAGGATTCACTTCTTGCGGCTCCGGGGTTGCATTGGCGCAAGAGATGCCGCGATTATTTGAGGTAATGCCCGTTTCGCAAAAAATTATTGGCGAAAAAACAATATTACATCGTTTAATTCGATTTATAATAGTTGTAATCAAGTGTATTTCTGCCACTAACGGCATAACGTAACTCTCTAACCTCCTTTTTCTTGCGTTTCGCCGATTGACCTTGCCCCGCCGACTCAGCCACTGGTTGCATCTATTGGCTGTGTTAATTCAGCGATGCATCAAAAATGCATCGCGGGAAGCCGTCGGATGCGGCGTTCTAAAATTGAAGCTGGAACTCTGCGGATCAGGAAAAGCGCCGTGAGACGACATCAACCAGGTTCAAGCGCCCTTTGCGGAGGCAGGCATTTCAAAGCCATCACGATCTGCACCGCATGCCTTGCAGGCGCCCTGCTGATCCCGGCTCTAAACGCGACCCCCGCACTTGCTGACGAAAAAGACGGCCTGCCCGAGCAATCCATCGCCACGAGCCTCGATGGCGGACCCGACAAGGATGCGCGCGCCGCGTTGGCAGCGAAAGGCGTCACATACGGCATTAACTACATCGGTGAAGTCTGGACCAATTCCGGCGGCCGGGAAGACGTCACCACCTACCTCGGCCGACTTGAAATCCTCGTCGATGCCGATCTCGAAAAGCTGTGGGGGCCCAAGGGGCTGACATTCCACGTGAACGGCTATCAGATCCACGGAGCGGGACTCGAAAAATATCTCGGCTACCCGCTCGATTTCATCAGCTCCATTGAGGCGCTGCCTTCCTCACGGCTTTTCGAACTCTGGCTCGAACAGAAGTTCGGAGAGCGCGTGTCGGTGCGCGCCGGTCAACTCGCGGTCGACAGCGAGTTTATGACCTCCGAAACCGCCGGCAAGTTCTTGAACTCCTCATTCGGCTGGCCCGCTATCTGGTCGACCGACCTGCCGAATGGCGGAAACGCGTATCCTCTGGCGACGCCCGGCGCGCGTGTGAAAGTCGAGATGACGGACAAGCTGACCTTTCTCGGGGCGATCTACAATGGCAATCCGGCTGGCTGTCTAGACGGGCAGCGCTGCAACCGCAATGGCATCGACTTCCGCACGCAAGACCCGCCCTTCGTCATTGAGGAAGTACAGTACAAATATAATCAGCGCGCGAAAGGCGTGGAAAAGGACGGCGGCAATAAGGGTAAGGAAAATGCCTCAACCGATCTTCTGAGCCTCCCCGGTATCATAAAGTTCGGGGCGTGGCAGCACTTCGACAATTTCCGGGATGTATATTCGGGAACGCTCATCGATGCCGATATCAATGTGTCGCCGAGGGGGTTTTGGGGAAATTACGGCTTTTACGCGCTGGTCGATCAGCAGATTTATCGGCTGGCCAACGATCCAGAGAACGGTGTCTTCGTTTTTACGCGCATCGCGGCTGCGCCCTCGGAACGCAACATCGTGAGTTTCTACATCGACGGCGGCGTCTTCTTCCGAGGTTTTGTTCCAGGCCGTTCGGAAGACACCTTTGGCGCGGCGCAGACATATGTCCAGGTCTCGGGCGATGCAAGCGATGCGGATCGTTACATCGCGGATTATACAGACCCCTCCTATCGTGTGCGCAATTTCGAAGCCGTGGCGGAAGTCTTCTACAAGTTTCAGATCGCGCCAGGCTTCGCAGTCCAGCCGGATCTGCAATATATGTGGAATCCGGGCGGCGGCATCGCGGAGAACAAGGACGCGGTCTACGGCGGCGTTCGTGTCAGCATCGCCTATTGATACGACGACCCGGCTGCCCGCGCAGCACTTCAGATGGCGCGAAAGTGCTTCGACAGCTTCAGCGACTGCGCCTGATAGTGCGATCCGATGTCGTGCCCGTAGAGGCGCGCGGGCGGCTCCGAGAGCGGTTCGTAGCTCAGCCGCCCGATCAGCTGACCGTCTTCGAGGATGAACGGCACCTTGTGGCTGCGCACTTCCAGCACCGCGCGGCTGCCATGACCGCCAGCCTCCGCCATGCCGAAGCCGGGATCGAAGAACCCCGCATAATGCACGCGAAATTCGCCCATCAGCGCATTGAATGGCTCCATCTCGGCGGCGTGGGTGGCAGGCACGCGCACCGCCTCCTTCGAGGCGAGGATGTAGAACTCGTCCGGGTCGAGGATCAGGCGGTGGTGATGGGTAGCCGCGATCGGCTCCCAGAACTCCTCGATGTCGTAGGCGCCCGCGCGGTCCACGTCGATGACGCCGGTGTGGCGCTTGGCTCGATAGCCGATCAGCGCGCCCGGCTCGCCGCCCAGCTCGACGGACAATGCGACATCGCGCGGCTGGCCGCCTGCCTCGGCGGATGCCGCGGCACCGCCGCCGTTCGCGTCACGGAACCGGATTTGCGAGAGGCGCGATCCCGTCCGCACGAGGATCGGGAAGGTCTGCGGGCAGATTTCGAGCCAGAGCCGCCCCTTGTAGCCCGCGCCGGTCTGATCGAAGCCGGGACCGTGGTCGGCGATGACGCGCGTGAATACATCGAGGCGCCCGGTCGAGCTTTTCGGGTTGGCGATGCCGGAAAGGAACAGCGGCAGCGCGAGCGACTCGTCGATTTCCGCTACATACACGCAACCGACTTCGAGCACCGCGCCGGGGCCGAGGTCGATGGTGTGCAGCTTGAAGCGCTCGATCTGGTCTTCCGTCTTCGTCCCCGGCCCCGGAATGAAGCTGGCGCGCACGCGAAATGCGCGGCGGCCAAGCCGAAGATCGAGGCTCGCGGGCTGGATCTGCCCCTCGCCGATGGGGGCGGAAGCCGCAATCGCGCCCTCGGCGACGAGCTTCGCAATGGCCTGTGAGGGTAGAATGCCGGACGCTTTCACGCTCAGGGAAGAGGTCATTTCAGGTGCAATCATCTCTATTGTTGCGCTGGCTCCACCGTCTGTTGTCAAGCAGCATCGAGGCCATCGGCGCGAAGACAAGCATTATCGGAAAAGTTGCGTCTGCGCGAGTGGGCTGAACGGCCGCAGCGCCACGCGCCGCGAGCCTGCCCCCGCGCGATGACAATATTCAAAAATTTGTGGAAAAGCCTTTTACCGAGCGGAAGCAAAGGTGCGCTTCAATGCTGGAATATCCCCTCAGCTTTGACTAAGCGTATTGATGCGGAGGTCTATGTCCGCACTCTCCCGAGTGTTGCCGAGCGGAAGCGAAAGCGCATCTTCAAGCCCCGATTTGCACAACATGGCGGTTAAGCGGCGCGGTCTCAAACCTGACAGGCGGGGGCGCATCCGGCGTTCGGGCGCCAAACTCAGGCTCGCGGTCGCGATCTCCGCATGCGGCGCGGTGATCGGCACCGTTCTTTTCTTCTGCGCTGTCGTCAACGAGGCGCGCTCTTACGCGGAAAGCCGCGCCTGGAACCATGTCTCCACCCTTTCGGCCGCGTTCGAAGAGCAGGCGCGCGCAAACCTTGAGATGGTCGCGAGCGCGATTCAGTTTCTCAAGCCACAATTCGCGGAGCACGGAACGAGCGTGAGCCTGATCGACTGGCGGACCTATCTCCCAGCCCTGGCCTCATCCTCAACCACGGTGCAGATCGCCTTCGTCGGGTCGGACGGAAAGCTGCTTGCATCGTCTCTTACCCAAGACCCGCCGCCAATAGACCTCTCGGATCGCGAACACATCCGGGTGCAATTGGAGGGGCGACCCGGCCTCTATGTCGGCAAGCCGGTGATCGGCCGCATCTCGCGGCAATGGACGATCCAGATCACGGACCGGGTGGAAGGCTCGGACGGGAAGCTTGCGGGCATCATCGTCTTTTCGCTTTCGCCGGACTCGCTGACGACGCTTCAGCGATCGATCAACCTCGGCAAAAGCGGCAGCCTGATGCTTGTGGGGACGGACGGCGTCATCCGTACATCCTTCGCCAACTGGCAGAAGACCGACGTCGCCCTCGTGGGAACGACATACCCGAACCTGCAGGCACTCACCGGCGGCCAACTCGCCGGGCAAAGACGCGTCCATGATCCGCTGAATGGTTCCCAAACCTTTTTCCGCTGGCGCAAGGTCGGCGATTATCCGCTTCTGGTCTTGTCCGGGATCGCGGAGCCGGAGGTTTACGCCGCCGTCAACAGAGCAGCCGCCAAACTGGGAGCGCTATGCGCGAGCGTCCTGGCGCTTCTTCTCAGCCTGAGCTGGGTTCTAGCGCGTGAGATCGCGCGGCGCGTGGAACGGGAGGTCGCGCTTTACGATGGAAGTCGCAGGCTCGCGCTGGCGAATGACAGCCTGCGCCGCCGTCACCGCCAACTTGGCAGAACGAGCGCGGCTCTGGCAGCAGAGCGCGAGCGGCTTCAGCACATCAACGTGGAACTGAAAACCGCCAAGGAGCAGGCCGACGAAGCCAATCGGCTGAAGACCGCCTTTCTCATGAATATGAGCCATGAATTCAGGACGCCGATGCACGCGATCCTGAACTATGCCGCGTTCGGGTTGAAGGCTGCGCGCGGAAGCGACGAAGCGCGGCTGGAGAGGTGTCTTACGAACATACAAACGGCGGGCGACCGCCTTCTCGGCATGCTGAATGCGCTGCTCGATCTGTCCAAGCTCGAGTCGGCCTGGTCCGATCTGGACAAGGAGCGCGGAAACCTCATGGACGTTGCGCATAGCGCCGGAGTCGAACTCGGCTCGCTTGTCGAGGAGAAGGCTCTGCGCCTGCGATTTGAGGCACAAACCAGCGACCTTGAAGCCGTATTCGACGCGCGGCGCATGATGCAGGTTTTCGTCAATCTGTTCTCGAACGCGATCAAGTTTTCTCCGAAAGGCGGAACCATCACCGTCACGATGAGCGATGACGCGATGCCCGACGGCGGCGAGGCCATCCACTGTCATATCGAAGACCATGGTCTCGGTATCCCGGAAGACGAACTCGAACGCGTATTCGACAAATTCACCCAGAGCAGCAAGACGGACACCGGAGCGGGGGGCTCGGGGCTTGGCCTGACGATCTGCCGTGAAATCGTTCGACTGCACGGCGGCCGCATATGGGCAGCCCCTTCGGCAAACGGGGCATCGATCCATTTCATCATTCCCAGAGCCGGACCCGATCAGATTAAACCGACCCGATCCTGACGGCCTCTATCGGAGAACCCGCCCAGATGGGTTGTATTATCGCGACTAAGACCCGGTTCTATATTGTTAAATATTGAAAGCTTATCCTTCCGAAAACTTTCCATTTCCCGCCTAAGCTGATGGAAATGACTGATCCGACGCAGCCGGAAGCTTTGCGGGATTTTGCCGCCGTTGCCGCGGAGGAGGAGCGTTTGCGTGCGCTCTACGAGCTCGACCTTCTCGATACGAGGCGAGAACGTGCTTTCGATCAACTCGTCGCCTTCGCCTCCAGTCTGTTCGAAACCCCCATCGCCCTGATCTCGCTCATCGACAGCCATCGTCAGTGGTTCAAGGGCAGGCTCGGCTTCCCTTACGCGGAAACGCCGAGAAGCGTGGCCTTTTGCGATCACACCATCCGGGGGAGCGGAGTCTTCGTCGTTGAAGATGCAACGCGAAACCCGATCTTCTGTCGAAACCCCCTTGTGACGGGCGAACCCCACATTCGCTTCTATGCGGGAGCGCCGCTCACACGGCGGGGTGGCCAGAACATCGGTTCGCTCTGCGTGATCGACCGGCGCGCGAGGACGTTTTCCAATCACGACGCCGAACTCCTTGCGAGCCTCGCGGATATGGTGGTGACGCTCGCCGAGGGCCGCGTCAGGAAGCGACGGCTCTTGAGGCGCGTCGCGCGCTTGCAGATCTTGGGGCGCAGCGAGCGGCTCAGGTCGGATTTCCTTTCCCACGTCTCCCACGAATTGCGCACGCCGATGCACGTAATTTTGAGCCACGTTCATAGCGGGCTGAAGATAACGTCGAAGGGCGGCACGTGGAATGCAGAGAAGCATCTCGCGAGCATTCACACAGCGGGAAAAAGGCTGCTCAACCTTCTCAACGACCTGCTCGACCTCCAGAAGCTGGAATCGGGCAAGGCGGCTTTTTGCTTCGAGCGCGGCGATCTCGCCGAAGTCTGCGAAACGGCGCAGTCGGAACTTTCCCCGCTTCTCTCGTTCAAGAACCTGTCCCTCGCGCTCGTCGTAGAGACCGATAACGCCCAAACCCTCTTCGACCGCAACGGACTTTTACAGGTGATCGTGAACCTTCTCGCGAACGCTATCAAATACTCGCCCCAGAGCGGCGTAATCACCATCGTGCTTTCCGACGCGACCGCACCCCACCATTGCGCCCCCGGTATCATGTGCGCGATCTCGGATGAGGGCATCGGCATTCCGAATGACGAACTCGAGTCCATATTCGACAAATATGCGCAAGGCACGAATGCCAAGACCCTCGGCGGAACGGGGCTCGGCCTGTCGATCTGCCGGACCATCGTTTCCGCGCACGGCGGGAGAATCTGGGCGGAGAACGGCCGCGGACGGGGCGCTGTCATCAAATTCGTGCTTCCCCGCGCCGTCTGAGTGCCCCGCCCTGATCGTCCGCCCTTTCCTCGACGGAACCCTTCATTGCGTTTTCAGGTTTTTCTAGTTCCTTAGGTCAAAGGCAATTTGTCGCTCCCTCCGCCGTGCCGGTGGTTTTTCGCGGGTTCCGTATGCGCAAGATCCTTTATGTCGATGACGATGCGCTGAACCGCGATATCCTGCGCGAGCTTCTGTGCGAAGGGGGCTACGATGTTGTGGAGGCGGACGATGGCGACACCGCGCTTCAGCGCCTCCACGATACGTCCGGCATCGATGCAATCCTCCTCGACCGGATGATGCCGCGCATGGGCGGCATTGAGGTGCTGAAAGCGGTGAAGGCGGATGCGCGTTTTGCCGACATTCCCGTCATCATGCAGACTGCGGCAACTTCCCGCGACCAGATCCTTCAGGGCATCAAGGCGGGCGTCTATTACTACCTCACGAAGCCGTATGAAGATCAGATGCTGCTCGCCATCGTCGGCGCCGCGCTTCAGGACGCTGCGCAAAAGCAACGGCTTCGCGAGGAGGTGGCGCAACATCGCAGCCTCATGGGGCTTCTCGAACAGGCTCGCTTCCGCTTCCGCACCCCGCAAGAGGCGCGCAGCCTCGCCTTCCTCATCGCCAACTGTTTTCCCGAGCCGGAAGCGGCAATCTACGGTCTGCACGAAATGCTCTCCAATGCGATCGAGCACGGCAATCTCGGCATCACCTATGATGAGAAGACGCGCCTCATTCTCGAAGGGCGGCTGCGGGAGGAAATAGAGTGTCGCCTCGCTCTCCCCGCCAACCGCGAGAAATGGGCGTGGCTGAGCTTCGAAACGGACGGCAAGACGCTTCGGGCGCGCATTCGCGACCAGGGCAATGGGTTTGACTGGCGGCCTTTTCTTGACATCAGCCCCGAGCGGGCAATGCATCCCCATGGGCGCGGCATCGCGACGGCGCTAAGGATGTCGTTCAGTTCGCTTGACTATGTCGGCTGCGGCAACGAGGTGGTCTGCACATTCGTCGTCGACGAAGCGTAGCCTTTCCGATCAGGCTTTTAACCTGATCGGTGATCGGTGATCGGTGATCGGCGCTGAGGCGCAGGCGACGAATCAGAGGTCCGCGAGAAGACGGTCAGCGCTGCTCGCCTCCGCGACGGAGGGATTTTCCTCCACGTGGAGCGCTTTCACCACGCCGTCTTCGAGCAGCATCGCATAACGCTTCGAGCGGAGGCCGAGGCCGAACCCGCCCGCATCGAGATCGAGCCCGATTGCCTTGGCGAAATCGCCGCTGCCATCGGCGAGGAACACGATCTTGTCGCCCGCTCCCGTCGATTTAGCCCAAGCGTCCAGCACAAACACATCGTTGACGGCGGTGCAGGCCACCACATCGACGCCCTTCGCCTTGAAGTCGTCCGCATGCTCGATGAAGCCGGGCAAGTGCGCGAGGCTGCATGTCGGCGTAAACGCGCCGGGAACCGCGAAGAGCACGGCTTTCTTGCCGCCGAAAAGCTCGTCCGTGGAAACATCGGCCGGGCCGTTCGCGGTCATGATCTTGAATTTCGCATTGGGAAGGTGAGTGCCGGGTGCGATGGTCATGTTCTCTCCCTGGACGCTTGAATTGGCCGATGCCCCGCGTCGCCTGGATCGGACCACGCGCGGAAGCCTGAGGATCGCTCGCCGTCGACGTGCGCCCTCCAAGTCTCGCCACGTATGAAGCGGCGCAATTCCTGACAATCCACCGGACGGCTTTTCACGATGACTTGAATGCCCCATCGGACACGCGAGCGAGCGCTGGGTTCCCGCCAGCAGTGATCTTTCATCCAACTTTTGGCAGGTGGCGGGTGAAAGCCTCGCTTTGGTCCAAAAGATGTTGCCGCGTACGGTGGAGGTTCATAATTTCGCTCCGATGCCGGTGCGAGAACCGGACGCGCCATCACGGCTGCGATTTTTCTGGGGGAAGCGATTGGCGCGGCGATCTTTCGTTCTGTTCGTCTCTATGGGCGTCTTTCTGGCGTTTTCGCCCGAGGCTGCCCGCGCCGCCGACGATCTCATCAGCAACATTTTCGGATCGGGCGACGCCGAGAAGGCGACGGGCGCAGCCTCCCCTTCGCAGCGCTCGCCGGGGCAGAGCGCGCCCAGAGTCCGCGCCTCCAAGCCCCTCAGCAAGGGCATCGAGAACCGCATCAAGCCCAGCCGTCGCTCCGGCAAGGAGGGCACGGCCGAGGCGAAGCTCGATAATGAGCAGGCGCGGGAGCTTTACATCCGGCGGAAGGCGCGGCTTGAAGAGATCAAGGCACGCCAGGGCGAGCTATCGAGGGACAAACGCACGCTGGCGAATAATCGCGCGCGGCTTCAGGCGCGTCTGGTGGAGACGGCGCGCTCGCTCAGGCTGTCCGAGAAGCGCCTCTCGGAGATCGAGACGCGGCTCGCCGAAACGCGCGAAAAGATGAAGGAGCAGCAGACGAAGCTCGACTCCAAGAGCCAGCAGCTTTCAGCGCTGTTCTCTCTCATGCAGGGGCTTTCGCGCCAGCCGCCGCCGCTTCTCATCACGCACACGCGCGACGCGTTGAAGATGATCCGCAGCGGCATGGTGCTCGCGACTTTTTACGCCGATGTCGAAAAACTCGCGACACAGTTAACGGCCGACGTCGATGCGCTGGAAGCGATCGAGAAAGACGCCGCGCTTCAGGAGCAGCGCCGCAGGATCGAGCAGGCGCAGAGCTTTCGGATCAAGGCGCAACTCGACCTCCTTATTGCCGAAAACCGGGAGCAGATACAGGCCAACGCGGCCACGCTGGAAAGTCTCGGCAGCGCATCGAAGATCAACGTAGCCAGCATCAAGAGCCTTGAGGACATGCTTCCCGCAATCAGCGCAAGCAAGGCAGAAGCGGATAACAAGGCGAACGAATTCAAGCCAGATGCCACGCGGGTTGCACTTCAGGCCGGCCGGATGAAGCCGTCGATACCTTTCGCTGCGGCGCAAGGTCTTCTGCCCGTGCCAGTACAGGGAAAAGCTCTTGTCAATTTTGGACAAACAACCGAAGATGGCAGTCCATCGAAGGGTATTCACCTAGAGTCGCGGCCCGGAGCACAGGTTATATCGCCCTGCGACGGTCAGGTTTTGTTCGCTGGCCCGTTCCGCTCATATGGTCAACTCTTGATTATCGATGCCGGTGGGGGCTATCATGTTGTAATAGCAGGCATGGAGCGGATCGAGGTCGACCAAGGTCAATTCGTTCTGGCCGGTGAGCCTCTGGCGGCGATGGGGTCTGAAACCCGCGCCGATGGAACGACGCCGAAACGCCCATCACTCTACGTCGAATTTCGTAGAGAGCAACAGTCTGTCGATCCCGCACCGTGGTGGTCTGCGGGAGGAAAAGGTTGAATATACATGCGCAAATCCGAACTCGCGCTCGGTGCTCTTCTTATTGCGCTGGTTTGCACAGCCAGCTTTTTCATTTTGCAATCCACGCGCCGGGATCAGGCCATTGCTGCGAATGCGGAAATCTACCGCCAGCTTGACCTTTTCGGAGAAGTGCTTGAGCGCGTCCGCGCGGAGTATGTGGAAAAGCCGGACGACACCAAGCTGATCGAAAACGCGATCAACGGCATGCTGCAAGGGCTCGATCCGCATTCGAGCTACCTCACGGCGAAAGAATTTCAGGACATGCAGGTGCAGACGCGCGGCGAGTTCGGCGGGCTAGGCATCGAAGTCACGATGGAAGACGGCGTCGTGAAGGTGATTTCGCCCATCGACAATACGCCGGCCGATCGCGCGGGCGTGATGTCGGGCGACTACATCACCCATCTCGACGGCGAGTCGATCCAGGGCCTCTCGCTGAACGAAGCGGTGGAGAAGATGCGCGGACCGGTGGATTCGCCGATCATGCTCACCATCATGCGCAAGGGCGCGAATGCCCCGATCCAGACGCGCGTCGTGCGTGACATCGTGCGCATCAATCCGGTGAAGTACAGCGCCGAGGACGATATCGGCTGGATCAAGGTCAAGACGTTCCAGAGCGAACACACCTACGAATATATGAAGCAGGGCATCGAAGACCTGAAGAAGACCATCGGTCCGAAGCTCAAGGGCTACGTCCTTGACCTCCGCAACAATCCCGGCGGTCTTCTCGATCAAGCCATCGCTGTCTCCGACGCATTCCTCGACAAGGGCGCGATCGTGCTGACAAAGGGCCGTAACGCCAGCGAGTCGAGCCGCGCGAGTGCAAAATCCGGCGACGTCACCGAGGGCAAGCCCGTTGTCGTTCTGATCAACGGCGGTTCGGCCTCGGCTTCGGAAATCGTGGCGGGCGCTTTGCAGGATCACAAGCGCGCCGAGGTGATCGGTACGCGCTCGTTCGGTAAAGGCTCCGTCCAGACCATGATCCCGCTCGGCGCGAATGGCGGCCTCCGTCTGACGACGGCGCGCTATTATACGCCGTCCGGGCGCTCGATCCAGGCGACGGGCATCTCGCCGAACTATCAGGTGGAGCCCGAGCTTCCCGACGACCTCAAGCAGCAGATGGCATCGTTTACGCCGAAGGGCGAAGCGAGCCTGCGCGGACATCTGAAGAACGAGGGCGCGCAAGAGGCTTCCGGCAGCATCTCCTATGTTCCCAAGGAGAAAGAAAAGGACGTGCAGTTGAAGGCGGCTATCGACCTTCTGCACGGCAAGAAGATCGAAGTCGCGAAGAAGGTCGAAAACGCGGCGGCTCCCGCAGCGGCCGCGACTGCGGAAGTTCCGAATTAAACTTTCGCATCCGCAAATGCGATCCTATAGTGAAAAGGTTCATGCGAGAGCGTGAGCCTTTTTGCTTTTTGTCGAAGCACAGGGGTGCTCAATGAAAACGCTTTTGATCGTCGCCGGGCTCTTTTTTACGCTTTTCGGAGGGGCCATCGCCTGGTTCGCCTCATCCGATCCCGGACATGAATACGATCTCAGTCTGGTGATTCCGATCGATACGCGTCACATGCCGCGCGCGGTCAATTTGCCTAAGGTCGAGTCCACGTCGAGCGCGGAAGTCGACTCGCCGCCCGCTGTGGACGGGCGCGCGGAAGCGGGAAACGCACCCGTATTTCCCGAGCGTCCTCCTGTCCAACTAAACTATGCGACCGGCGCTGCATCGGAAGCCCCTCGATAAGCGCTTCCAATGTCGAACGCCGCCGCATCCAGCTAAAAATGAACTCGTGTGAAGCGGGATATCGGTCTCATCGCCGCCGCGATGCATTGTTTATCGCTCGCCCTCGTCTGATGAGAGCTCCGTAACGGTTAAGCGCTATGGAGCGAACCGGAAATCGCTCGCGTGCCGAAACAGGAGCCGGCTCGCATTCGAGCCAACGCAAAAAGTCCCGCAGCATCATAAGGAAACAACCGCGATGCTCATCCAACCATCCACCCTCCCTTACCGGCTCTGCGCCGGGATCGTGCTTCTGAACGCCGAACGCCGCATCTGGATCGGCCACCGCACAAAAGACTTCGCTTCAGGTGAGGCGAATCGGCGCTGGCAAATGCCGCAGGGTGGGATCGACAAGGGCGAAGACCCAAGGGCAGCCGCTCTCCGCGAACTTCACGAGGAGACAGGCGTGACGAGCGTGTCGATTCTCGCGGAGGCACGGGCTTGGATCTACTACGACCTGCCGCCCGAATCCGTCGGCCGGGCCTTGAAGGGTAAGTATCGGGGACAACAGCAGAAATGGTACGCGATGCAGTTCACCGGCGATGAGTCTGAAATGAATCTCAAGCTCGACGGCCACAAGCCGGAGTTCGACTCCTGGCGTTGGGCCACTCCGGCAGAGGTCGTCGATGAGATCGTGGGCTTCAAGCGCGCTGCCTACGAGGCCGTTTTCGCTGAATTTGCTGACCTTCTCGTTCCATGAGGAACGATCTTTCGCAAAGGCGAAAAACGATCATTCAATTCGCTGCACCGGGTTGCAATGCGTGAAGGGTCTATGCTAGAAGCGCCTCAGGCATAAGCCGGGCTTCAAATCCGGACATTTATCACCGATTTCAGAGCACGCTTCGACGCTCCACGCGTTTGGCGGCTCTTTGACTGTTGGAGAGCACGTCTTGGCGCGGACCATCGCAGGATCGACGGTAGCTGAACGTTACGCTGGAGCGCTTTTCGATCTGGCCCGCGCGGACAACGCGGTAGGCAGCGTCGAAGCTTCTCTCGAAATCTTCCAGAAATCGCTGCGCGAAAGCGACGATCTCCGTCGCCTCGTGCTGAACCCGACGTTCTCCATCGCCGAACAGGAAAAGGGCCTCTCGGCCGTCCTGAAGGCGGCCGGAATCGAAGGCCTTGCGCGCGATTTTCTTATCGTTCTCGCAAAGAACAGGCGGCTTTTCGCCGTAGAGAACGTGATCGCGGCTTTCCGCTCGCTTGCCGCCAAGGACCGCGGCGAGGTCGAGGCAGAAGTCATTTCCGCCGTGCCGCTTAGCGAAGCCCAGACCCAGGATCTGGTCGACACGCTTCGGCAGAAGCTCGGCAAGACGCCGAAGCTTACGGCGATTGTGGATTCGAAGCTGCTCGGCGGGCTTGTCGTCCGCGTCGGCAGCCAGATGATCGATACGTCCTTACGTACGAAATTGAAAAACCTCGAAAAGGTGATGAAAGAGGCCAGCTGATGGAGCTAACGGAAATCCGCCCGTCCGAGATTTCTTCGATCCTGAAGGAACAGATCAAGAATTTCGGTCAGGAAGCAGAAGTCTCCGAGATTGGGCAAGTGCTCTCCGTGGGCGATGGTATCGCTCGCGTTTACGGTCTCGATAACGTCCAAGCCGGCGAAATGGTCGAGTTTCCGGGTGGCGTCCGTGGGATGGCGCTGAACCTCGAAGCCGATAACGTCGGTGTGGTTATTTTCGGCCTCGACACGAACATCAAGGAAGGCGACACCGTCAAGCGTACGGGCGCCATCGTGGAAACGCCGGTCGGCAAGGGGCTGCTCGGCCGTGTGGTGGACGGTCTCGGTAACCCGATCGACGGCAAGGGTCCGATCCAGTACACCGAAAAGCGCCGCGTGGACGTCAAGGCGCCCGGCATTCTTCCGCGTCAAAGCGTGAAAGAGCCGATGCAGACGGGCATCAAGGCCATCGACGCGCTGATCCCGATCGGCCGCGGCCAGCGCGAACTGATCATCGGGGACCGCCAGACCGGCAAGACCGCTGTGGCGCTCGACGCGATCCTGAACCAGAAGTCCGTGAACGCTACGGGCGACGAAAGCCAGAAGCTTTATTGTATCTACGTGGCGGTCGGCCAGAAGCGCTCGACGGTTGCGCAGTTCGTCAAGGTTCTGGAAGAGCAAGGCGCGCTGGAATACTCCATCGTCGTCGCCGCTACCGCGTCCGACCCGGCTCCGATGCAGTTCATCGCGCCCTACACGGGCTGCACGATGGGCGAATACTTCCGCGACAACGGCATGCACGCGCTCATCATCTATGATGATCTGTCGAAGCAGGCCGTGGCCTACCGCCAGATGTCGCTGCTGCTCCGCCGTCCGCCCGGACGTGAAGCCTATCCCGGCGACGTGTTCTATCTGCATTCTCGTCTTCTGGAACGCGCGGCGAAGCTCAACCCCGATCACGGCTCGGGCTCTCTGACCGCCCTTCCCGTCGTCGAGACGCAGGCGAACGACGTTTCCGCCTACATTCCGACGAACGTGATTTCGATCACCGACGGCCAGATCTTCCTTGAGACGGACCTGTTCTATCAGGGTATCCGTCCGGCCGTGAACGTCGGCATCTCGGTGTCGCGCGTGGGTTCGGCAGCGCAGATCAAGGCCATGAAGCAGGTTGCGGGCGCCATCAAGGGTGAGCTTGCGCAGTACCGCGAAATGGCGGCGTTCGCGCAGTTCGGCTCCGATCTCGACGCAGCAACGCAGCGGCTTCTCGCTCGCGGCTCGCGCCTCACTGAGCTTCTGAAGCAGCCCCAGTTCTCGCCGCTCAAGGTCGAAGAGCAGGTTGTCGTGATCTATGCTGGCACGCGCGGCTTCCTTGATCCGATCCCGGTTTCGTCGGTCGGCGAGTTTGAGCGCGAGTTCCTGACGCTGCTCCGCAACGAGCACAGGGATTTGCTGGATGCGATCCGCGACTCGAAAGCTCTTTCTCCTGAGTCGGAGCAGAAGTTGAAGGGCATCCTTACCGATTTCTCGAAGCGCTTTTCGGCGTAATCGGGCTTAGCGGAGACACCAATGGCGAGCCTGAAAGACCTAAGAGGCCGCATCGCGTCGGTTAAGGCCACACGCAAGATCACGAAGGCCATGCAAATGGTGGCCGCCGCGAAATTGCGCCGTGCGCAGGACCAGGCCGAAGCGGCTCGCCCCTACGCCGAGGGTCTGGACAAGATCCTCGGAAAGTTCGCGGGCAAGGCGATGCCCACCGGTCCGCTTCAGCTGCTGTTGCAGGGCACCGGCAAGACGCAAACGCATCTGCTCGTGGTCGCCACTGGCGAGCGCGGGCTCGCGGGCGCGTTCAACTCGAACATCGCGCGACTCGCGCGCGATCACGTTCGCGTGCTCCTCGCCGAAGGCAAGTCGGTCAAGATCATCACCATCGGCCGAAAGGGCGCTGACGTGCTCCGGCGCGATTTCGGCAAGCTGATGATCGACCATGTCGACCTGCGCGGCGTGCGACAGCTTGGCTACGTTCATGCGATCGATATCGCGCAGCGCGTCGTCAAGCGGTTCGAGGCGGGCGAATTCGACGTCGCCACTCTCTTCTTCTCGAAGTTCCAGAATATCATCACCCAGAAGCCCACAGCGGGCCAGCTTCTTCCGGTAGAACTCCCTGCCTCCGAAGGCGACTACGAGTTCGAGCCGGACGAAGCCGAAATCTTGCTCGATCTCGTGCCGCGTGCGCTCGCAACCAAGATCTTCAGCGCGCTTCTGGAGAACAATGCGGGCTTCTACGCGTCTCAGATGACCGCGATGGACAATGCAACGCGCAACGCAGGCGATATGGTGAGCCGCTACACGCTTGAGTATAACCGCGCGCGTCAGGCGATGATCACGAAGGAACTGATCGAAATCATCTCGGGAGCTGAGGCAGTCTAGCCTTCGGTTCCGAAGGCGCGTGCGGATACGCTCGCGCCGCTCTGCCGAGCAACGTGTTTGTTTCGGCTGTTGTTTTTGGGCGGTTTCCGTCTTATTCAGATGGGATCGCCTGTCGCGACGCAGAATTTTCGGCCCCCGGCGCGGCGTCCGTCGCGAGGGGTGCTCTTCAGGCCGGTCGCGCGACCGATGAGAGATGCAGCCGAAGCAAGGCAACCCGCAAGGATTGCGCGGCGGTGAAATGAATTGAGTACGGCGACATCGGACGAGTCGGAGATGGTCGTCGTATCGGACAAAGATGGACCGGTTTTGGGGAAGACAAGATGAGCGATAGACGAGTTGGCCGTATCAGGCAGGTCACGGGCGCCGTGGTTGACGTGCAGTTCGATGGGCCGCTGCCGTCGATCCTGAACGCGCTTGAGACACAGAACCACGGCAGCCGCCTCGTGCTTGAGGTTGCCCAGCATCTCGGTGAGAGCACGGTCCGCACCATCGCCATGGACTCGACCGAAGGTCTCGTTCGCGGTCAGGAAGTCACCGACACCGGCGAAGCGATCTCCGTCCCCGTCGGCGAAGAGACGCTCGGCCGCATCATGAACGTCATCGGCGAGCCGATCGACGAAGCAGGCCCGATCAAGTCGAACCAGCGTCGCCCGATCCATGCGCAGGCGCCGTCCTTTGTCGATCAGTCGACCGAAGTCGAAGTGCTTGTCACCGGCATCAAGGTTGTCGATCTGCTGGCGCCTTATTCCAAGGGCGGCAAGGTCGGCCTGTTCGGCGGCGCGGGCGTCGGCAAGACGGTGCTCATCCAGGAACTCATCAACAACATCGCGAAGGGTCACGGCGGCTACTCCGTGTTCGCAGGCGTTGGCGAGCGTACACGTGAAGGCAACGACCTTTACTGGGAAATGATCGAGTCCAAGGTGAACGTCGACCCGCATGAGAGCGGATCCTCGCAGGGCTCGAAGTGCTCGCTGGTTTTCGGCCAAATGAACGAGCCCCCCGGAGCGCGTGCCCGCGTTGCGCTGACCGGTCTCACGGTCGCTGAATATTTCCGCGATCAGGGCCAGGACGTGCTGTTCTTCGTGGACAACATCTTCCGCTTCACGCAGGCTGGCTCGGAAGTGTCCGCGCTTCTCGGTCGCATCCCTTCGGCGGTGGGCTATCAGCCGACGCTCGCCACCGACATGGGCGCCCTTCAGGAACGCATCACATCCACGTCGAAGGGGTCGATCACGTCCGTGCAGGCCATTTACGTGCCCGCCGACGACTTGACCGACCCTGCGCCTGCGGCTTCGTTCGCTCACTTGGACGCCACGACCGTGCTTTCGCGTTCCATCGCCGAAAAGGGTATCTACCCGGCGGTGGATCCGCTCGACTCCACCAGCCGCGCGCTTGAGCCGCGCATCGTCGGCGAAGAGCACTACAAGGTCGCCCGGCAGGTGCAGGTGATCCTCCAGCGCTACAAGGCTCTTCAGGACATCATCGCGATCCTCGGCATGGACGAGCTCTCCGAAGAGGACAAGCGCACGGTCGCCCGCGCCCGCAAGATCGAGCGCTTCCTGTCGCAGCCATTCCACGTCGCTGAAGCGTTCACCGGCAAGCCGGGTGTGCTCGTCGACGTGAAGGACACGGTGAAGGGCTTCAAGGGACTTTGCGAAGGCGATTACGATCACCTGCCCGAGCAGGCGTTCTACATGGTCGGCACCATCGACGAGGCCATTGCAAAGGCCGAAGAGATGGCGGCGGCAGCCTAGGAAACGATATCGGCCGCTTTCGCCCGCGCTGGAACATGTGCGATGGTGAGAGCGGCCTTCGGATTTTCACGGTTTAGCGCCGGAGAACGGACCCGAGATGGCCGATACTATTTACTTTGAACTTATCGCCCCGGATAAACGGCTGCTCTCCGCAGACGTCTCGGAGGCCGTGCTTCCGGGTCAGGAGGGCGACCTTTCCGCCCAAGCCGGACGTGGTTTTCTTATTCTCAAGTTGCGCCCGGGCATTCTTACAACGCGAGCGAAGGACGGCGAGAAGCAGTTCTTCCTGCGCGGCGGCTTCGCCGATGTAGGACCAGACAAGGCGACGGTGCTGGCTGAATTCGCCATACCGCTCGAAGACCTGACGGGCGCTATCCTGGCGGATGAAATCGCGCAGGCAGAGCAATCTCTGGATGAAGCGAAAGACGACGCTCGCAAGATCTCGTCGTGGGATCGGCTGGAGCGCTTGCAGACCCTGAAAGCTCGGCTCGCTCTTTAGCGGGTCGGGGAAACCGCGGAAGCCTATGAGTTTCGGCTGGTCCTGACGGCGGTTTGACGCGCGTGGGGCAAAAGCTAAGCGTTCTGTTGTACTCGCTTCCGAACCTCCGATTCTCAACAGCTTGCTAGGCCCGCGATGCCCCGCAACTCCGGGCGCGTACGCTCGGATCGTGTTCTGGTCGCGCTTGAACGACGCCGAGCGCTTATTCCTGTTGGCGGAATCAAAACGCCCTATGATGTTTAATCCCAGATTTTGATGGTGCATTATTCTCCCTCGGCTGGAAGGATGCGCTATGGGACAAATTCTTCATGGGAGCGCCACAACGACTGAGGCGGTCCGTCGAGCGATACAGCATAGTCAAGAGAGCTTGAGGGCCCTGGCCAAGCGCTACGGCATCAACACGAAGACGGTCTCGAAATGGAAGAAGCGCTCATCCGTCGCCGATGTGCCGACTGGACCGAAAGAGCCGAAATCCACGGTTCTGTCGGTCGAGGAAGAGGCGATAATCGTCGCCTTCCGCAAGCATACGCTCTTGCCGCTCGACGATTGCCTCTATGCGCTACAGGCGACGATACCGCATCTGACTCGCTCGTCGCTGCATCGCTGTCTTCAACGCCACGGTATTTCTCGGCTGCCGGACGTCGAAGGCGACAAGCCCGCCAAGAAGAAGTTCAAGTCCTATCCGATCGGCTATTTTCATGTCGACATAGCCGAAGTGCAGACGGCCGAAGGCAAGCTCTATCTCTACGTCGCCATTGACCGCACGAGCAAATTCGCCTTCGTGCAACTCGTCAAAAAGACCGGCAGGACGTCCGCTTCAGCCTTCCTCGTCGCCCTGATAGAGGCAGTTCCCTACAAGATTCACACGGTGCTCACCGACAACGGCATCCAGTTCACGTTTCCGCCGCGTTATGCCGATGGACCAACGGCCAGATACATGACGCACATGTTTGACATGCGATGCAGCGAGAACGGCATTGAGCACCGCCTCACCAAGGTCAAGCATCCCTGGACAAACGGCCAGGTCGAGCGAATGAACCGGACGATCAAGGAGGCGACGGTCAAACGCTATCACTACGACCGTCACGAGCAGCTCGAAACCCATCTATCGGACTTCATCAACGCCTATAACTTTGCTCGCCGACTAAAGACCCTCAAAGGCCTCACGCCTTATGAGTTCATCTGTAAATGCTGGACGAATGAGCCGGAAAGATTCAAAATCGATCCAATCCATCAAATGCCGGGACTAAACATCTAAGCGGGGCACCGTTGAAGGAAATGTCGCTTGGCGGAACGTGTCATTCACACCTGCCGTGGCGCTTCTTCAGACGGCTTTGTAGCAATTTTTGCGCTTTGAGTTAGAAGTGGGGGCGCTGGGAGATAGAAAAACGAACCCAGCCGCCTCTGAGCCTTCTGATTGCCAAGCGATCTCGCTATCGGAACGTCTATCGTCTTGCCGAGCGGTCGCCAACGGATTTCCAAGCCCATCATTTTTGACAGGCCCTGTGAATGTTCTGAAATGTTCTGTTATAATGAGGGCGCCACCAATTCTGCGTAAACCCGCCACCGATTCAGCGTGAAGTAAGAGAATTTCGCCACCGATTCTGCACGGGCGAAACCTCCGCCGAACTGGGTCGATAGGGCGTTCCAAGAGAGCGTCGTTGGTGCCCTCATAGAATGCAGTCGGTAATTCAGCCAGAAATACATGTCGAGCTTGCGGGAGGACCCAGCAAATGCGCGGACAGCTTCGGCCCGGATCGGCAGGGCGTGCTTCACCAGGGTCTCGTAGAAATCCAGGCTGAAGGTTAGGGTTGAATGCCACAGCATCAGCTGGTCTGGGTTGACCGGTAGCCAGACTTCGATCCGGGAAAAGGGCATACCCTGGAAGTCGACGGCACGTTGGCCATCCGGCCGTAGCCATAATTGACAAGATCCGTGGACAGAACGTCGTATCCGGCCGCAATCAATTCCTCTGAGATCCAGCCGGTTCCGCAGGCGGGCTCCCAGATGGGGCCATCGAAGCGCTCGACCGAGAGAAGGGCGCGTGTCGCCTCCGGTGGCGTCGGGTAGAACTCGTAGGCGGCCCGGTTGGGATGGAGCCGTGGCCCGAACCTGAAGGCGCGGGCGGTTTCAGTCACGACACGGCGCGTGCGCAGCTCATGGGGTAGGAGGAGGCGAGGGGCGTTCATTGGGCGGCCTCCTCGATGTCCAGTTCAACGCCGCCCTGTTCACCGGAGATGTATCGGGCGCGGTCGGCTTCCGACCACCCGTAGTAGGTTTCCAGGGCAACATCTTCGGCAACGTCCCCGTCTTCGGCCCTGACCGTGAACTGAAACACGTTCCGTTCGTACAGGATGATGGTGAAGTCCTTGCAGGAGGGATTGACGATGCTCATTCGTCGGCCTCCTGTTCGTCGATGATCTCGAAACCGTCAACGCCGCTGGCCTGGCAGGAGAATTCCTCACGGCCGTGCCTTTCGTAAGAGGCGCGGGCTTGTGCCTTGGCTTCATCCTCCGAGGCGGCATCGACGCAGATGTTCCAGGTTTCCCACATGATCATCGCGACGGTGTAGCTCTTGAGCTGGTTCATTGGGCACACTCCTCATCATCGTTCCAGCTGTAGGCGGGGTTGTCGCCGAAGTGGTCGTCGGCAAACCAGGCATCAAGCAGGTCATCCAGTTCCTGGTCGGTCCTTGCCCGGAGCCAGAACTCCGGGAACTGGTCGGCGAGGAAGGCGTAGTCGCTGCGGCTCATCGGGCGGCCTCCCCTTGGGCTTGCGAGTCGGCTTTGTTGGCGCGGATGACTAGGCGTCCCGTGCTGTCGGTGGGGATGAAGTCGAGGCTCAGGTTCAGGCCCTCGCCGTCCTCGTGGATCCAGGCCGCGCCGATTTTGGTCCAGTAGGCGCTCTTGCCTTCGCCCCGGATGTGGAAGACGCCGTGGGTGGGCTTTCTTCCGGGTTGCTGCTTCTTGCTCATGATGGGTTTCTCCTTTTGGTTCGAGACCGCACCCTTTGCGGCCTGTCGGGTAAGGAGAGGGACCTCGGCCATGAGCGGGGCTTGCCAACGGGGAGGGGCATCTCCCGGCTGCACAAGCGCCGCCACTCCGCGCGCGCGGAAGCTGGGGAACCCCCTTGGCCGGTACGCGCCGGGGTCCAGACCACCCGACATTTCAAGGCCGCTTGGGGAAGATTTCCTTGCCAAAGGGGAACCCGTCAGGGCATCGGCGTCCAACCGGAATCCCACCCCGCTCTTGCACGGGGCTGGTTGAGCCTTCTCTGGAACCTTTACGGCGCGTTTTGGCGGACTTATGTAGCAAACGCAGGGAAGAAAATCCATTAGAGTCAGTGAGTTATCCTCTAAAACAAGAGGATGGCCGAACCTCACATCATCTCAGGATTGAAGGCGAAGCAGGAAGAGCTTCGCCGCCGCATCTCCGATCTCGAAAAGAGGATCAAGGAGACGCGAAGCGACCTTGCCACCATCACAGAAGCCTTGCGCATTTGCGGCGACACAGCGCCAACGTCGAAGCCGGGGAACCTGTTCAAGCCGGGAGAACTCTCCCGCATCATCCTTGACGCTCTGAGAACTTCCGATGGCATGGACGCCAACGAGCTTACAGCGCGTGTCATGGAAGAGCTTGCACTGGATCGGTCGAACGCCGCGCTTGTTAAGAAGGTGCGTGATCGCGTCGGCGTCGCTCTTCTCCGCTACCACGCTCGCGGATATCTCAAGCAAGGCCAATTACGGAATAGGATGAGGGTGTGGCGGGTGGCTTGATCGTCCTGCTTTATAAATCTTCCCACAAAGCCGTTATGAACCGGCAAGCATTCTCAATATTTGCCGCCTTCATCTTGAAGTTTTTTGGAGCCACATGAACTTCACCGCTCTGTACGTCTGCGGACCAACAAAGCTTATAAGATGGCGTCCTGTTTCCTGCCAGATTGGCGGCGACCTGCATATGGACTAGCGTTGCGGCATATACTCCCATTTCTTTTCTTTTTGAAGCTGCTGAATCAGATTCACCTTCATCAGGCTTGGTAAATCTGAACATCATAGCTCCAATTTCCTCGACGCCACGATATTCTCTATGTATAATTACATCGCAGTTTATCGCAATTTCGACGCCATTTACTATTATCCTTGGCTGCGATCTAGATGGCAACTTGTAATCATAGCCAGCGAGTTGGTTGCGTATTCTGCTAAAGGCGTCAAGAACGTCGAGAGATTTGGAAGCGTCATCTTGAGCGAAGTCTGAAGATGACGGATCGTCCGCTTTTTGCTCAAACGCGCTACGAGCTGCCGCGAGAATGCGTTTTTCGCTTGCGGGATCGCACAAAGCAGAACGAAGTGCGATCCTAACATCCGAGTACCGGATACGTTTTGGAGGCGTACTGTATTTGGCGTCAGTTAGGATACCAATTTTTGCTGTCTCGCTCGAAATCATGTATCTGGCGAGATCGTTGGCGGTAATGCGTGGCTTTGTGCGAGCGCGTAAATCAATGGCGCGGGCTTCTGACATGGCTGAAGAACTTCTTCTGATAGAGCGAATCAACGACACCACGAGCTTGTGTGTTTCGTCCATATCGCGCAATACCTTCGCCTCTGCTGAATTGGAAAACCTTGGGGATGACAGGGGATATTTCATCTATGAAGTCGATGAACGTCCTTATGTTGGTGGCATGCAGATATTGGGGAAGGCGGCTTCAATAGAGGCCGTTTATCGTTTGGCTGAGATTTGGAAGCTCGCAATTTCGCCGACCAAATCTAAGCGGCGCGCTGCCAATAGCCCTTCCACTCCCGGCTCACGGGGTGCGCCATCGCAAGAGCCAGCTTCTTAGTCGCAATCTCGCCATTCGAGAGGCGGCGGTGATCTTCCTTCCAAGCCGCCTCATTGGCGAACTGGTGGAGGTATTGACCGCTCACGTGGTGATGTTGGCCCATCACCATGCGGCGAAGGCGGGCTAAAAAGCTCTCGGCTTGGTTCGTGCAAGCGCCATTGAGCGAGTAGGCTTCCTGATGGTTGATGCGGAAGGTCTTGTACTTCGCATGAAGCGCGTTCCAGTGGCCCGCTTCGTCAGCATGAAGGACAGAGCCGGGAGCCACAATCGTTTCAACGAAGGCGACGCCATCGGCTTCGCTCTTGGTAACGGTGGTGATAGTGCGGCCGTCGCGCTGGCGAGCCACGACAACCACGCGACGCTTGCCGGTCTGGTTCTCGGCAAGGCGGCGGTCGATCCGGTTCGCCTTGAGGTTTGAAGGCTTCACGTGGCCGCCGAAGTAAGCGCCGTCAACTTCGACCGTGCCGGAAAGCGTTTCGCCCTTGACCTCGGAAGCGATGGCTTCACGAAGCTTGTGAGCGAGAACGAAGGCCGTCTTGTACTGGCAATCGATATCGCGGGAAAGCTGGAGCATCGAAACGCCCTTGGAGGCGTTGGCGAGGATCACGATGGCGGCGAGAAGGTCAACGAAGGCCATCTTGCGGCTGGCGAAGATCGTGCCGCTCGTGACGCTGAACTGGTGGCCGCACGCCTTGCATTCAAACTTGCGACGCGATTTGATCGCGTAAGCCTCGACGCCGCCGCAACGCGGGCAGATCGGCTTGCCTTCTGTTTCGGCCCAGCGCATCCGGCAAAACGTCTCGTATGCCTTGTCTTCGCCGCCCTGATAAACAGAGCGCAAGGACAAGGTCCGAGCTGCTGCCGAAAGGAGAAAGTGCTGAGCCATGGTCATCGTTTCCGCTACTATGGTAACGAATATGATGACGTAAGGTAGCCTTGTCAAGGACAAAGGTATCGAATATGATGACTTTTGACATTTGATTCGAGGCTATCATGGATGAAACCGTTTGGTCGGATTACGTAAAGGGTCTGTTGAAGGCTGAGTTGAAGCGGAAGAACGTCACGTACAAGCAGCTCGTTGATAAGCTCGCGGCGCTTGGCGTTTCCGAAACGGAAGCCAACATCAAGAACAAGGTGAGCCGAGGCGGCTTCAGCGCTGTGTTCCTGGTTCAATGCCTTGCCGCCATAGGCGTCCAGTCCGTAAGGCTGGACGATCTTCCGGCGTCCCAATAGGCAGAAGCGCGCGCCTAGCGCGCTTCCATCTCTTAAGATCGGCATATAGCCGAAAGCGTGTGCTGGTCAGAACCCGCAGCAACGCCAGTATCCGCATACATGCTCAATCCGCCCAAGGCGGTGGCGCACGTAAGAGGACACCCAATGACATACGCGAGCGCAAGCCATTGTGTTCTCCCTTTCGTCAAAAAGGAGTTGCAGTTGAGCGCCCAACGTGGGATTCTAGACTTGCTTGGAGTCGAAGGAATCTCGCGTTGAACGCCGGTTGCTTCGCTACCACATAGGCCGATTTTCCGCTGCTAACGGGAAATCGGCCTTTTTCATTAGTCTCCCCGTAGACGCCGGTAGCTTGAGCGGCGGGGCTGATCAGGTAAGATCTTCACCATTTGGATTTTCTCGTTTGAAATCAGGCCGGATTACTCCCGCCAGATGAAGCACGGTCGTGGCTTTCGCCTTCGCCGGTTTCATTCGTTTCGGGGAAACGGAAAACGCCGTCATCCCCTTTGATCAACCGGCCATTTTTTGCCAATTGATACATTGTCGGCATGATCTGCGGGGCCTGGACGCCGGGCCAGTATCTGCGCCCGATCTCATCGACCAGTTCAGCAGCGGTAAGACCGGCCTTCCCTTCTTTTTGAGCGGACAGAAGGACAAGGCGCGCCATCTCGAAATTCGTCGGCGCTCCGCTTGGGCGGGGCGGGCCTAGTTTTGTCTGAGTGTCGGATTGATTAGAGCCTTGGTCTTCCAATAGGCCGAGAACGGCTTCCATGGCTGCGATGGCGTCGCGATATTTAACGGCGCGCTCTTGCAAGACGGAGATATCCCTTTCCGTCTCGGCTAGACGCGCCCGCAAGCCAACAATAATTTCCCGCTCACTGACCATAGACGGCATATGAGGGGATTCGCCGCAACGAGTCAACGCCCATACGTATGCCGCATAGTTCATACCGTGAACTTGGCGCCAAGAAAGACTGGATGTGATATGCGGTTCTAAACCTAATCGTCCGGAAGCTCAATTATATCATGGACATGGGCAATCCGATAGGCGACTGGCTTACCCCCCAACCGCTCCACATAGACATCGACATAGAATCCAAGTTGATACAGGTTGCGCTCCCCCGCCATCATCTCGTGCTTGATCCGTTCCTTGGCGATCTCGCTGGCATACACGATAGCGAGAGGTTTCTTTGAAACCGCTTCGATGATGGCCTTTTCTGATGTCTGCTTAAGTATATCTGGATTTCTTAGGTTTGACTGGTAGAATACCATAAGCACATTCTCAGCCACTTCATAGGCTTTCAGGTCTATTTCTCGCTTGTGCTCGTCAATTATTTTCTCTGCGCGCCTAGCTTGTTGCGTGTCAAACTCAAGAACGGCTTTGCTTGTTGAAGACGTTCCGTGAAATACAGCTGAGGAAAGCGTAGCCTTTGCATTTGGATCGGTAGCTATTATTGCCACCTGATTCATGAAGTCCTTTAGGTCACTTTTGGTCGCATTCTCATGCTTTTTCCCTTCGAATAGATTCGACAGCCAGCCACCATACCGCGATGCGAATCCATCAACGATCAATGCCGAATCCATCGTGGCAATTGCATTTTGGACTAACGGAATAAGCTGAAGCACAATATCGCTAGCATGGATATGCTGGACGTACAGTTTCGCACGCCCTTCCAAGGGTGGGTGCTCCCGTTTTATGAATTGCTCGAATTGATTTGCCAACGCGCTGAACGCCCCCACCAAAGAGAGCAATTCCGCTGGCTGCGATAGATTTAGCCGAAGCTCAATGTAATGTGTCCCTTCGCTCATAGCATCGCTATAGCTGAGCCTGCCACATCGTGAAAAGTAGAAAGTCATTGCTTAGCGCCTAAATTCAGCGAATTGGCATCGATGGCTTCCCTGCGCTTGCTACATAAGTCCGCGTTTTGGATAATGTGGGGAACGGCAAAGGAGTAAAGTCATGCCAAAGTCCCTCAAACCCGGCGACAGGGTCTCCTGGCAGACCTCGCAAGGCAAGACCGAAGGCACCGTCAAGGAGAAGGTCACATCGCCTACCCGCGTCAAAGGACATACCGCCAAGGCCAGCCCGGACAACCCGGAATACGTGGTGAAGAGCGCGAAGTCCGGGAAAGAGGGCGTTCATAAGCCGGGTTCGCTCAAAGACGCCCGACGCCTGAGCATTGAACACGAGGTTGCTCAGGACCACGGGCCAGGCAGTGTTCCCGCACCGGCTCTGGTTTCTTGCCGGAGGGTCGGCCACACTGCGGCATGCCCCGTCAACGTCGCTCCGCGCCTCCGCCGCCCGGCAACGGGGGAACGCATCCGGCTGTTCGCGAGCTGCGCAAGATTGAGGGGCGGTTTTTCCAGAAGTTCGACGACTGGCTCGATCTCATGCTGTCAGCGTTTTCCCGCGATGAAGATCGCTACATGGCAACCATGAGCCGGTACGGGCCGCGCGTGCCGGGCACAGATCACCCTGGGGATCATTTCGCGCATGCGCTTCCGCCATGATGTGGCGATGCATCAGGACAATGCCGACGGCGTCATCCGCGATCACCTTGGCGACATCTACGAAGCCGAGCGCGCCGCCGAACGCGAAATGGCGCAATTCTTCACGCCGATGCCGCTGTGCGAGCTCATGGCGCGCATCACCATCGACGAGAATGCGCCCGAAGATGCCCGTATCGCCGATCCGGCCTGTGGCAGTGGCCGCTTGCTTCTGGCCTGCGGGTCTCTATGGCGAAATTGACCCATTGGAGAATACAGCCGACGTGATCACGATGCTTCTCGCAGGGTCGCTTCCGCGCCGATTGCCGTCTCCCCTCGAGTTCCCTTTGATGAAAGGTCTCAGCCTTATCGTCGAAGGCCTTCGAATTCAGTTCCGAAGGATCATCACTGGCGTTTCGAGGTCGTCTAGCTTGACGGACGCCGTGCCGCCAAGGTAGTGACCCTGGCACAGCCGCGAAGCCGGCTTACTACTTCAAACGATAGCCGACGCCGGTTTCTGTAATGATGTGCTGAGGGCTCTCGGAGTGCGCTTCGATCTTCGCGCGAAGCTGGCGCACATAGATGCGCAAATACTGCACATCGGCGTTGGCGCCCCAAAGCTCGGCCATAATGAATTTGTGCGTCAGAACTTTCCCGGCATGCAGCGCGAGAAGGCGCAGGATGTCGTATTCCTTTGGCGACAGCTTCACGTCGCTGCCTGAACGCGTCACGCGGCGATGCACGAGGTCGATGCGTAGGTCGCCGCTTTCGAACACCGGCTCGCCGCCCTCAGCCTGAACGCGATGGCGCAGCGACGTGCGCAGCCGCGCGATCAGCTCGGCCACGCCGAACGGCTTCGTGACGTAGTCGTCAGCGCCGAGATCCAGCGCTTCGACCTTGGTTGCTTCCTCGCCGCGGCTCGAAAGAACCACGATCGGCGTTTTGTCGCCCGAGCTTCGCAGCGTTTCGATGATCGCAAGGCCGTCCATGTCGGGCAGTCCGAGGTCGAGGAGGATGACTTCGGGCCGCTCGCGCGTGATCGCCTCAAACGCCGCCTTGCCGTTGATCGCTTCAACGACGGCAAATCCGTTGGCTCCCAGACTCGTGCGCAGGAGCCGCCTGATTTGAGGCTCGTCCTCCACAACAAGCACGAGAGTGCGATCGGCAACCGTCATGTGACGCTCCGCTCATGAGGAAGCCGCACGGTAGAGGATGCCGGAAAGGAAATCGCGAGGATTGCGCCCGTCCGGTCCGACCGGTTCGCGGCCGAGATCGCGCCGCCCATGGCTTCCACGAAGCCGCGACAGATCGCAAGGCCGAGGCCGGTGCCCGCGCGCTGCCGGTCTCCGTTATCCGCGCGGTGGAATTTTTCGAAGACCAGCGACAGCTTGTCCTCGGGAATGCCCGGCCCCTCGTCCATCACGCAAATGCGGACCGAGGAACCTACCGTCCGCGCTCTCAGCGTGATGGTTGATCCGGGCGGCGCGTATTTTCCGGCGTTGTCGAGGAGATTGACGAACACCTGTTCCATGAGGACGGGGTCGAGGTTCAGGAGCGGCAAATCCCGCTCGATGTCGAACTCGACGGTGCAATGCTTCAGGAGCGGAGCCGTTCGCCGCACGGCCGCGCCCAGGATTTCCGTCACGTCAACCGGCTCGCGTCTGAGTTTGACCGCACCGGATTCGAGCCTCATCATGTCGAGCAGATTGGCCACGAACCGCGACATCCGCTGAGCCTCCTCCTCGATGGTAAGGACGAGATCGGATTTCGCCTGCGCGTCGAACAACTCATCATATTCCCGCAGCGAGTTCGCAGCGCCGAGGATGGAGGCGAGCGGCGTGCGAAGGTCGTGCGAAAGCGATGTCAGGAGCGCGCCCCGCAGCCGCTCCGCCTCGGCGGCGACGCGAGCGTCGTCCATTTCCTTCGCGAGTTTTATACGTTCTATGGCAACCGCCGTCTGATCCATCAGCGCGTCGAGCAACCGCCTTTCGTCCGGCGTCAGGAGAATATCGGATCGCAAACCGGGTCCAAGCCCCACCACGCCAATGACTCCGCGCCCGGTTCTCAGCGGCAGAAACAAGCGCCGCGCGCCCGGCAGGGTGTCCGCTCCTCTGCCAGCCGCGAAGCCGTTATCGAGAGACCATTTGGCGGCGCCAACATCCGAATCCTCGATCATGTCGCCCGGAGGAAAGGCCGCAGCAACGTTCAATTGTCCGCTCGTCTCAGGCAGGAGGATCACGACATCTGCTTTCAGCGACGTCGCGATTTGCGAAACGGCAGCCCAGAGAAGATCGTCGAAAGTGGCGTTGCTCGCGAGGTTCTTGGAAAAGGCGTAGAGCGCGCTCGTGATCGCGGCCCTGTTCCGCGCCAGTTCAGCCTGTCGCCGGACGCGCGCGGTCAGATTGCTGACGGCAAGCGCGGTGAAGAGAAAGAAGAAGAGGGCGGAGATATTGATCGGGTCTGCTATGGTGAAGGTGTAAAGCGGCGGAATGAAGAAGAAATTGTACGAGAGCATCGCCGCAATGGCTGCGAACAGAGAAGCCCCCAGCCCGAAATAGTAGGCAATGCCGAGCACGCCCATCAGGAACATGAGCGGGATCGTTTCCGCGCCGAGGTAGGGTTGCGCGAGGCGCGCCGCGAGGACGGCACCGGCGGTCGCCACAATCGCGGCGACGTAGCCGAGAGCGCTGGCATCGCTTGAGGTCGCTGTCCGCACCGTCTTGCGCGGGATCGTCTCCTTGTTCAGCGCATCGCCTGCGATCACGTGTACGCTGATGTTGGCGGACCGGCGAACGAGGTCGTGAACCACCGATCCGTACAGCGCTTCAAACCAGCGCGAGCGCTCCGATTTTCCGATGACGATCTGCGTGACGTTGTTCGAGCGCGCGAAGTCCATCACGTCATCGGCAACGCGACCGCGCCCCGGCAGCGTGGCCGCGACGCCGCCAAGCCGCTCTGCCAGCCGAAGCGTATCCGCGATGCGGTCGCGCTCGGCGATAGAGAGGTCCTGGCTGCGAAGCGTCTCGATGTAAAGCGCCGTCCACGGTGCGCGCAGGCGATCCGCGAGCCGCTTCGTATAGCGCACCAGCCCCGCCGAGCGAGGGTCTTCGCTGATGCACACGAGAACGCGGTCACCGGCGGCCCAAGGCCCCTCGATCGCATGCGCCTTCATGTGTGTGAGCAGTTGCTCGTCAACTCTTTGCGCCGTGCGCCGGAGAGCCAGTTCGCGCAGCGCCGTCAGGTTTCCAGGCGAGAAGTAGTGCTGAAGCGCGCGCCGCGCCTGCTCCGGCACGTAGACCTTGCCCTCGCGAAGCCGCTGGATCAATTCGTCCGGTGCGAGGTCGATAACCTCGATGTCATCGGCCTTGTCGAGCACGGAGTCGGGCACCGTCTCCTGCACGCGGATGCGGGTGATCTGCGCGACGACGTCGTTCAGGCTGTCCACGTGCTGGATGTTCAGTGTGGTGTAAACGTCGATGCCCGCCGCGAGCAGTTCTTCCACGTCCATGTAACGCTTCGGGTGTCGGCTGCCCGGCGCATTCGTGTGAGCGAGTTCATCGACGAGCGCCACCTGCGGACGACGCGCGAGAACGGCGTCGAGGTCCATTTCCTCGATGATGCGGCCCTTGTAGGTCACGGGCCTGCGCGGGACGATCTCGTAACCAGCGAGAAGCGCCGCCGTCTCGGGGCGGCCGTGCGTTTCCACGACGCCGACGACGACATCCGCCCCTTCGGTGCACTTTGCGCGCGCCGACAGGAGCATCTCGTATGTCTTGCCGACGCCGGGGGCCGCGCCGAGGAAAATCTTCAACCGCCCGCGATTTTCATTGCGGGCCAGTTCGAGCAGCGCGTCCGGCGAAGGCCGGTTCGTTTCCCTGGCGTCGGCCATCGGTTTCACTCAGCGGCGGAAGCCTGCTGCGCTCCCTTCAACTCATCATCGAGAGCCAGATTGAGCAGCAACACATTAACGCGCCGCTCTCCGAGGAAGCCAAGCGTTCTTTCTTCCGTGGCGGCTGCGACAAACTCCCGAACGCGAGCGGGCGAAAGATTGCGAGCCGTGGCCACACGCGCCACTTGCGCGGCGGCATTCGCGGGCGAGATGTGCGGGTCGAGGCCACTCGCCGATGTGGTGGCCGCATCCGCTGGAACCGGCCCCGCGCTGCCGTTGGCTTGCCGGTAGTCCGCCACGCCTGCCTGAACGCGGTCGATGAGCGATTTCGACGTTGGCCCCGCATTGGAGCCGGCGGAATTCGCGGCATTATAAGGAGCGGGCACCGTTCTCGACGGGTCGGCCGGGTCTGGCGCGACCGTAGCCGACGGGCGCCCCTGGAAATAACGCTCCGAGGTGAAGGTCTGGCCGATCAGCGCCGATCCGACGACATGGCCGTCGCGTATGATGAGGCTGCCGTTCGCGCGATCGAGGAACGC
Organism: Rhodomicrobium vannielii ATCC 17100; assembly: GCF_000166055.1. Lineage (NCBI taxonomy): Bacteria > Pseudomonadati > Pseudomonadota > Alphaproteobacteria > Hyphomicrobiales > Hyphomicrobiaceae > Rhodomicrobium > Rhodomicrobium vannielii. The sequence continues at coordinate 3,577,866 of NC_014664.1, forward strand.
GGTTTGAGAGAGCCAGGTCACGGCGAGAGGATAGGCGATCCCGGTCAGCGCGGCCATGAGAAGGATCATGACAAGGGCGGGGCGGAATGTTGCAAGCATGGCGAGCCTCTAGACCAGTCCGATGGATGTGATGGCGATGTCGATAAGTTTGATGCCGACGAACGGCGCGACGATCCCGCCGAGGCCATAAATCAGCAGATTGCGCTGAAGGAGTTGCGCGGCTGGCCGGGGACGGTAGCGCACGCCGCGAAGCGCCAGCGGGATCAGCGCGACGATAATCAGCGCGTTGAAGATGATCGCCGAAAGGATCGCGCTTTGCGGCGTCGCAAGGCCGAGCACATTCAGCGCCTCCAGCTGCGGATAGAAGGCGATGAACATCGCGGGGATGATCGCGAAGTATTTCGCCACGTCGTTCGCGATGGAGAACGTGGTGAGTGCGCCTCGCGTCATGAGCAGTTGCTTGCCGATGCCCACGATCTCTATGAGCTTTGTGGGGTCGCTGTCGAGGTCGACCATGTTGCCCGCCTCGCGCGCGGCGACCGTGCCCGTGTTCATCGCGACGCCGACATCGGCTTGCGCAAGCGCGGGCGCGTCGTTCGTGCCGTCGCCGCACATGGCGACGAGCTTGCCATCGGCCTGCTCCTTGCGGATAAGGCGGAGCTTCGCCTCGGGTGTCGCTTCGGCAAGGAAGTCATCGACGCCCGCTTCAGCCGCGATGGCTGCCGCCGTCAACGCATTGTCGCCGGTTATCATGACGGTGCGGATGCCCATCTGCCGCAACTCGGCGAAGCGCTCCCGGATGCCGCCCTTCACGATGTCCTTGAGATGGACGACGCCGAGAACCCGGCCCGCCTGTGAGACGGCAAGCGGCGTTCCTCCAGTTCGGGCAATCCCTTCGACGATCTGCCGCAGATCGGGTGCGGCCGCCATGTTCGGATTGACCGTGACCTGTCGAACATGCGCCAGAACGGCATCGACAGCGCCCTTGCGGATCGACTCGCCATCGACATCGACGCCGCTGATGCGGGTGTGCGCGCTGAAAGGGATGAACTGCACGGAATGTCCGGCAAGGTCGCGCCCTCGCAGGCCGTATTTCTCCTTCGCAAGGACGACGATAGAACGCCCCTCCGGGGTCTCGTCCGATAGCGAGGAAAGCTGCGCCGCATCCGCGAGTCCGAGTTCGCTCACGCCCTCAAGCGGGATAAACGCGGTTGCCTGCCGGTCGCCGAGCGTGATCGTGCCCGTCTTGTCGAGCAGCAGCGTGTCAACGTCGCCCGCCGCCTCGACCGCGCGGCCCGACATGGCGAGCACGTTGAAGCGCACGAGCCGATCCATGCCAGCGATGCCGATTGCCGACAAAAGCGCGCCGATGGTGGTCGGGATCAGCGTCACGAACAGCGCGACGAGCACGAGCACCGAGATTTGCCCGCCCGCATAGGCTGCGAAGCTCGGAATGCTCGCCACGGCCAGCACGAAGATGAGCGACATGCCCGCGAGGAGGATATTCAGCGCGATCTCGTTGGGCGTCTTCTGACGCTGTGCCCCTTCGACGAGCGAAATCATGCGGTCGAGGAAGGTGGAACCTTGCGCGGCGGTGATGCGTACGACGAGCCAGTCGGAAATGACCTGCGTGCCGCCAGTCACCGCCGAGCGGTCGCCGCCCGACTCGCGGATAACCGGCGCGGATTCGCCCGTGATCGCGGCTTCGTTCACCGAAGCGATGCCCTCAATCACCTCGCCATCGGACGGGATGATGTCGCCCGCCTCGACGAGAACGATATCGCCGGGCTTGAGTGACAGCGCGGGCACGCTCTCGATATCGCTATCGCGGGCCGCGCTTTTCAGCTGTTTTGCAATGACATCGGCACGGGTTGCGCGGAGGCTCGCGGCCTGCGCCTTGCCGCGCCCCTCGGCCACAGCCTCGGCGAAGTTCGCGAACAGCACGGTGAACCAGAGCCAGGGGATGATTTGAAGCGGAAAGCCGAGGTCATCCGTCCCCGCAACCGCATCGCGGATAAACAACACGGTGACGAGCGCCGCGAGCACCTCGACGAGAAACATGACCGGGTTACGGATCATGTGCTGTGGCGCGAGCTTCCTGAAGGCGCCTGCAAGCGCGGGAGCGAGGATGCCGGGATGAAGCGCGGACGACCGCGCGGTAAGGGTCGACGTTTTCATGGGTGCCTCAGAAAGTTTGTCCGGCGATCATGGCGAGATGTTCGACGATGGGACCGAGTGCCAACGCGGGCAGGAAGGTCAGCCCGCCGACGAGGACAACGACGCCGATGAGGAGGCCCGCGAACAGCGGTCCGTTCGTCGGGAATGTCCCGCTCGACGGCGGCACGATCTTTTTCGCGGCGAGCGAGCCCGCGATGGCGAGCATCGGGATGATCACGAAGAAACGCCCGACCAGCATGGCGATGGCGAGCGTGGTGTTATAGAAAACCGTGTTGCCCGACAGCCCTGCGAAGGCCGAGCCGTTGTTGCCGGCGGCTGAGGTGTAGGCGTAAAGCACTTCCGAAAAGCCGTGCGGACCAGCCGAAGAGATGCTCGAAAGGCCGTTCGGAACGACAACAGCGAGCGCCGTGAAGCCCAGCATCATCAGCGGCAGGCAAAGGAGCGCCAGCATGGTGAGCTTCACCTCGCGCGCCTCGATCTTCTTGCCGAGATATTCCGGCGTGCGCCCGACCATCAGCCCGGCGACGAACACCGAGAGGATGGCGAACAGCAGCATGCCGTAGAGCCCCGCGCCGACACCGCCTATGACGACTTCGCCAAGCTCCATGTTGACGAGCGGCACGAGGCCGCCGAGCGGGGTCAGCGAGGCGTGCATGGCGTTAACCGCGCCGCAGGATGCCGCCGTTGTGATCGTGGCGAAGAGGGCCGACGCCGCGATGCCGAAGCGCGTCTCCTTGCCTTCGATGTTGCCGGGCGCGCCATCCAGACCGAGCGCGGTTAACAGAGGATTGCCGTTTGCCTCGGCCCAATAGGCGAGCGAGACGCCCACCAGGAACAGCGCGCCCATCGCGCCGAAAATCGCCCAGCCCTGCCGCTGATCGCCCGCCAAACGCCCGAAGACGTTCGTAAGTCCCGCGCTGAGCGCGAAGATCGCGATCATCTGGATCATGTTCGAAAGCGGCGTGGGGTTCTCGTAAGGATGCGCGGCGTTCGCGTTGAAAAAGCCGCCGCCATTGGTGCCGAGCATCTTGATCGCCACCTGGCTCGCGACGGGGCCTTGCGCGATCACCTGCTTGCCGCCTTCGAGCGTCGTCGTCTCTACATATGGATTCAGATTTTGCGGCATGCCCTGCCACACAAGCGTCAGCGCGATCACGAGCGAAAGCGGCAACAGGATGTAGAGCGTGCAGCGCGTGAGGTCGGCCCAGAAATTGCCGATGCCCGCCGCCGAGCGCCGCGTAAAGCCGCGAATGAGCGCGACCGCAAGCGCGATCCCGGTGGCGGCGGAGACGAAGTTTTGCACCGTCAGCCCCGCCATCTGCGCGAAATAGCCGAGCGTGCTTTCGCCACCGTAATTCTGCCAGTTGGTGTTGGTGACGAAGCTTGCAGCGGTGTTGAGCGCGAGGTCGGGCGGCATGCCCCCCATGCCTTGCGGGTTGAGCGGGAGCAGATCCTGAAGCCTCAGGATTGCGTAAAGCAGCAGGAAGCCCGCAAAGTTGAAAGCGAGCATCGAGAGCGCATAAGCGCTCCAGCGCTGCTCGGCCTTCGGATCGACACCGGCCAGCGCGTAGAATATGCGCTCGACCGGCGACAAGATGAACGAAAGAAAAGTGCGCTCGCCCGCAAACACATGGGTCATGTAAGCCCCGAGCGGTTTTGCGGACGCCACAACGATCGCGCAGAACACAAGGATCTGCGCCCAGCCAGCGAGAGTCATGACTGCCTCAGAATTTTTCGGGTTTTATGAGCGCGTAGACGAGATAGACGAGCAGGAAGACCGACACGGCTCCTGCAAGCGCATAGTCGAACAGCATGGCCGCCTCACAATCGCTCGCAGCCAGCAACGTAAAGCCCGGCTGCCGCGAAGAACGCGACGCCGATGCAGAGCATGAGAACTTCGAACATGGGACTCCTCACCCGATGCGTTATTCACCCGGCGAAGGATAGGTCAGGGTGGCATATAGGTTCGACGGAGGAGAAAGCGCGAAAAAATAGGGTTCTCATATACAAACAGCGCAAGGGCGTTCGCACTTTGCCGTTTCAGCTTAGTAATCCAAGACCTGCCATCTGGGACAGATCGCAAGCGGCGATATTTGGGGTCCGTTGTTGGTCCATCTCGACGGAAGCCTTCCTTCCGGTTACAGACCGCTTCCGCCGTTCACGATGATGGAACCGACGAGGATGACCCCGAGCGGACGTGGACATCGGGCAATTTCCGCATTGCGCCAACACCCACCAATGGAAGAGATTAACAGGCCGGATGAGAGCAGCGATATCAGGAATGCTCTGAACGGGACATTCGGATGTCGCTTGTCTCGTTCAATTTACGCTTGCCGAGGGGGCCAGTCGCTCTGCTGGCTGGCGTCAGCCAACCCGCACGGTGAATTCGTTGCCGCGGCCTTCGTCGATGTCGAGCGAGCGGGAGAAATAACCATTGGCGGGAGTGCGGACGTAATCGAGATAGTCCTCGGCAAAGGCGTTTTCCCCGAGGATCACAGCGCCGGGCGTTAACCGCGGCTCGATCAGTTTGAGCACCGGCAGGTACAGCGAAAACGCGCCATCGATCGAAAGAACATCAACCTCGCCGCCGACGTCCTTGAGCGTGTCAAGCGCATCGCCCTCGATGAATATATCGAGGCTCGGTTGTCTGGTTCTCTTGATGTGAACGAAGTCGCTCGAAGCATCGGTCTCTCATCAGGCTTTTTCAATCGCGCTTTCAGGGCCGCCATCGGCAAGACGCCACATGACTACATCGTGGATTGTCGAATCGCGGCGGCGCGCTGCTCGATCGTCGGCACTGACACGCATTTGGCCGATATTGCAGTTGCATGCGGGTTCTCGTCGCAAGCGCACATGACCACAATCTTCCGAAAACGCCTTGGCATCACACCGGCACTTTTGCGCAAGCATCGGAGCCACATCGGTGTGCTCGCCGTAATCCAGAACGCGTCCCGTTGCGATGCGAGGACCGATCCATAGCATGGGCGTCGACCACGCCCCCTCGGAGAGCGGCGCGTGCCAGCCCTGATCGGCCTGCCCGTGGTCGGAGATGACAAGAAGCACCGTGCCCTCCCACTTTCCGATGGCCCTCAGCGCCGCAACGAACCGCGCAAGTTGGCGGTCGGCTTCAAGTGCCGCGATGCGATAAGGCGAGCCGTCGGCCCAGATGTTTTGACGCCACGGCACATCCTTGGTCTCATCGCCGCTGCCGACGCGCCCCGCCTCGCCGGTATTTTGAAGATGGATACGCATGAAGCGCACATCCGTTCGCCGAAGGAGATCGACCGCCCAGTCGACCACATCCTTGTCAGGGCCACGCTGCATATAGGTATGATGAAAGCCGCGGTTGAGCGAGGCGTAGGCGGTGCTGTTCTTGGCATGTGCCGTGATCCCCGCCGGCGCGCCGCGCGTCGGTCGGCGCGGCAGCCACGCTTCCTGTATAAATTGAGTGTCGGGCGTGATGAACAGCGTCCCCGCAAGCTGAACCACGTTCGGATAGGACGTGGAGTGGAGGTTGCCCCACGGGCCGGTTGTCGGATGCCACGGCGGCGCAACGAAGGCCTTCTTGATCCAGGTTCCCTCGCTGACAAGGGCGAGGAAGGTCGGCATGCCGATCTTTCGGGCGCGGTGGCGGCGAGACCGTCAACGCCGAAGAGGATCACGCGCTCGACCGGACGCTCGGCTGCTTCGGTCGCGCAGGCTGTCGCCAGAGCGAGCGCAAGCCACGACAATGCGACACGCTTCAGCAAGGACATTGTGATTTTTCTCACGGCTTCTCGCTCCGTATCGAAGGCGCGGTGGACTCAAGAACGGCATCGAGAAACTTGCGCCGTTCAGCGCTCGGCAGGAGGTGAACGTAATGCGACGCGCCCGGAAGTTCGACCAGCCTGGCTGAAGCGGCGTTCGTCAGATGCGAGAGCAGGGTTTGCGCATCTGTCGGCCGCGCCCAGAAGTCGTTCTGCGATCTCAGGATCAGCACGTGGGAGCGGATGAACGAGGCGTCGAAGAGCTGGCGACCGTTCACCATCTTTAGCGTGTCGTCGACCGGTCCGGTGGGAAAACGAAAGCTCGGAGGCGTGCGAAGCGAAGCCTTAGTGTCGCCCTTCATGGCCAGGGCGACATAACGGTCGAGAAAGGCGGGGTCGACACCCTCGTTCCGCCAGCGCCCGACGAGATCATCCGCCGTTGCCAGTCGCCAGGCACCGTGTCGGCTGTAGTCGAGGTCCGCAGGCCGTTTCGGATCGGCGAAGTCCGCTTGCAGCCTCCAACCTCCCGCCGGGCCGCCATAGGCTGCGTTGTAGTAAATGAGCCGATCAATGCTCGTGGGATGCAGCGAGGCGTAATGGCCAAGCCATTGCGAGCCAGTGGCCCAGCCCATGGCGGCGAGGCGCCCATCGCCGGGATTGCGCCGCCGGATCTCGCGTATGACGGCGTCGATGTCGCGGACGGCCTCATCGGACCGCACCGCGACCGGCGCTTCGAACCGCCCGCGTTCCATCTCCGATGGGAAATCGGAAAGGCCGAAGCCTCGCACATCCATCAGGTAGAGCCGGTGTCCAGCCTTCGCCAATTCTTCGGCCGTAGAGGGGAGCGACGCATCGACGTCCCAACTTGCGAGAGCGCCTGGACGCCCGCCATTGACGAGCAGCATCGGCCCGCGATCAGGGCGGCCTTCCGTGTCACGAAGTTCACGAACGAAAAGCCGCATGCCCTCCTCGTTCACGACCGTAAAATCCTCGCGGAGGATCTCGGCGCGCGCCGTCTGGGCAGTCATTTGCATCCCCATGCCGATTATCGCCAGCACGCCGATCAAAGCGGCTCTCGCGCTGCGCCCCATAATTTCTTCCTCGACCCATTTCCAGGCACGACATAGCCGGATGAGTTCGATATGGTAAGGCGTGAAAAAGCTATCCTTTGATACCTCTGATATATCGACCGTCGAGCTTCGCCAGTTCAGGCAATTCGTCGCTGTCGCCGAGGAACTGCATTTCCGACGCGCCGCGGCGCGGCTCGGCATGGCTCAGCCGCCGCTCTCACAAGCGATCCGCAAGCTCGAACGCGATATCGGCGTGGACCTTTTCGACCGCAGCGCCCGGCAAGTGCGCCTGACCGACGCTGGCGCCGCGTTCCTCGAAGAGGCTCGCCGCGCCATAGGCCAAGCTGATCGCGCAGTGAGGGCCGCGCAACGTGCCGCGCGCGGCGCATTAGCCGCTTCCATTTGGTCCGTTTGTCGGCCCAACCCAGACTAAGTCTCTGATGCAAAGTTGAATGCCGCTCAACCCTTGATTGCGGACGAGGCCAATTCCGACGGGAAATGTCTCTTGTCGACCCATCACGCCCGGCGAGGTGACGCGCAGTGCAGCGTGAGCGCGGCCATCTGCGCCATCCCCGCGGCACTCAAGGTTCTCGACGAGGATTTTCCCGATGCCGATGAAGGGCTGCTGGCGCTCAGGGACGCCGATCTTTGAGAGCGCCACGCTACCTGCTGGATACCAATATCGTTTCCGATCTTGGTCGAAACCCGCAAGGCACGGTCGCGTTGGAAGCGAAGGCATCGCGCTAAGCGTCATAACACGGAACTTCGGCTTGGCTGCGCAAAGAAAGGATCATCGCGCTGGCGGAGCTTGAGGCCGAGTGTGTGCCGATCGGGCCGAAGGACATGCTCATCGCGGCTCACACGCTCTCAGTGGGCGTCCCCGCTGGTTGCCGCCAACGATTGCGAGTTTCGTCGCGTGAAAGGGCTTCTGGTCGAGAATTGGCCCTTACGATCTGGGGCATGACAGATCACCACAGCAGAAACGGTGCGATTGTTACCCCGAGTGTTACCCTGATGTTGAGATTATCCGCACTGTATGGGCTAAGCCCTTGATCGCGTTGGTGGGCGCACAAGGATTCGAACCTTGGACCCGCTGATTAAGAGTCAGCTGCTCTACCAACTGAGCTATGCGCCCGCTCCGTCGCGGTTCGTGTTCTATAATGCGTTGGAAGCCGGATGTCTACGCCTGCTTTTCGTCATTTTCGCATTTCCTTCACACGTGCTCCGGCTTGGTGATGGGCGCTGGCGGCGGTGTGCCCGGCCCCGGCAACGCCGCGACCGCGCGGCGCGGATCGCTGCTCTGGTAAAGCACTTCGGGCGCGAGCGCACCAAGCGAAACGTAAATCTTGAGAAGGTCGTCCACCTTCATGTCAGGCACGGGCGTGATGGCGCTATCGGACATGAAAACGAGGCCGCCTGACATGGGAATCGGTGCGGCGGGCAGGTAGACGAGCCTGCGACGCTCCCCGGCGATGGTGAAAAGTTGCTGGCTGGCAAGCAGCGCGAGAATGTCGACGCCCTGCGCTCCGTCGCCGAAAAACCGGCACGACACCACGCTCATGCTCGACAGGTCCCCCGGCGCGCCGGTCCTGTCGGTTGCGAGCCGCACCACGCGTGAAACCGGGCTGTAGATCGAACGGATAAGCGGCACCCGCGAAAACAGGCTGTCCAGATAATTCTGGATGATGCTTTTCGCGCGCGTTTTCACGATCAAGCCGAGAAGCCAGATGCCGATGAGCGCTATGCCGATGCCAAGCCAGAACGCGAGCGTGTCCTGGCTGCCGCCGATCAGATAATTGCCGCCGCGCGTGAAGAGATCGCCGAGCACGGTGCCGGGACCGATGGCGCCGCGCACGAAATTGATGATCCACGCGACAATGAAGACCGTGAGGACAATCGGGAGTAGAAACAGCAGGCCCGCGAGAAACGAACCGATCACGCTGGTTCTCCAGACTTGGGAGATCCAGTTCAGCATGCGCGACACTCCTTCGTCCAACGGGCTGTTCATGCGGTATCATTGGTTTCGGTGCGGCCTCAGTATACCGCGAACACATAAACCATGCGTACCGTTTGTTGGTCGCAAAATATAGAGGTGCGTTGCAATGCGCTGAAAGGCGCGGGGGGATGCGGGTTCGTTTGTTTGCAGCGCAGCACGGGAACGCGCCGAACAAGTTCGGCGGCGCCCTCTCGTGCGCGTCTGTGAAAAAGCTGCGCGGCGTTCCTTTGCCCCGCCTCCGCGCGTGCGGCCTTAGTTCTTCCGGATCTCCGCGATGCGGCCGAGTATCGCCGCGTGGCTCAAAATACCGTTCTTGAGGCATTTCAGCTCGAATTTCTCGTTCGGGCTGTGAATGCGGTCATCCGATAGACCGAAGCCGACGAGGATCGAGTCGAGGCCGAGCCCCTTTTGCAGGAGCCCCACCACCGGGATCGACCCGCCGCCGCCGACCATCGCCGCCGGCTTGCCGAACACATCCTGAAGACCGGCGCGCGCTGCCTGCATATACGGCCCGTCGGCTGGCACGAGGATGCCTTCCGACGCGCCGAACTGCCGGATGGTCCATTTCGAGTCGGGCGGAGTGCGCGCGTCGAGGAATGCCTTCAGCCCGTCGAGGATTTTCTGCGGGTTCTGGTTCGGCACGGT